>NZ_JAQFVG010000317.1 GCF_029439455.1 Caballeronia sp. BR00000012568055 | reverse complement strand
GCTAAGTAAAGAAACGATTAAAAATAGGTGGGCCTAAGCTTCTCATAAGTTTCTGGCCACTATTCTCAGGGACTTATTTAAAAATCGTGAGTCTTTGAGATGAATTACGCGCTGCAATCTTTCCTCGCCATCGTTTCGATCAAGCGATGAGCGCGCGGAGACATCACATGAGGGTATTGCTGGTTGAAGACGATCGGATGATCGGTGAGTCGGTATTGGGCGCGTTGAAAGATGCGAGTTATGCAGTGGATTGGGTGCGCGACGGAAAGTCAGCGCTACTCAGTATTTCTACCCATATCTACGATGCAATTCTGCTCGATCTCGGCCTGCCCGGCACCGATGGCATCGACGTATTGCGTAGCGTGCGCCAGACGCAGAATCGCGCGCCGCTGATCGTGACCACCGCGCGCGATTCGGTCGAGGATCGCATTCGCGGTCTCGACGAGGGCGCGGACGATTATCTGATCAAACCGTTCGACATGTCCGAGCTGAAAGCCCGCATGCGCGCGGTGATCCGGCGGCGCGGCGGGCAAGCCGCGCCGATCCTTTCGAACGGCACGATATCGCTCGATCCCGCCACGCGCGAAGCCACGCACGGCGACGTCACCGCGCGCCTGTCCAGCCGCGAATTCGCCTTGCTGCAAGCGCTGATGATTCGCCCCGGTTCGATTCTTTCGCGCGCCGAACTCGAAGATCACATCTACGGCTGGAACGAGGAAGTGGAAAGCAACGCGGTCGAATTCATCATTCACACGCTGCGCAAGAAACTCGGCGCGGCCGCGATCCGCAACGTGCGCGGCGTCGGCTGGATGGTGTCGAAGCCGGCATGACGCGGTCCTTGCAGTTCAGGCTGTCGGCATGGCTGTCGGCGTCTGTCGTATTGATGGCGGTGATCGGCGGGGTGATCGCGTTCAAGACCGCGTTTCACGAGGCCAACGAGTTGCAGGACGGGCAGTTGCTGCACGTCGCCGCGCTCATCACGCCGCGCACGCTCGAAGTGATGGAACACGAAGCGCTCGATAACGTCGCGGGCGCGGACCCCGAATCGCGTCTCGTGATTCAGACGATGGATCAGCGCGTGCCGCTCGATCTGCCGCACAGCTTGCCCGATGGTCTGCAAAACGAGATCGTGCAGGACGAGACCTGGCGGCTGGCGATCAAGACGCTGAAAGACGGCACGCGCGTGATCGTTGGCCAGAAAACCGTCGGGCGCGATGAGATCGCGAAGAACAGCGCGCTCGCCACGGTCATGCCGTTCGGCTTGCTGGCGCTGTTGCTGCTGATCGTGCTCCATCTGCTGGTCAGGCATATGTTCACGCCGCTGACCGCGCTTTCCACCAGTCTCGATGCCCGCGCCGAGCATGATCTCTCCGCGCTCTCCGGCGACGATTTGCCGAGCGAAATCACGCCTTTCGTGGTCGCGATTAACCGGCTGCTGGCGCGCGTGGAAACGGCGGTGGCCGTGCAGCGCCGCTTTGTCGCCGATGCCGCGCATGAGTTGCGCTCGCCGCTGACGGCGTTATCGATCCAAGCGGAAAGGCTGCACGAAACACCGCTTTCGCATGTCGCCCGCGAACGGCTCGATGCCTTGCGCAGCGGTCTGCGCCGCACGCGCGCGCTGCTGAATCAGTTGTTGACGCTGGCGCGTTTGCAGGAACGCCGTCAGGACGAACGCGCGACGCAGCGCGTGCAGGAAGTCTTTCGCAATGTGCTCGAAGATCTGGTGCCGCTGGCGGAAGAGAAGGATATCGATATCGGTGTATCGAGCGATGAAGATGTTGTCGCGCGCGCGCCGCAGGCCGATCTCACCATCCTGATCCGCAATCTCGTCGATAACGCCATTCGCTACACGCCCGCAGGCGGCCGCGTCGATCTGTCTACAGGCGCGCACGATGGCCGCGCGTGGATTCGTGTCAAAGATACGGGGCCGGGCATTGCGCCGGAAGAACGCGAGCGCGTGTTCGACCCGTTCTATCGCGTGCTCGGCAACGATGCAGACGGCTCGGGTCTGGGCTTGTCGATCGTAAATACGATTGCGGCGCGTATTGGCGCGCGTGTCGAACTGGCCGATGCGAAACCGCACGGGCTGATAGCAATCGTCAGGCTCGAAACGTAGCGCGTCGCTCGCGGTTGCTTCGACCGACCAATCGATGATAAGAGAATACGGTCGATCGGAGCGGAGCAAAAAGCAATGCAAGAGCAGTTGAGCGCGAGTCGCGCGGTGTTGTGGGCGGCGGCTTTATCGCTTGGAAGCGCGATTGCGCTCGGCATGGCGCGTTTCTCCTACGCGCTGCTTTTGCCGCCGATGAAACTCGATCTCGGCTGGACCTTCGCGCAAGCCGGCGCGATGAACACGGCCAACGCGCTGGGTTATCTGCTCGGCGCGCTGTGCTTTCCGCGCCTCTCTCGTCGATGGACGCCCGCGACCTTGCTGCTCGCCGGCTGCGTCAGCACGACGTTACTTCTTGCCGCAAGCGGTCTCGTGTTTTCCACTTCTCTGCTATTGGCGTTGCGCGTGGCCGCGGGCATCGGCAGTGCGCTGGTGTTTATCAGCGGCGGCGTGCTGGCAGCGCAACTCGCGTCGCTGAGCACGCGCGGCGCGGGTCTGTTGCTCGGGCTGTATTACGGCGGCACGGGATGGGGCATCGTGGCGTCGTCGGTGCTGGTGCCGTTCACGGTCTTGCCCGCGCTGCACGGCTGGCGATACGCGTGGTTCGCGCTCGCCGCCGTCTGCGTTGCGTGCTCAATTATCGCGACGGGCGCGGCGCGGCGTATTGAAACGAGTCATGCGCGGCGGGCGCGGGCATCGGATAACCAGGCGGCTCAGGCGTCGCATGGCACATGGGGCGCGCGCATCATTCCCGGCCTGATTGGCTACGCGATGTTCGGTATCGGGTATATCGGCTACATGACGTTTATCGTCGCGCTGCTGCGCACAGGCGGGATGAGCGCGGCCACCATCAGCGGCTTTTATATTTTGCTCGGCGCGGCGACCGTCGTGTCGGCGCGCTTGTGGTCCGCGCTGCTCGATCGCATGCGCGGCGGACAGGCGCTCGCGGTCTTCAATGCGCTGCTCGGTATCGCGACGCTGGTGCCCGCGTTCGTGATGCATCCGCTGGCGGTGTTCGTGTCGGGCTCGGTGTTCGGCGCGACGTTCTTGTTGGCGGTGGCATCGACCACGGCTTTCGTGCGGCATAACCTGCCGGCCAGTCAGTGGGCGAAGGGAATCAGCGCGTTCACCATCGTGTTTGCGCTCGGGCAGATTGCGGGGCCGGTGGTGATCGGCTGGGTATCGGATAGTGCGGGATTGGAGCGCGGAATCGTGTATTCCGCGCTCGTATTGCTCGTGGGCGCTGCGGTGGCCGCGTGTCAGCGGCCACTTGCATGACGAGATTTAAACGATGCCCGTCAGGTAGTACACCGTAATCACAAAGAACACTGCCAGCGTCTTGATGATCGTCACCGCGAAAATGTCCTTGTACGATTCGCGGTGCGTCAGCCCGGTCACCGCCAGCAGCGTGATGACCGCGCCGTTATGCGGCAACGTATCCATGCCGCCGCTCGCCATCGCGACCACGCGATGCAGCACTTCCAGCGGAATATGCGCCGCATTCGCGCCTGCGATAAACGTATCCGACATTGCCGCCAGCGCGATACTCATGCCGCCCGACGCTGATCCCGTGATGCCCGCCAGCGCACTCACCGAAATCGCCGCGTTGACCAGCGGATTCGGAATGCTCTTCAGCGCATCGCTGACGACGAGAAAGCCCGGCAGCGCCGCGATCACGCCGCCGAAACCGTATTCCGATGCCGTGTTCATCGCCGCGAGCAACGCGCCCGCGACCGCCGCGCGCGTGCCCACAGCAAAGCGCTCTTTCACGCGCGAGAACGCCGTCAGCAAGACCAGCACGATACCGAGCAGCAACGCGCCTTCTACGGCCCAGATCGCGACCACGGTTTTGATCGCCGTGGTCACCGGCGCGTGCACGCCTGGCAGCACTTCGGGCGCGACCGTGTAGCTCGCGCCGTACCACGTCGGAATCCACTTGGTCAGCGCGAAGTTGGCGACGCCGACGAGAATCAGCGGCGCAATCGCCAGCACCGGATTCGGCAGACGCGCGGATTCGACATGCTCCGGTTCGTTGACCAGCGAGGTGCCGTAGCCTTCGCCCTTGGCCATCGCGGAGCGGCGGCGCCATTCCAGAAACGACAGACCGACCACGATGATGAACACCGAGCCGATCACGCCGAGCCACGGCGCGGCCCAGCCGGTCGTCTTGAAGAACGTCGTCGGAATGATGTTCTGAATCTGCGGCGTGCCGGGCAGCGAGTCCATCGTGAAGGAGAACGCGCCGAGCGCAATCGCACCGGGCATCAAACGCTTCGGAATATTGCTTTGTCGATACATCTCCGCCGCGAACGGATACACCGCGAACACGACCACGAACAGCGACACGCCGCCGTAGGTGAGCAGCGCGCACACCGCGACGATCACCGCATTGACGCGCGATTTGCCGATGTACTTGATCGCCGCGACGACGATCGCTTCCGAAAATCCGGACAGTTCGATGACTTTGCCGAACACCGCGCCCAGCAGAAACACGGGGAAATACAGCTTCACGAAGCCGACCATCTTCTCCATGAAGATGCCGGAAAACACGGGTGCGACGGCGGCGGGTTCGGTGAGAAGGACCGCCGCGAGGGCGGCGATCGGCGCGAAAAGAATGACGCTGTAACCGCGATAAGCGGCCAGCATCAGGAACGCCAGAGCGGCGAGCACGATGATGAACGACATTGAGTGTGAGTCTCCAGGAATGTTTGTTTTTGCTGCCTCTCGTGGAGGCGCGCGCGTTTTGACAAGTATTCGCAAAGGTATCGCGACGCGCGGGCGAATGCAGTAACCGTGCCAGTGCCTTGTCTGTCAGGCCTGACGGGCGTTTGCAACCACTGACCATAGCATGACCGTTCGATATGTCGAGAAAATGTCTCAGATCGGAGACGACGAAAAACGTTCTCGCCTCGCGAAAGCCCGCGAAAACACCGAGATACGGGATGTCTCCAAATTGAGATAATCCGTCTCGATAAAGAGAAACCGGAGACAAAGCAGGATGCGCAACGACTGGATCAACGTTCCCGCCGATTACGGCGACGTCATGCGTCGCGCGATGGAATCGCTGTTCAAGACCTTCGAAAATCTGAGCGAAGGCACTTTTATCGTCGATGCGGACGCGCGCGTGGTCTGGATCAACAAGCGCTACGCCGCGCGCTTCGGCTTCTCGGATCCGAACGAGGCCATCGGTCTGGATTGCGAGTCGGTGATTCCGAACAGTTTGATGCGCGAAGTCGTCGCCACCGGCAAGCCGATTCTGCTCGACGTGCTGGAAACGGATCGCGAACCGCTGGTCGTTACGCGCCTGCCGCTCAAGGACGATCGCGGCGTGACGGTCGGCGCAATCGGCTTCGCCCTGTTCGATGAGATGAAGGCGCTCACGCCGCTGTTCGCGCATTACTCGCGCGTGCAGCAGGAATTGATCGCGACGCGGCAATCGCTGGCGCAGGCGCGGCGCGCGAAATATACGTTCGCGAGTTTCGTCGGCACGAGTGCCGCGAGTCTCGAAGTGAAGCGTCAGGCGCGGCGCGCGGCCTTGGTCGATTCACCCGTGCTCTTGCTCGGCGAAACCGGCACCGGCAAGGAACTGCTCGCGCACGCGATCCACGGCGCATCGACGCGGGCGGCGAAACCGCTCGTCACCGTGAACGTCGCGGCGATTCCTGACAATCTGCTCGAAGTCGAATTCTTCGGCGCGGCGCCGGGCGCGTACACGGGCGTGGAGAAGAAAGGACGCATCGGCAAGTTCGAACTGGCGCACGGCGGCACGCTGTTTCTCGATGAAATCGGCGATATGCCGCTGCCGCTTCAGGGCAAGCTGTTGCGCGTGTTGCAGGACAAGGAGTTCGAGCCGATCGGATCGAACCGGATCGTGCGCGCGGATGTGCGGATTATCGCGGCGACATCCGCGGATTTGCCGGCGCTGGTCGCGGCGGGGCGGTTTCGCGCAGATCTGTTCTATCGGCTCAACGTGCTGACGATTCACGCGCCGCCCTTGCGCGAACGTCTGGGCGATATCGAATCGCTCGCTTATACGATTCTCGAAGAACTCGCGGGCGAGAGCCGGATCGGCCATTTCACGCTGCATGCGGACGCGCTGCGTTTGCTGACCGCCTACACGTGGCCGGGCAACGTGCGCGAACTGCGCAACACGCTCGAACGCGCGCTGATGCTTTCCGACAGCGAACATATCGATGCCCGCGCCATCTCCGCTTTTATCGATGCCGGCCGGATCGCGCCCGAGCCTGAACCGAAAACCGACGCCACTTCGTACACCGACGCCATGACCGACTTCGAACGCCGCTTCCTGTCCGATGCCCTGCGCGCCAGCGGCGGACGCGTGCCGGACGCGGCAAAGCGAATCGGCATCGGAAGGGCGACGCTTTACAAGAAGATCGCGGCTTTGGGTATCGACGTATAAGCGACATATAAGCGCGGTCAGTTTTTGTCATACGAGCGCGTTCGCACACACGGCGAAACAGGCGCGAAAGCATTGCGTGGCATACTCGCGAGGTCCGCGCGGCGCCCGCGCTCGATCGATAAAAACGACTGTAAAACAAGGGGTAAGGATGAAACTCGGCAAAGCAATCGGCTTGTCGGCGATGCTCACTGCGTTGACTTTGGGCACGCTCGCGCTCGGCGGATGCAGCAGCGCGCCACCGCTTTTTTCCGCCGACGGACGTCCCACGCAACAGATTCAATGCCCCGCTTACGGCGGCTGGCGCAATTGCACCGATAACGCCAAGGCGCTCTGCCCGAGCGGCTACGACGTGATCGATCAATCGACCGGCGACAGCCAGAATTCCATGCTGATCGCGTGCAAGGCGGGCGCGAGCCAATAAAGCCCGAGGACAAGCAATGACCCAAGCCGGCTTCGATGCCGCGCGTCTGGCCGAGACGCGCACTTCCATGCAAGGTTTCGTCGATGCAGGCAAGGTCGCCGGCGTCGTCATGCTCACGTGGCGCAACGGCGAAATCGCTCAGGCCGATGCCATCGGCTATCGCGACACCGAGGCGCGCACGCCGATGACGCGCGACACGCTGTTTCGCATTGCATCGATGACCAAGCCGGTCACCAGCGTCGCCGCGCTGATGCTGATCGAAGAAGGGCGGATCGCGCTGGAATCGCCGGTGGAAAAGTGGCTGCCGGAGCTGGCGAATCCGAACGTGCTGATCGATCCGGAAGCGCCGCTGTCGCAGACCGAACCGGCGCGCGCACCGATCACGCTGCTCGATCTGCTGACGCATCGCGCGGGTTTCGCGTATCACTTCACAGCATCGGGCGAGTTGGCCCACGCTTACGAAAGCGTGTTCAACGGTTTCGACGCGCAGGTTGATCCGTCGCGCTGGCTCGATCATGTGGCGGAATTGCCGCTGGTTTGTCATCCCGGCGATCACTGGCATTACGGCATTTCCACCGATGTGCTCGGCGCGCTGATCCAGCGTGTCTCGGGCATGCCGCTCGGCGAGTTTTTCCGCACGCGCATTTTCGAGCCGCTCGGCATGGTGGATACCGCGTTCTTCGTGACGCCCGAACAAGCGCAACGCTTATCGACTTCGTATGCAGTCGCGCCCGACGGCACGCAATTCGTCGAAGATCACCCGTCGTCCAGCCGATGGCTCGATGCCTCGCGCTTTCAAAGCGGTGGCGGCGGACTCGTCTCGACCGCCGACGATTACCTCAGCTTCGCGCGCATGCTGCTCGCACGCGGACGTCTGCCCGATGGTCCGCGCCTGCTGTCGCACAAATGGGTCGATCTGATGCGCTCGGACTTTCTCACGCCCGCGCAACGGCAGATTCCCGCGTTCGGTTATCCGGTGTGGCGCGCACAGGGCTTTGGTCTTGGTGTATCGATTATCGATAAACCGGCGTTCCAGTTGCCCGCGGGGTATCGCTCGATGGGTTCGTTCGCATGGCCGGGCGCGCTCGGCACCAGTTGGTTTGCCGATCCGGTGGAAAACATGATCGGCATCATGCTGATTCAGCGGCGCGCGGAAGAGCCGTTTCCGCTCGCCAAGGAATACGAACGGCTGATCTACGCGGCCATCGACGATTGAATGATTGATGGCGATCGATCAGCGATGCTGCGTTTCGCGCAGCATCGTCACGTCATAACCGAGCGCGCGCGTGCGCTCCATCAGCATGCGCCGCATCTCCGCCGACGGTTTCCGGTCGCGCGTCAGAATCCATAGATAACGCCCGGTCGGTTCACCGACGATCGACCAGCTGTAGTCGTCGGCGTGATCGAGAATCCAGTAATCGCCGACATAGAACGGTCCGAAGAACGACACCTTCAGCTTCGCGTTGTTCGATCCCGGCACGATCTTCGCGCGCCCTTCCGACGAGCGATACGGCCCGCTCAGCCCGCCCTGATGGCATCCGTTGATGACCGAAACGAGTCCGTCCTCGCGGCGCGCGTAGTTGGCGGTGACGGCTTCGCAGCCGCGTTCGAAGCGGTTTTCGTAGCGGGCGAACTCGTGCCAATGGCCGAGGTATCGGTCGAGATCGACGGCCTTCATGGGCTCGGGCACGTTCTCGTTGCCGCTCTTGCGCGCGCCGTTCGACGAAAACGCCATACATGCGCCGAGTCCACCGATCGCGATAAGTGCCAGCGCGCCATAAGCCAGGGTTCGTCCGATTTTCATGTGGCCTTGAAAGTCATGTTTCTGGTTTGAAGGACGTTGGTGCAGCAAACTTCGTTCCGTCGTTTCGTGGTCCCGAAAACGCTCACCTTAAGCGCGTTGAGGTGAGGTTTTTCACCTTCTGCCTGTGTGTGCGCCCTTCACCGTGGGGAACCGTAAATAGCTGATTTATTGCGAGTTTCTCATTCAGCGAGGGCAAGAAGTGAGTTGCGATGCACACATTCACGCACCGCTCGCGACGCTCCCGAATAGCCTCACCTTATCCGATCACGCCTGTCCACGCAGCGACCAAAGTGCCCGCAGACACAAATTCATCATATCAATCCGATACACAGCCCTCCTGCATAAAAATCATTTGCGAACAAAGAGTTGAAGTCCAAAACAAATAAACGACTTGAAGCGCGCCGCAAAGCCTTGCTGCGTGGGAATCCGCAAAAGTGAGCCTGCTTGATGCGCGATACCTCACCCATCACCGTCTCCCGAATCACCTCACCTTTTTGACAACGGGTATTCTCACGCCTTCTCCGTAAAAACCCTGATCCACTCCATGCCCGCCGCGTTTTCAGCCTTGCCCGAATTGCTCACGCCGCTGTTCACCATCATCCTGCCGATCTTCGGGCTGATCTTCGCGGGCTATGCCTGCCGCCGCTTTAACAAGCTCGGGCCGACCGCCGCGTCGGAGTTGAACAAGTTTGTGGTGTATCTGGCGCTGCCCGCGCTGCTGTTCGACATCATGTCGAAGACGCCGTGGAGCGAACTCGATCAACCCGCGTTTATTGCGGCGTTCGGCATCGGTTCGGCAGCGGTGTTTCTGCTGACGCTGGTCGTGCGATTGATGCAGTCGCGCCATCTCGCAGATGCGAGCATCGACGGGTTGAATGCGGCGTATCCGAATACTGGTTTCGTCGGTTTGCCGCTGTGTTTGCTGGCGTTCGGCAAGGAAAGTCTCGCGCCCGCCGTGATCGCGACGATCATCACCGTGTGCGTGTTGTTCGCGTGCGCGATCGTGCTGATCGAACTCGGGCTTCAGACGGAGAAGAATTTCGGCGCGACGTTCAGGCGCGTGGGGTGGTCGCTGATGAAGAATCCGCTGCTGATCGCGCCGATCGCGGGGGCGCTGTTCAGCGGGGCGGGCGCGCATGTGCCAGCTGGCGCGGAAGCCTTGCTGAAGCTGCTCGGCGGCGCGGCGAGTCCGTGCGCGCTGGTGGCGCTCGGCTTATTCCTCGGCGCGAAAGGCGAAGCGCAGAGCGCGAAGACGACGAGCGCGCTGGTATCGCTCAAGCTGTTCGCGCAGCCTGTTTTGACGTGGTTTCTGGCCGTTCATCTGTTCGGCTTGCCGCCGCTCTGGTCGAAGACCGCCGTGATTCTGAGCGCGCTGCCGACCGGCGCCGGCCCGTTTATGCTCGCGGAGTTTTATCGACGGGAAGGCGGCGTGACGTCGAACGCGATTCTGTTTTCCACGGTCGTGTCGCTGATCACGGTGACGCTGTGTCTGACCGTCATGCTCTGAAAACATAAAAAAGCCCGGCGCAGGGACGCCGGGCGAAAACCACCTTCATATCGATGGTGGAGGAGGGATCGTTCCCGTTCCTTGAAATCGTCGAACGTGCGATTCAGCGTGTCACGCTGCCCGCATTCGCGTTGGCGCGTTCCTGCGCATGGCGTTCCTGATACGGACGCAATTGCGGATAGCTCAGCGAATTCACCGCATCCAGATCGCCCGCACGGCGCGCGCTGGCGAGTTCCGCTTTCACTTCCGTACGCGATTTCGCGCCGTATGCCGATTGTGCGAAGGCCGGCGCGGTGGCCAAAAGCGCGGACAATACGAGGCCGCTGATCAGTGCGTTTTTCATGGTGATACTCCTTGCTTCTCTGAGTTGGCGTGCGTCGGACGACGCTTGAGAGGCAGTCTAGGAGCATTCCTATTGGACAAAAATACCGATTGAGCCAACACATTGTTGTCCGAACTGGTTGAATGCTGGCCCGTTTCTAAACGGCTTGGTGGAAGCCTTCGCGTAAGCTTTTGTTTCGTTGAAGAATCAAAAACGATCGCGGCGAAGGCAGCCAAAAAGTTATCCACAGAAAGTGTGGATAACGTTGGGGATATTTAGCGTCAAACCGCTACGGGGCGCGGAACGGACTGGTCTGCTGTCTCAATCACCTGAACAATACTCGGACACGCACAATGCGCGCCCAATGCACCCGCATGACGCACTTTTGGCGTTGCGCCTATCATGGAGCGCTTATCAACCTGAACGGGGAGAAATGTGATGGCCTACAAAGTCGCGGTGGTGGTCGGCAGCATTCGGCAGGGTTCGTTCAACAAGCAACTGGCGCGCGCGGTTGAATCGCTGATGCCGTCGGAGTTCGAATTCGAGCATCTGGACATCGCCAGTCTGCCGCTCTACAGCCAGGATTACGATGCCGACTATCCGCAGGTCGCGCTCGATTTCAAGCAGAAGATCACCGAGGCGAACGCGCTGCTGTTCGTCACGCCCGAATACAACCGCTCGATTCCCGGCGTGCTGAAGAATGCGATCGACTGGGGTTCGCGTCCGTGGGGACATAGTGCGTGGGGCGGCAAGCCAGGCGCGATTATCGGTACGTCCGTCGGGGCGCTGGGCACGGCCATCGCGCAATCGCATTTGCGCGGCGTGTGCGCTTATCTGGATATCGCGCTGCTCGGTCAGCCGGAAATGTTCATCAAGCACGATGAAAACCGGATCGATGCGAACGGCAATATCGTCAATGACGACACGCGCAAGTTCTTGCAGGGTTTCGTCGATAAATACGTGGCCTGGGTGAAGCACTACGCGGTGTAAGTGCACATGCAAAAAGGCCCGCTGGTTGACAGCGGGCCTTATCGCTTTATTTACACGTGATGATGTCCCGTCACGCGTTCCCAGCCGTGACGAATCGCGGCCTTGAAGCGCTCCCACGTATCGCCGCCATCCGGATGACGGCTTTCCCAGTCGCGGCGCGTTTCGTATTCCATCTGATCGTCCCACGCGCGGCTGCGATAGCGGTCGTCGTTGCCGAGCGTCGCGCCGAAGCGATACGCGCCCTGATAGTCCTCGTACGGCTCGCCGGTGGCGGCGTAGCGGGCGTCGTAATCGGCGCGGAAGTCTTCTTCATACTCCATGTACTCGTTGGGCACGGTTTGCGGACCCGACGCTCCGATTGATTGCGACTGCATGCCTGGCGTCTGACTTTGCATGCCCGATGCCGCCTGATACGGCCTTGCGGCTTCGTCGAGCGGACCGAGCGGGTCGTTCACCGGACGCCAGTCGGCGGCGTTGTCGGTGCGCACGCCCGGCAACGGATCGTTCGATGCCGGACGCAGCGGGTCGCGGCCTGCGAGCGCATCGCGTTCGGAGACGGAATCGCCGACAAGCGGATCGGCGGCGCGCGATGCAGAACCCGTGCGCGGCATCAGCATGTCATCGGCCGGGTCGCTCGGATAATCGCGCGACGACAGCGCGGCGGGATCGCGACGCGTCATCGGATCGCCCAGGGGATCAGCGAGCGGGTCCAGCAGCGGTTCAGCGGGATCGCCGACATCGGCATGCGGATAAGCACGCGCGCGCGGCTCGTCCACCGGATCGCGTCCCGGCACGGCGCTGCCGCGTCCCAGGCCGAGTTCATCGAGCACGGAATGATCACGCTCTTCCGTGACATCGCCGCCGTGTTCAAGTGCAGTCCAGCTTGCCGCGCGTTCATCGATATCGATCGCGCCCTGATCCGAGAGCGTCGCGCGCGCAATGTCGGCTTGCTCGACGCTCGGTGTATCGACGGCAACGAGGACGGCTCCGCGCCGCACGGCTTCCGAGTAATGCGCGACTTCCGCAGGCTGCTCGCGCCCGCCGAACAACATGCTGAAAAAGCGCTCGATATTCGCCAGCACGCCCGGCTCGCGATGCGTTTCTTCATCGGGCATGGCGGACAGTTCAGCGGCATCGTCGCGCTTCGGATTGGCTTGCAGCTCGATATCGGCGCGCGGAAAACCCGCGCTGATCAATGCCGAGCGAGCGCCCTCGGCCTGCGCATACGTGTCGAATACTCCGATAACGGTGTGTCGCATTGTCGCCTCCTGCGGATGGGCCATATGTGGATTCGGCTCTGACTTGTTCAGCCGAACATAAAGGGCATCACGCAACGAGCGTGCCGGGGCTATCCGCGATTGAACGGCCGTGCGGCGCGCGATCGCGGGCCACATCGTTTTTACAAACGAAAGGGTTATTGCACCGCAACGAGAAATGCGCAGGATATCGAAGTTTCAGCGACCGACGGAGCGCGCCGCCGTCTTCGCGTTTTCATCGGCGCGTTCACGCACGCCGCGCAGCAAGGAATCGAGCAGCGCGATATCGAAGGGTTTGGACAGCACGCGCGCATCCACTTCGCGCGCGCGGTCGAGTTCTTCCGCGTAGCCGGTGACGAGAATCACCGGAATGCGCGGTTCGAAACGCTCCAGCAATTCCGCCAGATCGATACCGTTCAACTGGCCCGGCATATGGATATCGGACAGCACGACATCGAAGGGGAAATCGGCGGGCGAGGTGGCGCGGTCGCGGGCGGCTTCGAGCGAGTTCACGGCGGTGTCGGCGTTGAAGACCCAGGTGACGTGGTGGCCCATCATCGATAAATGCGCTTCGGTGCCCGCGGCGACTTCCTCGTTGTCTTCCACGAGCAGCACGCGCAGACCGGTGCTTTCCTTGACCGCATCGGCGGGCGTATCCGCTGCAACCGTAGCCGATGCGCCTTGCGCCGCCGCACGCGGTAAATACAGCCGCACCGCCGTGCCCGCGCCGATCGCGCTATCGATGGTCGCCAGTCCGCCCGCGCGCTCGCAGAACGCGAACACCTGCGGCAGACCGAGACCCGTGCCCATGCCCTTCGCCTTGGTGGTGAAGAGCGGTTCGAACGCGCGCCCGAGCACTTCCGGACTCATGCCGACGCCCGTATCTTCGAGCGACAACTGCACGAAATCGCCGGTGATTGGAAAGCCGTCTTCGTGACGGAAGCACACGTTGTCTGCGCGCACGGTGAAAGTGCCGCCGTTCGGCATCGCGTCGCGCGCGTTCACGGCGACGTTGATGAGCGCGAGTTCCAGTTCGGCGGGATCGACGCGCACCGGCCAGATTTCCGCCGCCACCGCCACATTCAGCGCCACCTTCGCCCCAAGCGATGCCTTCAGCAGTTCGCGTCCCGCCGGCACCCATTTGCCGACCGCGATCGTCTCGTTACGCAACGGCTGTTTGCGCGCGACGCCGAGCAGTTGCCGCGTCAGCGATTGCCCGGCCTTGAGCGCGCGTTCCATCGCCGTGAGTTCGCGTTCCAGACCGGGCGCGCCGCGTCGCCGCGCAATCTGCACATTGGTCGATACGATCATCAGCAGATTATTGAAGTCATGCGCAACGCTGCCGACCAGATTGCCGAGCGCCTCCATCTTGCGCGCCTGCCGATACGCCGATTCGATCGAGCGCCGCATCGACGCTTCGGCCTGCCAGCGCTCCCACGCTTCCTCTTCGGTTCTGAGCCGCCGCAGCGACTGGCCGATCACCGCCCACAAGACCACGCACGGCGCGAAGATCGACAAGGCCAGCACGCTCAGATGACGCCACCATTCCGACCACAACGTGGCGATCGGATAACCGCTCGATACATACACCGGATAGTTGCCCACGCGCCGGTACGCGACGATCTTCACCTGCTGATCCAGCCCCGACAACATTTCGACGACACCGCTCCTCACGCCCGCGCGATACGCCTCGCGCAACGGCGATTCCGGTGCCAGCGACATGCGATCCGCCGGCCGCGCCGGATACCACGCGAGCACTTCGCCGTCCTGTCGCGTCAGCCCAAGCGACACAGTTGGGCTGTCGCCCAGCAACTCGCGATAGAACGCATTGAAATACGCAGGCCGCAGCGCAATGGAAACGATGCCGTCGAACTTGCCGTTCGGCGTACGTCGCACCGCTGCGGTATTGAATACCGGCTCGCCCGCCACGCGCCCGATCATCACGCGCGACACCTGTTCGATCGCGCGTTCGCTGCGCAGCCCGCCAAAGTCCTCGCGCGTCGCGACGGAAACATCGGGCGTGGGAAACGTGCGGCTCGTGACCAGCAGCTTGCCGTCCGGCCCAAACACGGACGCCGCCGACACCTGCGAATAACTGCCGCTCATCGCCTTCAGGCGGCGATGAATGGTTTCGCCATCGCGGCGGATCGCGTTCGCGTCCAGCCCATCGAGCAAATCGACGATGCGTTCGTTCAGCGTGACGTTGAGATCGAAGACCTTGAGCGCGTGCTCTTCGGCGACCCGCGCATTGCGCGCAACCGATTCGGTGGCGGCGGCCACGCGCGCGTGATAGTCGGTGTACGCCGTGATCGCGACGTAGAGGCAAGGCAGGACCACCGCCGCGATCAGCAACGCGTACAGCGTCATACGCTGCGCGGTGAAGTTGCGTTCGGGCACCACCGGAAACGGCGGTTCCTCCTGCCAGTGTTCACCGGCAGTGTCGGCGTCGGACTCCTCTCGGTGCGGCGTCATTTTGGGAGATAAATAGAAATCTTTACGCGATCGTGTGTCCGGTCTGACGCGCGGAAGCCCGTCTGTTCGCGGTGGTCAGGGCATAACCGCCAAAAGCATGCAGAAAATATGCCGATCCGGCGACGGTCACGCACGCTCGACAGAACAACCGTTCGCAGTTAGCGAGAGAATCGGCAGCGCAAACGATCGCAAAAGCAAGGCAAAGTATCGCACGGTAGGTTTAGAGTGGTTTTTACCTGATTTGTATGACCTTTGCGCGCAAATATTTTGAGTGCGGCAGCGAACTGAGTTGCTTTGACATCTTATTGATACGACAATGCAACCGTCTGATTTAAGCGGGATTTTGTATGGGCGAAAGCCTCGGCGCATCGCCTCGATCGCTTCCGAAATCCACGCATAACGAACGCCGAACACGCATTAAGCGCATCAAGAAGTTGTCGGCCATGCCGTAAACGAACTCTAGAGAGCGGTCCTGCGTCCTCAACCGGAAGTCCGAACCGAACGATCCACGAACCATAAAAGCGCCGACCATGCCGTTGCCGATTGTCATTGCCGATGATTCCCTGCTTGCGCGCAAGGTCCTGACGCGCGCACTGCCCGAAGACTGGGACGTGGAGATTTCCTACGCGACGAACGGACGGGAAGCGCTCGAGTTGTATCGCGCGGGCCGCGCATCCGTGATGTTTCTCGACCTCACGATGCCCGACATGACCGGTTATCAGGTGCTGGACGCCTTGCAGCACGAAGACCTGAATACCTTCGTGATCGTCGTATCGGCCGATGTGCAGCCGATGGCGCAGGAACGCGTGCGTGCGCTCGGTGCAATCGCGTTTCTGGCGAAACCGGTGACGCCCGAGGCGCTGCGTCCAGTTCTGAAGGAGTACGGACTCCATGGTTGATCAAGCTCATTCCGCGCTGAACGAAGATCAGCGCGATGCCCTGCAGGAAGTCGCCAATATGGCGATGGGCCAGGCCGCCACGCGCCTGTCCAAACTGCTCGGCACGTTTATCGAATTGTCGGTGCCGCGCGTGCGCGTGGTCGGCGTGGCGGACGCCTCTGCCGCGCTCACCGAAATGACCGGCATCACCGACACCGTCACTGCCGTGCGTCAGGGCTTTCGCTCGGACATCAAGGGCGAGGCGATCGTGCTGTGCAAGAGCGGCAGCGTCGATCAGTTGTGCGCGCTGGTCAACGACCCGTACACCAAGTCGAGCTACGAGACCACCACGCGCGCCGAACTGATTTTCGACGTCGCCACCGTGCTGATGGGCGCGTGCGTTTCGTGCATTTTCGACAACCTCGGCCGCGCGCCGATCTTCTCGCCGCCCGGCATGCTCGGCGACGACATGGCGCTCGACGACGTATTCCAGCCCGGCATGCTGGCGTGGAAAACCGCGTTGCTGCTGGAAGTCAATTTCGCGCTGGAAGACCACAGTTTCCGCGCGCACCTCGTCATGCTGATGGCCGAAGACGCCATCGCGCATCTGAACGAGGCGCTCGACGCGCTGCTGTCGAGCCTCTGACGCATGGAAGAACTCCGGCACGTATTGAGTGAACTGGTTATCGAGCGCGTGGGCTTTGGCGTCTTCGTGCTCGACCGCGATCTCAACGTGTCGATGTGGAATCGCTTTATGGCGGACCACAGCGGCAAGCCCGCCGAACAGGTGACGGGCAAGTCCATCTTCGCGAGCTTTCCGGAACTGCCGCGCGTGTGGTTCACGCGCAAGGTCGAAAGCGTGTTCCAGCTGGGCAGTTTCGCGTTCAGTTCGTGGGAACAGCGCCCGTATCTCTTCAAATTCGATCACGACCGGCCGATTACCGGCGGCGTCGATTTCATGCAGCAGGACGTCACCTTCATGCCGCTCACGCACGAGCGCGAGGTGCGCGCCGTCTGCGTGACCATTTCCGATGTGACCCACGCCAGCATGATGCAGCGCGCCCGCGACGAAGCCGTCTCGAAGCTGCAGGAATATGCCGATCGCGACGGGCTGACGGGCATCGCCAACCGGCGATACTTCGATCTGCGCCTGTCCGACGAGTTTTCGCGCTGGCAGCGCTACGGCGGCGATCTGTCGATGCTGCTGTTCGACCTCGACCACTTCAAGCGCATCAACGATAAATTCGGCCACCTGGTCGGCGATACCGTGCTGCGCGTGATGGCCGAACGCGTCGCCAAAGCGATTCGCGTGCAAGACGTCTTCGGCCGATTCGGCGGCGAGGAATTCGCGCTGCTACTGCCGTGCACGCCCTTCGACGACGCGATGAAAGTCGCCGAGAAAGTGCGCCTGGCGATCTGCGAGACGCCCATCGACGTGCAGGGCGCGCGCGTGCCGGTGACGGCAAGCGTCGGCGCGGCGTGCGCGCGGCGCAATATCACGACGTCCACTGAGGCGTTGCTCAACGAGGCGGATGCGGCGTTGTATACCGCCAAGCGAGAAGGCCGGAATCGGGCGATCGGCTTTGCATAATCGGCTCGCACAAACCTAGGGCAAATCCTAGCCAATCATTGGTATACTGACCGCCTCCCGGCACTCGCTTGCCGGCACGCGCCGGCATTCTCCGTCGATCAACCCACCTAGCGCCAGGGCAGTTCCGCGCGCTTCGGTTCATCGACTTCGCTCGGCGCCCGTTCTAATTCCGCCCTTGGGGGCGCCACTGCGGAGTCCGTCTTGGCCGTTTCCAATATCATCGCCGACGAAGCCACCGCCGACGCCGCGAAAGCCTCGTCCGGCAGCTCGTTCTATCTTGCGATGCGCATCCTCCCGGCCGCGCAGCGCGACGCGATGTACCAGATCTACGCGTTCTGCCGCGCCGTTGACGATATCGCCGATGAAGGCGCGCTGCCGCGCCGCGAACGCGCCGTCGCGCTCGACCGCTGGCGTGCCGATATCGACGATTGCTACGCGGGCAAGCCGAAGCAATCGCTCGAACCGCTCACGCGCCATATTCAGGCTTTCCACCTTTCGCGCGACGACTTCCACGCCGTGATCGACGGCATGGCCATGGACGCCGCCGGTGATATCGTCGCGCCCGACGAAGCCACGCTCGATTTGTACTGTGACCGTGTGGCGAGCGCGGTCGGGCGGCTATCGGTGAGAATATTCGGGATGCAGGAAGACGCGGGACGGCGTCTCGCGCACCATCTCGGCCGCGCGCTGCAACTGACCAATATCCTGCGCGATATCGACGAAGACGCCGCCATCGGCCGCGTGTATCTGCCGCGCGAATTGCTGGCGCGCGAAGGCATTCCGGCCACCGATCCCGCCACCATCGTCGGCGATGCGCGTCTGCCGCGCGTGTGCGCCGTGCTCGCGGAACGCGCGAAGGGCCACTACGCGCAATCGGACGCCATCATGGCGAACTCGCCGCGTGCGGAAGTCCGCGCGCCGCGCATCATGTCGTCGGCGTATCGGGCGGTGCTCGACGCCAATCTCAAACGCGGATTCGACCTGCCACGCGAACGCGTGCGCACGCCGCGCGCACGCCTGCTGTGGATCGTGGCGCGCAACCTTATCTAATGCCACGGCGGGTGATCGTGGTGGGCGCGGGCCTCGCGGGGCTCGCCGCAGCGGTACAGGCTCAACGGCGCGGCGCGCGCGTGGTGCTCCAAGAAGCCGCGTCGCACGCGGGCGGCCGCTGCCGTTCGTACTTCGACGACAAGCTCGGCGTAACGGTCGATAACGGCAACCATCTGCTGTTTTCCGGCAATCACGCGGCGATCGCTTATTTGCGTGCGATCGGCGCGGCGGACACGCTGATCGGCCCGCCCGAACCCGATTTTCCCTTTTTCGATGCCGCGAGCGGCGCGGCGTGGACCATCCGCATGTCGGCGGGGCGCTTCCCGCGCTGGATTTTCGATGCCGACGCCCGCGTGCCCGACACGCAACCCGCCGACTATTTCCCGATCCTGCCGCTGTTCTTCGGAAAGCCGGGCCGCACAGTCGATGGCCGTGGCAAAGGGCGCGTCTGGGACCTGCTCGCGCGCCCGATGTTGCGCGCCATGCTCAACACCGAACCCGTCGATGCCAGCGCCACCATGGTCGCCAACGTCGTGCGCGAAACGCTCGCGATGGGCGGTCAGGCGTGCCGTCCGCTGATCGCGCGGCACGGTCTGTCGAACGCGTTCGTCGGACCGGCGCTGCGGCATTTGCAGTACGGCGGCGCGGAGATTCGGCTGGGCTCGCGCATCGTCGGAATGGTCATTTCGGGCACGGATTCGCACGAACGTGTAAGCTCGCTCGCTTTCGAGCATGCGGCAGGCTCACATGACGTGCAGCTCGCTCCGGACGATGCCGTGATCCTCGCGGTGCCGCCCGATACGGCGCGCGAACTGGTGCCCGGGCTCGCTGCGCCGGATGCGTATCGCGCAATCGCTACCGTACACTTCGCGATCGACTTGCCGGACGATACAACCGCGATGATGTGCATAGTCAACGGCACATCGGACTGGCTGTTCACGGCAAAAGGCCGCGTCTCCGTCACGATGATGGACGCGGGCCGCCTGCTCGCCACGCCGCGCGAGGCGCTGGCGCACACGGTCTGGCAGGAAGCGGCGAAGGCGCTGCGCGTGCCCGCCGTGCCGGTGCCGCCGTGGCAAGTCGTCATGGAACAACGCGCGACGTTCGCCGCCGTGCCTTCGCAAGAGGGCTTGCGCGCGGCGACGAAAACGCGCTGGAACAATCTCACGCTCGCGGGCGACTGGACGGCAACCGGTCTGCCCGCGACGATCGAAGGCGCGATCCGCTCCGGCCAGAAGGCCGCGGATGCGCTGATGAACCCATCGATGGAAGGCAGATGAACGATCTATCCTTGTCGGCCGTGGAAACGCCGGCGCAGCACGCCACGCTCGACCGGGCGGTATCGAAGGCCACCGACGCCTTGCTCGCGGCCCAGCATCCCGACGGTTACTGGCTGTACGAACTCGAAGCCGATGCAACCATTCCGGCTGAATATGTGCTGCTCGTCCACTATTTAGGCGAACAAGCCGATGCAAAACTCGAAGCGAAGATCGGCCGCTATCTGCGCCGCATCCAGCGCGAGGACGGCGGCTGGCCGCTGTTTCACGACGGCGCGATGGACGTCTCCGCGACCGTCAAGGCGTATTTCGCGCTGAAAATGATCGGCGATTCGCCCGAGGCCGAGCATATGCAGCGCGCCCGCCGCGCGATTCTGGCTGCGGGCGGCGCGGAAAAGGTCAACGTGTTCACGCGCATTCTGTTGGCGCTGTTCGGCGTGGTGTCATGGCGCGCCGTGCCGATGATGCCCGTCGAAATCATGCGTCTGCCGATGTGGTTCCCGTTCCATCTGTCGAAGGTGTCGTACTGGGCGCGCACGGTGATCGTGCCGATGCTGGTGCTGAACGCCAAACGCCCGCTGGCGCGCAATCCGCGCGGCGTGCGTATCGACGAAGTGTTTACGGACCCGCCCGTCAACACGGGCATGCCGTCGCGTTCCGGGCATCAGAGCCGCGGCTGGTTCACGTTTTTCCGCGTGGTCGATTCGATCCTGCGCACCGTCGATGGCCTGCTGCCCGCCGCGGGCCGCGAGCGCGCCATCGACGAAGCGGTGCGTTTCGTCGATGAACGGCTGAACGGCGAAGATGGCCTCGGCGCGATTTTCCCGGCGATGGCCAACTCCGTGATGATGTACGACGTGCTCGGCTATCCGCCCGAGCATCCGAATCGCGCGATTGCGCGCAAGTCGCTGGACAAGCTGCTGATCATCGACGAAGCGGACGATGGCGAGGCGTATTGTCAGCCGTGCCTGTCGCCGGTGTGGGATACATCGCTGGCGGCGCATGCGTTGCTCGAAACCGGCATGCCGAAGGCGCGCGCGGCGGTCGGGCGCGGTCTCGAATGGCTGCGTCCTTTGCAGATTCTCGATGTGCGCGGCGATTGGGTATCGCGCCGACCGAACGTGCGGCCGGGCGGCTGGGCGTTCCAGTTCGCCAACCCGCACTATCCCGATGTCGATGACACGGCAGTCGTCGCCATGGCGATGGAACGCGCCGATCGAGAAAACGGCACCGCGATGTTCGGCGAAGCGATTGCGCGCGGGCGCGAGTGGATCGTCGGCATGCAGAGCAGCGACGGCGGCTGGGGCGCGTTCGAGCCGGAAAACACGCAGTTCTATCTGAACAACATTCCGTTTTCGGACCACGGCGCATTGCTCGATCCGCCAACCGTCGATGTCTCCGCCCGCTGTCTCTCGATGCTCGCGCAACTCGGCGAAACGCCCGCGAACAGCGAGCCGGCACGCCGCGCGCTCGATTTCATCGTCAAGGATCAGCTGCGCGATGGCAGTTGGTATGGCCGTTGGGGCATGAATTACGTCTACGGCACGTGGTCGGCGCTGTGCGCGCTGAACGCGGCGGGCATTGCATCGACGGATACGCGGATGAAGCGCGGCGCGGACTGGCTCGTCAGCATTCAGAACGCGGACGGCGGATGGGGCGAAGCGGGCGAAAGCTACAAGCTCGATTACCACGGGTATGAACAAGCGCCGAGCACGGCATCGCAGACGGCATGGGCGTTGCTCGGGCTGATGGCGGCGGGACGAATCGATGATCCTTCGGTCAAGCGGGGTATCGACTATCTGGTGAACACGCAAAAGGCGCACGGTTTGTGGGACGAGGCGCATTTCACCGCGACCGGTTTTCCGCGCGTGTTTTATCTGCGATACCACGGTTATCGCAAGTTTTTCCCGCTGTGGGCGCTGGCGCGGTATCGGAATATGACGCGCGAAGGTGAGACGCGCGTGACGGCGGGCATGTGAACGCGCCGGTCATTGCCGTGACGGGCATGGCGTTCGAGGCGAAAATCGCGCGCGGACGTGGTGTCGAAGCGGTGTTCGCGGCGCGCTCGGACTGGCTCGAACGCGCTTTATCCGATGCGCTCGCGCGCGGGTGTTCGGGCATCGTGAGCTTCGGCACGGCGGGCGGTTTGGCGGCCGATCTCGCGCCGGGCGCGCTGATCGTCGCCGATGAGATTTGCGGGCCGTTCGGTCCGCTGAAGACCGATGCGGCGTGGTCGGCGCGCATCGTCGAATCTTTTGCGGGGACGCCGCTTGCGGGCAACACGCATCGCGGCACGATGGCCGGCGTCGCCGCGCCGGTGACGAGCGAAGCGGACAAGCGCTCTCTGCATTCATCGACGGGTGCGCTGGCGGTGGATATGGAATCGCATATCGCCGGGGCGATCGCCACGGCGCGCGGCCTGCCGTTCGCCGTGTGCCGCGCGGTCGTCGATCCGGCGTGGCGCACCTTGCCGCCCGCCGCCACCGCCGGTCTGCGCGATGACGGCACGACCGCCATTGCCCCGATTCTGCGCGAACTTATGCGCCAGCCGTCGCAACTCGGCGCGCTTGTGCGCCTCGCCGCCGATGCCCGCGCCGCGCGTACGACGCTCGTGCAGGCGCGGCACGCGCTGGAAAAATCGGGTGCGCTGATTCTTCGCTGATCGACCTTGCTTTATGCGGGTTAACCCCTATCTCGGTATAATAAGGGAAAACCCTAATCGAACGCGCCGATTGTCAGGCGCGCGATGGGCGGAAGTGAGGACCAGCAAAATGAATTTTCATACCCGGAAGTGGGTCAAGCCGGAAGACTTGAACCCGAATGGCACCTTGTTCGGCGGCAGCTTGCTGCGCTGGATCGACGAGGAAGCCGCGATCTACGCCATTTCGCAACTGGACAACCAGCGCGTCGTGACCAAGTTCATGTCGGAGATCAACTTCGTCAGTTCGGCGCGACAGGGCGACATCATCGAACTCGGCATTACGGCGACGCATTTCGGCCGCACGTCGATTACGCTGCGCGCGGAAGTGCGCAACAAGATCACGCGCAAAAGCATTCTGACGGTCGAGAAGATGGTGTTCGTCAATCTCGATGCGCAAGGCGAACCCGCGCCGCACGGGCGCACGCAGATTCGTTACGCGGACGAATTGTTCGAGGCGTATTCGCGCGATCGCGGCGTGGTGGAAGCGCCGAAGGTCTCGGGTGAGGATTGGGTTGAGGAAGTGGCTCACTCGGAGTGAGGACTTAAGCAAAACGGGCGCCTTCGGCGCCCGTTTTGCTTCACACCCATCGGCAAATCACTTCGCCGCCGGGTCCTGATACTGCGGCAAGCCCTGCGATTTGCTCGAACTATCCGGCGTGCCCGCAGGCGCTTTCTGGTCCGAGCCACCGCCCGCGCCCGCAGGCGCGCCCGGATCGACGTAATTCGGCAGGCCGAGATCCTTGCTGCTGCCACCCGTTTCCCCCGGCTTGCTCGGAGCCGCGGGAGCGCTCGCGCCGTCCGGTGCCGATGCGCCTTCATCGCCATAATCCGGCAACGTCGATGCACCGCCGCCCGTCAGCAGGAACTGGCGACGCTGCGAATACGCATCACGCACGAACGCGTACTTATCCAGCGCCGCTTGCGACAGCAAATCCGTCGCGCCGATCAGGTCGGCCCGCGCGCTGACGAAGTTCAGGCCGTAGAGCGGCCAGCGGATGTAGTTGTCCGAATAGCTGATCGGATTCACGCGCCAATCGACCAGCCACGTGGTCGAATCGCGGAAAGAGCTGGGTCCGAGCAGCGGAAGCACCAGATACGGACCGGACGGCACGCCGTAGTGCCCGAGCGTCAGACCGAAATCCTGATGATGCTTTGGCAGACCCGCAGGCGAAGCGATATCGATCAAACCGCCCAGACCGAACACCGAATTCATCGCGATCCGCATCAAATCTTCGGTCGCGTCGGTGATCTTCAGTTGCAGCAGGTTGTTCGCGAAGTTGCTGAAATCGCCAATATTCGAGAAGAAATTGCTGACCGCCGTGCGGAACGGGCTCGGCGTGTAGTCCACGTAGAACTGCGCGACCGGCTTGGCGACGTAGGTATCGAGCGTGTCGTTGAACTTGAAGATGGTGCGGTTCATCGGCTCGAGCGGGTCTTTCGGATTGCGATCCGGGCCGGTGGCGCAGCCTGTCGTCACGAGCGCGCCGGCGAGCGCGACACACATTCCCCATTTGCGGGCGGCGAAAGCCGTCTTCATTCTTCGATTCCTCTAAGGTTGTCATGTCGCCGCGCCGCGCGCAGCTTCGCCCGATCCGCCGCGCGTACCCGGCGCGGTTTGCCCATCAAAACAGGTTGAAACACCACCGCGCCGATCAGCGTGCAGAACAGCGACAGCGCCAGCAGCCGGCCCATGCTCGACGTGCCGGGGTGATGCGAGAACCACAAGCTGCCGAACGCCGTCGCCGTGGTCGCGGCGCTGAACATCACCGCGTGCGTGAGGCTCGATTGCAGCAGACGCGTCTGACCGGAGCGCCACGCCATCACGAAGTAAATCTTGAAGGCCACGCCGACGCCCAGCATCAGCGGCAGCGCGATGATATTGGCGAAGTTCAGCGGCATGCGGAACAGCACGCACAACTCCAGCGTGACGATCGCGGAGACGAGCAACGGTACCAAAGTTCTCAAAACATCGCCGAAACGACGTAAGGCAATCCACAGCAAGATGGTGATGGCGATCAGCGAATAGATCGCGGCCTGCTGGAACGCCTTGATGATGACTTCAGCCGAATGGCGTACGGAAATCGGCCCGCCGATGGCGTCCGGCGCGGCTTGCTGCACTGCATCGGCGAAATGGGCGAGGAGGGTGTCGTCGCCGGGATCGACGCCGGGCGGCACCTTCGGCGAAATGCTGACGAGCGCTTGTCCCTTCGCGTTGAGCAGATCATCGGCGATGGCGGGCGGCAGCGTTTCTGGCGTGATTTCGGTCGGCGTGAGCAGTGCGCGCAATTGCGCCAGCGCGATACGCAGCGGATCGGCCATCGCGTGTTCGGCGCGGTCGCGCGTGGCGGCATCGGCGGCGGCGAGTTTGGTGAGCGTCTGCGACAGATGCTTCGCTTCGTTCGCGCCGTCGCCGGGGTGATCGTCGGCGGCCAAAGACAGCGAACTTGCCACGCGCTTCAAAGTAGCAACGCGCACCGCATCCGTTACCGGCGATGCCGTTTGCTGATCGAGCGCAGGCAAAAGCTGATCGGCGGCAGCTTTGATCAGCGCGAGTTTCTGCGGCTGATCGTCGGGAATCAGCGAGGACAGCGTGGTCGCGCTGCCGACCTGCGGCAAGGTGCGCAACTTCGCCGCGACGCGATTCGCATCGGCCAACGTCGGCGCGAGCACGGCCACGTTGTTGACTGCCGCTTCTGGCGAATCTTTCAGCGCGGTGAGCGTTGCCATCGACTCGGTATGCGGGTCTTTGAGATGCAGCGGATTGAAGTCGAAGCGCAGATGCGTGAGCGCGGGCAGCGCGCCGATCACGATCACCAGCGTGCCGATCAGCACCGGCTTGCGATGCCGGTCGAGGAATTCATCGACGGGAGCGAGCACGGGAAAACCGGGGGAAGACGCTTCGCCCGGCGGCGCGAACACTTTGATGAGCGCGGGCAGCAAGGTCATGTTGGTCACGTACGCGACGAACATGCCGACGCCCGCAATCAATCCCAGTTCCGATACCCCGCGATACGCCGTCGGCAAAAACGAGAAAAAGCTCGCGGCAGTCGCAGCGGCGGCAAGCGTCAGCGGTACCGCGACATGCCGCGCCGTCTCTGCCAGCGATACATCCAGCCGCTTGTGCTTATGCCGTTCCTCGCGATACTTCACGCCGAACTGAATGCCGAAGTCCACGCCCAAACCGACGAACAGGACCATGAACGCGACCGAGATCATATTGAGCGCGTGGACCATCATCAGGCCGAGCGCGGCGGTGATCGCCAGTCCCACGAACAAGGTGATGAACACCGCGACGATCATGCGCTTGGAGCGCAGCGCGACCCACAAAATCATCAGCACGACGAGGAATGTCAGCACGCCGTTGAGCACCGCGCCGTCCTGCACGGAGGCGAATTCTTCGTCGGCGAGCGGCTGCGCGCCAGTCAGACGCACCGACGCGCCATACTTTTTGTCCAGCCCGAGTTCCGCGAACTTCGCGCGGATGGCATCGGATGAACCGGCTGCGGCTTTCAGCGCGTTGAAGTTGAGTTCGGGAATGACGGTGACGAACGCGCGGCCCGGCGCATTGTCCTTCGATGAATCCGCGATATCGCGCCATGAGAACGCCGCCGGCTGATTCGCCAGCACGCGATCCAGCACGTCCGCGCTATGACCCAGCAAATGCGCCATCTTGCCGAGCGTGATCTGGCCAGTCAGCAGCGGCACGTTGAGCGTGGTGTTGAGCGTCTGCGCGAGGCCGGTGAGCGTCGGATCGTGGGCGAGCGTGTTGATGAGCGGGCGCGCCTGCACGAGCTGTTTGGTCGTTTCATCGACCTTGGCCGTGGAGAGATAAAGCAAGCCGTTGTGCTCGAAAAACGCGCCGCCTTCCGGTTGCGATACCGCCTTGAATTGCTCCGGTTCCTTCGCCAGCGCCGTGGCAAGTTCGGTCGCGGCCGCGCTCGCAAACTCGGGCGCGGGCGCTTCGACCACGATCAGCAGCGTCGCGCCGCGATTCGGAAAGGCATCGTCGATGGCTTTGCCGCGCGCGGCCCATTCCGGCTCGTTCTCGATCAACTGACTCACGTCCGTGCTGATCTTGAAGTGATGAACGACATAAATCGTGCTCAGCACGCCGAGCAGAAGCGAAATAGCGATAATCCACGCCGGCCGGCGGATGGCCAAGGTGACGAAGCGTGTAATGTTGGACGTCAGCATGAAGACGCTACCTGGTAAGCCTGTTATTTTTGGCGCAATGCAGCGCGGATTGCGTGATGCCGAGCGTGATGCAAACTACGGAAGCGCAAGTATACCGGGCAAGGCCCGAAGCGCCGCGTGATGAACTGTTGCATCGGCCTGCTGTCGGTATACTCATTCCACGGTTCCAAAGGCGACCATCCGCCGACGACCCACCAAAGAACAGAGAGAACGGGTGTCATGAAACGCTATTTGTCCATTTGTTTCGCTTTCCTGCTTGCCGCCATGTCCTTTTCCGGCGAAGCGCTTGCACAAACGAGTCCTGACGCGGTCGTGAAAAGCGCCGTCGAAGGCACCGTCAACGCCATGAAGGCCGATCCGCAGGCGCGCGGCGGCGACATGGCGAAGATCACGCAACTCGTCGAGACGCGCTTTCTGCCGCAGACCGACTTTCAGCGTACGACGCGCATCGCGGTAGGCAAGGCGTGGGCCAGCGCCACGCCCGAGCAGCAAAAACAGCTTTACGACCAGTTCCAGACCTTGCTCGTGCGCACGTACGCTGCATCGCTTGCGCAGTTGCGTGACCAGGACGTCAAGTTCCGCTTCGATTCGCCCAACGTCGGCCCGGACGCGAAGGACACCGTGGTCGAATCGCACGTCATATCGACGGGCGGCGACAATCCGGTGCGCTATCGACTGGAAAAGACGCCGCAGGGCTGGAAAATCTACGACATCGACATGATGGGCGCGTGGCTCATTCAGGTCTATCAATCCCAGTTCTCCGGCCAGTTGCAGAAGGGCGGACCGGATGCGCTCATCAAATATCTGCAAGACCACAACGCACGTTCGGCGGGCTAACTGCGCCGATGCTCGACCGCAAACTTGATCAACTCGGCTTGACCGTCGATATCGAGTTTGCGCTTCATGTTGAGCCGGTGCGTTTCCACCGTCCGCACCGACAAACCATGCTGCTGTGCGATCTGCTTGCTCGATAAACCCTGCGCCAGCGCATCGAGAATATCGAGTTCGCGCGGCGTGAGGCGGTCCAGCGGCGTCTGCATCGACTGTGCCTGAATCATGCGCGCGGCGAGTCCGGCGCTGAAGAAGGTCTTGCCCTTGAGCACGGCATCGATCGCCTGAATGATTTCCGTCGATGGCGAATCCTTCAGCACATAGCCGCTCGCGCCCGCGCGCACCGCCTGCGTCACATATTCCACGTTGTCGTGCATCGACAGCATCAGCACGCGGATGCCGGGAAAGCGCTCGTGAAAACGCGCCGCCAGTTGAATGCCGCTCATGCCCGCCATGCCGACGTCCATCAGCGCGAGATCGGGCGTGTTGGCTTCGTCGGCGGCGAGCGCGAGGGCTTCGTCCGCGTTGCCCGCTTCGCCGATCACGCGCAGGTGCGCCACCGCTTCGAGCCGCGCGCGCAGGCCGTCGCGCACCAAAGGATGATCGTCGACGAGAATGATGCGGGCGGGTTCGTTCATACGTGTTCTTCCATGTTCGGCGCGGCGACGGGCAAGGGCACGCTCGCGAGAATTTCCGTGCGCCCGAGTTGCGAGTCGATACGCAACGCGCCGCCGAGCGTATCGAGCCGTTCGCGCATATTGCGCAGGCCGATGCCGCTGGTCGGTCCGCTGAGCGCGGCGTGCGCATCGAAACCACGGCCATTGTCGGTGATCGCGAGCGTAACCGCGTGCGGCGCGATGTCGAGCGCGAGCACGGCGCGCGTGGCCTGCGCGTGTCGCGCGATATTGCTGAGCGCTTCCTGCGCGATGCGGAACAGCACGGTATTGACCGTATCGGGCAGACTGGTTTTCGCGTTGATGGTCGATTCGAAGCGCACTTCCAGCCCGTCCTGCCCGTCGAATTCGCGCGCGAGTTGTTCGAGTGCGGCGGCGAGGCCGAGATCGTCGAGCATGGCGGGACGCAGCGCGTGCGAGATGCGGCGCACTTCGCGCAGCGTGCCTGATAAGCGGCTAAGACTCGTGGACAACGCCGCTTCGGCATCGGGTTCGCGTGTGGGCGCGCGTTCGAATCGCAGCAGCGCGGATTCGAGCAGCAGCTTGACCGACACAAGCATCTGACTGATGCCGTCATGCAACTCGCGCGAGAGCCGCGCGCGCTCCTGTTCCTGCGATTCCACCACTTGCCGCGCGAGCCGCTTCAGCTTCACATCCGCACTGCGATGCTCGCTGATATTCAGCACCGCGCCGCATATCGCGATGATCGCCAGCGCCGCCAGCGCAATCACGCCGATCCACGTCGCCGTGCGATCGATATTGCTGGCCGCTTGTGCATCGATACGTGCGAGCGTGGTATCGACATCTTCGAGATAGATGCCGGTGCCGATCATCCAGCCCCAGCGTTCCAGCGGAATCACGTAGCCGAGTTTGGGCGCGAGCTTGCCTGTGGATGGACGCCGCCACACGTAGCGCACATATCCGCCGCCGCGCGATGCTTCTTTGATCAGCGCCTGAATGGTCAGCGCGCCGTTCGGATCGCGCATCAGCCAGAGATCGCGGCCGACGAGATCGGGCTGACGCGGATGCATCAGCGATGTGCCGTGCATCGTGTAGACGAAGAAGTAGCCGTCCTGACCGAAGTCGAGTTTTTGTAGTGCGTCGAGCGCGAGCTGGCGGCGTTGTTCATCGCTTTGGGACGCGTTGGAGGGCGCATCGTAATACGGCGCGATGGCGCTCTTCGCGATCTCCACGTAATGCCGCAGCTCGATTTCCTTGCTCGACAGATACGCCGCCTGCGTGGTCTCGTGCTGCGCCTGCGCGAGCGTGGTCGCCTGCTGCCGCACGCCATATTCGATCCCGCCGATCGCCACGGCAAACGGCACGATCGCCAGCAAGAAGATTTTGGCTTTGAGCTTCATACAGGGTTTTCCGCTACGTGAAGGCACGTAGCGCGCTTACGTAGTTATGCGCTTGTGGGCGCGCGAGCGAAAGCGAATACTACCGCCCAATGCGCTACGACGGCGCATGAATCGACAAAACCATAGGAGACACCATGAATCGGGCATCCGGATTCCTGGTCTGGATCGCGCTCGCGCTGCTGGGCGCGTTCGCATTCGGCACCATCGCGCTTGCACACGGCGAACGTATCAGCGCATTGTGGATCGTCATTGCGGCGGTCTGCGTTTATCTCATCGCTTATCGCTTCTACTCGCGCTTTATCGCGGCGAAGGTGCTGCAACTCGACGGCTTGCGCATGACGCCCGCCGTTCGTCATAACGATGGCCTCGACTACGTACCGACCAACAAGTACGTGCTGTTTGGCCATCACTTCGCGGCGATTGCGGGCGCGGGTCCGCTGGTCGGTCCGGTGCTGGCCGCGCAGATGGGCTACACGCCCGGCATGCTGTGGATTCTCGCGGGCGTGGTGTTCGCGGGCGCGGTGCAGGACTTCGTGGTCCTGTTCATCTCCACACGACGTGACGGCCGCTCGCTCGGCGATCTCATCAAAATGGAACTCGGCACCGTGCCGGGCGTGATCGCGTTGTTCGGCGCGTTCCTGATCATGGTGATCATTCTCGCGGTGCTGGCGCTGATCGTCGTGAAGGCGCTGACGAATTCGCCGTGGGGCACGTTCACGGTCGCGGCCACCATTCCTATCGCGCTGTTCATGGGCCTTTATACGCGATACATCCGGCCCGGCCGCATCGGCGAAGTATCGATCATCGGTTTTGTGCTGCTGATGCTGGCGATCACGTTCGGCGGTTCCGTCGCTGCATCGCCGTCGCTTGCGCCGTTCTTCACATTCACCGGCACGCAGCTCGTCTGGATTCTGATCGGCTATGGTTTTATCGCTTCGGTGTTGCCGGTGTGGCTGCTGCTCGCGCCGCGCGATTATCTGTCCACGTTCCTGAAGATCGGCACGATTCTCGGTCTTGCGATCGGCATTCTGGTCGTCGCGCCTGAATTGAAGATGCCGGCCTTCACCAAGTTTGTCGATGGCAGCGGTCCGGTGTGGGCGGGCAACCTGTTCCCGTTCCTGTTCATCACGATTGCGTGCGGCGCGGTGTCCGGCTTCCACGCGCTGATCGCCTCGGGCACCACGCCCAAGATGATCGACAACGAAGTGAACATGCGCTTTATCGGCTATGGCGCGATGCTGATGGAATCGTTCGTCGCGATCATGGCGCTGGTGGCCGCGTGCGTGATCGAACCGGGCGTCTACTTCGCGATGAACAGCCCCGCCGCGCTGCTCGGCTCGACGCCGGAAGCGGTGGCGCAGACGGTATCGTCGTGGGGCTTCATGCTGACGCCGGATATGCTGACATCGACGGCGCAGGCGGTGGGTGAAACGACCATCGTCGCGCGGGCGGGCGGCGCGCCGACGCTGGCCGTGGGCATGGCGCAAATTCTCCATCAGGTGATCGGCGGCCCGGCGATGATGGCCTTCTGGTATCACTTCGCCATTCTGTTCGAAGCGCTGTTCATCCTCACCGCCGTCGATGCGGGCACGCGCGCGGGCCGTTTCATGTTGCAGGATTTGCTGGGCACGTTCCATCCGGCGCTGCGTCGCACGGAATCGCTGCCGGCCAATCTGGTCGCGACGGGTTTGTGCGTGGCCGCGTGGGGCTACTTCCTGTATCAGGGCGTGGTCGATCCGTTCGGCGGCATCAATACCTTGTGGCCGTTGTTCGGCATTTCGAATCAAATGCTCGCGGGTATCGCGCTGATGCTCGGCACGGTGGTGCTGTTCAAGATGAAGCGCGAAAAGTACGCGTGGGTGACGCTCGTGCCGACCGCGTGGCTGCTGCTTTGCACGCTGACCGCCGGCTATCAGAAAATTTTCGATGCCAACCCGAAGGTCGGTTTCCTCGCTCACGCGGGCAAACTGAAGGACGCCGTCGATGCAGGCAAGGTGATGGCCCCGGCGAAATCGCTGGCGGAAATGCAGCGCATCATCTTCAACGATTACGTCGATGCAGCGCTCGCGGGCCTGTTCATCTTCGTGGTGCTGAGTATTGCGGTGTACGGCGTGCTGGCGGTGCTGCGTGCGCGTCGCGAAGCGCGTCCGACGGTGCGCGAGACGCCGTTCGAAGCGATGCCGTCGGGCGCATCGGCAGCGGTTCGTTCGGGACACTGAACATGTTCAGCGATCTTCGACAAGCCGGCCGCTATCTCGGCCAGACCATGCGCCTGATGGTCGGCCTGCCCGACTACGATGCCTATGTCACGCATATGCAGGCGACGCATCCGGATCGGCCTGTGATGACGTATGCGGAGTTTTTTCGCGAGCGGCAGGAAGCGAGGTATGGGTCGGGGGCGGGGAAGTGTTGTTGACCTGATTGCCTGATGGCAGTCGATATGCGAGGCGCGACGGTGATGAGCCGTCGCGCTTTTTTATGACGATTCTCTACTAGCAAATCGATTGGAATGCGAAACAATATGAACGCATTATCGACCGATCAACCAAGGGAGATTGTTATGAAGCAAAGCGAGGGTTCAACCAAGTGCACGCTCGAAGAGCTACGCGGAAGCGTGCTTTGGTACATAGATCCGCTGGAGCCAGTTGGTCTGGAGGATTGGAAAATCTTCGATCCGAACTACGTATGGGATCTCCCGACGAATTTGACTTTATGAGGGGTTTTCCAAGTTGCTAAATAAAAAGGGCGAGTAGCTTTTCAGCCACTCGCCCTTCAAGACCCAGCCGCCAAGCGCTCTTAATTCGCCACCGCAGCCGTCTTAGACCCCTTGTTCTTCTGCGCGCGACCAATCTCCTCGAGCTTGATCTCCACATGCTTGGAGAACACATACTCGGCCGGACGTTGCTTATCGATCGGCAATTCCTTCGCGAACGCGCCCGTCGTACGCGGACCAGAAATCGCGACCAGCGCCGCCTTGATCGGATGCGCCACCGTATCCATCACGGCCGTCGCTTCGAAGCCGCAGTGGACCATGCAGTCCGCGCACTTCTCATACTTGCCCGTGCCGTACTTGTCCCACTCGGTGGTTTCCATCAGTTCCTTGAAGGTCTTCACGTAACCTTCGCCGACCAGATAGCACGGCTTTTGCCAGCCGAACACCGTACGCGCCGGGTTGCCCCACGGCGTGCATTGATACGTCTGATTGCCCGCCAAAAAGTCGAGGAACAGCGTCGATTGACTGAACGACCAGTTCTTGCCGTTGTTGCCGCGCTTGAAAATCTCGCGGAACAGGTTCTTGGTCTTGTCGCGGTTCAGGAAGTGTTGCTGATCCGGCGCGCGTTCGTACGCGTAACCCGGCGACACCGTAATACCGTCCACGCCGATAGGACCGAGCGTGTCGAAGAACTTGGCTACGCGCTCGGGTTCGGCATCGTTGAACAGCGTGCAGTTGATGTTCACGCGGAAACCACGGCGCTTCGCTTCCTTGATGGCCGCAACGGCCTTGTCGTACGTGCCCGGTTGCGACACCGAATGATCGTGCGCTTCACGGTCGCCATCGAGGTGAACGGACCAGACGAAATACGGGCTCGGCTCGTAATCGTCCATCTTCTTTTCCATCAGCAGCGCGTTCGTGCACAGGTACACGAACTTCTTGCGCGCCATGATGCCCCGGACGATCTGCGGCATTTCCTTGTGCAGCAAGGGCTCGCCGCCCGCGATCGATACGACCGGTGCGCCGCACTCGTCCACCGCGCCCAAACACTCTTCCAGCGACAGACGCTGGTTCAGAATGGGATCCGGATAGTCGATCTTGCCGCAGCCATTACACGCGAGGTTGCAGCGGAACAGCGGTTCGAGCATCAGCGCCAGCGGATAGCGCTTGTTGCGCGTCAGGTGCTGTTTGAAGATATAAGCGCCGACGCGCGCCTTTTGAAGCATCGGAATAGACAATTGCTTGCTCTCCTTATTCTTCGCGAATGTCCGCTGCCGTCGCGGTTGCGGCGGCCAGCGGCTGTGTCAGTTTCGCGGGGAGTTTGAATTCGACCTTTTCCTCGCGGCCGGACATTGTCGTCACATCGACGGGTCCGAAAGCGCGCAGGGCATCGATCACATGTTTGACCATTTCTTCGGGTGCCGAAGCGCCCGCCGTAATGCCGACGGTCTGCGCATTCGCAAACCATTCGGCTTTGACTTCTGTTCCGTCCGCGACGAGATAACTCGGCACGCCGCTCTCGGCGCCGATCTCGCGCAGGCGATTGGAATTCGAGCTGTTCGTGGCGCCGACCACGAGCAGCACATCGACCTGCGTGCTCAGCTCACGCACCGCCGCCTGGCGATTCTGCGTGGCGTAGCAGATATCGCGCGTATCCGGCCCGACGATATCGGTAAAACGGCGCTGCAAGGCATCGATAATGCCGCGCGTGTCATCCACGGACAGCGTGGTCTGCGTGACGTACGCGACGGGTTCGTCGATATGAAGCGCGAGCGTCGCGACTTCGGCCTCGCTCTGCACCAGCACCACACGGCCCGGAATCTGTCCGATCGTGCCTTCCACTTCGGGATGCCCCGCGTGGCCGATCAGAATCAGCGTGCGCCCCTGCGATACATACTGTCGCCCCTGCACGTGAACCTTCGTGACCAGCGGACACGTGGCGTCGAGCACATCGAGACCGCGCGCGTCGGCGTCTTTTTCGACGCTTTTCGCCACGCCATGCGCGCTGAAAATCGCTACTGCGCCGTGCGGCACTTCATCGAGTTCTTCGACGAAACGTGCACCCTTGCCGCGCAGGTTATCGACCACGTGCCGGTTGTGCACGATCTCATGACGCACGTACACGGGCGCGCCGTGCCGTTCGAGCGCCCGATCGACGATTTCGATCGCACGGACCACGCCCGCACAAAAGCCGCGGGGTTGAGCAAGGATGATACGCATATTCGAACGAACTCCGACTGGCGCGGGTTTCGGATGAGCCGGGCGAGGACAGTGCGTATGCCACGCTTCCCGCACTTTCGCTGCTCCGCTTTTGCCTTCTTTTACGATTCGATTACTGCTTCGCTGATTCGCGGATTCAATGACTAACTCGCGGCGCGCATCACACTGACCGTGAAAGTGGAGACAAATGGTCCGGTGTGCGTGCTCAGTTTGACCGCGTATTCTATCGCGTTCCCTTTTTGGGTGCTCAAACAGCCGGTTCCCTCTAAAGCCTGCCTACAAGCGAAATTCACGCGTAAATACGGCGGCTGCCGGAAGCCATTACACTCTTGGATTCCCCGAGCCGCCTGCACGCGCGTTTCCCCACGATCCGGCGCGACAGACTGCGCGCCACGCCCCGGCGCACGCGGCTCGACGCTGTATTTTCCGCGCAACGTTCGCGCACAAATTCCGGCCTGCCGCGCCCGAGTGATATCGCCCATTCCCATGCTACTGATTGCCTGGCTGTCCCTTCTGATCTGGATCGTGCTGCTGTTTGCGCGTGGCGGATTCTGGCGCGCACAGCCCGCGCCCGCGCTGTCCGCGACCACGATCCACGCTGTCGGCAACGCCGAAATCGCGCGTCGCGGTGCGTGGCCGGCGCTGGTCGCGGTCGTCCCGGCGCGCAACGAAGCCGATGTGATCGGCCGCGCGGTCGGCTCGCTGCTCAAGCAGGACTATCCGGGCGCGTTCCACGTGATCGTCGTCGATGACCACAGCACGGATGGCACCGCGGCCGTCGCCGTGGCCGCGGCGCGCGATCTCGGGCTGGAGGATCGCCTGACCGTGCTGACCGCGCAGCCGCTGCCAGCAGGCTGGTCGGGAAAGGTGTGGGCGCAGTCGCAGGGCATCGGCGCAATCGATACGCTCGGTCTGCCCGCCGAATTTCTCCTGCTGACCGACGCCGATATCTACCATCCCGTCGATGCCGCCACGCAACTGGTCGCGCGCACGATTCTCGAAGACCGCGATCTGGTCTCGCTGATGGTTCGTCTGCGCTGCGATTCGCTATGGGAAAAAGCGCTGATTCCGGCCTTCGTGTTCTTTTTCGCCAAGCTCTACCCGTTCGCGTGGGTCAACGACGTGAAAAAGAGCACGTCCGGCGCGGCAGGCGGCTGCATGCTGGTGCGGCGCTCGGCGCTGGTGGAAGCGGGCGGCATCGAATCGATCCGGCAGGAATTGATCGACGATTGCAGTCTCGCGGAGCGCATCAAGCATCGCTCGGGACGCAACGACGCGCGCGCGATCCGCCTCGATCTCGCCGATGCCAGCGAGTCGCTGCGTCCGTACGATTCGTGGCGCGAGATCTGGAACATGATCGCGCGGACCGCGTTCACGCAACTGCGCTACTCGCCGCTGCTGCTGGCGGGCACGGTGCTCGGCATGTTCGTGATCTATCTCGTGCCGCCGCTGTTCGCGCTCGGCGTGGGCGCGCGCGCGTGGCCCGCGTGGGCGGCGTGGGTGCTGATGTGTATCGCTTATGCGCCGATGCTGCGTTACTACCGCAGACCATTGTTGTGGGCGCCGCTGTTGCCGCTGATCGCGCTGTTCTATGTGAGCGCGACGCTCGGATCGGCGGTGCGGTTCTGGCGCGCGGCAAGGGCGGACAGTGGAAGGCGCGCGTGCAAGCGCCTACACAGGAAAACTCGTAGCCTTACTTCTTCGTCAACATGGCGTACAACTCGACGACCATGTTCGGCGAAAACGTGAACGGCACCCAGCCGTGCCCGCCGTGGCGCAGCACCAGCAGACGGTCGCCGTTCGCGTACTTTTGCGTCGCCATGACCGGGTTTTTGGTGGCGGCGAAGCGCCAGCCCTGAGGAATGCCCTGCGGCTGTTCCGCCGACATCGACGCGCGCACGTTCGACAGCTCTTCGATCAACTCCGAAATTCCTTCCGGACTCAGCAACACCGACTTCCCGCCGATGGTCATTTCGATCGCATCGCGATTCGGGCGCGCTACGGTGAGCGTCGGCCGTTCGTCGAGCGCGGGCGGTTCGGCGGCTTCGGTTTCGTCTGCGTGTGCTTCGGTCAACGCGGCGGGTTCTTTGGGCGCGGAGTCATCGTTCGTTTGCGTCTGAGGAGCGATGGGAGCGACAGGAGCGGAAGCGGCGGCGCGGAGGAGCGCATCGAGGCTCGACTCCAGCGCGCCAAGCTGTTCTTGAATATTCATGCGAATGTGTCTTTGTCTTGCGAGCGGGCAGCGAGGCCCCGATTCTACCTGCTCGCTTTCAGCCCGACCGCCAGAGCTTGTAACGAAATGCACACAATCGCACCAATGCACGCGAGTTACAGGCGTTCGAGTTCGGCGCGCACGCGTGAAAGCACTTCGTCCCAGTCGCCGCGCGCGCGTTGCGTGAACAGGCGCATATTCGGATACCACGGCGTATCGTCGCGGTCGCGCAGCCAGCGCCAGCAGCCGGCGAAGCGGTTCAGCAGCCATACGCGCTTGCCCATCGCGGCAGCGAGATGCGCGACGGAGGTGTCGGCGGCGATCACGAGATCGAGGTTGTCGATCAGCGCGGCGGTATCGGCGAAATCGCGGACTTCATCCATCCAGTCGATGATGTGTCCGGCGAACGCGGGCGGCAGCTTCTTGGCATCGACTTCGGCTTTTTGCAGGCTGATCCATTGGACACCGCGATACGACAGCAACGGCGCAAGCGCGTCCGGCGCGATGCTGCGGCGGCCATCCACCAGACTGCCCGTATGTCCGCCCGCCCATGCCAGGCCGATACGCGGCGATTTCGTGTCACCGAGCCGCGTTTTCCAATAGCGCGCGCGTTGCGGCTCGGCGTGGAGATAGGGAATCGGCGCGGGAATGGTCTCGACGCGCGTGCCGAAAAGCATCGGCAGGGACATCAGCGAGCAGTAGTGAGTCCAGCGCGACAGGTCGTCGGGCGCGGCATCGAGTAATTCGATGTCGGGCATGGACTGCGCAAATAACTGCCGCAGCGGCGCGGGACACACATAGCCGATGCGCGCGAAACGCCCGGCCGCCAAGGTCAGATAACGGCAGAACTGCAGCGCGTCGCCGAAGCCTTGTTCGTGCAGTACGAGCAGGCGCGTATCGGCGGGAAGCGCGCCTGCCGACCAGCGCGGCAAGGGCAACTCCGTTTCGCCGATCACCGGAAAGCGGCCCGCGTCCGTCGAACTGATCCACCGATGCTCGAAGAACGGCCAGGCTTCGTCATATCGTCCGGCGGCGAGCAAAGCGTGCCCGAGGTTGCTGTGCGCTTCGAGATTGCCGGGTTCGAGCGCGATCGCGTGTTCGAAGTGCGCGATGCCCGCGTTCAAATCGCCGAGATCCTTCAGCACCGTGCCGAGGTTATTGTGACCGCCGGCGTTACCGGCGTGACGCGCTAGCGCTTCACGATAGCTCGCGGCGGCGGCCTCAGGTTGCTGTCCAAGCTGATGCGCGCGGCCGAGGTTGTACCAGAGCGGCGATGTCGGTAAATCGGGGAAATGCTGCGCGGCCATGCGCAAGCCGAGTTGCGCGCTTCGAATAGCGGCGGCGTAGTCGCGCACATCCGTTTGCGCCGCACTCAGGCTGTTGCAGGAAATCGGATGCGGCGAGGCTTCGACGGCGCGCGTAAGCCACTTCAGCGCGTCGTGCGGCGCGCCGCGTTTCAAATCGACAAGGCCACGCAGATGCAGCGCATCGGCATGACGCGGATGAGTGGCGATGATCCTGTTGATCAGCTTCGATGCAATATCGAACGCGCCGTCGTTGAACGCGCGCAGTGCGCGATCGAAGAGCGGTTGAGCCTTCATAAGTTGTCCTCTCGGTCAGTACGTCGAGCGGGACAGTGTAGAGAGCGGCGATCCTCCAAATGTAAAAAACCGGCATGGCCCAAAAGACCATGCCGGTTCGATCGATACAGCGCTTTCGACCGTGTTACTTCGCTTATTTCGTTTGAGCCGCTTCGATCGCCGCGTTCAGCGTTTTGCTCGGACGCATCGCTGCTTCGAGCTTCTTCGCGTCCGGCTGATAGTACCCGCCGATATCCACGCCGCTGCCCTGAACCGCCGCGAGTTCGCCGATGATCTTCTGCTCGTTGTCAGCCAGCGTCTTGGCGAGCGGTGCGAACTGCTCGGCGAGCGCGCGGTCTTCGGTCTGATTCGCGAGTTCCTGCGCCCAGTACATCGCCAGATAGAACTGGCTGCCGCGATTGTCCAATTCGCCGGTCTTGGGCGACGGGCTCTTGTTGTTGTCGAGCAGCTTGCCGGTGGCGGCATCCAGCGCCTTCGCGACGAGCTTGGCGCGCGCGTTGTCGTTCTTGATGCCCAGTTCTTCCAGCGATACCGCCAGCGCCAGAAACTCGCCCAGCGAATCCCAGCGCAGATGGTTTTCTTCGACCAGTTGCTTGACGTGCTTCGGGGCCGAACCGCCCGCGCCGGTCTCGTACAGCCCGCCGCCCGCCATCAGCGGAACGATGGACAGCATCTTCGCGCTGGTGCCGAGTTCCATGATCGGGAACAGGTCCGTCAGATAGTCGCGCAGGATATTGCCGGTGACCGAAATCGTGTCCATGCCGCGAATCACGCGTTCGAGCGTGTAACGCATCGCGCGGACCTGCGACATGATCTGGATATCGAGGCCGGTTGTGTCGTAATCCTTCAGGTACGTTTCGACCTTCTTGATCAGCTCGTTTTCGTGCGGACGATACGGGTCGAGCCAGAACACGGCCGGCGTGCCCGAGTTCTTCACGCGCGTGACGGCGAGCTTCACCCAGTCGCGGATCGGCGCGTCTTTCACGAGGCACATGCGCCAGATATCGCCCTTTTCGACTTCCTGCGTGAGCGCGTCGAGCACTTCGCCCGTTGCGTTATCGACAATGCGCGCCGTACCGTCTTCCGCGATCTCGTAAGTCTTGTCGTGCGAGCCGTACTCTTCGGCCTTCTGCGCCATCAGGCCGACGTTCGGCACCGTGCCCATGGTCTTCGGGTCGAACGCGCCGTTGGTCTTGCAGAAGTTGATGATTTCCTGATAGATGCGCGCAAACGTGCTTTCCGGAATCAGACACTTGGTGTCTTGCGGACGGCCATCCGCGCCCCACATCTTGCCGCCTGCGCGGATCATGGCGGGCATCGAGGCATCGACGATCACGTCGTTCGGGGCGTGCAGGTTCGAGATGCCTTTCGCGGAATCCACCATGGCCAGCGCCGGGCGCGCTTCGTGGCACGCGTGCATGTCGCGGATCACTTCATCGCGCTGCGATTCCGGCAGCGCTTCGATCTTCGTGTACAGATCGACCAGACCGTTGTTGACGTTCACGCCAAGGTCTTCGAACAGCTTGGCATGCTTGGCGAACGCGTCCTTGTAGAACACCTTCACGGCGTGACCGAAAACGATCGGGTGCGATACTTTCATCATGGTCGCCTTGACGTGCAGCGACAGCATGACGCCGGTCTTGTGCGCGTCTTCCATCTGTTCTTCGTAGAACGCGACCAGCGCCTTCTTGCTCATGAACATGCTATCGACGATCTCGCCCGCTTGCAGCTTGACCTTCGGCTTCAGCACGATGGTTTCGCCGCGCTTGGTCACGAGTTCCATGCGCACTTCGCGCGCTTTGTCGTTCGTGATGGACTTTTCGCCGTGATAGAAGTCGCCGTGCTTCATATGCGCCACGTGCGTACGCGATGCCATGCTCCACGCGCCCATGCTGTGCGGATGCTTCTTCGCGTAGTTCTTCACGGCCAGCGGCGCGCGGCGATCCGAATTGCCTTCGCGCAGCACCGGATTCACCGCCGAACCGAGACACTTGCCGTAGCGTGCGCGGATGGTTTTTTCTTCGTCGTTCTTCGGCTCTTCGGGATAGTCGGGCAGCTTGTAGCCCTTCGCCTGAAGCTCCTTGATCGCGCTGATCAGCTGATGCACCGACGCGCTGATGTTCGGCAGCTTGATGATATTGGTGTCTTCGTCCTGCGTCAGTTCGCCGAGGTGAGCGAGGTTGTCGGGGACCTTTTGTTCGTCGGTCAGAAACTCGGGAAACTCGCCGAGAATCCGGGTCGCGACGGAGATATCGCTCGTCGTGACGTTCACGCCAGCCGGAGCGGTGAAAGTGCGGATGATCGGCAAAAAGGCGCTGGTCGCGAGCAGCGGAGCTTCGTCGGTCAGGGTGTAGATGATGGTGGGTTGCTGATTACTCATCGCTTGTCTCGACATCCGAAAACTGGTTGGGGAAACCGCCGGTAGCTACCGTCTTGCCGGCAACAAACCGCTATTCTGCCTGATTTTGCAGGCGGCGCGTGTGAATCTGGCCTTACGAAAAGCGCTGAAACGGCGCTTTTCCTTGTTCGATCAATAACTTAACTTTTTTTGAGTCTTATAGAAGAGTTGGGTGTTTTAGCTCGTCAAATATCCGTTGGCCCGAAACCAGTCCAGCGCATCGCGCAAACCGTCCTTGTACGACCGCGCCCGATACCCCAATTCCCGCTCCGCCTTCGCCGAGGTGAAGTACATCTTGTTCTTCGACATGCGCAGCGCGTCCACCGTCACCATCGGCTCCTTGCCGCTGAATTTGGCGAACAGCTCCGCGCCGATCGCAACCGGATAAAGCGGCCCGCGCGGCAATTTGATGGTCGGCGGCTTGCGCCCGACGAAACCGGCGATATCGGTCAGCATTTGTTGCAGCGGCAGATTCTCGCCGCCCAGGATATATCGCTCGCCGATTACGCCGCGCTCCAGCGCCAGCAAATGGCCGTGCGCGACGTCATCGACATGGACGAGATTGAGGCCGGTATCCACGAACGCGGGAATCTTGCCCGTCGCCGCTTCCACGATGATGCGCCCGGTCGGCGTTGGCCGCACGTCGCGTGGGCCGATCGGCGTCGATGGATTGACGATCACCGCCGGCAAGCCGTCCTGCGCGACCATCCGTTCGACGGCGCGCTCGGCCAGCACCTTGCTGCGCTTGTATGCGCCGATGGTGTTTTCCGGCGTCGAAGGCTTGGTTTCATCGACGATCACGCCCGAACTCGTTACCTTCAGCGTCGCCACGCTGCTCGTATATACGATCCGCTCGACGCCTTCGGCCAGCGCCGCGCGCATCGTCGCTTCCGTGCCTTGCAGATTCGCGCGCTCGATTTCGCTCGGGTCCGGGGCCCAGATGCGATAGTCCGCCGCGACGTGAAACAGCAGGCGCACGCCCTTGAGCGCGGCGCGCATCGATGCTTCGTCGCGCATGTCACCGACCACGATTTCCGCATCGAGCGACTCGACGTTCTTGCGCGGACTGGTGGCGCGCACCAGCACGCGCACCTTGAATCCGCGTTCGATCAGAAGCCGCGCCACGCTCGATCCGACAAAGCCCGAAGCGCCGGTGACGAGCACGCGAGCGCCGGAAAAATCAGTCATTCTTACCTCGTTGTTGATGGTCGCACGAGCCGCCTTTCGTAAGCCTTGCCGCGTCGAAAATCCCTTCTAGGGCCGATGTGACAAGGGCTTGCGGCTCATGCTATGGTCCGGTGCCTGCCGCGCGGGAAACCCGCGCAAACCCGAACGATACCCGGTGAACGATGCCTCAAGACACTCGAAGCCATGCTTCCTGGATTTATTTAGCCATTGCGATCGCCCTCGGCGTGGTGTTCGCCATCGACGTGCTCACGCCCATGCGCGTGGCGATCTGGGTGTTCTACGTGCTGCCTGTCGTGCTCTGCATGTGGCTCGACAGACCGTCCGCGCCGATCGCGGTCGCGGTGGCGTCGTCGGCGCTGATGGTCGGCGGCTACGCGTTCTCCACGGCGGACGCTTCCGGCGTGCGCGAAGTGCTGCTGCTCAATCGCGCGATGGGCATTTTCGTGCTGCTGGTGCTGTCGGGCGTGGCGCATCTGTATATCAAATCGCGACTGGCGGTTCAACGGACCGCATGGTTGCAGCAGGGCATCGTGCAGTTAAATCTGCAATTGCGCGGCGAACAGTCGCCTGCTTCGATCGGCGTGAGTCTGCTTCGTTCGCTGGTGCCTTATCTCGATGCCAAGGTCGGCGTCGTTTATTCGCTCGATACCGACGCGCTGGTGCGCGTGGCCGCATGGGCCTTGCCCGATGAAGGCGGCGCGCCGAAGCGAATCGCGCGTGGCGAGGGCTTGCTCGGTCAGGCGGTGGAAGAAAAGCGCGTGCTCGAATTGCGCGATGCCTCCGCGCATTATCTGAAGGCCGGATCCGCGCTCGGCTCGATGGCCGCATCGCAAGTGCTGATCGCGCCGCTGATGGCCGACGGCGAAGTGGCGGGCGCGATCGAACTCGGTTTCGTCGGCAACGAAGGCCGTTTCGACGATGCCCGCGCCCTGGTCGAAGGCGCATCGGAAGCGATTGGCATGGCGTTGCGCTCGGCGCGGTATCGGCAAAGACTGGTCGAATTGCTCGAAGAAACGCAACGGCAGAGCGAGGAATTGCAGGTTCAGCAAGAGGAACTGCGCGTATCGAACGAGGAATTGGAAGAGCGCGGGCGCGCGTTGCAGGACTCGCAGGCAAGGCTCGAACAGCAGCAGGCCGAGCTTGAACAGACCAACGTGCAGTTGGAAGAGCATTCGCAGAATCTGGAGCGCCAGAAGGCCGAGTTGATGCAGGCGCAGCAGGAACTCACGGCGAACGCGCTGGAAATGGAGCGCGCGAGCCAGTACAAGTCCGAGTTTCTGGCGAACATGTCGCACGAATTGCGCACGCCGCTCAATAGCTCGCTGATTCTCGCCAAGCTCCTGCAAGACAACAAGCAAGGCAATCTCTCCGATGAACAAGTGCGCTACGCCGCGACTATTCATTCGTCGAACAGCGATTTGCTCTCGCTGATCAACGACATTCTGGATTTGTCGAAGGTCGAAGCAGGGCAGATGGATGTGCAGTTCGCGCCCGCCGGTGTCGATTCGATTCTCGCCGCGCTCAAGCAATCCTTCGCGCCGGTGGCCGAAAGCAAGTCGCTGGAATTTATCGTCGATGCGGGCGAAAACGTGCCGCAAGTGTTCGTCACCGATCAGCAACGCTTGCTGCAAGTGCTGCGCAATCTGCTGTCGAATGCGTTCAAGTTCACCGAGCGCGGCAGCGTGACGATCGCCGCCGTGCGCGCGGGCGAAAATGCGTTGCGCTTCGAAGTACGCGATACGGGTATCGGCATTGCGCGCGACAAGCAGGACCTTATTTTTCAGGCGTTCCAGCAAGCCGATGGCACCACCAGCCGCAAATATGGCGGCAGCGGTCTGGGCTTGTCGATCTCGCGTGAGTTCTCGCGATTGCTGGGCGGATCGGTGGCGGTATCGAGCGAACCGGGACGAGGCAGCGTGTTTTCCGTGACCTTGCCGATCACCACGCGCGAAGGCACCGTGACCGCGAAGCTCGACACCATCGCGCATATGAAGGAGCCGGAACCGGCCGCGGTTGTCGTTCAGACGCCGCCGCCTTCGATTCCGCAGATGCCCAAGCCGACGCTTCCCGAAACGCAACCCATTGCCGATGATCGCGCCGACCGCAAGCGTCCTGACCGCGCCATTCTCGTGATCGAAGACGACGTGCCGTTCGCGCGCATTCTCTACGACCTCGCGCACGAACTCGATTTCGACTGCGTACACGCCGCTTCCGCCACGCAAGGCGTGGAACTCGCGCGCACGCTGCAACCGAACGGCATTCTGCTCGATATCGGTCTGCCGGATCAGTCGGGCCTGACCGTGCTCGAATGGCTCAAGCATGACCCGCTCACGCGCCATATTCCGATCCACATCGTCTCCGCCACCGATCACGCCGATGTCGCGCTCCATCTCGGTGCAATCGGCTACACGCTCAAGCCAAGCGCACGCGATGATCTCGCGCACGCCATCCGCAAGCTCGAAGCGCGTTCATCGCAAGGGATGCGTCGTGTGCTCGTCGTCGAAGACGATCCGGCGCTGCGTCAAAGCATTCACGCGCTGCTGGCGAGCGAAACCGTGGTGATCGTCGAAGCGGGCACGATTGCCGAAGCCATCGAAGAAATGCAGCGCGCCGTGTTCGATTGCGTGGTGATGGATCTCGCGCTGCCCGACGGCTCCGGCTACGATCTGCTCGAACGCGTGTCCACGCGCGCGGAACATGCGTCGCCGCCGGTGATCGTTTATACGGGGCGCATGTTGTCGGCGGAAGAGGAACAGCGCCTGCGCCGATATTCGAAATCGATCATCATCAAGGGTGCGAAATCGCCGGAGCGCTTGCTCGACGAAGTGACGCTGTTCCTGCATAGCGTGGAAAGCGCGCTGCCGCCCGAACAGCAGCGCATGTTGCGCGCGGCGCGTCAGCGCGACGACGTGTTCGAAGGGCGCACCATTCTTCTCGCCGAAGACGACGTGCGCAATATCTTCGCGTTGTCGCGTGTGATCGAACCGCTCGGCGCGACGCTGGAAATCGCGCGCAACGGCCGCGAAGCGATCGAAGCGCTGGCGCGTCACACGCATATCGACCTCGTGCTGATGGACATCATGATGCCCGAGATGGACGGCCTCACCGCCATGACCGAGATTCGCAAGCAGCCGCAGCATGCGCGTTTGCCGATCATCGCGCTGACGGCGAAGGCCATGCAGAGCGATCGCGAAAAGTGCCTGGAAGCAGGCGCGGACGATTACATTTCCAAGCCTATCGACGTGGATAAGCTGGTCTCTCTGTGCCGCGTGTGGCTGCGCCAACGCTGATCATGATGAACGATGCAAAGCACGAAGAAGACGCCACGTTCGATATCGAACTGAAGCTGATTCTCGAAGCGATCTACCTTAAGTATCAGCACGACTTCCGGCATTACTCGGTGAGTTCGCTGCGGCGCAGGCTCGCGCAGGCGGTGCAGGATTTCAAGGTGCCGACACTTTCGCATCTGCAAGAACGCATTCTGCGCGACCCGACGCTGTTCGCTAAGCTGTTTCAGTATCTCACCGTGCAGGTCAGCGAAATGTTCCGCGATCCTCACTATTTTCGGGCGATACGCGAGCAGGTGGTGCCTATTCTGCAGACGTATCCCTCTATCAAAGTATGGGTCGCGGGATGCAGCAGCGGCGAGGAATTGTGGTCGCTCGCGGTCTTGTTCGCGGAAGAGAAGATCGCCGACCGCACCGTGTTTTATGCGACGGACATCAACGCGGAAGCCTTGCGGCAGGCAGAAAACGGTATTTATCCGCTGAATCGCATGGCGGGCTTTAGCCAGAACTATCTCGCGGCGGGCGGCAAGCGTTCCTTGTCGGACTACTATCACGCGGCGTATGGTGCAGCGAAGTTCTCGCAAACGCTCAAGTCGCGCGTGGTGTTCGCGGATCACAGTCTCGCCACCGACAGCGTGTTTCTCGAAGCGCATCTGGTGTCGTGCCGCAATGTGCTGATCTATTTCGATCGCGCATTGCAGGACCGTGCGTTGAATCTGTTCAGCGATTCACTCGTGCGGCGCGGTTTTCTCGGCCTGGGCAGCAAGGAAAGCCTGCGTTTTTCGAAGTACGCCGATCAATTCGCGGACTTCAATCCGCGCGAGCGGCTTTATCAGAAGGTATGAGCCATGAGCATCGATGCAGTCGTGATCGGGGCATCGGCGGGCGGCGTGGAGGCGTTGAATTATCTGCTGCCCGCGCTGCCGCGCACGTTCGCGGCGACGGTGCTGGTGGTCGTGCATGTGCGGCAGGGCAAGCCGAGTCTGCTGCCGGATCTGTTCGCGCAGCGCTGTGAAATGGATGTCGTCGAACCGTTCGATAAGGACGTGATCGCGCCGGGCACCATCTACTTCGCGCCGCCCGGCTATCACATGATGGTCGAAGCGGAAGGCGGCGCGCCGCCATCGATTGCTTTATCGGTCGATCCGCCCGTGCGCTTTTCGCGGCCTTCGGTGGACGTGCTGTTCGAAACGGCCGCGCATGCGTATGGCGAGCGTTTGCTGGGCATCGTGCTTTCCGGTGCGAACGATGACGGCGCACGCGGCGCCCGCGCGATTCTCGATGCGGGCGGCGAATGCTGGGCGCAGGACCCGAATACAGCCTTCGCGCAGGCCATGCCGCAGGCGGCGCTGCGAGAAGGTGGTGTGACCGAGCAACTGACGCTCGATGAAATGGCGATGCGTCTGACGCAATACGTCGCTGGCAAGAACCAGAAGAACCAGAAGGACAGAGGACTTTGATGACCCAACCCATTCACGTGCTGATCGTCGACGATATCCGCAACAACATCACCGCGCTCGAAGCCTCGCTCGCGCGGCCGGATTTGTCGGTGCTGAAGGCCGAATCGGGACCGGATGCGCTGGAATTGCTGCTCAAGCACGAAGTCGCGCTGGCAATACTCGACGTCAATATGCCCGGCATGGACGGCTTCGAGCTTGCGGAGCTGATGCGCGGCAGTCCGCGCACCGCGCATGTGCCGATCATCTTTCTGACCGCGACCGCGCAGGACGCGAGCCGCACGTTTCGCGGCTACGAAGCGGGCGCGGTGGACTTTCTCTACAAACCGTTCGATTCGCGCATCCTCAATTCAAAGGTGGATGTGTTCATTCAAATGGAGCGGCAGAAACAGCAGCTCGCGACGCAACTCGCCACCGTCCAGCAATTACTCGATGCAAACGAAATGCTGATGGCCGTGCTCGGTCATGATTTGCGCACGCCGCTTTCTGCGGTGATTGCATCGGCGGAATATCTGGCGCGGTTTGTCAAGGATGAGAACGTCGCGAATATCGGCACGCGCATCAAATCGAGCGGGATGCGCATGGTGCGCATGGTCGATCAATTGCTGAACCTCGCGCGCTTGCGCGGCGGACGCGTGACCTTGCAGCCGCGTTCCGTCGAATTGATGACGCTGGCGAAGAACATCATCGAGGAATACGAGGCGCGCGTGGGCAAAGGGCGCATTTTCCTGCTGCGCCACGGCGATACGCTCATGCAGGGCGATGGCGATCTGCTTTCGCAAGTGTTCTCGAATCTGATCGGCAATGCGCTTCAACATGGACTCGATGGCTCGGCCATTCAGGTGCGATTGGAAGGGCGCGTGGATGAAGTGGTGATCGTGGTGCAGAACGCGGGCGAGATTCCTGCTGAAGTCTTGCCGACGCTGTTTGCGCCGTATCGATCGGGACGTCGGCAGAGTGAATCGAGCGGATTGGGTTTGGGGCTCTACATCACGCGTGAAATTGCGCAGATGCACGGCGGCGACGTCACCGCGCGTTCGACCAACGAAGCGGGCACCGTATTCGAAGTCACGCTGCCACGCGTTCCGCACGCGCGCAGCGATGCCGCGCAACCGTTCCGTCTCGGATGACATCATCGAACACGCCTACAATGCGGCGTATCGACGATCATTCATGAGGAAAATGCGATGTCCGGCCCGGATCTGGATACCCGAATCGAAACTTATTATGTGCATGTGAAAGGCGTGGTGCAGGGCGTGGGCTTTCGCCATCACACGGTCAGAAAAGCGCATGCGCTCCGCGTGCGCGGCTGGGTGGCGAATCTCGAAGACGGCTCCGTTGAAGCCGTGATTCAGGGCGCGGCCAATCAGGTCGATCTCATGCTCGAATGGCTGCGACGCGGGCCGCCGCATGCCCGCGTCACCGAGTTTCACAGCGAAGAACGTCACGTCGAGAAGCGCTACGAGCGCTTCGAACAGCACTGATTTCCTAGCGCGCGACCAGCAGACTTTCCGCGAATTGCCATTGCTCGTCCCGCCACTGATGCGTGCATTCGAAGCCCGCATCGGCGGCAATGGGCGAGACTTCATCGGCGGAATATTTGTGGCTGCTTTCGGTCCAGATCGTCTCGCCTTCGCGAAACCCGATATGCAGATCCGCATCGCGCACGCGTACGGAAAGCGCACGTTTGGCGCGCAAATGCATTTCGATACTGCGTACATCCGGATTGAATCGCGCGACGTGCTCGAAGGCATCGATCGGAAAATTGCCGCCCAATTCGCGATTGATCCGCGCCAGCAGATTCAGATTGAACGCCGCCGTCACGCCGATGGGATCGTCGTATGCGGCGATCAGCGTATCGAGTGGCTTGATGAGATCGGTGCCGAGCAAGAGCGCATCGCCGGGCTTGAGCATGCCGCGGATCGAACACAGAAACTTCGTCGCCGCCAGCCGCGCAAAATTGCCGATCGTGCTGCCTAGAAAGAGCACCAGCAGGCGTTCGCCATCGTTACGTTTCGAACTGACTTCGGACAAGCCCGCAAGATAATCGCGCTCGTGTCCAACAATCGACACACGTTCGATATCGCCCAATTCGCGGCGACACAATTGCAAAGCAGTGCGCGATATTTCAATCGGGTGGTAATCGGTCGGCTGCTTCTTGCACAGCGCTTCGAGAATGCGGCGCGTCTTGCGGCCGCTTCCGCTGCCCAATTCCGCGACCTTCACATTCCCCGGCAAGGCCGCGACGATATCCGTCGCGTGGTCCTTGAGCACGCGTTCTTCGGCGCGCGTGACGCCGTATTCCGGCAGCGCGGTAATGACTTCGAACAGCGCGGAACCCACTTCGTCATACAGATACATCGAAGGCAGCTCTTTCTGCGGCTGCTTGGACAAGCCGACGAAAACGGCTTCGGCGAAAGCATTGGGAAAGCGGGGCGACAAGGCAGGTTGAGTCATGAACGTCTCCATCTATGCGGCGTTTTCTTCGCGTGCGTTTCGCTTGGAGGCAAAGGCGCGGCGTACGTTGCTGCTTAGCTGCTGCTCAAGTGCTGCGGGGAATGCAATGACATGGAAGGAATGCGTCGGCCATCAGATGATTACGGCCCGATGTGACGCGTATGAGACATGAAGCTTCGAAGTTGTTGCTTCAGCAAAAAACGGGCGCGCGCCCTAAAAAACTTTGAAGTGTATGGCGAAGAAGTTTTGTCTGGCCAAGGAAGTGCGGGCCATTATGCGCGCTGATTCCAAAGCGCGCAGAAATGGAAAAAGGGCGAGCCCTAAGACTCGCCCTTCCGAAACGCATCGAATACGCTTAAAGCAAAATAAAGCGAATTAAGCGAAAACCCGATGCGCGATGCGTTGACGCCGGCCTCCCTTACTTCTTCGCCGCGTCTATTTTCGCATCGGCGGCCGCCTTGTTTGCGTCGCTTTGCGCCTCGACTTTTTGCTTGTCGGCCTTTGCTTGCGCCACGTCGGCATCTTTGGCTGCGTCCTGCTTCTTCTGATTCGCCTTGGACTGTGCAGCGTGCTTCTTCTTGTCGGCTTTCGCCTGTGCCTTGGTGGCCTTGCCGCGCGCGTCGGATGCCTGCTCCGGCGTGGTCGCCTGCGCTACCTTCGCGGCTTCTTTGTTGGCATCGGCCTGAGCGGACGCCTTGTCTTCATTAGCCGATGCCTGTGCCTTGGCGGCATCGCCCTGAGCTTCGGTCTTCTTCTTGTTGGCAATGGCTTGTGCTTCGGCCTTTTCCTGATTGGCCTTGATTTGCGCCTTGCCGGCATCGGTCGCGGCGGTTTGCGCGAACACGGTGGAGACGAGCATGGCGGATGCGAGGGCAGCGACGATCTTCTTCATGAATTCAACTCCCTTTAGTTATTGGCAAGCACGGCGTTTGTTTTGGTGCCGCGCTGCCGATGAAAACGCTGCTTCTTTTCGCTTCGTTGACGTCGTTCTGGTGACAAAGGGTAACCAGTCGCTAGCAATTGATACGGCGCAGGTAGAAGACGCTGCTTAGCAAAATGCGCTAAGCGTGCTTTACCGATTCAAGTCTCCAAAGTGTTACCGCTTAGCGAATTTTGCGAGCCTTGTTACATGTCGATTAGATAGTTCGAAATCCGAAGTATTTGAGAAAGCCGAGTTTGTAATCGTTGAAATGCACAGTTACCAAACGCAGCAGTTATTTCTAAAGCCTTTGCTTAAGATCGTTCTCACTAACCCGGCTAACGGGAAACGGAGAAGCTCATGAAACGCGCTGCACTTGTCTTGTTGATGATCGGTAGTTTGACGGTGGCGGGCCAGGCATCGGCACATGGACGCGGCGGATATGGTGGATACGGCGGTCATGGTCACGGTGGCGGCAACGGCGGCGCGATCGTCGGTGCGCTGATTGGCGGCGCAGTGCTCGGCGCTCTGGTGACGTCGGTGGCGAGCGCTCAGCCGACTTATGCGCAGCCGGTCTACGAACAACCCACGTACGCGCAACCGGTTTATGCGCAACCCGCACCGCCGCCGCAAGCGTGCTACGACAGTTATCGCCGTGCCTATGTGCCGTGCGGCTATTGATTGGCGCTGAATTGGCGTTGAATTGGCGTTGGTATGCGGCACATGGTTTGCGCTAATGCAAGTACGTTCATCGCTATTCATACATAGCGATGAACGACCCCTGATCTTGGAGACTTGCAATGAACGCGACTACTAAGAAATTGGTGATATCGGCTCTGATGCTGGGCTTGTCGGGCGGCGTGTATGCGCAGGCAGGCGGTGGCGGCGGTGGAGCGGGCGGTGGCGGTGCAGGCGGCGGCGCGGCGGCGGGTGCAGCAGGCGGCGGCGGTAACGGCTCAGGCAGCAGCGGATCGGCTGCTGGGAAGGGCGGCGGCGTCGGCATGGGAGGCGCAGGTATGGGCGGCTCGCAAGACGGCACCACGGGCACGGGTACTAAGAGCGGCATGGGCAACGGTTCGATGCAGAACGGCACCATGCAGAATGGCGCGCCGACCAACCCGATGAATTCGAACGGCATGAATTCGAATGGCGGTACTTCGATGCAAAAGGGCTATTAAGTTGTTTAGAGCCCACGCGTTCGCGAGCGCGATCGTCGCAAGCAGGAATGCGGCATCCGCCACGCGGCGGCGCAAATCATAGAAAGAGATTTATTGACCGGCAGCGGGTTCGAACGACTTCACTCGCAAGCTGACTTTCTCGGCATAAGCGTAAGAGCCGCCGTAACTCTTCAATGCCGTATCGATATCGCCCTGTGCGGACTTGAGATAGCCGTGCAGAATGGCCGAGCCTGCATCGATATTATCTTCGGCATCCTTCAAATCCTTGTTGCGCACGAGACTCTTGTGCGCGGACGGCACGACCTGCATCAGCCCGGTGGCGTTATTCGGGCCGATCGCGGTTTCCTTAAAGCGGGATTCAATCGAGATGATGGCGAGCAACAGCGCCGGAGGAAGCGAGTATTTCGACGCGGAACTCATTACCGCTTGCGCAATGGTTTCTGCTCTCGCGCGCGCCACGCCAAACTTGTGCGTGATCAATTCCGAAATCTTCTGACTGGCTTGCTGCGCCTTCGGGTCCTGCTGCGCGGCGTCCTGCGCGGACGCATTGCCTGCGTTCGGCATGGCTTGCTGTGCGTGGGCGGTCTGCGAAAGGCTTAGCGTAAGCGAGAGTAGAAGAAGGAATCGACGCATCGGTCCGGCTGGGAGCTAAAGGAAGCCGCATTATATACGCATAAAATTCCCTTGTGGATCATGGACTTGTCTTAAATCTGAAGAATTATTTTACAAATCGGCATGATTTACGCGCGTTCGACGCTGGCGACGATTTCCATGTAATGGCTAAGCGTGGGCGTCACGCGCGATGCGTCTTTAGCTGAATCGTCC
>NZ_JAQFVG010000316.1 GCF_029439455.1 Caballeronia sp. BR00000012568055 | reverse complement strand
GCGAAGGAGACAGAGGTGCTCAAACCAGACCGTACCTATTCGCTGACAGGCCGGGCAGGCCTCCGTGGCGGCGAGCTATTGTTACCTAGAGAAACCATTAATCCACTTGCCCTTTCAACGTGCAGTGCCTGGTTGAAAAAGCTGCTTTCTTTGGTGACTTTCTTTGCAGCAGCAAAGAAAGTTACCCCCCCGCCGGGGGGGCGGCTACTGCATAAACAGCACAACAAACAGTAGCCGCAGCCCAAAAAAACTCACTTAACCCAACTATCCACCCGATCCCCGTGCGCAGAAATCCACTCATCCGCCGCCGCGGTCGGCTTAGCGCCGTTTTGCGTCGCAAGCATCACACTATCGATCTCACCCGGTTTCCACTGAAACTTCTTCAAGAACGAAACCACGGTAGGTGCCTTCTTTTCAAGCTCGGGATTAATAATATTGTCCACATGCTCCGACTCACCGAACACCTTCTTCGGATCCTCAAGGAACTTGAGCTTGTACTTAGCGAACATCCAGTGCGGCTTCCAGCCGGTAACAATAATCGGCTTCTTCGATGCCTCCGACCGCGCCAGTTCCGCCGTCATCGCCGAGCCTGAAGAAGGCAGCAGCTTGTAATCGAGGTTATAGGCCTTGATGGCTTCGCTGGTCTTCTGCATCACACCCGCGCCCGCATCAATACCGACAATGCGCGAATCGAAGTCCGCCTTCTTCGCTTCGAGATCCGTGAGGCTCGACACCGGCGCATAGTCAGGCACGATCAAACCAATCTTCGCGTCCTCAAAGTTCGGACCCAGATCGACAACCTTCGACTTGAAGTTCTTGTAGTAGTCACCGTGCGTAATTGGCAGCCACGCGGACAGCGTCGCGTCCAGATCGCCGCGCGCCACGCCCTGCCACATCACGCCAGCAGCCACCGGCACGAGTTGCACCTGATAACCCAGCTTCTTTTCGATCACGCGCGCCGCCACGTTCGACGTCGCCACGCTGTCGTCCCATCCTTCGACATAGCCGATCTTTATGGTCGGTTTGTCATCGGCGCTTGCCCCGAAGCTCGCTGCCAGCGCGGCGGTCATCGCGCCTAAAACGAGCACTTTTTTCATCGATTTCATTTGGTTTCCCCTTAGCGGCCCCACGCCGTGTGACATCAGAATCGCCAGCCAGAAATGCCGCGTAACGCGAAATTCCGACATGCAGTTGTCCAGAAGCGACGCTTACTTGTCTACCACCAGATCGGTCAATGGTTTGCTGCAACACAACAGCACCATGCCCTGATCGATTTCGCGCTGACGGATGCCGCCCGCGTGTTTCATCGACACCTCGCCGGATACGAGTTTGACCTTGCACGTGCCGCACATGCCCTGCGTGCACGACGATGGCAAACGCACGCCGGCCTTTTTAGCGGCATCGAGTACGTGTTCGCTGCTGCCGCATTCGATATCGCGCCGGCTCTTGGCGAAGTTGACCTTGAATTTTTGCTCGACTGCGGGTTCTGCAACCGGAGCAGGATCGAAGCCAATCGCTTCTTCACGCGCTTCGACGAAATCGGTCTTCGTTTCCAGCGCCTGCGCGACATGCGCCGTCGTCAATTGCGCGGCGACCTCTTCGACCACGCCGAACGAGAAGCTCTCTTCGTGATACTGCTTGCGATCGAATCCGCCTTCATCGAGCAGATCGCGCACGGCCTTCATATACGGCGCGGGACCGCACGTAAAAACGGTCCGCTCCATGAAATCCGGCGCGATCAGCTTGAGCAGCGGCAAGCTCAAAAAGCCCGTCACGCCCGCCCAATTCGTACGCGTTCCAACGCGCTCACAAACAAACGCAGTCCGAAAGTTCTTTTGATTCGATGCAATCAGATCCAGCTCACGCGCAAAGATAATGTCGTCCGGCGTGCGCGCGCTATGCACGAACACGATATCCGCATCCTCGCCGAGTTCGTGATGCGCGCGGCTCATCGACATCAGCGGCGTAATACCCGATCCCGCCGACAGAAACAGATACTTTCGCGCCGGATGCCGCGCACACGTGAATTCGCCCGCAGGCCCGAGCACGCGCACCGACGCGCCCGGCACGAGGTTATCGTGCAGCCAGTTCGATACCGGCCCGCCCGGCACACGCTTCACCGTAATGGAGATGGTGTGCGGCCGCGTCGGTGACGAAGAGATCGTGTAGCAGCGGTTAATCTGCTCGCCGTTGATCTCGAGCTCCAGCGTGATGAACTGTCCCGGCTCGAAGACGAACGTACGCTCGCCCGGCGCCTTGAAGAAAAAGCTTTTCACGTCATGCGTTTCCTGCCGGACGTGACAGCAGACGAGGGTTTCGTCGGTATCGCAATTCCAGCGCGCGGGCAGCGTGCCCCAGAACTGCGGCTGAGTCACGCGGCTGTCGGTCGGCTCGAACTTGGCCTCATCGCGCATCATCTTTGGCTCCCGCTACCGCGCTTAGCGCATGAAAGAGACGACCTTCTCACCGTGCGATGCATCCGCGCCGTGCGCAGGCGTGTTCGCATAGTCGTCGAGACGGTTGATGTACCACTCGCAGAACTTCTCCACGAGTCCTTCCGTGAACGGCGAATACGGACCCGGCTCGTAAGCGTTGCTCGCGACGCCCAGTTGCGAATATTCGACCAGCGTGCGGTCCTGATCGTTCGTGGCGCGCCACACGGCGGTGAGGTTATCGACGTCGTAATCGATACCTTCGCGCGCGTCCTTGTGCACGAGCCATTTCGTACGCACCAGCGTCTCGCCCGATGCCAGCGGAATCACGCAGAACGTCACGATGTGATCGCTCATAAAGTGATGCCACGAGTTCGGCTGCGTCCAGAACGACAGACCGCCGAGGTCCGCGCGCTCGAAGCCACCCAACAGTTTTTTCGATGCCACCTTCGCGTCCAGCGTCTGCGATTCGCCATCGCGGTCGAGCGGCAGACGTTGCGTGCGGAAGCCGCTGATCATATCGCTCAGATGCTCGATCTCAGCGGACGGCAGGCACATCGCTTCCCACTGTTTCGTGCGCTCCTCGACGGTGCGTTCGAACGCGGCCATGCCTTCTTCGTTGGCCGGCGAGCGCTGATAGCCGAAGCCGTATTCATAGAGCGAAATGGTCAGTTCCGGATGGTTCGCGACGCAGTGATAGCACTCGCGATTGTTCTCCATCGTCAACTTCCAATTGCCCTTTTCGATAATGTCGATACTCGCCGCGATCTTCGTATCCTTCAGGCCATGCGGCAGCAGATACGGCTCCATTTGCTCGCGCAACACGGCGAAATCGGCGGGCGGTTCATCGGCGAGACAGATGAAGATCAGGCCCGCGAGATTCTGGACGTGCACTTTCTTCAGGCTGTGCTTGCAGCGGTCGAACTGATCGCCCATATGCTCGGCGAACATGAGGTCGCCGTTGAGGTTGTAGGTCCAGCTATGGTACGGGCACACGATATTGCCGAGCGATCCCTTCTCCTGATTGCACAGCCGCGCGCCGCGATGCCGGCACACGTTGTAGAAGGCGCGGATTTCCATATCGTCGTCGCGCACGATCAGGATCGAATCGTTGCCGATTTCGACCGTCGTGTAATCGCCCGGCTCGGGAATATCCGGCTCGATGGCGACCTGAATCCACGTCGAACGGAAAATCGCGTCGAGATCGAGCGCGTGAATTTCCGGGCTCGTATAGAACGGCGCCTCGAGCGTATGGCCCTTTTTGCGGCGTTCGATCATTGCGCGAACGTCTGCCGAAACTTTCATCGTGTGCACCTCGTTACAACTGTGTATGTGAGCGGAAAATCAGTAATCGACGAGTTGATGCTCGCGCAAATACGCCAGAATCACTTGTGCTTTTTCGACAGAACTTCCTTCAATTACGACGCTGCCGCCGCGGCTTTCCGTGGTCGTCGCGGAGAGCATGCGCGCGTGGCCGGTGCGCTTTTCGGGCGCGGCGAGTTTCTTCGGCTTGGCGGTGATCGCGCCGATGCTCCAAGCCGCGTTTTCGCGATCGACCGGCGCGTTTGCTGCGACTGGCGTGACGTGGCCTTCGCGCATGCGTGCGTAGGCGTAGCGCGGCGTGGCGTTGGCAAGCGGATGCACGGCGATCAGTGCAGGCAATTGCGCACGCACGCGGCGGCGCAGACCTTTCGGCATGAACTGGCGCACTTCCACGCCTTCTTTCGAGACGCTCACATCGACGGCGGAACCGACCATCGCGATGTTCATTGCATCGGCGAGTTTGTAGGGCAGCGTGCCGCTGTCGTATGCGCCTTCTGCGCGCGTGCCGGTGAACACGAGGTCGTAACCCGCCAGCCGATGCGCCAGCGCCGCGCAGGCCTCGCCTTGCGTGTTGAGCACTTCGACTTTCGGTGCGCCGAGCGCGAGATATTCCTGAAGCGCGGGATTGCCGGGATCGCCTGCGTGCAGGACATCGAGTTGCGCGTTCTGCGCTTTTGCAATGTCGATGGCGATGGTCAGCGCGGCGGCATCGTTACGGCTGTAGCGCGCGGTGCCGCTGACGGGATGGCGTCCGGTCGAAACGAGTACGGCGATCTTCATGCTGCGACTCCTTCGATGACCGGCGTGTTTTGCACGATCGATCCATTCGCGCGCGCGGCACGCGCTGCGGCGGCTGCATCGGACAATGCTTTGATGGTTTCGTGCGTATCCGCGACGATAGTCAGATTCGCGCGCTTGGCGATCGGCGCGCTGGCATCGAGATTCACGGCGATCACGTGGCGGCAATCCTTGATGCCCTGCAAGTGCTGCACCGCGCCCGAAATGCCGAACGCGATATACACGCTTGCTTCCACCGTTTTTCCGGTCGCGCCGATCTGTTTATCGCGCGTGAATTTGCCATCGTCCACTGCAACGCGGCTCGCGCCGATTGCAGCGCCCAGCGTCGAAGCCAGCGATTCGAACGCCGCAATATCCGACACACCGTTCCCCGCCGATACGATGAAATCCGCCTCTTCCAGCGCCACTTGTGCCGCATCCATTTCTTCGATGCCGAGATCGACGTACGCGCTGGTTCTTTCTGCAGGCACGATGCTTTCGGTGATCGCATCGCCCGCGCCGACGAACGGCAACTTCGCTTCCACGGCATTCACCGCGAGCAACACGACATCAGGCAATTCGCGCGATGCCATTGCGCGTCCCGCATGCGCATACGAAGCCACATGCGCGTGATCGAGTTCGACCACTTGCGTAGCGATCGATGCATCGGCGCGCGCGGCGTAACGGCGGCCTAAATCGCCATCGCCGGTTGCGCTGTCGGGCATGAAGATATGCACTGGCGCGAATGCGGAGACGCACGCGGTCAACGCACGCACTTCTTCATCGGGCGCGAAGTTGCGGCGGTCGAACTGCGGCAGTTCGAGATAGCGGTCCGCGCCAAACGCGGCGGCATCGTCCTTGAACTCGCCGAAAACGATTAGGATGACTTCGGTTTCATCATCGGCAAGCAACGCGGCGGCGGCAAGCGCCTGACGCGAATGATCGTCGAGCGATCCGCGATCCGTATGTGCCGCGACGAGCAATGCTTTTCTAGCGGCCTTCGTCGTGCGGCGCGGTTTCACCGCATCCTTGTGCCCGCCGTGTGCGAAATCCTGCGTCACGCCATTGCCAATCTCGCCAAGCGTGATGCGCTTCAGTCCCGCCGATGTGACGATAAACGGCCTGCGCGGATCGATACGTTTGATGTCGTTATTCATCGCTTCACTCCAACGCTGCCGCAACGAGTTCGGCTACATCGAGCACTTCGGGACGCGGGCCGACCACGCCTTCGAGCATCGCCGTGCATTGCGGGCAACCGACCGCGACTACGTCCGCACCGATGGTGCGCGCATCGGCGATACGGATATCGGGAATACGCTGCTTGCCGGGGATATCCGTCAGCGGCGCACCGCCGCCACCGCCGCAGCAACGCGCACGCATGCCGTGCCGTTCCATCTCCACCACCTTGATGCCGATGGCCTTCAGCAGCTTGCGCGGCGCTTCGGTTTCGCCGTTGTAGCGGCCGAGATAGCACGGATCGTGATACGTGATCTTTTTATCCGCGAGCACGGCGGCGGCCTTCGGCGTGAGCTTGCCGGCCTCCATCAGATCAGCCATGAACGACGAGTGATGATGCACTTCGTAGTAGCCGCCGAGCGCGCGATATTCATTGCGCAAGCTATGCAGCACATGCGGGTCCGTCGTGACGATACGGCGGAACTGATACTGCGACAGCGTGTTCATCAGCTTCGATGCGCATTGCTGGAACGTGGCTTCATCGCCGAGACGACGCGCAGTATCGCCCGTGTCGGTTTCCGCGCCGCCGAGCACGGCGTAGTCGATGCCAGCTTTATTCAGCACTTTGACGAATGCACGCAGCGTGCGTTGGTATCGCATATCGAACGCGCCTTCGCCAGCGATCAGCAGCACATCGACGGGACGGCCGGGTTGCGCGACCTGCACTTGCAAGTCCACGGACCAGTCGTATCGCGCGCCGATGTCGTAGCCATTCTGGCTGCCCGTTTCACGCAGATTCGCCAGCGTGATCGGACCTTTGCCCGGCACGTTGCCATCGACCAGCGTTTGATTGCGCCGCATATCAACGATGGCATCGACATGTTCGATCAGCATCGGGCACTCTTGCACGCAGGCGCGGCACGTGGTGCAGGACCAGATCGTATCGGCTTCGATCATCTGCGAGATCAGCGGCTTGCCCGGTCCGCCCGAATGCTTGCCGACGACGATGCCCGGCGTCGGACTGCCCGCATATTGCGAGTCCGATCCGCCGACCATGCCAACCACCAGATCCTGAATCAGCTTCTTCGGATTCAATGGCTGTCCCGATGCAAACGCAGGACACGCCGCTTCGCACTTGCCGCATTGAACGCAGGCATCGAAGCTCAGAAGCTGATTCCAGCGAAACTCGACCGGCTTGCCGACGCCGTATTCCTTCGCATCGAGCAAGGGTTTTTTCAACGCGGTTGGCGGAACTACTTCGTTGTCCGTCTTATCTTTGAAGCGCTCCTGACGCGGATGAAACGCGAGATGCAGCAGACCCGCCATCGCGTGCTTCATCGGGCCGCCTTTCGCCGCGCCGAAGGTCATGGTGTACGCGCCCGCCGCGATCAACAACGCAACGATGATCGCCAGCGATCCCGACATCCACGACGTCGGCAGCAACATGAACATGGCGAGGCCGAGCGCGAACGAGCCGAGCAGCCACGGCAGGCTATCCCACGGACCACGCGACAAACGCGCGGGCACATCCTTCGCATTGCGGCGCTTCCACACGAACACCGCACCGACCAGCATGATGAGCGCAGCCAGAAAGATCGCGCGATCCAGCCACACGGAATAGATCGCGAGTCCGTAGTTGAGAAAGACCAGCGCCATCGCCAGGATCGCGCCGCCAGCGGTCGCAACGTGCGTCTTGGCGATATACGGATCGCGCGCCACGACATGGTGAAGATCGACGAAATAGCGCTTCGGGATGGTCAGCAAATTGGCCCAGCCATACGCGCCCGCCGTCGTCGCACGGCCCTCGCGCCAGTACGATGCGCGACGCAGCACCGCAAACGCGAGACCGGCCATCGACAGCCACAACAACACGGTGATGACAAACACGGGGTTCATCGTGCAATGCCCTCGTCAGAAGTCTTTCGTCAGCCGCAGCGCGTCATAGATCGCGCCGTGGATGTTGTGCATCGAAATGCAATCGCCGACGCGGAACAGCAGGAAGCGTCCGTTGCCGAGTTCTTCGGACAGTCCCGGCTGCGGCAGCGATGCGAACAGCGAGTGCACGTCCGTCTGACCGCGATTGATCGACTCGGGCTTGAGCTTCCAGTAGAGCGAGTCGTTCGGCGTGATGCCGTTTTCGACCACGACCATATCGACCGCGCGTTCTTCCTGTTCCTCGGTGTACTCGTTGCGGATCACGGCGATCTTCTTGCCGTCTTCCTCATACACCTTGTCGAGCCAATAGTTAGGAGTATGGATAACCCCTTGCGCATACAGACGTCGGTAGAAAATCGGGAACGTGGTGCCGCCGGTATCGTCCGCGACCTTCACATCGGGCGTGACGATTTCGACATTCGATCCACGGGAAGCGATGAAATCCGCGACGCCCGCGCCTGCGTGCATGCTCACGCCGTCATAGACGAGCACGTTCTTGCCCGGCTCGACTTTGCCCGAGAGAATGTCCCACGAACTCACGGCGAGCCCTTCTGCCACGCCCCACGCGGGCACTTGTCCCGTGAACGACGAACCGCCCGTCGCCAGCACGACGATATCCGGCTTCTCGGCCATGATCATCTTGTCGTCCGCAGCAACGCCCAGACGACGATCCACGCCGAGGCGCTTCGTTTCCATATCGAACCAGCGCACGATGCCGGCCATCTGCTCGCGCTGCGGCGCTTTCGCGGCCAGCATGATCTGCCCGCCGACGTAATCGTTCTTTTCGAACAACACGACATCGTGACCGCGCGAACGCGCCACGCGTGCCGCTTCCAATCCAGCAGGCCCCGCGCCGACGACCACGACCTTGCGCTTCGGCCCACGCGACTTTTCGATCACATGCGGCATGGTTTCTTCACGCGATGTCGCCGCGTTCTGCACGCACAGCACATCCAGCCCGTTGTACTGACGATCGATGCAATAGTTCGCGCCGACGCATTGCTTGATCTCGTCTTCACGGCCATCGCGGATCTTGATGACCATATGCGGGTCGGCAATCTGCGCGCGCGTCATGCCGACCAGATCGACCATGCCGTTGGCCAGCAGACGCTCGGCCTGACCGGCATCGCGAATACTTTGTGCGTGCATGATCGGCAACTTCGTCACCGACTTGATGCCCGCGGCCAGATGCACGAACGGCTCGGGCGGCAGCGCCATCGGCGGCATGCAGTTGGCGAGCGTGTTGTGCGTATCCGCACCCGAACCGATCACGCCGATGTAATCGATCAGGCCGGTTTCGCTCATGGCCTGAGCGATCTCTTTCAGATTCTCGTGCGACAGACCGTCTTCATGGAACTCGTCGCCGCACATGCGCAAACCGACGCAGAAATCCGCGCCGACCGCTTCACGCACGGCCTTCAGCACTTCCGTACCGAAGCGCATACGGTTTTCCAGCGAACCGCCCCATTCATCCGTGCGGAAGTTGGTACGCGGGCTCCAGAACTGATCGATCAAATGCTGGTGCGCCGCCGAGATTTCGACGCCGTCCATGCCGGCATCTTTCACGCGCTTCGCGGCTGCTGCGAAGTCCTGAATAATGCGCTTGATCTCTTCCACTTCGATGATCTTCGCGTTCCCGCGGTGCACCGGTTCTCGCACGCCCGACGGCGACATCAGATGCGGCCAGTGCTCGCCATGCCACGCGGAACGGCGGCCCATATGCGTGGCCTGAATCATGATGAACGCGCCATGCCGATGCATGGCTTCGGCCAGACGCGAGAGCGGGTCGATGATCTTGTCCGTGGACAGGTTCACCGACTTCCACCAGCCTTGCGGGCTATCGACGGATACGGGACTCGAACCGCCGCACACGGCCAGACCCACGCCGCCCTTCGCCTTCTCCTCGTAATAACGGATATAGCGATCGCCGGGCAGACCGCCCGGTTCGGCATAGACCTCCGCGTGCGCGGTGCTGACGATGCGATTGCGCAGCGTGAGCTTGTTCAGCTGAAGTGGCTTGAAAAGGTTCGGGTAACGCATCGCGATCGACCTCGGAATGGATATTGTTGCTTACAGCGGCGACACTTCGAACACGCAGTGATCGTGTCCTTCGGCGGCGCATTGCGTTTCGATCGACTTCGAACGCGGGCCTTTTTTCGCGCTGTCGGGCGCGGTGTCGTTGACCCAATCCATCGCGCCTGCGAACCAGCCGGCGAACATGTAGCAGAGCTTGCCTTCCTTGCCCGGCTGCTGAAGCACGAACGACGAATTGCGAAGATGAATGCGCGCATGCGACGTGGCGGGATCGGCTTCGACGATATCGAACAGGCCCCAGCCGCGTTGCGACAAGCGCTTCAGATAATGTTCGAAGGTCGCCATGCCGCTGATGCCGTGCGCTTCCGCTTCCTTGTCGCACCAGTGGTAAGCGGATTTGTAGCCGGCCTTATAAAGAATCTCGGCATACGCTTCGCGTCCGAGCGCTTCTTCCACGGCCACGTGGTTGTTCGTGAAGAAATGGCGCGGCACGTAGAGCATCGGCAGCGCGTCGGTGGTCCAGACGCCGGTGTTCGGATCGACGTCGATAGGCAGTTGAGGTTGCATCGCAGGGTTCCTTTGTTTTTGTCGTTCGGCGCTTAGACGTTCCACACTTCGTCGAAATAACGCATCCAGTTTTCGCCCATGATCTTCTTGATGCGCGACTCACTCCAGCCAGCCTTTTCCATCGCGGCGGTCAGGTTCGGAAATTCACCGATAGTTCGGATACCTTCAGGATTCACCACCTTGCCGAAGTTCGTCAGACGGCGATAGCGGCCCTTGTCGTGCGTGATCCAGTCGAAGAATTCCGTGCTGTAGCCTTGCGTGAAGTCCGTACCGATTCCGACCTTGTCTTCACCGATCAGATCGACCACATATTCGATAGCTTCGAGATAATCTTCGACCGTCGCGTCCGGGCCTTTCTTCAGGAACGGCGAGAACATCGTTACGCCGACGAAACCGTTGGCATCGGCAATCTCTTTCAACTGCTCGTCCGTCTTGTTGCGCGGATGATCCTTGAGGCCCGACGGGCAGCAATGCGAGTACGTAACCGGTTTTTTCGAACACGCGATGGCATCGGAAGAAGTCTTGCCGCCAACGTGCGAAAGATCGACCACGATACCCACGCGGTTCATCTCGTGAATCACTTCCTTGCCGTAACCCGACAAGCCGCCGTCCGGCTCATAGCAACCCGTGCCGACGAGATTCTGCGTGTTGTAGCAGAGCTGCACTACATTGACGCCCAGCTCCTTGAACACTTCGATATAACCGAGGTTGTCCTCGAACGCATACGAGTTCTGGAAGCCGAAGATAATGCCGGTCTTGTTCTCTTTCTTGGCGCGACGGATATCGTCGGTTGTCCGAACCAGTGTCAGAATCTCGCTGTATTCGCGGATTTGCTGCTTCATTTCCGCGATGTTGTCGATGGTCTTCTGAAAGTCTTCCCACACCGAAACCGTGCAATTCACAGCGGTCACGTTGCCCTTGCGCATATCTTCGAACACGGAGCGCTCGAACTTCGAAATATTCAGACCATCGATGATGATGCTGTCGTCATGCAGACTCATGCTGTTGCTCCGTGTGCTCAGTAAATGGGGAAGCGCTCGCACAGCGCGAAAATCTCGCGGCGCACGCGTTGTTCGGTTTGCGGATCGCCTTCGGGCTTGTCGCGCAGCGAATCGAATACTTCGAGAATCAGGCGGCCGACTTCCTTGAATTCGCTCACGCCGAAACCGCGTGTCGTACCGGCAGGCGTGCCGAGGCGAATGCCTGAGGTGATCGTGGGCTTTTCCGTATCGAACGGAATGCCGTTCTTGTTGCAGGTAATGCCCGCGCGTTCCAGCGCTTGCTCAACCTGATTGCCTTTGAGGCCCTTCGGACGCAGATCGACGAGCAAGAGATGGTTGTCGGTGCCGCCCGTGACGAGATCGACGCCGCCTGCTTTCAGCACTTCGCCGAGCGCCTTGGCGTTGGCGAGCACGTTGTCGATATACGTCTTGAAGCCCGGTTGCAGCGCTTCGCCGAAAGCCACCGCCTTGCCTGCGATCACATGCATCAGCGGGCCGCCTTGCAAGCCGGGGAACACCGCCGAGTTGATCTTCTTGGCGATGTCTTCATCGTTCGTCAGCACGAAGCCGCCGCGCGGGCCGCGCAAGGTCTTGTGCGTGGTCGATGTCACGACATGCGCATGATCGACCGGATTCTGATGACGCCCCGCCGCGATGATGCCCGCGATATGCGCCATATCGACCATCAGCTTCGAACCGGCGGCATCAGCGATGGCGCGCAGACGCTTGAAATCCAGTTCACGCGGATAAGCCGAAAAGCCCGCGATAATCAGTGTCGGCTTGTGCTGCTGCGCGAGTTCTTCAATCTGCTCGTAATCGATCAGCATGGTGTCGCGGTTCACGCCGTACTGCACCGCGTTGAACCACTTGCCCGACAGTGCGGGCTTCGCGCCGTGCGTCAGGTGACCGCCAGCATCGAGCGACATACCGAGGATGGTATCGCCCGGTTTCGTGAGCGCGAGCATGACCGCGCCGTTGGCCTGCGCGCCGGAATGTGGCTGCACGTTGGCAAACTTCGCGTTGAACAGTTGCTTGATGCGGTCGATGGCGAGTTGCTCGATTTCATCGGCGAATTCGCAGCCGCCGTAATAGCGCTTGCCCGGATAACCTTCCGCGTACTTGTTGGTCAGCACCGAGCCTTGCGCTTCGAGCACCGCGCGCGACACGATGTTTTCCGACGCGATCAGCTCGATTTGCGATTGCTGGCGCTCCAGCTCTTTCAGAATCGCGCCACGTACGGAGGCGTCGCGGGTGGCGAGCGAGTCGTCGAAGAAGGGATTGGAATTCGGCATGGAAGGTCCGTGGGTCAAGGGAGACGGTCGTGTGGGGAAGGCTTCGTCTGCCCTTCCTCGTTGCGTCTATTCTTGACTTTCGGCCTGCCGGTCAATTTACGAATTCAGACGTGTTCTTGGCCTTTTCCGACATGCACGTCTGTTTTCGACAAGTGGCGCAGGCGAATTCGGTGTAGCGCGTTTGCTTAAGAATGTGCTGCACTGCGTCGGAACGAACGTGCGCTTCGGCGGTGCGTTTAAGGGGCGTTTAAAGGGCGTTTGGCCCCGCTAAAGTGCGCTACTTATGAAGATCAAAGCGAAAGCACAGTCGATGCCTTGGATTGCTTAGGGTTTAGCCTGATGGCATGGTAGTTGCACTCGAAACCAAAATTGCATAAGTGGCGCAGCGCCGTTTTGCAGTGATGTTGGACACGGCCTCAAACACACAAATAGATTCGATTTCGATTCCAAGGAATCCGGCTCCCCATGTCCCCCGATCGCACGGCATCGCTGTCCCACTTCGCGTTCATGCCGCTTCCCAACTTCACGATGATCGCGTTCACCAACGCGATCGAAGTGTTGCGCATGGCGAACTATCTGACGGGACAGCCGCTGTATCGCTGGTCGATCGTGAGTCCCGACGGCGGACCGGTGACCGCAAGCAACGGCTTATCCGTCGATACGGGTCCGGTGGATTGCGTCGGCCAGCCGGATATCGTATTCGTGGTCGGCGGTATCGACGTACAGCGTTCTACTACTAACGAACATCTCGCGGCTTTGCGACGCTTTGCGCGGCTTGGCAGCGTGCTTGGTTCGCTTTGCACCGGAACGTATGCGTTGGCGCGCGCCGGACTGCTTGCGGGCTACGCTTGCGCGATCCATTGGGAGAACATGTCGGCGCTCAAGGAAGAGTTTCCCGACACGCGTTTTCTCAAGGAACTGTTCGTGATCGATCGCGATCGCGTGACGTGTACGGGCGGCGTCGCGCCGCTCGACATGATGCTGAATCTGATCGCCGCGCGCGTGGGTACGGCGCGGGTGACGCAGATTGCGGAGCAGTTCATCGTCGAACACGTGCGGGATACGAGCGCGCAGCAGCGTATGCCGTTGGTGGCGCGTTTGGGATCGGCGAACAAGTCGCTTTTCGAAGTGATCTCGCTGATGGAAAACAACATCGAAGAGCCGTTGTCGCGTGAAGAGCTGGCGCGGCTGGCAGGCATGTCGCAGCGGCAATTACAGCGCCTGTTCCGCGAACATCTCGGCATGACGCCGACGCATTACTACCTGACCTTGCGTTTGCGGCGCGCGCGTGAATTGCTGCTGCAAACCGATATGTCGATCATGCATATCACGATGGCGTGCGGCTTCCAGTCGGCGTGCCACTTCTCCAAAAGCTATCGCGATGCGTTCGGCACCGCGCCCACGCGTGAACGTCGCAAGCAAGTGCCGCCGCTGGCTGCGGTTGCGTTGGTTGCTTAATCGGCTTACTGAATCTTCAGACGCAAGCGCATTTCATCGACGTCACGGCCGCCGACGTTCAGCGGATGGAACGCGCCATCGGCGGTAAAGCCCAACGTTTCGTAGAAGCTGCGGCCGCGCTTGTTTTCTTCGAGCACCCACAGCGTCATTTCCCGATACCCCTCGCTCGCCGCGGCTTCGATCGCTTCTTCGATCAGCAGCGTGCCCGCGCCTTTGCGCCAGTGCAGCGGATCGATATAAAGCGCCTCGATTTCAGCGACGGTTCTGCGCGGATCGCGGTCGCGTGACGGTCCCCACGCGATCCAGCCAAGCGTGATGTCATCGCGTTGCGCGAGGATCACGCGCGGCGTGCCGCGTGCAATGGTCTGCTTCCAAAACGCTTCGCGCTTCGCGGTGGCGAGCGCATCGAGATAAGGCTTGGGGAGAATGCCGCGATACGCGGCCTGCCAGGATCGCACCGAAATGCGCGCGATATCGGCGACGTCCTTGGCCGTCGCCAGGCGAAAGGTCAGCGCGATGCGGAGGTGGTCGATTGGCATGGTGCACCAGTATGCACCTGATCGCGCTGACGAGGGTCACAGCATTGGCATTACGCGGCCTTCAGCAGCCCATGCGGATCGATGACGAATTTGCGCGGCGCACCGCCATCGAACTTGCGATAGCCTTCCGGCGCATCCGGCAACGAAATCACCGACACATTGACGATATCCGCAATCGGGAGACGATCCCACAAAATGGCCTGCATCAGATTGCGGTTGTACTTCATCACCGGCGTCTGGCCCGTGTGGAACGAATGCGACTTCGCCCAGCCGAGGCCGAAACGGATGCTCAAGCTGCCCTTTTTGGCGGCGGCATCGACCGCGCCGGGATCGTCCGTCACATAGAGACCGGGAATGCCGATCGCGCCCGCAGCCGTGGTGATTTCCATCAGCGAATTGAGCACCGTGGCGGGCGCTTCGTGGCCGCTGTCGCTGCCATGACCGTGTGCTTCGAAGCCGACGCAATCCACCGCGCAATCCACTTCCGGCTTGCCGAGCAATTGCTCGATCTGTTCTGCCAGCGTGCCGTCCTTCGACAGATTGATGGTTTCGAAGCCGACGCTGCGCGCATGCGCCAGCCGTTCTTCATTCATATCACCGACGATGGTCACCGCCGCGCCCAGCAACCGTGCGGAAGCCGCCGCCGCCATCCCCACCGGTCCCGCGCCCGCGATATACACCGTCGCGCCCGGTTTCACGCCTGCCATCACCGCGCCGTGATAACCGGTCGGAAGAATATCGGAGAGACACGTAAGGTCGCGAATCTTCGACATGGCCTGCGCCTTGTCGGGAAACTTCAGCAGATTGAAGTCGGCGTACGGCACCATCACGTATTCCGCCTGTCCGCCGATCCAGCCGCCCATATCCACATACCCATACGCGCCGCCCGCGCGCGACGGGTTCACGTTCAGACACACGCCCGTGTGCTGCGCCTTGCAAGTCGGACAGCGTCCGCACGCCACGTTGAACGGCACCGACACGAGATCGCCGATGGAAAGCGTCTCCACATCGCGCCCGATTTCGATGACTTCGCCGGTGATTTCATGACCGAGCACGAGGCCGACTTCCGCCGTCGTGCGGCCGCGCACCATATGCTGATCCGAACCGCAGATATTCGTCGATACGACTTTGAGAATGACGCCGTGACCGATATCCCGGCCGCGAGGATCGACCATTTTCGGATAGTCGATGCTTTGCACTTCCACCTTGCCTTGCCCGAGATACACGACGCCGCGATTGCTGCTCATTGATCGTCTCCTGATTTCGTGGACGGCACGCGCGATGCACGTTTTCGCTGCGGTTCATGCACCGCGCCCGTGAAACGAGGGTACGCCGCTTGTGCGCCGACGCTCACACTCAAAGCGACGTATGTTTGATCCAAACCGACATCGGCGCTGACGTCGAGTTTTTATTGATTGACCGTTCAATATAAAATTTTTAGACTAGCCGGACTGGTTAAAAACCGCCAAAGGAGCACGCATGTCCGCTTTCGTATTCGAAGACCAACGGCTGTACATAGGCGGCGAATATGTCGATGCCACCAGCGGCGAATCCTTCGTCACGCTCGATCCCGCCACCGGCGAGACGCTCGCGCGCGTACAACAGGCGTCGCAGGCGGATATCGACCGCGCGGTGCGTGCGGCGCGCGAAGGTCAGCGCGAATGGGCCGCCATGACCGCGATGCAGCGTTCGCGCATCCTGCGCCGCACGGTGGATTTGCTGCGCGCGCGTAACGATGAACTCGCGGCGCTCGAAACGCGCGACACGGGCAAGCCGATCGCAGAAACGCGCGCGGTGGATATCGTCACGGGCGCGGACGTGATCGAGTATTACGCGGGTCTCGCGACGGCCATCGAAGGCGAGCAGATTCCGCTGCGCGAATCATCGTTCGTTTATACGCGGCGCGAACCGATTGGCGTTTGCGCGGGCATCGGCGCATGGAACTATCCGATTCAGATTGCCTGCTGGAAGCCCGCGCCCGCGCTCGCCGCCGGCAACGCGATGATCTTCAAGCCAAGCGAGATTACGCCGTTGAGCGCATCGAAGCTGGCGGAGATTTATACGGAAGCGGGCGTGCCGGCGGGCGTGTTCAACGTCGTGCAAGGCGACGGACGCGTCGGCGCGATGCTTGCGGAACATGGCGGCATCGAAAAGATCTCGTTCACAGGGGGCGTGGCGACCGGAAAGAAAGTGATGGCGCACGCGGGCAGTTCCACGCTCAAGGAAGTGACGATGGAACTCGGCGGCAAGTCCCCGCTGATCGTTTTCGACGATGCCAACCTCGAACGCGCCGCCGATATCGCCATGAGCGCGAATTTCTTCAGCTCGGGTCAGGTGTGCACGAACGGCACGCGCGTGTTCGTGCAGCGCAGTGTGATCGAGCGGTTCGAGGCGTTGATTGCGGAGCGCGTGAAGCGTGTTCGTGTTGGTCAGCCTGATGATCCATCGACGAATTTCGGGCCGCTTGCGAGCGCAGCGCAGTTGGAAAAAGTGCTGGCGTATATCGAAAGCGGCAAGCGCGAAGGCGCGCGATTGCTCGCGGGCGGTTCGCGTCTCACCGATGGCGCGTTCGCGCGCGGCCAATACGTCGCGCCGACCGTTTTCACCGATTGCCGCGACGATATGCGTATCGTGCGTGAAGAGATTTTCGGGCCGGTGATGAGCATTCTCGCCTTTGATGAAGAAGACGAAGTCATCGCACGCGCAAATGATACGGAGTACGGATTAGCGGCGGGCGTTGTCACGGAGAACTTGTCGCGTGCGCATTGCGTGATTCATCGGCTGGAAGCAGGGATTTGCTGGATCAATACGTGGGGCGAATCGCCTGCGGAAATGCCGGTCGGCGGATATAAGCAGTCGGGCGTCGGGCGCGAGAACGGCATCGTGACGCTGCATGCTTATACGCGCATCAAGTCGGTTCAGGTCGAACTCGGCCCTTATCAGCCAATTTTTTGAGCCCTTGTTTTAAGGAGCTTTTGCGATGAGCACGAACGAATACGATTACATCATCGTCGGTGCGGGATCGGCGGGCAATGTGCTGGCATGCCGTCTGACGGAAGACGAAGACGTGACCGTGCTGCTGCTCGAAGCGGGCGGGCCGGATTATCGCTTCGACTTTCGTACGCAGATGCCAGCGGCGCTCGCCTATCCGCTGCAAGGACGTCGATATAACTGGGCGTATGAAACCGAGCCCGAGCCGCATATGAATGGCCGACGCATGGAGTGCGGGCGCGGAAAGGGACTCGGTGGATCGTCGCTGATCAATGGCATGTGTTATATCCGCGGCAATGCGCTCGATTACGACAACTGGGCATCGATGAAGGGTCTGGAAAACTGGAGTTATCTCGACTGTCTGCCGTATTTCCGGAAGGCGGAGACGCGCGATATCGGACCCAATGCGTATCACGGCGGCGATGGTCCCGTGCATGTGACGACGAGCAAGCCCGGCAACAATCCGCTGTTCGCCGCGATGGTCGAAGCAGGCGTGCAGGCGGGTTATCCGCGTACAGAAGATTTGAACGGCTATCAGCAGGAAGGCTTCGGGCCGATGGATCGTACTGTCACGCCGAAGGGACGTCGGTCGAGCACGGCGCGCGGGTATCTGGATCGGGCGAAGCATCGTGCGGGTTTGACGATCGTGACGCATGCGGTGACGGATCGCGTGTTGTTTTCGGGCAAGCGGGCGATCGGCGTGGCGTATCTGCATAGCGGGCAGCGTGTGACGGCGCATGTGCGACGCGAGGTGCTGGTGTGCAGCGGCGCGATTGCATCGCCTCAGTTGTTGCAGCGGTCGGGCGTGGGGCGTGCTTCGTGGCTAAAGGAGCTGGAGATTCCGGTGGTGCATGATCTGCCGGGCGTAGGTGAGAATTTGCAGGATCACCTTGAAATGTATATGCAGTACGAATGCAAGGAACCGGTGTCGCTTTATCCGGCGTTGCAGTGGTGGAATCAGCCGGCGATCGGGCTTGAGTGGATGATGAATGGCACGGGTATCGGCGCGAGCAATCAGTTCGAAGCGGGCGGCTTTATCCGCACGCGCGATGACGATTTATGGCCGAATATTCAGTACCACTTTCTTCCTGTGGCGATCAACTACAACGGCTCGAATCCGATCAAGATGCACGGGTTTCAGGCGCATGTCGGGTCGATGCGCTCACCATCGCGCGGCCGTGTTCGCTTGAAGTCACGTGATCCGAATGCGCATCCGAGTATTTTGTTTAACTACATGGCGGACGCGCTGGACTGGCGCGAGTTTCGTGACGGGATTCGGATTACGCGGGAAATCATGCGGCAACCGGCGTTGTCGAAGTATCGCGGAAGGGAGTTGCATCCTTCTGAAACGGCTGTTTCCGATGCGGATCTGGATGCGTTTGTGCGGGCGAAGGCCGAGACCGCTTATCACCCTTCGTGCTCATGCAAGATGGGCTATGACGATATGAGCGTCGTCGATGGCGAAGGGCGTGTGCATGGTCTCGACGGCTTGCGCGTTGTCGATGCGTCGATCATGCCGCAGATTACTACTGGGAATTTGAATGCGCCGACGATTATGTTGGCGGAGAAGATTGCGGATCGGATTCGGGGGCGGGAGGCGCTGGTTAGGGTGGAGACGGCTTATTTTGTGGCTAGGGGGAAGAAGGCGCGGGTTAGTCAGGGCGCGGGTGAGTTTGCGACGGTGAGGTGATTCCGTCATTGGTCGCGAGCGCCAATCGCGCTCGCTGCACAACCTCTATTGCGCGTCGCTGCACGTTCGGGTTTGCGTCTTCCGCCACTGCTGCCAGAAATTCAGCGATGGATTCTGCGCTATCCAGGTAATCTGCTGCGTCGAATGTCAAATAGTCAGTCATTGGTTTTCCCTCTTCGAGCATCGCATTCTAAACAAAAAAAGCCGCGCAAGCGCGGCCCCAAAACTCACTCCTTCCAACCCCTTCAAAACACTCTCTCAGATTCAAGCATCAAACCGCGCCCTCGCCGCCATCGCGATTCGCATCACCTCATCCCCACTCAACCGCGCAGCAATAGCATTCACATATTCATGATGCCGCGCCTCCAGCGGCGCATCCAAAAACTGCGCGTGAAGATAGCGAATCAGCGCAATCCGCCGATGCCGCAACGCGATACTCCGTTCAAGCAAGGCCAGCGCCGCATCGGCATCGCGTTGTTTGAACGTGCGCTCGGACAGCAGCGCGGTCGTATCGCGCGAGGCGGTCATCTTGCGACAGCATCGAACGATGAAGAAGCATTCTGCACACGCCAGGCATCGAAATCTGCCCGTCGCCAATCCAACTCCAACGCCAGCCGCTTCGTGCCCTCGCGAATCTTCGGCTTATGCAGCGTCAACGTAATCGCATCCAATGCGGGCCACGTTTCGAACGACAACGCCGCGACCTCGACCGCCAACGTCTCCAGCAACCGCGTATGCGGCTTCGTTTCGAGAAACGCACTCACGCGATTGCACCACGCTTCATAGTCGATCAAACCATCGTCCGATTCGCGCGGCATGCTGCGATAGCGCAGACTCGCATCGATACACACCGGCTGCGGCGCGCGATGCTCGTATTCATACAAGCCCACGCGCGTCTTCACCATCAACTCATCGACGACGATGCGCCAGCCCTGACCGCCTGCTTCGAGCGGCTCGAACGGCTTCATGCGATCAGCGGCGCGGCCGCATCGAGCATGATCTTCACGAAGTAGTCCGCGAACGAACGGCGGATCACGAGTTCGAAGTGATCGCCACCGAGCGGAATCAGCGTGATCGATGCCTTGAAAAAGTGGCTCTGCGCACACTGTCCTTCGCCGAACAGCTTCGGATGCAGATCGAGCGGGCAGCCGCGCGACAGCACTTCACGCGTCTTCGGGCCATCGATATCGAGCACCGTATAGCCGCTGCCGATATCCACCGCTGCCGAGAACTCGCCGACGAATGCTTCGCGCAACTTAGCTTCCAGCGGCGCGGTGCGCGCGGCATCATGCGCGACGTTGCCACGCACGAGCCATTCATCGGGACCGAGCCACAGCATGTCGTAGCCGTTGCCGCGCGCCACCGTGTTCGGCTTTTCAGGCGGCGTACAGCCGATCACGCTCTGCACTGCCGCAACGAAAGCAGGATCACGCGTATCGCCACGCACATTCACCAGTTGCAGGAAAGGACGCTCCGTCAAGCGAAACGCTTTCGGCGCGCCAGTCTGATGCGCCTTCATCAGCGCATCCGCACCGACGAGCGGCGACTCCTGCCACACACCTTGTCCGCTGATCGCGCGATCTACGACCGTAGCGCCTGTTTTGATCTCATTCAACATGCTGACGTGCTCCTTCGCTGTCGTAGAACACCGAACTGGTGATTTTTGCGTTGATGCGCTTGCCGTTTGCAAGCGGAATCATGACCGTTTCGCCGATCTTTTCGAGTCCGCCCTTGACCACGGCCAATGCAATCGAGCGCTTCAAAATAGGGCTGTAATAGCTCGATGTCACGTGACCGAGCATCGGCGCGGTTTCGCCCTGGAACGGGCCTGCTACGATCTGCGCGCCTTCCGGCAACACGACCGATGCATCATCAGTTAGTAGCCCGACAAATTGTTTGCGCCCCTGCTTCGATGTATCCGAACGCGTCAGCGAACGCTTGCCGATAAAGTCCTTCGACTTCGCCACCAGGCCGCCCATGCCGAGATCGTATGGTGTCATCGAACCGTCCGTGTCCTGACCGACGATGATGTAGCCCTTCTCCGCACGCAGCACGTGCATGGTTTCCGTGCCGTACGGCGTGATATCGAATTCCGCGCCCGCTTCCATCAGCGCTTCCCACACCGCGCGTCCGACGTTCGCCGGCACGTTCACTTCGTAGGCGAGTTCGCCGCTGAAGCTGATCCGCATCACACGCGACGATGCACCCGCCACCGTGCCATCGCGATAGCTCATGAACGGGAACGCCGCATTCGCGAAGTCGATGTCGTGGCACACCTTCTGCAAGACCTTGCGGCTGTTCGGGCCGACCACCGCGAATGTCGCCCAATGATCCGTCACCGATGCCATGCGCACGCGCAAATCCGGCCACTCCGTTTGCAGCCAGCGTTCGAGCCACGTCAACACGCGCGCGGCGCCGCCGGTCGTGGTCGTCATCATGTAGTGTTGTTCGCCGAGACGCACGGTCACGCCATCATCGAAAATCATGCCGTTTTCGTCGAGCATCAGACCGTAGCGGCACTTGCCGACTTCGAGCTTGCTCCACGGATTCGTGTAGACCCAGTTCAGGAGCTTGGCCGAATCCGGACCTTGAATATCGATCTTGCCGAGCGTCGAAGCATCGAGAATACCGACGCTCTGACGCACCGCCAGCGATTCACGCGCCACTGCCGCGTGCATGTCTTCGCCCTTCTTCGGGTAGTACCAGGGACGCTTCCAGTTGCCGACATCCTCGAATTCCGCGCCGTTTTCCACGTGCCATTCGTGAATCGCGGTCTTGCGCACCGGATCGAGGAACTCGCCCAGTTCGCGGCCAGCGAAGGTGCCGAACGTGACCGGCGTGTAGTTCGGGCGGAACGTCGTCGTGCCGGTTTCGGGGATCGTCTTGCCCAAAGCCTGCGCGAGAATCGCCATGCCGTTGATGTTGCCGAGCTTGCCCTGATCGGTGCCGAAGCCCATCGCCGTGTAGCGCTTGACGTGTTCAACCGATTCGAAACCTTCGCGCGCCGCCAGATAGATATCCGCCGCAGACACGTCGTTCTGGAAATCGACGAATTGCTTAGGACCCCGTGTGGACATTTCCTTGTTGCCGACGATCCACAGCGGCATCATCGGCGCTTCAACGATCTCGGCAACTTGCACCGCTTCCGGCTTCGCAACGATATAACCCGCCGCGCGCGCCGCATCCGCGCCCGCTTCCACGCCGAAGCGAATGCCGCGCGCCAGCGTGAAATCGCCCGCGCACGCACCGACGCTGCTTTCGGCCTGCATCGCCTTGCCGGGCACGAAGCACGCTTTTTCGTCGTGCCAGTGCGCCTTGCCGCCCGATTGCGCGAACAAGTGGAGCACCGGGCTCCAGCCGCCCGACATCGCGACGAGATCGCATTGCAAATCGGTTTCCTTCGGACCGACTTGTCCCTTTGCATACGCGGCTACTTCCACCGACGCCACGCGCAACTTGCCGCGCGCTGCGGTAATCACGGTGTTGTTCATCACACGGATGCCATGACGGCGTGCAGCCGCAGGCAACGCACCTTTCGATTCAGCGGGACGCGGATCGACCACGGTCACTTCCGCGCCCGCAGTTTTCAGATCGAGCGCGCATTGATACGCGTCGTCGTTATTGACGAACACGACGGCCTGACGGCCCGGCATCACCGCATAGCGATGCAGATATGTCGATACAGCCGACGCCAGCATGATGCCCGGCAGATCATTATTGCCGAACACGATCGGACGCTCGTGCGCGCCGGTCGCGAGAATCACGCGTTTCGCACGCACTTTCCACATCAGTTCGCGCGTGCCCTGACGACGCGAAACGGGCAGATGCTCCGTCAGACGTTGCGTGATCGTGACGAGGTTGTGGTCCTGATAACCGAACGCCGTGCTGCGCGAAAGAATCTTCACGTCAGGCATCTTGCGCAGTTCGGCTTCGACCTTCTGCACCCATTGAATCGCCGGCTTGCCATCTATTTCCGCGCGGCAAGACAGCAGCGAGCCGCCGAGTTCGCGCTGGTCATCGACGAGAATCACGCGTGCGCCTGAAAGACCCGCAGCGTGCGCCGCAGCGAGACCCGACGGCCCGCCGCCGACCACCAGCACGTCGCAATGCGCGAAGCATTTGTCGTAGCGATCGGCATCGAGTTGCTTCGGTGCTTCGCCGAGACCGGCTGCATCGCGAATCACTTCTTCGTACTTCGGCCAGAACTTGCGCGGCCACATGAACGTCTTGTAGTAGAAGCCTGCGGGAATGAATCGCGCGATCTTCTGATTCACCGCCATGCGATCGTTCTCGATGCTGGGCTTTGCGTTCACGCTCGTCGCCACGAGTCCTTGATACAACTCGACTTCTGTAGCACGCGCATTCGGCACCGTATAAGCGCCGGTTTCGAGCTGCACCACGGCATTCGGTTCTTCCACGCCCGCCGTGATGATGCCGCGCGGACGGTGATACTTCCAGCTACGCGCCACGAAGCGCTCGCCATTTGCAAGCAGCGCCGAGGCGAGCGTATCGCCTTCGAAGCCTTGATATGTCTTGCCGTTGAACGTGAAGGTCACGGGAATTGCGCGGTTGATGCGTCCGCCCATGCCGAGTCGGTCTTTCTGGCTCATTTCGACGTGCCTCCGTTGTTAGTGTCCATCACAGCCAGCGGACGCTCGAATGTTTCGTAACCCTGAATTTCGTATGACACCGTATCGCGCTGAGCCTTGAACCAGCGGCGGCAGCCTTGCGCATGGTTCCATTGTTCGCGATGCACACCGCGCGGGTTCTTGCGCATGAAGAGGTAATCGCCCCACTCTTTGTCAGTGAGTTTTTCCGTGTCCAGCGGGCGTGCGATATCCGCTTCGCCGCCGCAGGAGAATTCGGTTTCGGCGCGCGGCCCGCACCAGGGGCATTCGATCAGCAACATGTTTTTAACTCCTCGTGCGATTAGTGGGCCACGGCAGCAGCGCCGTGTTCGTCGATCAGATGACCGGTATAGAAACGATCCAGCGAGAACGCGGCATTCAACGCATGCGGCTCGTCGCGCGCGATGGTATGCGCATACGCCCAGCCCGAACCCGGCGTCGCTTTGAAGCCGCCCGTGCCCCAGCCGCAGTTGAAATACAGGCCCTTTACGTCGGTCTTCGAAATAATCGGGCACGCATCCGGAGAGACATCGACAATGCCGCCCCACTGACGGTTCATCCGCACACGAGAGAACACCGGGAACATTTCGACGATGGCTTCCAGCGTGCCTTCGATAATGTGGAAACTGCCGCGCTGACCGAAGCCCGTGTACTGATCGACACCCGCGCCGATCACCAGATCGCCCTTGTCCGACTGGCTGATGTAAGCGTGCACCGCGTTCGACATCACCACCGTATTCACCACCGGCTTGATCGGCTCCGACACCAATGCCTGCAACGGATGGCTTTCGAGCGGCAGACGCACGCCGGCCATATCGGCGAGCGTCGTCGTATTGCCTGCCGCAACGACTGCAACCTTCTTCGCCTTGATGAAACCCTTGGTCGTATCGACGCCCGTGACCTGATTGCCGTCGCGACGAATGCCCGTCACCTGACAGTTCTGGATGATGTCCACGCCCGCGCGATCCGCGCCGCGCGCAAAGCCCCAGGCCACCGCATCGTGACGCGCCACGCCGCCGCGACGCTGAATCGATGCGCCCAACACCGGATAACGGCTATTGAGGTTGATGGTCGGCTCGATTTCCTTGATCTGCTGCGGCGTGAGGAACTCAGCATCGACACCATTCAGTCGATTCGCATTCACACGACGTTCAGTATCCCGAACATCTTGCAGCGTATGCGCGAGATTCATCACGCCGCGCTGCGAAAACATCACGTTGTAGTTCAGATCTTGCGAAAGGCCTTCCCACAACTTCATCGCCTTTTCGTACAGCGCGGCCGATTCGTCCCACAGATAGTTCGAGCGCACGATGGTCGTATTACGCGCTGTATTGCCGCCGCCGATCCAGCCCTTCTCCAGAATCGCGACATTGGTAATGCCGTGTTCTTTCGCGAGGTAATACGCGGTCGCAAGACCATGGCCGCCGCCGCCGACGATCACCACGTCGTATTCGCGCTTCGGCTCTGGACTTCGCCACTGGCGTTCCCAGTTCTCGTGATACGACATGCCGTTGCGCAACAGGCTGAAGATGGAATAGCGGCTCATGGTGTTTCTCTTCCTTCGCGGGGTTGTGCTTGCAAACAAATCAGCATTCGATGACGTTCACGGCGAGGCCACCCCGCGACGTCTCCTTGTACTTCGTTTTCATATCGGCGCCGGTTTCGCGCATGGTCTTGATGACCGAATCGAGCGATACGTAATGTTGTCCGTCGCCCTTCATCGCCATGCGTGCGGCGTTGATCGCCTTGATCGCGCCCATCGCGTTGCGTTCGATACACGGAATCTGCACAAGTCCGCCGACCGGATCGCAAGTCATGCCGAGGTTGTGTTCCATGCCGATTTCGGCTGCGTTTTCCACTTGCGCGGGCGTGCCGCCCATGACCGCTGCGAGCGCCGCGGCGGCCATCGAACACGCAACGCCGACTTCGCCCTGGCATCCCACTTCCGCGCCCGAAATCGACGCCGTTTCCTTGTAGATGATGCCGATAGCCGCAGCCGTCAAAAGAAAGCGCACGATGCCGTCATCGTTGGAACCGTGCATGAACTTGACGTAGTAGTGCAGCACGGCGGGAATCACGCCCGCTGCGCCGTTCGTCGGTGCCGTCACGACGCGGCCGCCTGCCGCGTTTTCTTCGTTGACGGCCATGGCGTAAAGATTGACCCAGTCGAGCATCGACAAGGGATCGCGCAACGATTCTTCGGACCGCGAACGAAGTGACGCAGAGAGATCGGCTGCCCGACGCTTGACGCGCATCGGGCCGGGCAGTTCGCCGCGTTCCTTGCAGCCGCGTTCGACGCACGCCGCCATCACGCGCCACACCGCGAGCATGCCTTCGCGCACTTCGGCGGCGCCGCGATTGGCGCACTCGTTGACCATCGTCACTTCGGCGATAGACAGACCTGTCTCCTTGCACACGCGCATCAGATCGTCGCCGGTGCGGAACGGATGCGGCACGCTGCCGGCCGCACGCACGCCGTTCACACGATCGCCTTCGCGATTCACCACGAAGCCGCCGCCGACCGAGTAATACTCTTTTTCGACCAGCAACTGGCCGTTGTCATCGAAAGCCTGAAAACGCATGCCGTTCGGATGCACGATGCTCGATCCCGGCGCGCCCGGCATCAGCTTGCGATAGAAGCCGATGTGCTCGCGCTCTTCGAACGCGACTTCGCGCTTGCCCAGCAAGTTCAGACGTTTCGATGCGCGGATTTCTGCCAGACGCGGCGCGATCATGTCCGGATCGATCAGATCGGGCAGATTGCCTTCGAGCCCGAGCAGCACGGCCTTGTCCGTGCCGTGGCCCTTGCCGGTCGCGCCCAGCGAGCCGAACAGCTCGGCGCGCACGCGCGTGACGAAGCCCAGCAAATTGGCGTCTTCGATATGTGACGCGAACCGGCAAGCCGCGATCATCGGCCCGACGGTGTGCGAGCTGGATGGTCCGATGCCGATCTTGAACAGATCGAAAACGCTGACGTTCATGGGCGAGTCCCTTGGGTGCGCGAAGTTTCGGCGCGGTTTCGGTATGGATGCCATTGCACCAAACCGTAAAAAGACTCGATAGAACAAAACCGCCGTCGAAATGGGATGGCGGCGTCAGAACGATTTCTTCGCGTCTCGCCGATAAAGCGTGACGTCGCGCGTATCAAAGCATTTCGTTCCGCGCACGTTTTCGCGCACTTTCGTTGCAATTTCTCGCATTTTTGAGACTGATCCGAGGGGCTTAAAAAGCATGTCTAGGTATATTCCCTGACACTCTCAGACGATCCGAGCCGCTCCACTTCGGGTCACGTTATTCCCCGCTCTCAAGTTGATATCGATGGAATCTCACGCTCTCCCCGACCAGTTCTTCAAATCCTGGGTCTTCGCATTCGTCATCGGCGTCGCGGTAGTCGGCGCGCTGCAGGCAATCGACCTGTTGCCGATCGACAAAGTCCTCACGCGTCAGGCGCCAGTCTGGGCCGCACTCGTTCTGTGCTGCTCGATCGATCCGCTGCTGCGCTATTTCGGCATCTTGAAGGCCGAAATAGCGCAACGCTGGGGCGATTACACCATCGCCAGCATGCTCGGCCGTTCGACCGGCGCGCTCGCCGGTGGCGCGTTCGCGTGGGCCTTCGCGGTTCTCGGCGGCTGATCGCGTTGCACTCAACGAACGCCCGGCGTTATTGCGACGCCGGGCGTTTTCTTTTGTGCGTATCCGTCGCGCGCGAACACGGTGTTATGCTCGCTGCATAACTTTTTGTCGCATTTCACGCGCATGAACCCCGCAGAGTCCCTTCCGCCGCAATCCATCGACGGCCAGTCGAAGTCGCGCATTCGCTTCGGCATCGTGCTGTTGCCGAACTTCACGCTGACCGCGTTTTCCGGCTTCGTCGATCTTCTGCGCCTGTCCGCCGATGAAGGCGATTTCAGCCGTCCCGTGCGCTGTTCGTGGAGCGTGATCGGCGAGACGCTTTCGCCGGTGCGCGCGAGTTGCGGCATTCAGATCACGCCGTGGGAAACCTTCGATCAGGCCGAACCGTTCGATTACGTCGTGGTGGTCGGCGGCCTATTGCACTCGGGCGGCGCCGCCAGCGATGCCACGCTTCAGTTTATCCGCCGCTCCGCCGCCGCAAACGCGACCGTCGTCGGCATGTGCACCGGCGTGTTCTCGCTGATGCGCGCGGGCGTGCTCGATGGGTATCGCATCTGCGTGAGCTGGTTTCATTACTGGGATTTCGTCGAGCGCTTTCCGCAAGTCGATGAACAGGCGCTGGTCGCGGACCGGCTGTTTGTGATCGACCGCCGACGCATTACGTGCTCGGGCGGGCGTGCGTCGATCGATGTGGCGGCGGCCATTCTCTTGCGCCACTTCGAAACGGCGACGGTGCAAAAGGCGCTGCGCATCCTGCTCGTCGATGATATGCAGAAAGGCAATGCACCGCAGCCGCATCCGCCGGGACTTGCGCCCGCGACGCATCCCAAAGTGAAGCGCGCGATTCTGCTGATGGAACAGCACGTCGGCCGCACGCTTTCGCTCGATGAACTCGCGCACAAGCTCGATCTTTCTACGCGTCAGCTGGAGCGCTTGTTCAAAGCGGAGACCGGCAAAGCGCCGCAAGCGTACGCGAAGCAGGTTCGATTGCGCACGGCGGCATGGCTGCTGACAAGTTCGGACAAAACGGTCGCCGATATCGCATCGAGTTGCGGTTTCTCCGATGCCTCGCACCTCGGCCGCGAATTCCGCAAGCAATATGGCGTGCCGCCGATGATGTATCGCGAGCAAGGCGGCGCACGCGAGAACGACGAAGCAAATCAGACCACGCTCGACTACGACGAGATTTTTCCCGGCCGCGCCCAGGCGATTTAAAAGCGTTTTCCGCGGCTCATCAACCAAGGAGGAACGGCATGCAGACTCACGGTTACTCGCAGGAAGAATGGGCAGTGCGATGCGATCTGGCGGCGCTGTATCGCGTGATTGCGCACTTTCGGTGGACGGACATGATCTTCACGCATATCAGCGCGCGCGTGCCGGGTCCGGAGCATCACTTTCTGATCAATCGATACGGCGTGTTGTTCGATGAGATGCGCGCGTCGGATTTGGTGCGTATCGATCAGGACGGGCGGGTGGTTGAACCGGGCGCGGCTGAGCATCCCGAGCGGTATCTGGTCAATCCCGCCGGCTTCACGATTCATTCAGCAATCCATATGGCTCGGCCCGATGTGTTTTGCGTTGTGCATACGCATACGGCAGCGGGCGCGGCGGTATCGGCGCAAAAGAATGGTTTGCTGCCGATCAGTCAGCACGCGCTGAAGTATTACGGGCATCTGGCGTATCACGATTACGAAGGTATTGCGCTGGATCTCGCCGAGCGGGATCGGCTGGTCAATGATCTCGGTCCGCATAACGCGATGATTTTGCGTAATCACGGTTTGCTGAGTTGCGGTAAATCGATACCGGAGGCGTTTCAGGAGATGTATTTTCTGGAGCGCGCTTGCGAGATTCAGCTTCGCGCAATGGCGGGGAATGCGGAACTTGTTTTGCCGCCGCCGAGTGTGTGTGAGGTGACGGCGCAGCAGTATCGGCGCGATGAAGCCGATGGCGTGATGGCGTTGCAATGGCAGTCGGCGTTGAGGATGATTGAGGGAACAGGGAGAGAGGATTATCGGAGCTAGAAGTTCATGAAGCTCGTTGCCGGTAGTCGCGAAATTTGCGTTTATCCGGCAGCGAGTCAATCACGTTTTACAAAAAGCCATCCACGGAACATTCGAAGGCCGTTTATGTGAAGCCCTTGGCAATCCACTACCAAGGACTTCTCAATGCCGATCCGTTGCGCGTTCGAATTGAATAGAAAAGAATCTTCGAGGCTTATTTGCCACGGCTACGGCACGGTGGAGGCGTTCTCAGGGCAGAAGCAGAGGGCGAGACAGTTGTATATCCAGCCGAATTCGAGTTGCTGCAACGCTTCGTCAGACGTTCACGTCAATCGCTTCCATTACCAGGTACTGTCATGACGGCCTACGGTACGGTTTAAGTGAGATGAAATCAAGGCATATGGCGAAGGCTACGCGCGCGTTTTTGGATGGATATGTCCATCCGCTTTGTCTTGTCTGGTTTCGGTAATGATTATCCCGCGCCCGAGGATATTATCGATGTCAGCATTCTCGGCACATTACTCGCGTGCTGGATCGCAGGCGCGGTGTTCATGATCGTAGCGGTGCGGACGCTATCCGCACCGCTCAGGAATTTATCAATTACTCGCCGCCACATACGCCTTAACCGCCGCCAGCCCATCCTTCCCATCAAACGTCTTCACGCCCGCCAGCCACTTGTCCAGCACTGCCGGATTCTGCTTCAGCCACGCGCGCGCCGCCTTGTTTGCGTCTTCCTTGTTCATGATCGGCAGCATCACGTGATTCTCGATATCCGTCGTGAATTGCAGATTCGACACCAGCTTCGCGACATTGGGGCAGCGCGTGTCGTAGTCCGTCGGCGTCACAGTAAGCACTTTCGCTTCGCCATAATTCGGACCAAAAACGTCATCGCCGCCGCTGAGATAATCGATCTTCATCTGCACGTTCATCGGATGCGGTTCCCAGCCTAAAAATACAATCGGCTTCTTCTCGCGAATCGCGCGATTTACTTCGATCAACATGCCCGCTTCGCTCGATTCGACCAGTTTGAACTTGCCCAACCCGTACTGATTCGTGTCGATCATCTTCTTGATAAGCGCATTGCCATC
>NZ_JAQFVG010000315.1:37915-101248 GCF_029439455.1 Caballeronia sp. BR00000012568055 | reverse complement strand
TCGGCGTCGGGTTCGAGCGCGAAGCGCGCGGCGGACGCGGGCTTGTCGTTCGGACTGACGCTGCAAGGTCTCGCCGACAAGGCCAATGCGGATGCGCTCGCGGCGCGCAATGCTGCGGCTTCGGCTGCTTCTGCGTCTTCCTCCGCCGATAAGTCCAGCGTGCACGATGCGCCGAAGCCTGACGACAGTGCTTCGGCTTCTTCCTCGTCTTCGTCTTCTTCGACCGACGATGCTTCGGCTGCGTCCTCCGCTTCCGCCGATAGCAGCACGAAAGCGGACGCATCGAAGCCCGCAGACAACACCGCCGATGCCTCGAAGCCCGCCGCCGCGCCGAACGCCAAGCCCGCGACGACCGCCGATGCAGCCAACGCTCAGCAAAAGCCCGCCGCCAACGACGCGTCCAACGCCGATGCGCAAACCACGCTCGCCGATCTGGCCGCATCGGTGACGACCGCATCGACCGATGGCAGCAGCGACACGTCCTCGACTACGACCACGGGCACGCACAAGAACGACGACGCGAAATCGGCGCAGGACGCGCTGCAAACCGCTTTGGCCGCGATGAACGCGACGCCGAACGCTACGGCGACTGCAACGGCTGCGGCTGCCGCCGCGTCTGCTTCGACGAACGCGGGCGGTGCGCAACAAGCCAGCGCGAACGGCGAATTGCAGCCGGGCAGCTTCTTCAGCCGCGACGCGAAGGGTGGCCGTTCGGCCGGCCTGCTCGGCGCTTCGGCAAGTGACAACGCCAGCGCGGCCGCCGCGCCCGCCGCCGCTCAGGCCGATGCAGCCGCCCTCACCGCCGCCGTGACCGCCCAAACCCCCGTCTCCACCGATGCCACCGCCGCCTACAAGCAAGCCGCCGATGCGGCAGCGAACGCGGTGGCGCAACAGGTCGCATCGGCGGGCGCGGCGAATGCGTCTTCCACGACGAGCGCGCAGGGTGCAGCGACGGCGGCCACGAGCGCTGCAATCGCTCCGCACGTCGGCGGTTCCGGCTGGGACGATGCGTTCAGCCAGAAGGTCGTGTTCCTGTCATCGTCGAAGCAGACGAGCGCGGAACTGACGCTGAATCCGAAGGATCTCGGGCCGTTGCAGGTGACGCTGCAAGTCACCGGCGAGCACGCGCACGCGCTGTTCGTGTCGCAGCATCAGCAAGTGCGCGAAGCCGTCGAAGCCGCGATGCCCCGACTGCGCGAAGCGATGGAAGCGAGCGGGATCAGTCTGGGCAGCGCGTCTGTATCGGATGGATCGGCGTTTGCGCGCCAGCAGTCGTCCTCGCAGCAAGGCTCGGGACGCGGCGGGAATTCGTATGCATCGGCTATCGGCGGTAGCGATGATTCCGCGGTGACGTCGAGCGTCAGCGTGCCAGTGCGCCGGCAAGTGGGGATTGTCGATACGTTTGCCTGATTTACCTTCCTGATTCACCTCTTCGTTTCACCCCGCCGCTGTCGTTCTGACAGCGGCGTCGTCCCCCTTTCCGCGCAGTACCCTCAACTTCCACCCCATTCCCTCCGATAAAGAGAAATCCGGACGGAAATCCCGCATCGCTCCAAACGCACAAGCTGGACCGCAAAACCCCCTCTGTTCGACCCATCGCTTTACAGCGCGATAGCCAACAATTCAACCTATCGAAAGAGGCAAGCATATGGCCACCACTACCGCAAATCCGAAAGACCTCGCCCCCGCAAAGGGCGGGAAAATGAAGAAGATGATGATCATCGCGATCGGCGCGATCGTGCTGCTCGGCGCAGGCGCGGGCGGCGCGTACTTCCTGTTGGGCAAGCAGGCGTCTCACGCGCCCGCCAAGCCCGCGCCGGAATTGCCGCCGGTCTTCTTCCCGCTCGATTCGCTCACCGTCAATCTCCAGTCCGACGACGGCTCCATGCACTATCTGCGCACGGGTCTCACGCTCAAGCTGAAGGACGAGAAGATTCAGGCGGCCATCACCGAGCATATGCCGGAAGTGCGCAGCCACGTGCTGCTCGCGCTCTCGGGCAAAAAGCCGGACGACATCACCAGCGTCGAAGGCAAGAAGCAGCCCGCCGAAGAACTGCGCAAGACTGTGGACGCCGCCGCGAGCAGCGCCGACAAGCCGGTTCACGTCGAAGAAGTGCTGTTCACCGAATTCGTCGTCCAGTAACCATCTCACGCTGAGCCAAGAGACTCATGGGCCACGAAGAGTTCATGTCGCAGGAGGAGGTCGATGCCCTCCTCAAGGGTGTCACCGGTGAAGTCGATCAAGTCGCAGACGAGACGCAGACTTCCGGTGTACGCCCGTACAACATCGCGACGCAGGAACGCATCGTACGCGGCCGGATGCCCGGCCTCGAAATCATCAACGATCGCTTTGCGCGGCTGTTGCGCGTCGGCATTTTCAACTTCATGCGGCGTTCGGCGGAAATCTCCGTCGGTCCGGTGAAGGTGCAGAAGTACAGCGAATTCACCCGCAATCTGCCGATTCCGACGAACCTCAACCTCGTCCACGTCAAGCCCTTGCGCGGCACCTCGCTGTTCGTGCTCGATCCGAATCTCGTGTTCTTCGTGGTCGATAACCTCTTCGGCGGCGACGGGCGCTTTCACACGCGTGTGGAAGGCCGCGAGTTCACGCAGACCGAGCAGCGGATTATCGGCAAGTTGCTGAATCTGGTGTTCGAGCATTACACGGCGTCGTGGAAAAGCGTGAAGCCGCTGACGTTCGAATATATGCGCTCGGAAATGCACACGCAGTTTGCGAACGTGGCGACGCCGAACGAAATCGTGATCGTCACGCAGTTCACCATCGAGTTCGGTTCGATCGGCGGCACGCTGCATATCTGCATGCCCTATTCGATGATCGAGCCGATCCGCGACGTGCTCTCGTCGCCCATTCAAGGCGAAGCGCTCGAAGTGGATCGCCGTTGGGTGCGCGTGCTGTCGCAGCAGGTGCAGCTTGCGGAAGTCGAGGTGACGGTGGATCTCGCGGAGATCCGCTCATCGTTCGAAAGGCTTTTGAATCTCCGCGCAGGCGATGTCCTGCCGATCGAGATTCCCGAGCAAGTCACGGCCAAGGTCGATGGCGTGCCGGTGATGGAATGCGGTTACGGAATTTTCAATGGTCAATACGCGCTGCGCGTGCAAAAGATGATCAGCGCGGGCGATTCGAAGGAAGGTCAATATGAGTGAACTGATGCAGGACGACGCGCCCGGCGCGGAGAAAGACGACGAACTGGCGCTCGACGATTGGGCCAGCGCGCTCGCCGAACAGAATGGCAACGATGCGCCTGCCACTGGCGCGGGCGTGTTCCAGCCGCTGTCGAAGCCTGCTGCGCCGTCTACACGCAACGACATCGACATGATTCTGGATATTCCGGTGAATCTGACGGTGGAACTGGGCCGCACGAAAATCGCGATCCGCAATCTGCTGCAACTGGCGCAAGGCTCGGTCGTCGAACTCGACGGCATGGCCGGTGAACCGATGGACGTGCTCGTCAACGGCTGTCTGATCGCGCAGGGCGAAGTGGTGGTGGTGAACGACAAGTTCGGTATCCGCCTGACGGACATCATCACGCCGTCCGAACGTATCCGGAAGTTGAATCGATGAAACGTGTTGTCGCCTTCGCTTTTGCTTGTGTGCCGCTGCTGGCCCATGCAGCCGATATGAACGCCGTGAACCACGCCGCGCAGATCGCATCAAGCGTCGGTGCGGGAAGCGCGGTGCCATCGCTCGGATTCGGCGCGGTCTTGCAGACGCTGTTCGGTCTGGCGATCGTGATCGGCTTCGTGTTCGGCTGTGCGTGGCTGGCGCGCAAGCTGGGCGTCAACGGCGTGAAGCGCGGCGGGATCGTGAAGGTGGTTGGCGGGGCATCGCTGGGCGGGAAAGAGCGCGTGGCGGTTATCGAAGTGGGCGATCAGTGGCTCGTGCTCGGCGCGGGTCCGGGCAATGTGCGCCTGCTTCATACGATGCCGGCGGGATCGGCGGAAGTGGAAAGCGTCGAGACGCACGTGCAGACGCAGGGCAACTTCGGCCAGCGCTTCCGCGATGCGATGAAAAGCGAAGCAAGCAAGCGCATGCAGAAGTTCAAGTAACGCGCATTGTTTCCAAGTGACGGCCGGAGCGCGTTGACTACACGCTCCGGCCGTTTTCTTTTGTGTGCCGCAATAGAACGAGTTGGCCCGATATTCCCCTTCTGTTCGCGCCATCGCTGCAAGCCCGCATAGTCAACAATTCAGCCTATCGAAAGAGGCAGGAATTCATGGCTATCACCTTCGTTCTATTCCAGAGTCAGCGGCTTCGCCGGATCTTCGCGGGCAAGCGCCTTCAGCAGTTCTTCGGCAGGAGCAAGTAATGCAGGTCAGTCGTCACATCGTGCGCGGCGCGAAACTCGCGTTGCCGGTGATTATCGGCTTGATGCCGTACATCGCCTTCGCGCAAAGCACGGCGGGCCTGCCCGCCTTCAACACCAGCCCCGGCCCGAACGGCGGCACGACGTATTCGCTCAGCGTGCAGACCATGCTTCTGCTGACGATGCTCTCGTTCCTCCCCGCGATGGTCCTGATGATGACCAGCTTCACGCGCATCATCATCGTGTTGTCGCTGTTGCGTCAGGCGCTCGGCACGCAGAGCACGCCGCCGAATCAGGTGCTCGTGGGCCTCGCGCTGTTCCTGACGTTTTTCGTGATGTCGCCGGTGCTCGATAAAGCCTATACCGACGCCTACAAGCCCTTCTCCGAAGGCACCATCACGATGGATCAGGCGATGACGCGCGGTATCACGCCCTTCAAGCAGTTCATGCTAAAGCAGACACGCGAATCCGATCTCGCGCTGTTCGCCCGCATCTCGCACGCCGCGCCGATGAACGGTCCCGAAGACGTGCCGCTTTCACTGCTGGTGCCGTCGTTCGTGACGAGCGAGCTGAAGACGGGCTTCCAGATCGGCTTCACCATCTTCATTCCGTTTCTCATCATCGACATGGTGGTGGCGAGCGTGCTGATGTCGATGGGCATGATGATGGTCTCGCCTGTGACCATCGCACTGCCGTTCAAGCTGATGCTGTTCGTGCTCGTCGATGGCTGGCAATTGCTGATCGGCTCGCTTGCTCAAAGCTTCGTCTCGTAGAGGAATAAGAAATGACGCCAGAAACCGTCATGACAATGGCGCATCAGGCGATGTACGTCGCCCTGTTGCTCGCCGCGCCGCTGTTGCTCGTCGCGCTCGTGGTCGGTCTCGTCGTGAGCCTGTTCCAGGCCGCGACGCAGATCAACGAATCGACCTTGTCGTTCATTCCGAAGCTGATTGCGGTGGCGGTGACGCTGGTGATCGCCGGCCCGTGGATGCTCACGACGCTGCTCGACTATATGCGTTCGATTCTCACCATCACGCCCGGCGTCAGCGGCTAAGCGATGTTCTCGGTTACTTATGCGCAACTGAACGGCTGGCTTACGGCGTTTTTGTGGCCATTCGTGCGCATTCTCGCGTTGATCGCCACGGCGCCCGTGCTCAGTCATATGGGCATTCCGGTGCGCATCAAAGTGGCGCTGGCGGCCTTCATCACGCTCATCGTCGCGCCGACTTTACCCGCGATGCCGCAAGCCACCGTGTTCTCGGCGACGGGCGTGTGGATCATCGTGAATCAGTTTTTGATCGGCGCGGCCATCGGCATGACGATGCAGATCGCATTCGCCGCCGTCGATGCGGCGGGCGAGTTCATCGGCCAGCAAATGGGCCTCGGTTTCGCGATGCTTTACGATCCGCGCGCGGGTGGCAATGCGGTGGTGGTATCGAGTTATCTGAACGCGTTGGCGACGCTCGCCTTTCTCGTGCTCGACGGGCATTTGCAGTTGATCAGCGCGTTGATCACCACGTTTCAGAGCGTGCCGATCAGCACGAACGTGGTGGCGGCGGCATCGCATGCGCAGGGGTGGAAGACGCTGGTCGGCTACGGCGCGAGCGTGTTTTCGACCGGTTTGCTGCTGTCGCTGCCGATTGTCGCGGCGCTTTTGATTACCAATATCGCGCTCGGTATTTTGAATCGCGCGGCACCGCAGATCGGTATTTTCCAGATCGGCTTTCCCGTCACGATGCTGGTCGGCATGTTGCTGCTGCAATTGATGATTCCCAATCTGATGCCATTTTTCCAGCGTACTTTCGATTCGGGGATTGCGCAGGTCGGGCGGGTTGCGGGGGCGATGTATTGAGTTGTGTTTGCTTGCCGTGATTGCTAAAAGTCAGCGAAACACGATATTGCGCCATGTACCACAATCATATTCTGACAGAAGTCATTATTCAAAATCACTCGCCACGAAAATTCCTAATTTTCAGTTTTTGATTAACGCGCACTTTCAATAAAAATCTAATTGAAATACTCTTAACTTGCATCGCATCATGTGATGCCCGATTAATTCGGCAAGCTAAATCTAAGTTGGAGTTAAAAATGCAAAACGCATCTGCAATCAAAGTTACGGCTCCCGACTTCGAAGTTGTTCATGTTGAAGGTTGTCTGAGCAGCAGTAACGCCTAAAGGAAAGGGCGGACCATTTGGTCCGCCCTTTTTTAATATGGTTTGATTCCGCTGAGTCTCGTTCAGTGAGGGTTTGCATTTATGCGTCCAATCATCGATCTGGATTTTCCGCTTTTTATCAAGTGGTACATCACGAGCCGATGCAATCTTCGATGCAGTCATTGTTATCTGAAGGACTATAAGCAAACCGCTGCTCTCGACAGGATCCTTCCCATAGTTGACTTTCTTGGGAATAACGGTGTGCAGGGCGTTGTGCTCATTGGCGGTGAGCCGCTGACGCGTCCCGATCTGGAACAGATCGTCGAACATCTGACGCATTACGGGATAAATGTAAAGATTGCCACAAATGCACTTCTCGCTACCCCTGAACGCGCGCAAACGCTGGTCAAAAGTGGCGCGACCCGCTTTCAAGTGAGTATCGAAGGCGCATCAGCCCAAGATAACGACCCGATTCGCGGCACGGGTACGTTTGTTCAGATACTCCAAGGCGCGCGCAATCTACAGGCTGCGGGGGCGAGTGTCGCGCTGGCTGTGACGGTGACAAGACAAAATTATCTCAGCATTCCAGATATTTTCCGAATGACAGATGAACTCGGCCTGAAGCGAATCAAGTTCAATGCTTTTATTCCCATTGGAACCGGCTCGTGCCTTGTTCAAGGGCATGCGTTGACGCCAGCGATCAGCGCGGAAGTGAGTCGAGTTATTGCTGCTGAAAGCAAGCGATTTAGCGATATCACGGTCGAAGCCGGCGCTTTTCATCAGATTATCGAATTCTCATCACCAAAAGAGAAGACGGGGCCCACGCTTGGGTGCGGCGCAGGGACATCGTCCTTGATTATTAACAGTGATTTCACCCTGTCCGCGTGCGACATGCTCGTGGAGCAAGATAGAACATCGAAGGAAGTCGAAAATCCGGCGGATATTGGCGTGTTTTGGAGAGAGCATCAACTCTTCAAGAAATGGAGAGGACAACTCCGCCCGGACGAGAGTCCTGATGCTGCTTCTTTCTCAGACGTTCATCAACACGGGTGTCACGTCGCTTATCGGGCTTACGGCAAGAACATTTTCAGATATGGATGCAAATAGAGATATTGAAAAATGGAAATGGCTCTCCTATCTGCAGTCGCTGTTTGCGTTGGAGACGTTCATCGCGCCTGTCCTGGTTATTTTCTACACGCAATACGCAGGCTTTACATTCGCCCAATATGCGATGCTGATGTCGTGCATCTTCGTTCTTTCATGGGCGTTTCAATTGCCGACCGGCGCGATTGCCGACAAATACGGCGCGAAGCGCGCATTGATCGCCGGGAATCTAATCTATATCTCTGCGATGTTGTCGCTGGTCGTTTTCGGCACGCGCACGCCCATGCTGCTTACCGCCACGATGTTTTCATTGGGCGGAGCGCTGTCGACCGGTGCTTTTCAGTCGATGATGTTTTCGGTCTTCGCGTCGGCCAACCGCGAACGTGAGTTCAACGCCGTCTGCGCACGAAGCAACGGCTTCGCCTTGCTCGGCGGCGCAGCGGGCGCGGCCCTCGGAGGCTGGTTTGCATCCGTCTCGCTAGCGCTGCCGATGATCGTCGACATAGTCGTACTTTCAGTAACCACGATCGCACTCGGCATCCTGATAAATGCGCCTACTGCCGAGCCGAACGTGCGGCAAGTCTCGCTTAATGCCATTGCACTAGACGCCTGCAAAGCCGCCTTTGAATCTCCCAAGCTGTTCGTTTCCATCCTCGTTTCTGCGGTGGCCTTTGCAGGCGTAAGAACAGGATTCAATCTTTATCAGCCGCTCCTCATGAGTGCCGGCCTGAGTTTGCGCGAACTAGGTCTAGTCTTTGGCGCGTTTTCTCTGCTTTCGGCCGTATTCGCGTACGCGTACAGCAAAGTGAGTTCGCGTGTCGACGGGCCCGTCGTGCTGGTAGTGATCGCACTGATTTTCGCAGCCTCTGCAGCGGTGCTTACGGAGTTCATGGCAGTACCGGGGATTATCTGCGCGATCTTGTGCCACCAACTCGTGCGCGCAGTGTACCCATCGCTTTCCGCCTACATGATCAACATGAATATCGCAGCGGGGAGCAAGTCCAGAACCACCATTCTTTCTCTTGCAGCCCTGCTTCGGTCGATGACCGCCGCGCTTTTTTCATACGGCCTGGCTCAGGCCTCCGGTTTTACTTCCGACAAGGCCATGTTTGGTGTCGTCAGTCTGGTCTCGGCAGTGTTGATTTTGGCTCTTGGACTTTGGAGCGTTTATGCAGCTCGTTCAAAAGATTCGGCCCCGGCTTCCTCAGGCGGTTAATCTGTACATCACGTATCGGTGCCGGAGCCGGTGCGCGCACTGCTTTCTCGTACAGAGCGATTTGCTCAATCGTCACGAGTTGAGCAAGGAAACCGCTTTTTCAATCATCGATCAGCTGAGCGAACAGCGGGTGTACCTGCTCATCATCTCGGGCGGTGAGCCGCTATTGCATCCGCATTTTTTCGATATCGTGACTTACGCGGATCAGAAAAACATGCTGCCTCTGGTGGCCATCACGGGTACCCGCGTGTCGGACGATGAAGTGTCGAAATATGCGGCAGCCGGCATTCCCACGATTCAAATGAGTCTGGACGGTGCGACGGCCGAATCAAACGACACGATTCGCGGCCCTGGAAACTTCGACGATGTCATGTCTTCGATTCGTCGCTTTCAAGCGGTCGGCGTAAAGGTGAATCTGGCCATATGCCTTCATCGGGACAACTGGGTCGATCTCCCCCGCTTTTTGACGCTGTGTCGGGAGGTCGGCATTTTTCGGGTGAAGCTGGCTTTCTACCGGGCGTTCGAAAGCAGCGCGACGCTGCGCGCGTTGACTCAATCGGAAATCGAACGGGCGCTTACAGAGGCGCGGGATTTCATCGACTCACACGGCCTCGAGCGCGACTGGATCGCTAGTCCCACGATCGACTTGTGGACCGGGCAGAAGATTCTCCCGCGCGCTGGAATGCCGCCACTCACTATCGGCGCAGATGGCGTGCTCGCGGCCGGCGACGGCGGAGCATTGATCGGCAAGCTTGGCGCAGTGTCGATCGCAGAACAATACGCTACGTACGTGGATCAAAAGCTCCAGCACTTTTACGAGAAGGTGTTATGGGACGCATGCGCCGAATATGGCGTGGCCGAAGTTGTCGAGTCAGACTCTCTGGATGCCAATGCCTTGATCTTCAGGCGCGATGCCGAATACATCGCGTACATCGAAAACGGGCTGCCGCGTCCGATCAAGTTTTTCTCTTTGATGCACGAAATCGGTCATATCGCGACGGACACCCTGCACGCTTCTCCGCGCGCGTCTCACCTGGACGAACGCGAACGGGCAGCAAATCTATGGGCTCTGAATCGAATCAGAGCGTATCTGAAACCCGATAGTTATGCTCACTACGAGCAACTGACAACGCACTCGGAAGCGATGCTTTACCAAGCTCTCGCCGAGAGACTCGAAAACGACCTGACAGGATATTACTGATGGAACAGTTCTGTGTTGCAGCAGATTTGATCGTGCGTGAATCCGAACGCAGCTTCTTCGACAAGAAGCAATTTCGAATACTTCGCTTTAATCATTCCGGATTTGACATCCTGCACCAGAAGCTTGACAAGGCATTCAGTAACACTGAATTGGTCGATGCGTGCGAGCAAGCCGGCATCGCTTCAGACGACGCCCACGCATTTTGGCAAAAGTGCCTCGACAATGGCGTGATTGTTCCGGCTTGAGTTCGCAAAAAAACAGCGTCCGAGGACGCTGTTTTCTTTTCAGCACAACATGATCAACTCAAATAATTAAACAACGACATCTTCTGAATCTGCGAAAACGCCATCTGCGCGGCCTGTAACGAGTTCTGCGTCAGCTCATACGACGAGATCGACGAAACCAGATCGATGCTCGTCAGATTCGCCAGATCCGATTTGTTCTGGGTCTGGCTCGTCGTCAACGCGGTCTGCGCGGCCTGAACTTGCTGCTCGCGTCCGCCGACCGATGTCTGCATCGCCAGCACGTTGTTCAGCGAATTGCCGATCTGCGTGCCCGCCGTCGCCAGCGCGTTGCTGAGCGTGGCCTGCGCCGTGCTCGAACCTGTCAGCGGCTGCTTGAGCGCGGAAATCAGGTTATCGAGCGTGGTGAATACATCCGTATTGCCCGATGCCGCCGGCTGCACGTTGAAGCTGTCGCCATTGGCGGGCGCGCCGCTGATCTGCACCGACTGTCCGCCCAGCGTGATCTTCGATCCCGCCGTGAACGCCTGCGCCGCCGATGTCGTGCCCGGCGGCGTGGTCGTCACCGTGTACGTGGTCGCTCCGCCCGATACCGCGAAGTTGATCTTGAACGTGCTCGAATTGCTGGTGTTGGTCGAGTCGTTCATGCTCACGGCGCTGATCACGCCCGTGCCCGCATTGCCCGTCGTGGCGCTCGGCACCGAACTGCTTTCCGTCGCCGACACGCTCTGGAAAATGGATGCCGCCGTATCGCCGACAGAAACCGTGCGGCTCGAATTGATCTGCACGGTGCGCTGTCCGAGATCGCCGTCATAGCTCGCGCCGACGCCCGATGCGTTGTTCGTTAGCGCCGCGCTGCCGCCCTTCGTGCCCGAGAAAATGTAGTTGCCGTTGGTGTCCTGCGTGTTGCCGAGGTTCATCAACTGATCGCGGTAGCCTTGCAGCACCGTGGCAATCGAAGAACGGTCGGCGTCGGTCAGCGAACCGTCGCCTGCGTGGATGATCTGCGTCTGCACGCTCTGCATCACGTTGCTGACATCGCTCAACGTCGAATCTTCCTGCTGCAACGACGACAACGCCTGCGTCTGATTGGTGCCGTACTGCGAAAGCGCGCCGCTTTGCATGGTCAGCGTGACGGCCTGCGCCGCGCCGAGCGGATCGTCGGAAGCGCTGGAAATGCGCTTGCCCGACGAGATCTGCTGATACATCGTCGCGAGCGTGCTCTGCTGATCGCTCATCGACGAGACGTTCAGATTGAAATACTGGGAACTGGAAATTCGCATCGCTGGAAACCTCAGTTGAGCGCGCCGAGTATCGTCTGGAACAGCGTCGAGGCAATCTGGATCACCTTGCTGTTGGCCTGGTAAAGCTGCTGATACTGCATCAGATTCGCCGCTTCTTCGTTCAGGTTCACGCCCTGCACCGACTGCTGTGCGGAGGTCGCCTGAGTCAGCAGCGCAGTCTGCGACGTGCTCGTGGCTTTGAGCTGGTTGGTCTGGTTGCCGATATCGTTGACGTAGTTCGCGTACGCGCCCGTCAGCGTGTCGGTGTTACTGTTGAGTGACTTAGCCGTGACGAGGTTCGACATGGCGAGCGCGTTGCTGCCATCGCTCGTGCCGCCCTTGTTCGCGGCGACGTTGAACACGTCACCGTTCGATGGCTTGCCGCTGATCGTCGCGCTCACGCCGTTCGCGCTGACCGTGAGGCCGGTGGACGAGCTGTACGGAATCGTCGTGTTGGCGGGATACGTCGTGGTACCGACCGTCAACGCCACGTTCGATGTGAAACCGCCTGCGGTCGAGTTGTAGGTGAGCTTGATATCGGTCGGAATGCTGTAGCCCGATGTCACCGTCGCCGATGTAATCGCGCCCGTGCCCGTATTCGCCGTCGCCGCCGATGTGATCGCCGGTGAACCTGCTGCAATCGCTGACGGGCTGGTGGTGGCGAGCGAGAAGTTATCGAGCGATGAGCGCGTCGGTTGGATGGTGAAGGAATCGCCCTTCTGCATCGTGCCGGACACGGAGATGTTCATGCCCGCGACCGTGCTCGACGGCGGCGTGATCGTGCCCATCGACTTGCCGGTCGAATCGGTCAGGTTGTAGTTGGTGCCGTCGTACGAGAGCGTGTAGTCGCTGGTGGGCGGCGTCGTCGAGTTTGCGAGCGTGACCGAGACCGTGCCGCTGCCCTGATTGCGCGCGTTCGAATACACCGAAGGCGTGCCCGTGGAAAACAGCGCGCCGCCTGCCTGACCGTTCAGATCGACACCCAGCGCGTTCTGGCCGTTCAGTTGCGCGGCGAAGCTCGTGGCGATCGCGCCGAGCTTGGCCTGCGCGGGATCGAGCGTCTGCGTGCGGAAGTCGATCAAACCGCCGACCACGCCGCCCGACAGCGAGTCTTCGCTCAGGTATTGCGTGTTCGCGGCGGTCTGCGTGGTGCCGCTGGTGTTGGTGTACGCGAGCGTCATTTCGCTCGGATCGGACGGCGAATTGACCGTCTGCAAGGTGTAGTTCGTATTGCCGACGACCAGCGGCTGGCCATTGCCGACGAACACGTTGTAATTCCCGTTCGACTGCTGCACCACCGATACACCGACCAGCGAACTGAGGCTTGCGACAGCCTGATCGCGCTGATCCATCAACTGATTCGGCGACTGGCCGCCAGCGGTCTGCGCGCCGATCTGCTGATTGAGATCGGCAATCTGCTTGGTGTACGTGTTGATCTGCGTCGCGGCGTTGGTGAGCTGCGTGTTCACGCTCTGGCGCAACTGATCGTAGTTCTGGCCGGCGGTGTTGATCTGATCGGCGAGCGTCTGCGCGCTGCTGATGAGCGACTGACGCGCCGACGTGCTGCTCGGCGAATTCGCCACCGACTGCAAGCCGGAGAAGTAATTGCTGATGCCCGTCGCAATACCCGTGGTCGGATCGCCGACGAGATTGTTGAGCTGCGAGAGCATCGAATAGTTCGTGCTGGCGGCGCTGCTCGATGCGGTCGTGTTGTTGACCTGCGTAGTCAGATACTGGCTGTACTGGCGCGTGACGTTGGCCGTCTGCACGCCATTGCCGAGATATCCCGACGCGGTGTATTGGCCGGACGCTTCTGTGTACGTGACTTTTTCGAGCGTATAGCCCGGCGTCGCCGCGTTGCTGATGTTGTTGCCGGTCGTGGTCAGCCCCCACTGGGCCGCGTTCAGACCGGACAATCCGATGCTGAGGAGGTTGTTCGACATGCGTTTGGGTCCTGAATTTGGGCGGCGTGACGGCGGGCGTTTGACGCCTTACTTCACCTGTTATCGGCGGAAGTTTCGGAAAGTTGAGCAAACGTTTTTATCGGGCAAAAATCGGGCAGAACCGGCGGGCGGTTCTTGCCACGTTTGCATTATGTTTTCCTTTTTGCGCGGACCATCTGCGGAACTGGCGACGATTTACCGCTTATTTCCGGGCCTGAAATGCAAACGAGTCCCGAAGCGTTAAAAGCATTCGGGACTCGTTCGATAAAGCCGATTCGGAAACTTACTTCGCCAGCGAACGGCGCTTCATCTCGAGCTGCGTAATCAGACGTTGCAGCGTGTTTTCAGCCGATCCGGGCATCGACAGGAATTTGAAGCCGAGCGTAAAGCGACGATCGCCCTTCGCCGTAGTTGCTTCGCGATGCGAAACAAGTTTCAGGTCCAGCGTGACCTTGCCGGTGGTCGTGAAGTGCAACTCGGCGTCCTGAATTTCCAGACCGAGTTCGAGATCGGCGACGCGTTCATCGGAGGTGCGCAGCGCGACGCCACCGAGCGACAAATCATGCACTTCGAAGCGGAAGCGCTCGCCGTCCGGCAGCGAGCCGCTGCAAATATACGGATCGAGTACCGGCGCTTCGACGCGGAAATACTCGCGGCGCTGCATGTAGTAGAGCACCGGCGGAAAGTCCACTTCGAACGCGGGACGCCCTTCGAAGGTGGTTTCGCGCGCCGCGCCCGTGGTGAACTCCACGCGCACGCCATCCGGCGATGCGTGGAAAATCAGCTTCTGCGCCGCGAGAACGTGACGGTTCTGCTCAGACACGCCGCCCCAGTCGATAACGAAGGTGTTCTTCGTCGCATCGACATCGAGCACGCGTGTGACGATCTGCCCGTCGCCGTACTGCGCCGTGAGGAAGTCGCCGCGATTTCCCAGATTGCGCAGGGAAACACCGATTTCGAGCGGATTGCGCCGCCCGAAATCGACGATCGGGGCAATGTCGTCATCCTCAACGTCATGCATGTGATTGGTATTCATGGTGCTGGCCAGGTTCATTGTGCTCGCGCGCCGCTTTTTATCCAGAACATTGCTTTGCCGCCGGGACTTTCGCCAGCCCGGCGCTGTGGTGTTCGGAATAGCGGCAAACCTTATAAAAAGTTTAGGGTCGTCCGGGAAATATTTATGTGGTCCGCCGTCCCTTCCGGCGTAAAACGTTTGCAGATGCTTAAGGTCCGAACAATGTCGTCACCTTCTAAGGCATCGTTTCGAAATTTCCTGCCTTCTTGTTGTATGTCGGTATTTACGGGCGAATACTTGATCTTTTCACCGATATTTTTTGTCCGCGATTCGAATCGGTTGATTGTTCCGCTTTCAAATGCTCCATAAAGAAACAGCGGCCACGTGGCCGCTGTCGTATTTACTGCATCATTCTCGCATCGGTCGATCAGACGATCTGCCGCATGATCGAGATGAGTTTCTTTGCGTATTGCGGATCGGTTGCGTAACCCGCTTTCTGCATGCCGTGCGCGAAACCCGCCACATCACGCGATGCCCCCACGACCGGCGCGTAACGCGGATTGTTCTTGATGACGCTGGCGTAATCGGTGAGCGCGTCTTCGTACGAATCGTAGGCGCGGAATTTTTCGACCACTTTCTTCGGCGCGCCGTTGACGTATTCGGTCGTGACGGAATCGACAGTCTTGCCGGTCCAGTCCTTGGTCGCCTTGACGCCGAAAATATTGTGGCTGGTGGTGCCGTTCGCGTTCTTGATTTCGCGCTTGCCCCAGCCCGACTCCAGCGCCGCCTGTCCGATGATAAAGCGCGCCGGAATGCCCGTCGCCGCGCTCGCGGCTTGCGCGGGCACGGCGAGTCTATCGACGAATGCGTTGACCTTGTCGGATCCGCTGCCGCGCGCGGGCGCTTCGAGCGCGTCCGCCGCCGTGTAGCCGCGTCCGTTACCCAGATTCGCCGATGCGCCGTTCTTGTTCGCCTGCGCCGCCGCGTAGGCTTTCGCCATCGCGTTCATCGCGGCGATATTGCCCGCGTTCGAATCGAGGTCGCCGCCGCCTGCCTTGTTGACCATGCCGGACAGCGTGTTCATCGCGCTGTTGCCGTTGGCGGCGTCGGTTTTTGCGCCGGAGTTGCGCATCAACTGCTTCAGCATCATGTCCGCCACGCCGATGCCCTTCGATGACATCTGCTGCGACAACTGCTGATCCAGCATGCCGGTGAAGGACTTCGAATCGTTCGAATCGAACGGGCTCTCGGAGGGCGTCGCGTCGCGCATGCTCTTGAGCATCATCTGCGTGAACACGACGTCGAATTGTTTGGCCGCTTCTTTCAGGCCGGCTTGCGGGTTGCTGCCGGCTTGCGCACGCAGCGCGTCGAAGCCCTGCGTGTCGAGTGCAAAACGGTTGGACAGCTTGGAGAATCCATCGCTCGTATCGGTCGATGCCAACGCGGAGTTGGCGATACCGCTCGTCGTATTCGAGTTCATGAGCCTGGGTCCTTAGATGATTTCGAGGTCGGCGCGAAGTGCACCTGCCGCCTTCATCGACTGAAGGATCGAGATCAGATCGGCAGGCGTTGCGCCGAGCGCATTGAGCGCCTTGACGACATCCGCGAGATTCGCGCCTGCGCTCAGCATCTTGAGCGCGCCGCTATCCTGCTTCAACTGAATATTCGATTGCGGCGCGGCGACTGTCTGGCCATTCGAGAACGCGCCCGGCTGACTCACCGCCGTTTTCGTATTGATCACGACGGACAAGTTGCCATGTGCGACCGCGCAGTTCTGCAACGTGACCATCTGATTCATCACGATCGAACCTGTGCGCGCGTTGAGAATGACCTTCGCCGCAGCCTGCGCCGGACGCACGTCGATATTCTGCAACTGCGCCATGAAGGACACTTGCTCGCCGGCATCGGCGGGGGCGCGAAGCTGGATGGTGCGGCCATCGAGTGCGAGCGCGGTGCCCATACCGAACTGATTGTTCACCGCCGCCACGATGCGCTGCGTGGTGTCGAAATCCATTTCGCGCAGTTCCATCTGCATGGTGCCGCCGGGTTGCGTAACCGCATTCGGCACCGCGCGTTCGACGATCGCGCCACCGGAAATGCGGCCGACCGCAAGTTGATTCACCTGTACCTTGCTGCCGTTCGCGCTTGCGCCTGCACCGCCGACCACGAGATTGCCCTGCGCCATCGCGTAGACCGCGCCGTCCGCGCCTTTGAGCGGCGACATCAGCAGCGTGCCGCCACGCAGACTCTTCGCATTACCGAGCGATGAAACCGTCACGTCGATCGCCTCGCCCGGACGCGCAAACGGCGGCAGCGTGGCCGTAACCATCACGGCGGCGACGTTCTTCAACTGCATGTTCGATGTCGTCGCCGAGTTCACCGTGATACCCAGATTGCCGAGCATGTTGGTGAGCGACTGCGTGGTGAACGGCGTCTGCATCGTCTGGTCGCCGGTGCCGTCGAGACCGACCACGAGACCGTAACCGATCAGCGGATTGTCCCGCACACCCTGAAACGAGACGAGATCCTTGAGACGCTCGGCGTGCGCGCGCGGCGGATGCGTGACCACCATGACGGCGGCCGCGAGCGAAAACAGGAAGAGGCGTTTGATTCTGCGATTCATGATGGTCAGAACGGCGCGACGTTGAGGAAGAAGCGTTGGAGCCAGCCCATGTTTTCCGCTTCGTCGATATAACCCTTCGCCGAATATTCGATCTTCGCGTCGGCGATCTGCGTGGAGTACACGGTGTTGCTGCCCGAGATCGTCACCGGATTGACGACGCCCGAGAAGCGCACGAATTCGTTGCCCTGGTTGATGAGCATTTGCTTCTCGCCGCTCACCATCAGATTGCCGTTCGGCAGCACTTCAGTGACGGTCACCGTCAGCGTGCCGCTGAAGGTGTTGGCCGCGCTCGCGCCGCCTGCCGCCGTGAACTTGTTCGCGCCGGTCGCGGACAGATTCGTGTTGTTGAACAGCCCGCCGAAGATGCCCGGCGTGGTCGGCACCGAGAACGATCCCGTGCCGCCCCGATTCGTATTCGCCGCCGACGACTTGGTCGCGTTGACGTTTTCCGAAATCACGATGGTCAGGATGTCACCGACATTACGCGGACGCTGATCTTCGAACAGCGGACGGCCTGCATAGCCCGCGTTGTAGATCGCGCCGGGCGTAAGGCCACCGACGGCCGGCTGCGGCGGACGCGCGGTCATCGGCTGCTGGATGATCGGCTCTCTCGGCACGAGACCGCAGGCGGCCATCGCGGCTGTGAGAGCCGCGACCGAAGCCACGCGCGTGATGATTTGAAGTGACGACATCGTGATAACTCGAGTGAAGCTGGATTAGGCGTAAGTGTGCCGCGATCCTTTCCGTTTCTATCGGTGGAATAGAGGGTTAAACCTGCATCTGCGAGAGCGTTTGAAGCATCTGGTCGGACGTGGTCACGGCCTTGCTGTTGATTTCGTAGGCGCGCTGGGTCTGGATCATGTTGACCAGTTCCTGCACCACGTTCACGTTCGATGCTTCCACGTAGCCCTGTTGCAGCGTGCCCGCGCCGTTCAGACCCGGCTGCGAGACGTTCGGCGCGCCCGAGCTGCCCGTTTCGGAGAACAGGTTTTCGCCGCGTGCATCGAGACCGGCCGGGTTGATGAAGGTTGCAATCGTGATCTGGCCGACCGTCGTGCTGGTCGTCGCGTTCGCCTGCGTGACCGACACCGTGCCGTCCGAACCGACCGTAATCGCCGTCGCGTTCTGCGGAATGGTGATCGCCGGATTCAGTTGATAGCCGCTCGACGTGACGAGCTGGCCTTGCGCGTTGGTCTGGAACGAACCGTCGCGCGTGTAAGCGGTGCTGCCATCGGGCATCGTGACCTGAAAAAAGCCCTGGCCGTTGATGGCGATGTCCTTCGAGTTGCCCGTCTGCTGCAAATTGCCCTGCGTGTACAGACGTTCCGTTGCAACCTGCTGCACACCGGTGCCGAGCTGATTGCCCGAGGCAAGTTCGGTTTGCTGCGTCGAATTCGCGCCCGGCTGGCGGGTCGTTTGATACAGCAAGTCTTCGAACACGGCGCGCGAGCCCTTGAAGCCGTTGGTGCTCACGTTGGCCAGGTTGTTCGAAATGACGTCCATCTGCGCTTGCTGCGCATTCATGCCGGTCGCGGCGATATAGAGAGAGCGATTCATGTTGTCTGTGTCCTGTGTGTCGTATGCCGCGACGCTTTACGAGAAGCTCAGCAGCTTGTTGGCCGATTGATCGTTTTGGTCCGCGGATTCCATCAGCTTGGTCTGCATCTGGAACTGGCGCGCGTTGGCGATCATCGAGACCATCGCGGAGACTGCGTTCACGTTGCTGCCTTCGAGTGCGCCGCCGGCAACGACCACGTTCGGATCCGCTTCGGCGGGATCGCCGTCTGCGGTGCGGAACAGGCCGTCGTCGCCGCGCGTAAGCGTCGCGGGATCCGGATTCACGAGCTTGAGCTGATCTACCGTTGCGATGGCCGTCGGCGGGTCGCCGGGGACCAGCGCGGAGATCGTGCCGTCCTTTCCGATCGATACCTGCGCGCCCGGCGGAATCGACAGCGGTCCGCTGTTGCCCAACACCGGCAGGTTATTCGCGGTGACGAGCTGGCCGTTGGCATCGACATGCAGGTTGCCGGCGCGCGTGTACGCCTCGCCGCCATCCTGCGTCTGCACCGAGAGCCAGCCCGGACCTTGAATGGCGACATCGGTCGGGTTGCCGGTCTGCGTGATCGGGCCGGCCGAGTAATCCGCGGTCGGCGTGGACGACAGCACGAAGGTGCGCGTCGTGCCATCGGCGGACTGGTCCTCGAACGACATCGGCACCTGACGGAACGCCGAAAGCTGGGCCTTGAAACCCGTAGTCGATGCGTTCGCCAGGTTGTTCGCCACGGTGGCTTGCTGCTCCAACGCCTGGCTTGCGCCGGTCATCGCGGTGTAGATCAGACGGTCCATGAATCGCTTCCCTTCGTGCTGCTATTACAGGTTGATGATGGTCTGATCGACCGCCTGCTGCGTCTTGACCGTCTGCGCGTTCGCCTGATAGTTGCGCTGCGCCGTGATCAGATTCACCAGTTCGCTGGTCAGATCGACGTTCGAGTCTTCCACCGCGCCGCCTTGCAGCGTGCCGTGGTTGGTCGAGCCGGGCACCGATACCTGCGGCGCGCCCGATGCCGCCGTCTGGCCGTACACGTTGCCGCCCAGATCCTGCAAACCGTTCTGGTTATTGAAGTTGGCGAGCACGATCTGGCCGAGCGAACGCGTGTTGCCGTTCGAGTAGTTGCCGGTGAGCGTACCGTCGCTGCCGACCGTGAAGCCGGTCAGTTCGCCCGTCGTATTGCCGTCCTGAACGATATTCGTGACGCCGTCTTTCGCGCCGTACTGCGTGGTGCCGTTCAGGTTGATGGTCAGCGCCTGCTTGGTTGCGCCGCCGTCCGCGCCGTTCGGAATCGAGAAGCTGAACTGGCCCGATGCCGGCGACGAAGACGTGGTCGAACCGGTCGGCGCGGTGGTCGATGTCAGCGTGCCCGACGAGTTGAACGTCATGGCGCCGAGGTTGATCGGGGAGCTGGCCGGATTGCCGTAAGTTGCATACGCTTCCCACTGGTTCGCCGTGCTGCTCTTGGCGAAATACACCGAAACCTGCTGCGTGCCGCCGAGCGAGTCGTACACATTCACCGAAGTCGATGTGTTGAACGTGGTCGAATCGCTCGGATTGAACGGCGTGGCCGTCGGTGCGGTGTCTTGCGAATTCAGGTTGAACGACGCGGTGATGTTCTTGGTGGCGATCGGCGCGACGTTCGATGTCGGCACCGTCAGCGGCACCGTGCTGGCGCTGTTGACCACGCCGTTCGAGTTCGCGGCATAGCCCATCAGTTGCAGACCCGACGAATTGACGATGCGGCCTTGGTTGTCGAGGTGGAACACGCCGTTACGCGAGTACACCGTCGAGCCGTTGTTCGACAACTGATAGAACCCGTTGCCGTTGATGGCCACGTCCAGCGCCTGATTGGTCGTGGTGATCGTGCCTTGCGAGAACTGCTGCTGCACTTCCGCCAGACGCGTACCGATACCGACCTGGTTGTTCACGGCGGTGGACATCGAATTCGCGTACATATCGGCGAATTGCGCCTGACCCGACTTGAAGCCGACCGTGTTCGAGTTGGCGATGTTGTTGCCGATCACGTCGAGATCGCTCGATGCAGCGCCCAGACCGCTCAGTGCTTGTTGATAACTCATGTGTTGCTCCGGTGCGGGACGCCGCCCGCGTCAAAAAAGTGTTAGAGGACGGACGCCACGCCGGTCAGCGCGACTGTCTTGCCATTGGCGAGCTTGAGACCCGGCGTGCCATCGGTCATCTGCACCACGCTCTGCACCTGCGATGCCGCCAGCGTGGTCGCCGTGGCTTGCTGGCCATTGATCGTGCCCTGCGCGGTGATGGTGTATGTGCCGTCGGCGGGCGTCTTGCCGCTCGAATCCGTCGGTGTCCAGCCCGATACCGGCACCACGCCCGCGCTCTGTGCGCCGAGGTCGAGCGTGTTGACGATCTGACCGGCCGAGTTCTTCACCAGCACTTGCAGATCGCTCACGGCGTTGTCCAGCTTCACGCCGAACGCCGATGCTGCGCCGCTGGAAACCGTCACGTTGCTGCCCGCAGCCAGCACGTTCGAGCCGATCAACAACGCCGCCTGCGACGTCTGGCCCGCAGCCAGTTGCGTCGCCAGCGAACTGAGCGACGTGTTCAGATTCGAGATGCCCTGCACCGTATTGATCTGCGCAAGCTGCGAAGTCATCTGCGAGCTATCGGCGGGATTGGTCGGGTCCTGGTTCTTCAGCTGCGTGACGAGCAGCGTCAGAAACGTGTTCTGCAGATCCGATGCGGACGTCGTGCCGCTGGAACTGGACGAACCGGACGCGCTCGACGTCCCGTTCATGGTGTCGAGCAGGGTTTGCGAGACGGTTGTCCCGCTGCTGCCGATGGTGGTGCCGGAGGCGCTCATGTGTCGTGTTTCCTTTACGTTCTCTGTCAGGTGCCGATGGTCAGGGTCTTGAGCATCAAAGTCTTGGCGGTATTGAGCGTCTCGACGTTCGCCTGATAGGAACGGGACGCGGAAATCATGTTGACCATCTCCTGCACGGGATCGACGTTCGGAAGCGTCACGTAGCCGTCCGAATTCGCGGCCGGATTGCTCGGGTCGTAGCTGGTTTTCATCGGGCTCGGGTCATCGACCACGCTGGTCACCTGCACGCCGCCGACCTGCTGGCCGGAGCCGCTGCGCGCGCCGCCCAGCGGATCGACGGCGAACACGACCTGCTTGGCCTTGTACGGCTGGCCGTCCGGGCCGGTGGTGCTGTCCGCGTTGGCGAGATTCGATGCAGTGACGTTCAGGCGCTGCGCCTGAGCGGACATCGCCGAGCCGGCGACGTTGAAAATGTTCATCAGGTTGGACATGGCCGTTCTTCCTTTAGCCGTTCGACGTAATGGCGGACAACATCGATTTGATCTGCGACGACAACACCGTCATGCCCGCTTCCATATGCACGGTGTTATCGGCGAACTGCACGCGCTCGGCGTCGAGATCGACCGTGTTGCCGTCGAGCGATGGCTGGCTCGGATTGCGATACGCCAGCTTGCCGTAGTCCTCGCTCGAACCGCCCGATGCCGCGAGCGTCGAGGTGCCGGACATATGACCTTGCGCCGCCACCGCCATGCCGCCGCTGAAACTCACGCTCACCGTCTGCGCCATCTTCAGCGTGCTGGTGTTGGATGCGGTGGCCGCGCCGCCCTGCTGCTTGAGCGCACCGGCCAGCGCGCTCGAAAAATCGACGTCGCGTGCTTTGTAGCCGGGCGTATCCGCATTGGCGATATTCGACGACAGCAATTCCTGCCGATACGCGCGTACATCGAGCGCTTCTCGGCCGAACGCGAATTCCTTATCGAGTTTGTCCAGCATTCCGGTTTCTCCTTGACTCTGGCGACTTCGGGCAACGCCGTGGCATCGCCAAGGCCTTTTTGCATGACACGCATCTTAGGATCGCCATGCAATAACTAATCCGACGAATAACCGGGGAACTCAGCTTCTATTCGACGCTTGGCTACGGCGGCCAATATCTAGAATCTGGTTCAGTCGCCGGTCTCTCAATTCCTTTCGTGGATGAGCCGGCAAAGTCGAATCAGGTGCGATGCCGCTTTCTAACGAACGCGGTTCGCGAGGGAGAGCAGTGATGAGCAGGTCCGCCAGACGTCCGTTTCAACGCACGAAGCGCATCGAACCGCGCGGTTTCGGTGCGACGGCGTCGTTCGTGCGCCGCTCGCTTGCTTACTCGATTGGCGCGGCGTTGATGTTCGGCGTCGCGATGCACGCTACACACGCAGCGGCGCAGGAAGACGGGCCGATCGCGATTGCGGGGAATGCGGAGACGAATCCGGCTGCTGTTGCTGAGATGGCCCAGCGTCTTGCGGCTCCGTCCAAGGCATCGGCTCCCGTTGCTCAGCCTGCCGTTCAATACACCCCGCCCAGCGGTTATCGCGCCGCCACGCAAGCCGCCGATGCCGCCATGCGTAACGCCGCGCGCGCACTCGAAGCCCGCGCCGAAGCCGCCGACCAGTCAATGGACGCGGCAGATGACGCGAGCGGGATGATCGTGATTCCGGGTCCGGGGCAGCAGCAGCCGAAGCCTGCTATTGCGGCGGCTCCGGTTGTTCGTCCGCAGCCTGTCGCGTCGGGAATGATGAAGACGTCGTTTTCCCCGGCTGCATCGCGCGATGTGGTGCCGGTTGTTATCACACGTGACTCTGGCGCGACAGCCGCCACTAAGCCGATTGCCGCAGCCGCTGCTAACCCGGTCGTCAATCGCGCAGTCGTGGCCCAACCGCAACCTCAGTCCGGCGCGTTTCAAGACGGCGAATCGATCCGCGCCACTGCGCTTGCCTTCCTCCAGCAGCAAGCCGCCGGCTTGCCCGGCAAAGTCGATATCACCGTGACGCAGGTTTTCCCGCGCGGCCTCGCGCCCTGCTCATCGCTCGATCCGTTTATGCCGACCGGCGCGCGCCTGTGGGGCCGCGTGACCGTCGGCGTACGATGCGTCGGCGAGAAGCCGTGGACGATGTACGTGCAGGCGCGCGTATCGATCAACGCCACTTACTACCTGGCCGCCCGCGCGCTCGCCCCCGGCGATGTGCTGACGAACGCCGATCTCGTCGCCCACGACGGCGATCTGACGATGATGCCGCAAGCCGTTATCACCGATCCGTCGCAGGCCGTGGGCGCGACCGCGCTTGGTCGCGTCGCTGCTGGTTTGCCGCTGCGTTCGGACATGCTGCGCGCATCGAGCGCCGTGTCGGTCGGGCAAGCCGTGCATGTGGTCGCGGACGGCACGGGCTTCGCCATCTCCGCCGAAGGCAGCGTGATGAACAACGCATCGCCCGGTCAGCAAGTGCGCGTGAAAACGGCGGGGGGACAGATCATTACCGGCATCGTGCGCGATAGTCAGACGGTAGAAATCCGCATGTAAAACCGTTGTGTGCGGAAGCCCACACTTTGTTTCAATTTGTTGCAAATGGGCTTGAGGCCCGCCAGATAAGGCTTTGAGGGTGATGGACCGGTCCGGCGTGAAAGTGGGTTCGGGTGGCAGGGTAAAGTTTTCAAACCCCGTCGCCGTTAAAGGACTCAACACGTCAGGGAAGGGCCATCATGAAGATCGATTCCAGCAACAACAACGCTTTGGCAGGCCTGCAAGGTCTGCAACGCGCATCGAACAGTACCGATGCGAAGAGTGCCGGCAGCGCGCAGCAATCCAGCGCCAACGGCACAAAGAACTCGACGGTGAGCCTGTCGGCTTTGTCGTCGGATTTGCGCACGTCGGACGGCTCGGACATCGATACGGCGAAAGTCGATTCGATCAAGGCCGCGCTGCGTGACGGCAGCTACACGATCGATTCGAGCAAGATCGCCGATGGTCTGCTCAGCAACGCTCGCGATTTGCTGCAATCGAGAACCGCGCCGGCTGGCGTCTGAATGCTGTAACCCTGCGCTTTGGCTTACGCCAATTGCGCGATGGCGGAAGGCATCGGGCTCCGGACGGCTTTGTAAAACCCATGTTTTAAGCGAGCCGCCATGCGAGACGCCCTGCTTGCCACTGTCATCGAAGAAGTCACTGCCGTAACGGACTTCGAAACGCTCCTCGAACAAGAGGAAAAAGCGCTGATCGCCGCGCAGCCGCTGGACGCGCTGCCTGGAATCATCGAGCACAAGACCGCGTTGACCGAGCGCATCGCCGCACTCGAAAAGCAGCGCGATGTGCAATTGGAAGCGCTGGGCCTGCCTGTCGGCGCAGTCGGCATGGACGCCGCCTCCGATGGCGATGCGGCTATCGCCGAGCAATGGTCCTTGCTGCGCGCCGCTGCCCGCCGCGCGAAGCAGAACAATAACAACAACGGCGTGCTGATCCGCACCCGTATGGAATTCAATCGAAAAGCGCTGCTCGCCTTGCAGATTCCGCCCGCGAAATCCGGCTTTTATGGTCCGGACGGACGCGTTCCGGGCACCTGAAATACTTGCCGGGGAGCCGTCGCGCTCCCCTTTGCATTGCGCGTCATTGCTCGCTCATTGCCCGAATAACCCCCTTTTCTCCAGCTTTATCCGCCGATGGTGGCTTGCCGCCTTCCGCAATAATCGTTTGCATCAGAAAGCGGCTTTTCCAGCCGTTTTGCACACCGATCAGCGGTAGGTCATGGCAGAAGAAAGCGATCTCGAAAAAACCGAATCAGCCACTCCCAAGCGCCTGGAAAAGGCGCGGGAGGAAGGCCAGGTTGCGCGCTCACGCGAACTTGCATCGTTCGCGCTGGTGGCGGCGGGATTTTTCGGCGTCTGGGGCTTGTCGGGATCGATCAACGCGCATTTGCAATCGATTTTGCGCGGCGCGTTCACCTTCGACCACGCGATGGTCCTCGATTCCCATCAGATGATGATCGGCGCAGCCAATGCCAGCAAGGAAGGCATGCTGACCATTTTCCCGGTTCTGGCGATGACCGCGTTCGCCGCGCTCGCCGCGCCGATGGCGCTCGGCGGCTGGCTCCTGACCACGAAAACGCTCGCGCCGAAGTTCGATCGCCTGAATCCGATGACCGGCCTCGGCCGCATCTTCTCGTCGCAAGGTCCGATACAGCTCGGCATGTCGCTGCTGAAGACCATCGTTGTGGGCGGCATGGCGGGCTGGACGATCTGGAGTCACAAGGCCGACGTGCTAGGCCTGCTGACCAAGCCGATCGAACTCGCACTCGCCGATGCAATGCACTTGCTCGCCGTGACCTGCGGCATGGCGATCGGCGGACTGTTTCTGGTCGCCGCCGCCGATGTGCCGTATCAAATGTGGTCGCATGCGAAGAAGCTGCGCATGAGCAAGGAAGAAGTGAAGCGCGAACACAAGGAAAGCGAAGGCGATCCGCATATCAAGGGCAAGATCCGCCAGCAGCAGCGTGCCGCCGCGCGTCGCCGAATGATGCAGCAAGTGCCGACCGCCGACGTGATCGTGACCAACCCGACGCACTTTGCCGTCGCGCTGAAATACACCGATGGCGAGATGCGCGCGCCGAAGGTCGTCGCCAAGGGCGTCGATCTGGTTGCGGCGCGTATCCGCGAACTCGGCCGCGAAGCCAACGTACCGATGCTCGAAGCGCCGCCGCTGGCGCGTGCGCTGTATCACAACGTCGATCTGAACCGTGAGATTCCGGGCGCGCTGTACGGCGCGGTCGCGCAGGTGCTGGCGTGGGTCTACCAGCTCAAGCGCTACAAGGAAGACGGCGGCGACAAGCCGGACGATCCGACCGATCTCGACGTACCCAAGGAACTGGACAAAGGCATGGTGTCCGATGCCGACGCAGATCAGGAAGCCGCCGATACCCTGACCGGCGATGACAACAGCAACACTTCGAATGGAGCCGCAGCATGAACGCGCGCGCTGGATTTTTCGCCAAACGCCCCGACGCGCTGGGCACGCAGAATTTGCGCGCCTTAGCCGGCCCGATTCTGATCTGCATGATCTTGGGCATGATGGTTCTGCCCTTGCCGGCGTTCCTGCTGGACTTGCTGTTCACCTTCAATATCGCGCTGGCGGTGATGGTGCTGCTCGTCAGCATGTACACGCAAAAGCCGCTCGATTTCGCGGCCTTCCCGAGCGTGCTGCTGTTCTCCACGCTGCTGCGCCTGTCGCTGAACGTGGCGTCGACGCGGATCGTGCTGCTGCAAGGCCACACGGGACCGGACGCGGCGGGGCAGGTGATCGAATCGTTCGGGCACTTCCTGGTTGGCGGGAACTTCGCGGTCGGTATCGTCGTGTTCGTGATCCTGATGATCATCAACTTCATGGTGATTACGAAGGGCGCGGGACGGATTGCGGAAGTGGGCGCGCGCTTCACGTTGGACGCGATGCCCGGCAAGCAGATGGCCATCGACGCCGATTTGAACGCCGGCCTCATCAATGAGGAAACCGCCAAGAAGCGCCGTCAGGCGGTGGCGCAGGAATCCGAGTTTTACGGTTCGATGGACGGTGCGTCGAAGTTCGTGCGCGGCGATGCGATTGCGGGCTTGCTGATCATGGTGATCAACATCGTCGGCGGGCTGATCGTCGGGATGCTTCAGCACGACATGGACTTCGCGCACGCGGCGACCAACTACACGCTGCTGACCATCGGTGATGGACTCGTTGCGCAGATTCCGTCGCTGATCATTTCGACGGCAGCGGGCGTGATCGTCTCGCGCGTGGCCACCGATGAAGACATCGGCACGCAGCTGACGGGCCAGTTGTTCCAGAACCCGCGCGTGTTAATGATTACGGGCGTGATTATCGGCATCATGGGTTTGATTCCGGGCATGCCGCACTTCGCGTTTCTGCTGCTCGGCGGCGGCCTGATCTACGGCGCGCGCACGATGAACAAGCGCGCCGAAGCGAAAAAGAAAGAAGGCACCGTCACCGATGTCACGCCGGTCGTCACCGCGCCCGCCGAAAACACCGAAGCAAGCTGGGACGATGTCGCACTGATCGATCCGCTCGGGCTGGAAGTAGGTTATCGCCTGATTCCGCTCGTCGATCGCAACGCGGATGGCGAACTGCTCAAGCGTATCAAGGGCATCCGCAAGAAGTTCGCGCAGGAAATCGGCTTTTTGCCGCCGGTCATTCATATTCGCGACAATCTGGAACTGCGGCCGAATGGGTATCGGATTGCGTTGAAGGGTGTGGAAGTGGGCGTGGGCGAAGCGTTTCCGGGACAATGGCTCGCGATCAATCCGGGTCAGGTTTCGGCGACGCTGCCGGGTCCGCAGACGCAAGATCCGGCGTTCGGCCTGCCTGCCGTGTGGATCGATACGAACATGCGCGAACAGGCGCAGGTCTACGGTTACACCGTGGTCGATGCCGGCACGGTCGTGGCGACACATTTGAACCACCTCGTCGTCACGCACGCGGCGGAACTGCTCGGCCGACAGGAAGTGCAGGCCTTGTTGGAGCGTATCGGCAAGGACACGCCTTCGCTGACGGACGATCTCGTGCCGAAGACGATTGCGCTCACAACGCTGCAAAAGGTGCTGCAAAACCTGCTCGACGAAAGCGTGCCGATCCGCGATATGCGCACGATTCTCGACGCGATTCAGGAGCACGCCCCGCGCATTTCCGATGCGTACGAACTCACCGCCGCCGTGCGTCTCGCACTGGGCCGCGCGATCACGCAGCAGTGGTATCCGGGCAGCGACGATTTGCAGGTGATGGGCCTCGATCCGACGCTGGAGCGCGTGCTCTCGCAGGCGCTTTCGACGGGATCGAATCCCGGCCTGGAACCGGGGCTCGCGCAGACGCTGATGAACTCGACGCAGAACGCGATCATGCGTCAACAGAATCTCGGCTTGCCGCCGGTGCTGCTCGTACAACATGCGCTGCGCGCGATGCTCGCGCGGTTCTTGCGCCGGAGCCTGCCGCAGTTGAAGGTGCTGTCGTATGCGGAAGTGCCGGATACGCGGAATGTGCGGGTGGTGAATCTGATTGGCGGTTAATCAGTTTATGGTCACGCGAACTCCGGTGCGTGTTCCGATGTGTCGGAGATATAGAGCTTGATCGGCTGGCCATCCGCGTCCAGTTCCGCCTTGGCGAGAAAGCGCAACGGAAACGCCGATGCCATCGCGCCGACATAGATGTTGTTGGGGCGATTGAAGATGGGATCGAGCACGAGCGCAGGCGTGCGCAGCGCGTCGCCTTCCAGCGTGACCATGCAGGTGCCCGAGGTCATGTCGAACTCCGAAATGACGCCGGTGAAGGGCGTGAGGTGATCGGAAACGATGGCGTCGGCATCGGCGAATGCGCGCTTGTGGGCGGTGGTGATCGAGATGAACCGCTCGCCGTTCGCGTGAAGGTCGATGCGGTCGCATGAGCGGTCGATGGGCGTGAGTGCTTGCCGGGCTGCGGGGCGCAAAGCGTGAGCGAGCTTGTCGATTGCGCTCAGCACTTTTTCTACCGCTCCCGAAAGTTGCCTTACATCTATTTGATGCTGGCGTTCCTGCGCGAGCAGCGCTGCCTGAACGGCCATGCCCTCCTTGAGCTCTTCCGCCATTCGAATAGTTTCTTTGAGATATCTCATATCGTCCTGATCCCTTCGAGACAACACATACTGAACGACGGCCGCGAGCACTGCACCGAACGCGCCCGACCACAACTCCTTGCTCGTCGCCATGCTCTTCACCATCGCTATAACTTCAAAACAGTGATGTTCTTCAACGGGCATCGACACCACGTGAACATCGAGCTGCGTGCTCAATCTGCCCGTCAACAGCAGATTCGCGGATGAAGCGAAAATGCGCGCGAAACCCTGCATCGATTGACCAAGCTGGTTCAAATCGATTTGATGCGATGCGGCGTCTCTGCCCTCATAGCGCACGCTGAAGACGCAGAGACAGTTTGCTTGTGCAGTTTCGATGATTTCTTCCATTGCCCGTTCCGGTGAATGACTTTGTCGTCATCCTAAGCAATGGAATGATGGATGAAAATCTATCGGATGGCTAACTTGCGGCGGAAGAATTTGAATGCTATACGCGCCCTCAACACTCCACAATATTCACCGCCAACCCACCGCGCGACGTCTCTTTATATTTAGTCTTCATATCCGCACCAGTCTCGCGCATCGTCTTGATCACGGAGTCCAGCGAAACATAATGCGATCCATCTCCGCGCATCGCCATACGCGCGGCGTTGACGGCCTTCACCGATCCCATCGCATTACGTTCGATACACGGAATCTGCACCATCCCGCCGACGGGATCGCAGGTCAATCCAAGGTTATGCTCCATGCCGATTTCCGCAGCATTCTCGACCTGCGCAGGCGTCCCACCCAAAACTGCAGCCAACGCACCCGCCGCCATCGAACACGCCACGCCGACTTCGCCCTGACATCCCACTTCCGCGCCCGAGATGGAAGCGTTCATCTTGTACAGAATGCCAATTGCCGCCGCCGTCAGCAGAAAGTCGATCACACCTTGCGCATTCGATCCCGGCACGAACCGATCGTAGTAATGCAGCACCGCCGGAATGATGCCCGCCGCGCCGTTGGTCGGCGCGGTCACCACACGCCCGCCGATCGCGTTCTCTTCGTTCACGGCGATCGCGTAGAGATTGATCCAGTCGATCATCGACAAGGGATCGCGCAGCGCCTGCTCCGGCTTGCTCGCCAGCGCGCGATACAACTGCGGCGCACGCCGCTTCACCTGAAACGGCCCCGGCAAGCACCCTTCCGCCTCCGGATTGCCGATACCGCAGCCCCGCGCGACACAATCCTGCATCACGTCCCAGATGCGCAGCAGGCCCGCGCGAATCTCATCGTCGCTGCGCCAGACGCGCTCGTTGTCCCACATCAATTGCGCGATGGACTTGCCCGACTCCGCGCACATCTTCATCAGTTCATCGCCGGTCTGGAACGGATACGGCAACTGCTCATGCGCCGTCAGCACCGCCGTGTTCGCCGCGCCCGCCGTCACCACGAAACCACCGCCGACGGACAAATAAGTCGCTTCGCGCAGCACCGCGCCGTTGGCGTCGAAGGCAAAAAGCTTCATGCCGTTCGGATGCTCCGGCAGCGCCTGCCGATAGAACGCGATGTTCTCTTTGATCGTGAACGGCAGCTCGTGCGTGCCGAGCAGCGCCAGCGTCTTAGATGTCCGCACCGCTTCCAAGCGCGGCACGATGGTCGATGCATCGACGGTATCCGGCGCGTCGCCCATCAGACCGAGCATGACGCCGCGATCCGTGCCGTGGCCCTTGCCGGTCGCGCCGAGCGATCCGTACAGCTCGCATTTCACCGATGCCGTCGCCTCCAGCAGTCCATCGCGTTCGATGCCTTGCGCGAACATCAACGCGGCGCGCATCGGGCCGACGGTGTGTGAGCTGGAAGGTCCGATGCCGATTTTGAAGAGATCGAATACGCTGACTGCCATGACATCATCCAGTAAGAATTAACGCGCCGGCAGCGGCAAACACACCGCGAGCCACGCAGGCGGCGTGGACGCGAGGCGCAGCGCTACCGGCGCGTAGCGGCCGTCGAGACGGGCCGCGAGGTGAAAGAGTTCCGACGCGTTCTTCGGATCCCACTGACCCGAAAAACCCGGCAGTCCGGCTTCGCGACGCTTGGCATCGAAAGGCACGGTGGAGTGCACGAATTCATCGTGCGTCTTGGTGCCGAGCGCGTACGGCGTGAGCCAGTTCAACGCGGCGGCGAGCGTCGCGCCCGACTGCGCGCGCTCCGGCAGCCAGTTGCGGTTATGCCGACGCGCGGCCAGCGCTGCCGTCACCAATGGCTGAAGGTCATAGGTGACGTAATGCAAGGCATCGCGTTCGGCGAAATCCACGGTCGATCCATCCGGCGCGATGTTGTCGCCGATATGCTCGACGAACAGCCGCTGCGCCGCGTTGATCATCTTGCGATCGTCGATGGTGAACGCGCCCATCGCCACCAACTTGATGCGGTGACTCTGCCAGTTGTTCCGATACGTGCCCGTCAGCGGACGCGGCTGCTTGTCGATATCGGCGATATATCCATCGACCATTTTGGTGATGAACGCGTTTGCTGCGTTGCGCGTCTTCACCGGCAGCGCGCTCGCGGTCAGATCGTAGGCAAGAATCAGCGATTCGAAATTCGTCTCGTCGATCGGGTTGAAGCTCGGTTGATACGTCGTCGTCCACGCGAACAGGAAACGGTCCACCAGACGCAGATAGCGCTCGTCGCCGGTGGCGCGCCAGGCAAGCGCGGCGTCGCGCATCAGGCCGAGATCCTTTTCGGCTTCGATGCTCTGGTCGCGGATGCCTTCGTGCGGCAGCGTGCCTTCGGTATGCAGACGCGCCTGCGCTTTCGGCTGATCGTTGACGTGCGATTGCACCATTTTCACCAGCGCCTTCACGCCCGGATCGGCGTTGGTGCGCTCGCTGGTCTGCATCGCGGGCGCGGCGCAGAAGTTCATCGCCGCGTGCGCGGTCAGCGACCATGCGCAAAGCATGGCCAGCGCCGTGAGCCGGGTTTGTCGTTTCATCTCTCGCACCTTCCGCGCCATGCGAACTCCTTGATTGGCTTTGGTCCGGGGAGAGATGTTAGCCGGTCTGCAGGGCGTCGCGAAGACGCCCGACAAGGCTTTACGATTTGCGCCGCTTTACGCTGCTTACTCAGCGTATTCCGAGATCGGCACGCACGAGCACATCAGGTTGCGGTCGCCATAAGCATTGTCCGCGCGGCCAACCGGCGACCAGTACTTGCGCGTCACCAGCGACTTCAGCGGATACGCCGCCGACTCGCGCGTGTACTTGTGTTCCCAGTTATCCGATGTGACGACCGCCGCCGTATGCGGCGCATGCTTCAGCACATTGTCTTCACGATCCGCACGGCCTTCTTCCACCGCGCGGATTTCTTCGCGAATGGCGATCATCGCGTCGATAAAGCGGTCGAGTTCTTCCTTCGACTCGGATTCGGTCGGCTCGACCATCAGCGTGCCGGGAACCGGGAAGCTCATAGTCGGCGCGTGGAAGCCGTAGTCGATCAGGCGCTTTGCCACATCTTCCACCGAAATGCCGCTCGATTCCTTGATCGGACGCACGTCGAGAATACATTCGTGCGCGACCAGTCCGCCCGCGCCGCTGTACAGCACCGGATAGTGCGGCGCGAGTCGCTTGGCGACGTAGTTCGCGTTGAGAATCGCGTTTTCGGTGGCGTCGGTAAGGCCTTGAGCGCCCATCATCGCGATATACATCCACGAAATCGGCAGAATCGCCGCCGAGCCGTACGGTGCCGATGAAACCGCGCCAATTCCGGCGTCATCGCGCTTGTAACCGGTAGAAGTCTGATTCGGCAGGAACTTCGCCAGATGCGCGCCGACCGCGACCGGACCCACGCCCGGTCCGCCGCCGCCGTGCGGAATGCAGAACGTCTTGTGCAAATTCAGATGCGACACGTCGCCGCCGAACTGACCCGGCGCGCAGAGGCCGACCATCGCGTTCATGTTCGCGCCATCGACATACACTTGCCCGCCGTGCTGATGCACGATGTCGCAAATCTCGCGCACGTTGACTTCGAACACGCCGTGCGTGGACGGATACGTGATCATGATCGCCGCGAGATTCGCCGAATGCTTGTCGGCCTTCGCTTTCAGATCGTCGATATCGACGTTGCCGTTCGAATCGCACGCCACGACCACGACCTGCATGCCCGCCATCTGCGCCGACGCCGGATTCGTACCGTGCGCGGACGCCGGAATCAGACACACATTCCGATGCCCTTCGCCACGCGACTCGTGATACGCGTGAATGATCAGCAAGCCCGCGTACTCGCCCTGCGATCCGGCATTCGGCTGCAGCGAAACCGCCGCGTAACCCGTGCACGCAACCAGCATTTGCTCGAGCTGATCGATCATCGTGCGATAGCCGACCGTCTGTTCAGCGGGCGCGAACGGGTGAATCTGCGCGAACTCGGGCCACGTCACCGGCAGCATTTCGGAGGTCGCGTTCAGCTTCATCGTGCAGGAACCGAGCGGGATCATCGTGCGATCGAGCGCGAGGTCCTTGTCGGCGAGGCTGCGCAAATAACGCAGCATTTCCGTTTCCGAATGATGGCGATTGAAGACCGGGTGCGTGAGGTAATCGCTGGTGCGCTTTTGCGCGGCAGGAATGGAATCTTGCGCGGCGGAGTCGAGTGCGTCGATATCGAAAGTTTCGGTCTTGCCTGCGACTTCCGCGAACAGCGCAAAGAGCTTGAGCAGGTCGTCGCGCGTGACGGTTTCATCGACGGAAACGCTGACTTGCGTGGCGTTCACATGACGCAAATTGATATGCGCCGCGTACGCCGCCTGATGCAGCGCGTTCGTGTTCGCGCCGCTTTCCACGGTGATCGTGTCGAAGAAGGTTTCATTGGCGAGCGTGTAACCGAGCTTCTTCAAACCTGCCGCCAGAATCGACGCCACGCGATTCACGCGCAACGCGATCTTCTTCAAACCCTGCGGCCCGTGATAGACCGCGTACATGCTGGCCATGATCGCGAGCAGCGCTTGCGCCGTGCAGACATTCGATGTCGCTTTTTCACGGCGAATATGTTGTTCGCGCGTTTGCAGCGCGAGGCGCAGCGCGGAGTTTCCTTGCGCATCGACGGTCACGCCGACGAGACGGCCCGGCATCTGGCGCTTGAATTCATCGCGCACAGCCATGTATGCCGCGTGCGGGCCGCCGAAGCCGATCGGCACGCCGAAACGTTGCGTATTGCCGATGGCCACGTCCGCGCCCCATTCACCCGGCGGCGTGATCAAAGTCAGCGCCAGCAGGTCGGCGGCCGCGACCACATGGCCGCCCGCCGCGTGAATCTTCTCCGCGAGCTCGCGATAGTCGCGCACATCGCCATTTGCGCCGGGATATTGCAGCAGCACGCCGAACGCGTTCGCGCTTGCGGCATCCGCAGCCGGACCCACTTTCACTTCGATACCCGCAGGCACCGCGCGCGTCTTCACCACTTCGATGGTCTGCGGCAGCACGTCGTCGGCCACATAGAACACGTTCGATTTCGGCTTGCCGACGCGTTGCAGCAGCGTCATGGCTTCGGCCGCCGCAGTCGCCTCATCGAGCAGCGATGCGTTCGACATCGCAAGGCCCGTCAGATCCATCACCATCTGCTGGAAGTTCAGCAGCGCTTCCAGACGCCCTTGCGAAATCTCCGGCTGATACGGCGTGTAAGCCGTGTACCACGCCGGATTTTCGAGCACATTGCGCAGAATTACGGCAGGCGTGTGCGTGCCGTAATAACCCTGTCCGATAAACGTCCGAAACACCAGATTCTCGTCCGCCAGCTTGCGCAGCGACGCGAGCGCTTCCGCTTCGCTTTTCGGCTGCGTGAACGCGCCAAGCGGCAAGGTCTCCTTGCGGCGGATCGATTCAGGAATCACCGCGTCGATAAAGGCCGCGCGCGAGGCGAAACCGAGCGCGTCGAGCAAGGCGCGCTGGTCGGCATCGTCGGGACCGATGTGCCGTTCGGCGAATGCATCGTGGCATTCGAGCGCGGCGAGTGACAGAGAAGTGCGGTTCATCAGGCGATCCGGGTGTTCGAGCTTCATTTGAATTCCTGCGAACGGCGGTTCTCTCTCGGTTCGTAAAGAGAACCGCCATCGACTAAAAGAGATTTATTCGCCGATCGACTTGCCGTAACCGGCGGCATCGAGCAGCTTTTCCATACCGTCGTTCGACGACGGCTTGATCTTGAACAGCCAGCTTTCGTACGGCGAGCCGTTGACCTGATCCGGCGCGGACGTCAGATCATCGTTCGATGCGACGATTTCGCCCGAAACCGGTGCGTAGATATCGGACGCGGCCTTCACCGATTCGATAACGGCGATCGCATCGCCCGCCGTGACGGCCTTGCCGGCTGCGGGCAGTTCGACGAAGACGATATCGCCGAGCGCTTCCTGCGCATGATCGGTAATGCCGACGGTCAGCGTGCCGTCGCTTTCAGTGCGGACCCATTCGTGCGATTCGGTGTATTTCAAATCGGCCGGGATGCTCATTGGATGCTCCTTGCGTGGTTCTTTGGTGTTTGCTTGATTGGAGGAAACGGGCGCGACGGCTTTAGGGAAGCTCGACCAACACCTTGCCATTGCGCACGAACGGCAGTTTTACCACGCGCGCGGGAAGCTGTTTGTCGCGGATGACGACGTTCACGGAATCGCCTTCTTTCACCGCCGTAGGTACGCGCGCAAACGCGATCGACTCCTGCATCGATGGGGAAAAGGTGCCGCTGGTGATTTCGCCATCGCCATGTTCGGTCACGACTTTCTGATGCGCGCGGAGCACGCCGCCCGCCTTGCCGTTTTCCTTGATCAGGACTAGCCCGACGAAATTCGCCTGCGATCCGTTCGCCTCCAGCGCGGACCGTCCGACGAACGCGCGCGGCGTTTTCAGATCGACGGTCCAGGCGAGGCCGGCGTCGAGCGGCGACACGGTTTCGTCCATGTCCTGACCGTAGAGATTCATGCCGGCTTCGAGACGCAGCGTGTCGCGTGCGCCGAGACCGGCGGGCTTCACGCCTGCTTGAATGAGCGCGTTCCACAGCGCTTCGATTTGCGTCGCCGGAACGACGACTTCGAAACCGTCTTCGCCCGTGTAGCCCGTGCGCGCGAGCATGACTTCGCCATACGACGTGTCCGGGAACACGACGGCGTTGAACGGCTTGATGTCTTGCGTTTGTTCGCGCGTGTCCGGCAGCACTTGCCAGACTTTCTCACGCGCATTCGGCCCCTGCACCGCGACGATGCCGAGATCGCCGCGCGGCGTGATCGACAGATTGAAGCCGCCTTCGGCATTCAACTGCCCGAACCACGCAATATCCTTGTCCGCCGTGCTCGCATTCACGACCACGCGGAAACTGGTTTCCGAGAAGTAATAGACGATCAGATCGTCGATGACACCGCCGTCGCTCTTGAGCAGGCAGGAATAGAGCGCCTTGCCGGGGGTTTTGAGCTTATCAACGTTATTGGCGATCGCGCGCTCAAAAAATCGGCGCACTGCTTCGCCTTCGAAATCGACCACGCGCATATGCGATACGTCGAACATGCCGGCGTCCGTACGCACCGCGCGATGTTCGTCGATCTGCGAACCGTAGTTGACGGGCATGTCCCAGCCGCCAAAATCGACCATGCGCGCGTTGAGCGCGAGGTGAGCGGCATGCAGGGGCGTGTGTTGAAGTTCAGTCATCGGGGCCTCGGTTCGCAAACAAAAAAGGCCACGCAGCGCGTTCTACGCCTGACGAATGCGCTTTTGCGTGCCGAAACTTCCAGCGCGCAAAACACATACCGACTAGCGGATACGATGCGTGACCCCTCTGTCCTCGGTACCTGAGAGATTGCGCGAACCTCAGCATGGCTGTGGTTCATCGCGCGCCCCTTCGGTGGGCTGCCGGTTTTATCCCTCAGTTTCACTTAGGGTTGAAAAAACCGCCGCCGCTCTCCAGAGTGCGAGGAAACGTGTTCCCCGACGCAGCCAGTCCTTTTGCCTGAGAGTTTGTGGGTGTGCCCCTTCGGCGGCGCAGCTTGCACGATGCGATGACGCAACGAAAGCCACGCGCTCTCCCGACCGCGTTGGGCGAATTTACGCGACCGAAATGGGGTTGTCAAACGGATTCGGACCGCGCCGGTTGCGCCTGCTTGCGGGATGTGATGGGGCGGGTTGCACCGGAGCGTTCGCGAGAATGACGAGATTTTGCTGCGCGAGTCGATACGCAACCACTTCGCACCCACAGGATTCGGCAGATTCAAGATCACTCACTCCCAACATTCGATCGCAGTTCGAACGAATGCTAGCAACCCCGCCGCGCGCGCGTAACTTCCCTTTTCATCACAATTTGATGCGCTTGCCGCGAGGCAACCAGGCGACGTCACTGCCGCACAAACTCCACGCGTCGCCCTTCCTGTTCACTCTGCTGCGCCAGTTCGATGATCGTCATCACATCCACTGCGTCCTGCGTCGAAACCGGGAATGGTTTGCCATCCTGAATCGATGCCGCCAGCGCACGATAAAACTCGATATACGCGCCATCGCGCGTGGCGAATTCGTGACGCAGATCTTCTTCGCGCAGTAAGCCCGGCGGGTTCTTCGCGAATTCCGGATTGCCCGGCCGCATGCCCGCACGCAACTGATCTTCCTGCGTATCGAGTCCATTTTTCACGTAACTGCCGCGCGTGCCGTGAATCGAAAAGCGCGGCGGCTCAAGCGCAGCAAGCGCCGTCGCGTGAAGCACGACCTCCTTGTCCTCGTAACCTAGCACGATATGCACATAATCCGGCGCACTCGCATGATCGCGATGCGCCTTTACGAACGCCGTCACCGTCTGCGGCGGGCCGAACAGCGTCAGCGCCTGATCGATCAGATGCGGCCCGAGGTCGAACAACAGACCGCCGCCGCGCGATGCCTCTTCCCGCCAGCGCACCGGCACCTTCGGACGAAAGCGATCAAAGTGCGATTCGTAATGCGTGATGCGCCCGAGCCGCCCGCTTTCGATCAGCGCGCGCACGGTCATGAAGTCGCCATCCCATCGGCGATTGTGGAATGGCGCGAACAGCAGGCCTTTTTGCTGCGCGAGATCGGCGAGCGTGCGCGCATCGGCGGCGCTGAGCGTGACGGGTTTATCGACGACGACGTCCTTTCCCGCCGACAGCGCCCGATGCGCCAGATTGAAGTGCGTGTCGTTCGGCGTGGCGATGACGATCGCATCCAATTCGCCGATACCAAGCAGCGCATCGAAGTCCGCGACGATCTGCGCGTTCGGATAATCCGCCTGCGCGCGCTCGGCCTGACTGGTCGCGATGGCCGTCACTTCCGCGCGGCCGCAATATTCGATGACAGGTGCGTGAAACGTCGCGCCGGCGAGGCCGTAGCCCATCACGCCGACTTTCAGAGGTGTGCTCATGCGGGCATCGTCCTGTGGTGACTCAGTTCGTGGAATCGATCGCTCATTGTGGCACGAACGAGGGCCGGAACCGTGGCGCGCGCATCGTGTTAACATCGCGCTCTCCTCCATGCGCCGGCTGTATCGAACGCGCGCACCAACTCCAAATTCAACACGATGTCCGCTGGTCTGAACGCCGCGCAAAGCGAAGCCGTGCGCTATCTCGATGGTCCCTGTCTCGTGCTCGCCGGTGCGGGCAGCGGCAAGACGCGCGTGATCACACAGAAGATCGCGCATCTGATCGAAGGACGCGGCTTCGAGCCGAAGCATATCGCCGCGCTCACCTTCACCAACAAGGCCGCGCTCGAAATGCGCGAGCGCACGGGCAAGCTGCTCGAAGGCAAGACGCTGACCACGCCCGGCAAGGAAGGCCGCAAGATTCCGGTGAATCAGCTCACCATCTCCACGTTCCACTCGCTCGGCGTGCAGATCATGCGGCAGGAAGCGGAGCATTGCGGGCTGAAGCCGCAGTTCTCCATCATGGATTCCGACGATTGCTTCGGCATGGTTCAGGAGCAGCTCGGCACCACGGACAAGGGTTTGATCCGCAAGATTCAGTCGATCATCTCGCTGTGGAAGAACGCGATGGTATCGCCCGATCAGGCGTCCGTGCTCGCGAGCAACGAGGACGAGCATCAGGCGGCGATTGTTTATCGCAGTTACGCGGCGACGCTGCACGCGTATCAGGCGCTGGATTTCGACGATCTGATTCTGCGGCCCGCGCAGCTTTTCGCGGAGAACGAACAGGTGCGCGACAAGTGGCAGAACCGCTTGCGTTACTTGTTGATCGATGAATATCAGGACACGAACGCGTGCCAGTACGAACTGGTGAAGCTGCTCGCCGGTCCGCGCGCCGCGTTCACGGCGGTTGGCGACGACGATCAGGCGATCTACGGCTGGCGCGGCGCGACCATCGAAAATCTTGCGCAGTTGGGCAAGGATTTCCCGAAGCTGCACGTGATCAAGCTGGAGCAGAACTATCGATCGACGGTGCGGATTTTGACGGCGGCGAACAATGTCATCGCCAATAATCCGAAGCTGTTCGAGAAGAAGCTCTGGTCCGAACACGGCATGGGCGACACCATCACCGTGACCGGCTGCAATGACGAGGAGCACGAGGCCGAATCCGTCGTGTTCCGGCTCTCGGCGCACAAGTTCGAGCGACGCACGCAGTTCCGCGATTACGCCATTTTGTATCGCGGGAATTTTCAGGCGCGGATTTTCGAGCAGGTTTTGCGGCGCGAGCGCATTCCCTATGTGCTGTCGGGCGGGCAGTCGTTTTTCGATCGCGCGGAGATCAAGGATTTGTGCGCGTATCTGCGTCTGATCGCCAATCCCGACGATGATCCCGCGTTCATTCGCGCGATCACCACGCCCCGACGCGGTGTTGGCAATACGACGCTCGAAGCGCTCGGCGCGTTTGCGGGCGCGGCGAAAGTGTCGCTGTTCGAGGCGGTGTTCATGGGCGGCATCGAAGCGCGACTGTCCGTGCGTCAGGTCGAGCCGCTGCGCACGTTTTGCGAGTGGATGCGCCGTCTCTCCGATCGCGCCGCACGCGATCCCGCGACCGAAGTCATCGACGACATGATGGAAGCCATCCACTACGAAGCCTATCTCTACGATGCCTTCGACGAGCGCCAGGCGCAATCGAAGTGGCAGAACGTGCTGGAGTTTCTCGAATGGCTCAAGCGCAAGGGCACGAAGCCTGAACCTGATGCGAGCGTCGAGCAAACCGGCTACGACACCGCCGATGGTTTCGCCGACGACGGCAAGAATCTGCTCGGCCTGATTCAAACCGTTGCGCTGATGTCGATGCTCGAAGGCCGCGACGAAGATCCGGATGCGGTGCGCTTATCGACGGTGCATGCGTCGAAAGGGCTGGAATATCCGCACGTGTTTCTTGTGGGCGTCGAGGAGGGCATCATGCCGCATCGCGGGAATACGGACGATGACGCGCCGGTGGACGATGGGCGTATCGAAGAAGAGCGGCGGTTGATGTATGTGGCGATCACGCGGGCGCAGCGCAGTCTGCATCTGAACTGGTGCAAGAAGCGCAAGCGCGCGCGGGAGACGGTGGTGTGCGAGCCGTCGCGGTTCATCCCCGAAATGCTGCTCGACGATGCCCCGCCGCCGACCGCGGAAGAAGCGCCTTTGTCGCCGAAAGACCGGATGGCGATGTTGAAGGCGCTTCTGCAGAAAGGCTGACTTATTTCGAAGCGTTCACCATGTAATCGACTGCGGCTTTCACGTCAGCATCCGGCGCGTTCGATCCACCTTTCGGCGGCATCGCGCCCTTGCCCTTGAGCGCGTAGTTGTAGACGGTGTCCATCGAATCTTTCAGGCGCGGCGCCCAGGCTTCCTTGTCGCCGAACTTCGGCGCGCCGAGCACGCCTGCCGCGTGACACGCCTGACACACTTGCTCGTAGAGCGCTTTGCCTGCCTGCGAGTTATCGGCGCTCTGTGCGCCTGCGGCGGGCGCTGCGGCTTGCGGCACCGAAGCCAGCGCGGCGACTGCGGCCGCTGCCTGCGCATTGTCATTCGATGCAGCCGGTGCGGATGCAGCCGCTGCCGCTGTCGCCGCGCCCGGCGCGGGCTGTGCGGGTTCGGGGAATTTCGCCCCGCCATCGTTCGCCATGTAGACGACCGCACGCGCGATTTCGAAGTCGGAGTAATCGTCGGGACTGGTGCCGCCGCGCGCGGGCATCGCGCCCTTGCCGTTGAGCGCGTTATGCAGAAGCGCGTCGTAACCTTCGCTGATGCGCGGCGCCCAGGCGGCTGCATCGCCGAATTTGGGTGCGCCTGCGGTGCCGTTGGCGTGACACGCGGAGCAGACAGCCTTGAAGACTTCCTCGCCGGTTTTATAGACGCGCGGCGCGTTGGCATCGCGCACATCGACCTGCGCGGCCGGCGCGATCCGCTCATTCACTGATTGTTCGATATCGGTGCCGGCACCCGTTCGCGTCGAGTTATTCACATAGACCGCAAGCAGGATGATGATGGCAATCGGAACGCCGAACCCCGCGATAATCGCCGCGATAAGTTGGCCGGGCGTTTTGATCGGGGCTCCGTGGGGTGCTTCGCTCATGCTTGTCTCGTCTCCCGTTTTTAGTTTGGGTCGGTTCAGTGACAGCTTTGCGGATGCCCTTCGTTTAAATCATTGGATTCTCAGGGCACGGTCGATTATAGACGGAACGCTTAACGGCAGGCGCGGGGCGGCAGGCATGATGCGACGGGCGTTTACCCGAATCATGTGACGCATTCCGTGCCCACGCCCCGGCCTCGCGCGATGGACGTTTTCACGGAAAGCAGGTATCCTCTCGGATTCGCATGGCCCTTGCGGGCGCGCTTTTTGCAGCGTGTCTATCTTGCAAGTGCCTGTCAGATATAGATGCAGATGCGCCCGTAGCTCAATGGATAGAGTACTGCCCTCCGAAGGCAGGGGTTGCTGGTTCGATCCCAGCCGGGCGCGCCATACGGTGGACCAATCGGTAATCCCCTAGCCACCGTTCAGCGTCGTTCCATACTCAAATCCCATTTCCGCAAGCCACCTCCGGTACGCCAACGACATCCGGTCACTTCGCTGATGCAGTTCCGCATCGATCGCCAGCGGCAACTCCTTCGGCCACTGCGACTCCACGATCGGCGTGTCCTGCAGCAAGATCTCCATGTTGAAGTCGTAAAGCGCCTGATCGGAGTGAACAACGTCGTCCTCGTGGATGGAGACGAGCCACGCGCGCGTTTCCGTTCGCGTCACCGGCGATGCCACGAGCATGATATGCAACGCACCTTCGCCACCTGATGCCACTTTCGTCAACGTAGCGATCAACGGCCGTTTCACGCGATACACATACTCGATCATCGCACCGCCCTGACCCGGCATGCCGTTCGGCTGCCAATAGAAACACTGGCGCGCTTCGGGACCACCATCGGCGGAGGGCGAGACTTCGTAATCCGGTACTTCTGCGTGATCGCGCTCGCCCAGAATCCCGACATGCACGAACGAAAAGTGCGCCATATCCAGAAAATTCTCGACAACACGCGGCGCGGACGAGCGCACCGTCTGCGGCGCCAGATTGATGCGGCGTCCGCCTTCGATTGATGCCTCGGGGAAAAAATCGAGCGAATAGGCAGGCTGGCCGAAACTCATCCAGATCACGCCGTAGCGCTCCTCGGCCACGTAAGTGACGGCGCATGCGCGCTTCGGCGGCCTGAGCGCCGGGTTCGATGGAATATGCAGACACTGTCCTTCGATGTCGTACATCCAGCCGTGATACGGGCAGACGATCTGATCGCGCATCACGTGACCGAGCGACAACTGCGCGCCGCGATGCGGACAGTAATCGCGCCACACATGCGCCGTGCCGATACTGTCGCGCCACACGACGATGCGCGCATCCGCAACCATAAAGCCGCGCGCCTCGCTGTCGGGCACGTCGATGCTGTTGCAAACCGGCAGCCATTCGCCTGCAAGTGCATGGTGATCTGTCATGTGATCAAGCTCTTAAACATTTCGGTAAAAACGCCGTTATCTCGTTCGATAACCGTTCATACCCGAAAACCAGCGTTATCTCAAAAAGTAGCAAAATACCCACTCGCTCACGAAAACGAACCAGCGCGACGGGGCCAGCCGTATCAAGCGCACGAGAGCGGATAACAACAGCAGCAGTCACTGCGCAGGGGATGTCAGCAATGGAGCAGGCGCATCAACCGGTTCGCAGGCCGTCGGGCCTGGCGTGGGCCGGGCAAGGTAATCCCGAGCGGGAGCAGGCCGCGCTGCGCGTTTGGATGGGCGCAGCGGTTTTGCTGGCCTATGGCGCGTACGCGTGGCGCTTTCCGTCGCATGAAGCGATGCTCGTTACGCGCGTGATCGCCATGTACGTGTGCTACGGCGCGGGGACCTTGCTGCTCGTGAATCGCGTATCGTCGGCGTCGGGCAAGCGGCTGACGATGACGACCATCGTCGATCAAAGCTTTGTCGGGCTGCTGCTTGCCGTCGGCGGCGCGGCCGCGTTGCCGCTGCTCTGGGCGATGTTCTGGTTTCTTATCGGCGCGGGTTGTCGCTATGGCAAGCGCACGCTGGCGCTGTCTTGTGCGACGGCGCTTCTCGTCGTGATCGGGCTGGCGTGCTGGCAGCCGTGGTGGATCGTGAATCGGCCGATTGCGTTCGGGCTTGGGCTGAGCGTGCTCGCGGCATCGGTGTATCTGAGCGTGCTGGTCGATCGGCTCGGCAACGCCAATCGCGATCTCGCGCGGCAGGCATCGACCGATCCGCTTACCGGTTTGTCGAATCGATACGCGCTGGAACGCATCATCGATCAAAGCGGCAATGACAGCGCCGCGCTTCTGCTGATCGATCTCGACGGCTTCAAGGAAGTGAACGATACCTACGGCCACGCCGTCGGCGACATGTTGCTTCAATCGTTCGCGCAACTGCTCAAGCGCAAGACGCGCAATTCGGATTCCGTCGCGCGCCTGGGCGGCGATGAGTTCGTCGTGCTCGCGCGCAACGTACGCGATCGCGGCGCAGTGCTCGCCGTCACCGACGATATCCATTCCATGCTCGCGTCCATCACCACGGTGCAGGAACGTTCGGTGAACGTATCGGCGAGTATTGGCGCGTGCTTGCTGTCGAGCGCGGCTGAAGCGCATCAGCCCGGCATGAGCGCCGTGCTGCGCGCAGCCGACCGGGCGATGTATCGCGCGAAAAGTCTGGGCGTCGGCAAGACGGTGTTTGCGGAAACGCGGGACTTTGAACTGCATTGAAACTGCATTGAAAAACGCGCGGCATGTTTCCATGCCGCGCGCTCTTTTTAACAACCACTCACGCTTCGATACTAGTCCACGACTGCTCACGCAACTTCGTACGCAGACGCGCGACCGCCTGGCTATGCAACTGGCACACGCGCGATTCGCTGACTTCCATCACCGCGCCGATTTCGCGCAGATTCAACCCCTTCTCGTAGTACAGCGACATCAGCAGCTTTTCGCGTTCCGGCAACTTGTCGATGGCTTCGATCAGCGCACCGCGCAGGCTGTCGTCCAGCAGCGCCGACAGCGGGTCCGAACGATCGACGCAGTAGCGGTCGAGGAACGGCTCGTCGTCCGCCGAGCGATCGAAGTCTTCGTAGTAGATCAACTGGCTGCCGTGCAGGTCTTGCAGCATCGACTGATATTCGTCGAGCGGCAGATTCATATGCTCGGCGATTTCCTGCTCGCTCGCGCTGCGGCCAAGGTTCTGCTCCACCTTGTGTACCGCCGATTCCACTTCGCGCGAAGTCTTGCGCATGCTGCGCGGGAGCCAGTCGTTGGCACGCAGCTCGTCGAGCATCGCGCCGCGAATCCGCTGGCTGGCGTACGTTTCGAACTGTGCGCCTTGATCTTCCTTGTAGCGGCTCGCCGCATCCATCAAACCGATCATGCCGGCCTGGATCAGATCGTCCAGATCGACGCTCGCCGGCATCTTGGCAACGAGCTGAAGTCCCAGTCGGCGAACGAGCGGCGCGTAGCGCGTCAGCACTTCAGACTGTGAGAGCTTTCCTTGGGCGTTATACATCTTGGTCACCTTAACTTAGTCACATCGACGCCGTGCTGCTCAATGCATCGCCGGAAACGGGAGCGCGTAGTGCGCTGCCGCCCGGCTGCTTTCGTCAGACTCGCCAACCGAATATCGCGCGTCATTCTGGTCTTGCGCTTCGCCGCGAACATACGGCGCGGGACGCATCGGCCAAAACAGAAGCTCGGCTGCAATGCGGCGGTAGTCGCGTGCCGCGGCCGTAGCCGGGAACGCATCGACCGCGCAGCGGGAGAGCTCTTTCGCCCGAGCGACGCGCGCATCCTCGGACACATACCCTGCCTGCACGAGCGATACAGCCAGATACCGGCTTGCCACGCCCGACAGGTTCTCGAAGGCGATCGCTGCATCGGCCGGGTCCTGCACGTGATTGATCAACACGCGGAACTGGCCGATCGCGTGGGCGTAGTGCAAGCGCTTCATGCACGCGTACGCCTCGGTGATCGCCGACGCGGCTACCCGCGTCACCATCAGAAAATCATGCGCCTGTGCGCCCAGCGACGAGAGCGCGCCGTTGCGATCGAGTTGCGCATCGATCAGCACGATATCGGCGGCGCCGTCGAGCAGCGCGCGGCATTGCGCGGCGTCGTGGCTGATGCGCTCATCGCGCGGGGCCGAAATCAGCGAAAAACCCAGCGACGTGCGCGTGATCGATTCCGTCAGCGTGCGGCGGCCCGACATCACCGCGGCGAACGCGCCCGAATCCTGCACATGCGTCAGCTCGCTCACCGAACCTGCGGGCTGCTGCTCGTCGATCACCAGCACGTCCTTGCCATGCGCGGCCAGCGCCGCTGCGAGATTCACCACCGCCGACGTGCATCCGATGCCCGTCGGTCCACCGACAACCGCCACCACGCGCGATCCCGAACGCGTCAGCAGCCTGCGAAGGCCTTCCGCCTGATCGAGCACGTACTTATCCAAAGTGCACTCCGTCGAGTTCGGTCGTGGCACGCGCGGACAATGCGGAGAGCAGTGCCGGCACTTCGTCGTCCTGCGGCACGAACGGCGAACCGTCGCGCGGAATGCAGAACGCACTCTTGATGAGGAATCGCCGGGTGGCGACGTACAAGTTCTCCGGCACCTTCTGTCCGGTCGATACGTAATGCACCGGCAGCTTGTAGCGAATCACCGTATCGAGCACGCCGCCCAGGTTGGTGGCTTCGTCGAGCTTGGTCAGAATCACGCCAGCGAGATTCGGCTGATCCGGCGAGCTTTGGTAGGCCTGAACGACTTCGTTGAGCGTGTCGCCGTGGCTGGTTGCGTTGAGCAGCAGAATGCGTTGCACCGGCTGGCCCGCGCCGCACAGCATCGCGATCTGGTCGGAAACCATGCGGTCGCGCTGGCTCATGCCGATCGTATCGATCAGCACGATATGTTTGTTGCGCAACTCAGTCAGCGCGAGTTGCAGATCGGCGGCGTCCTTCACCGCATGGACCGATACACCGAGAATCTTGCCGAAGATGCGCAGTTGTTCGTGTGCGCCGATCCGGTAGCTGTCCGTCGTCAGCAGCGCGACCTTGCTGGCGCCGGAGCGCATCACGCAGCGCGCGGCGAGCTTGGCCGTCGTAGTGGTCTTGCCGACGCCCGTCGGGCCCATCAGCGCGAACACACCGCCGCGTTCCATCAGCGCGTCTTCGCTGTCCATCACCGGCAGGTTCGATTCGATCACTTGCTGGACCCACTCGAACGCTGCTTCGAAATTCGCCATTTCCGGCATGTTGTCCACGATCATGCGCACCATCTGCGCCGAGAAACCGGCGGAGAACAGACGCTTCGTGAGTTGACCGTTGATCGGGCTGCGGCGTTGGCGCTCGCCCCATATCAAACCGGAGAAGTGCTCTTCCATCATGTCGCGCATGGAGGAGAGTTCGCCCATCACGGTTTCGTTGACGAGCTGTTCCATGCGCGTGCGGATCGCGTCCGTCACGGCGGCGGCGGCGTTCGCGGGCAGACCTTCGAGGCCGGCGGGTGCTTTCTGCGCGGCCGGTTGCGGCTGGCCTTCGCTGGCGTTGATCTTGGCGGCAGCGCGGCGTGCGGCGACTTGCGCGGCTTCGCGCGCCCATTCCGGGGTTTCGACTTTTTGCGGTGCTTGTTGCTGAACCGGCTTTTGTGCGCGCGGTGCGTGTTGTTGCGGCTGTTGCTGTTGAACGGCTTCCTGCTTTTCGATGATCGGCGCAGGCGCAATCGGGAGTTCCGACGGCGTGACCGGCACGCCCATGCCGCGAGCGATCGCAGCCGAAGGCGTCAGCGGACGATTCGACGGCAGTCCGCCGTTCGCCTGCTGCGCGATGCGCTTCGCATGCTCGATCAGCCACGGATTCGAATCGGCCATCGTGCGCGGGGCTTCTTCGTCGATGTCGTCATCGGCGTCGCTGTTATTGCCGAACACCGACGAGAACACATCGCCGCTGGCGTACGGATTGGCGGGCGTCTGCTTTGCGGCGGCGGCAGCGGCGGCCGCTGCGGCTTGCGCCAGCGCGGCGCGCGGCGTCGTGCTCGGGAACACGGCGGGCGGCTCGCTCGGAGCCATCGGCGCGGGGGAAATCGTGGCGAGATCGCTTTCTGCTACGGCGACGATTTCGACGGAGCCATCATCGAGCGTACGGTTGGAGAGGACAGCGGCATCGGGGCCGAGCGCTTCACGAACCTGGCGCAGTGCGTCACGGCTGTTCGCGCCGATGAATTTACGAATGTTCAAACTGGGCCCCCGATGAGGTAAGAGCGATCGTTGCGAGGCGGGTGGTACTGCTTTATTTCCGTACCCGCTTTTCAGTGAAGCCATTATTGCGAAGAACCCCGATGGTCTATCGCTGGATAAAGGAGGGGAAAAAGGGGTATTTCGGCTGATGGAAGCCGTGCGGAAACTTTGACGCGGGCGTTCTTTCCGATTTTCATCGGCAAAAGATTCCGCCTTTGAATCAATGGGTGCGCGTACGATTAAGGCCCTACGCCTATACCAAAGGAGATGTCTGCGCATGTCGTCCGCTGATCAAACCACCGGTGCGCGCCTCGTCGTCGATGCGCTCGTTCATCACGGCGTCGAACGCGTGTTCTGCGTGCCCGGCGAGAGCTTTCTCGCGGTGCTCGATTCTCTGCACGATGAAACCGACCAGATTCAGACCATCGTTTGCCGGCACGAGGCGGGCGCGGCGAACATGGCGGAAGCCGTCGGCAAATTGACGGGGCGGCCGGGCGTGGCGGTCGTCACGCGCGGTCCGGGCGCGACGCACGCGTCCATCGGCGTACATACGGCCTTTCAGGATTCCACGCCGATGATCCTGCTGATCGGCCAATGCGCGCGCGATCATATGGATCGCGAGGCGTTTCAGGAGATCGACTATCGGCGCATGTTCGGGCAGATGGTGAAGTGGGTCGCGCAAATCGACGATCCGCGCCGCGTGCCTGAATATATGAGTCACGCGTTTCATGTCGCGACCGCCGGGCGGCCTGGTCCGGTCGTGCTCGCGCTGCCGGAAGATATGCTCACCGAATTAGTCGATGCCGCCGCGCCCGCGCCCGCGTATCAGCGCGTGGCGGCGTCGCCGTCTTCAGCGCAGATGGAGCGTTTAGGCGAGTTGCTTTCCAGCGCGAAGAAACCGCTCGTCATTGCAGGCGGAAGCGGCTGGACGTCGGACGCGACGCAGGACTTCGCGCGCTTCATCGAACGATGGAAACTGCCGGTCGGCTGCGCGTTCCGCTATCAGGACACGCTGAACAACGAGCATCCGAACTATGCGGGCGATGTCGGCCTCGGCATCAATCCGGCGCTCGCCGCGCGCATCCGCGATGCCGATGTGCTCTTCGTGCTCGGCCCGCGCATGGGCGAATCGACGACAGGCGGTTACACGCTGCTCGAGATCCCGAAGACAAAGCAGACGCTGATCCACGTGCATCAGGGTGCCGAGGAACTCGGCCGCGTGTACAGCGCGGATTTGCCGATCGTCTCGGGTATGCCGGAAATCGCGTCCTTGCTGGCCGAGTTGGAACCGCCCGCGCAGATCGCGTGGGAAGGCAGCGCCGAAACCGCGCACGCGGCTTATATCGAATGGCGCAAACCGCGTCCCATGCTCGGCGATGTCCAGCTCGGCGAGATCATGCGTCAACTCGCCGAAAAGATTCCCGCCGATTCAATTCTTACCAACGGCGCGGGCAATTACGCGACGTGGCTGCATCGGCACTATTCGTATCGACAGTTCCGCTCGCAGGTTGCGCCGACCAGTGGCGCGATGGGTTACGGCGTGCCCGCGGCAATTGCGGCGAAGTCGCTTTATCCGGATCGCACGGTGATCGCGTTTGCTGGCGATGGCTGCTTCATGATGTCCAGCCACGAAATCGCCACGGCGATGCAGTATGAATTGGCGGTGATTTTTATCGTCGTGAACAACGCGCAGTTCGGCACGATCCGCATGCATCAGGAGCGGCATTACCCGAATCGCGTGCATGGAACGGGGCTGACCAATCCGGACTTCGTCGCGTATGCGAAGTCGTTCGGCGCGCATGGCGAACGCGTCGAGACGACGGATGCATTCATGCCTGCGTTCGATCGCGCGGTGGCTTCGGGTTTGCCTGCTGTGATCGAAATTCGGATTCCGCAGGATCAAAGCACGCCCGCCGCGACGCTCGAACAAATTCGCCAGCAAGGCAAGCGATAACGGATAAGCTTTCGTTTTGCTTGCGATCCATTCCCGGTGCCAGTAGAGTAGTCAGCTCGAAACCACCGGGAGTTAGCGATGCTTAAGATTTTGGCTTTGTCGTTGGCAGTGAGTTTTTCGGGCGCGGCGTTCGCGAAGGCGGATTGCACGGCGCATCCGAAAAGCGAGTGGATGAAGGAATCGGATGCCAAGGCGCAGCTTGAATCGCAGGGCTACAAGATTCGCAAGTTCAAGGTCGATGGCAACTGCTACGAAATCTACGGGCACGACAAGGATGGCAAGAAAGTCGAGATTTACTACGACACCAAGACGCTTGCCGTCGTGAAATCGGAAGTGGAATGACGCGCGTGAAGGTCTGGGACGCGTGGGTGCGGCTCACGCACTGGACCGTCGCGGGCATCGTTTTGTGGAATCTGTTCGGGCCGACGGATTCGGTGCATCGGCTGCTGGGATATGCGGCGGCTTTTTTGGTCGCGGCGCGCTTGGTCTGGGGCTTTATCGGTTCGCAGTACGCGCGGTTTTCGGCTTGGTGGCCAACGGGTTCGCATCTGCGTGAATACGTGCGGTCTCTCGTCGATGGCACGCCTTTGCATCATGTTTCGCACAATCCGCTCGGCGCGCTGATGGCGCTTTTATTGTGGCTGTTGATAATCGCGCTCGGCGTGTCCGGCTGGATCATGCGGCTCGATGCGTTCTGGGGCGAAGACTGGCCGCAAGAAATTCACACATGGCTTTCCATCGCGCTCGAGGTTTGCGTGTGCGTGCATATCGCGGCGGCGGTGTTGATGAGTGTGTGGACGCGGGAGAATCTGATTAAGGCGATGGTGACCGGATATAAGCGCATCGGAAAAATGTCACGTTAGTTTGCCGTTTGGCAACTTCAATTCAGCATCCTGCACTATTAATTCAGTGCGGTCGTTTTGGATAATCGAATTCGACTCTCCGAATCACGAGAGCTGATTCGACATATCAGGAGCGACAGGACGATGCCCCACACAGTCAGGCAATTGACCAAGATCGGCGTTTTCTACGACGGCAATTATTTCGCCACCGTTAGCCGGTTCTACAAATATCAGCACGACGCGCAGGCGTGGATTTCCATTCGCGGATTGCATGAGTTCATTCGCTGCCGCGTGGCAAAGGCAGAACGGCTCGACTATCACAATTGCCAGATCATCGACGCCCATTACTTTCGCGGCCGCTTTTCCGCGCAGCAATGCGTAGAGAAAGGCGAAAACCTGCTTTATCACGAGCGCGTGCTGGACGACATTCTCATGCGCGCCAATGTCACCGCGCACCATCTGCCGATGAACGCGATGGGCAAGGAGAAAGGCATCGACGTATGGCTGGCGCTGGAAGCGTTCGAGCTATCCATCTACAAGCATTTCGATGTCGTGGTGCTCGTCGCGGGCGACAGCGACTACATTCCGCTTGCGCGCAAACTCAAGACGCTCGGCATCCGCGTCATGGTGCTGGGATGGTCGATTTCCTATGAGATCAACGGCGAACCGAGAGGCACCACGCCGAGCCAGATGCTGCTCAAGGAAGTCAGTTATCCGATACTGATGTCCGACGTGATCGACGGAATAGACACGGCGGACAGCGACGACGAGAAGGAAGCCGTACGCGGGCTTTTCCCGCCGCGCCCCGATCAGCCGCAGCGCGCGGACGAAGAGCCATCGTGGAAATCCGGCGCTATCGTGAAATTGAAGAAGGGCTTCGGCTTTATCAATCCGGGCAATCTGTTCTTCTTTTACGGCGCACTCATCGATGCCGACTTCGACGATCTGCACGAAGGCATGCCGGTAACGTTCCAGGCGGGCATCGGCAGCAAAGGGCAACCGGCTGCGCTGAAGGTCAAAACGGAACCCGACGTGCCGCCGCAGTAATAAAAACGGCCCGGATGCTTTCGCATGCCGGGCCGTTTTACGCAGTCAGCAGAACTGGCGCTTACTTTCCGCCCACGCTCTGCAACGTCGTCCACTTACCGCCAACGACCTTATATAGCGTGATGCCGCCGTTCTTCAGATCGCCCTTCGAGTCATACGCGAGATGCTTGGCGGTCACGCCCTGCATATCCGTCTTCGCCAGGAACGGCAGATACTTCGCCGGATCGGTCGAGTTGGCGGCCTTCATCGCATTGAACATGGCCATCGCGCCGTCATAGGCGTACGGCGAGTACGTTTCGACGTCTTCGTTGAAGCGCTTCTTGTACTTCGCCTGATAGTCCGCGCCACCCGGCATTTCGTTCATCGGCAAGCCAGCCAGCGATGCCACCGTGCCATCCGCCGCGTCGCCCGCGATCTTGATGAACGTGTCGGTCTTGACCATTTCGCCTGCCATCAGCGGCGCGCGGAAGCCGAGCGACTTCATTTGCTTGGCCATCGGGCCGGCTTGCGAATCGGCGCCGCCGTAGTACACGAGGTCCGGATTCGTTGCCTTGATCTTGGTGAGAATCGCCTTGAAATCGACGGCCTTGTCATTCGTGAATTCGCGATCGACGATATTGCCGCCCGCAGCCTTCGCGGCCTTCTCGAACTGGTCGGCGAGACCCTGGCCGTATGCCGTGCGGTCATCGACGATAGCGATCTTCTTCACCTTCAGGTTCTTCACCGCGAATTCGCCCGCGACCGAACCTTGCTGCGTGTCCGAGGTCATCATGCGGAACGCGGTCTTGAAGCCCTGCGTGGTGTATTCCGGAGCCGTCGCCATTGCGATTTCCGGGATGCCCGCGTTCGCGTAAATGCGCGATGCCGGGATCGTGGTGCCCGAGTTGAAGTGGCCGAGCATGCCCTTGATGCCGTCATCGACCAGACGTTGCGCTACGGTCGTGCCCGTGCGCGGGTCGGCCTGATCGTCCGCCGAATCCAGCACGATACGCACCGGCTTGCCGCCGATCACCGGCTTGGTCGCGTTGAAATCTTCGATCGCGAGCGTGATGCCGTTCTGCATATCCTTGCCGTAGTGCGCCTGCGCGCCCGTCAGCGGCGCGGCAAAACCCACCTTCACGTCTTCGGCCGACTGGGCGAATGCGGTCCCCGCGAACGACAGGCCGGCAATGGTCATCGCTGCTGCCAGCTTGGTCATCGTGTGCTTCATAGCTTCTCCTGGTACACCAACATGAATGGCAGCTTCGCCGTGCGTGCCGCCGTCTGATTTATCTGATCCGAGCGCCGGAGTGTGTGCTTCAACCGATCGTCATCAAATTCGCATTGCCGCCTGCCGCCGCCGTGTTCACGCTCACCGAGCGTTCCGTCAGCAGACGTTCGAGCGCGTAGTCTTCGCCGTCATGATCGGCGTCGGCGAATGCGCCCGCCGCCACGCCCTGCACCGATACGATCGGTCCCGGACGCTTGGCGACTTCCTTTACGAGTGACAGCAGTTCGTCGCTGTCACCTTCGAACAGCACGGCATCGAAGTCTTCGCCGGCTTTCCGAACACTTGCGTACGGTTTGAGCGATGCAGGCAACACTGCCGCCAACTGTTCGCCCGCCGATCCGCTGAACAACGCGCGGTTGCCGGTCGCGAGCACCGCCGCGAACTGGGCGCGCGCGCCGCTTTCCGTCGATGCCACGCACAACACCGTGCCGCGTGCGCCGAGCGTGTAGGTGTTGCGCTCGCCGGTCGGGCCGTTGAGCACGGCGGTCGCGCCGGCCAGAACGTGCTGCAAGTAACCATCGCAGCGTGCGGCGGTGTGCGGGTCGCGCTCGCCGATCGACCAGTCGCGGAACGCGGTCAACGCCGTTGCCGGTGCGTCTTTCGATGCCGCCTGATCCACGATCAGCGTGCTCGCCAGCGACTTCGGCAAACCGGTCGGGCGCTTGGCCAGCAGGCGTTGCAGATACAGCGCGCCACCCGCCTTCGGACCTGTGCCCGACAAACCTTCGCCGCCGAACGGCTGCACGCCGACCACCGCGCCGATCACGTTCCGATTCACATAAATATTGCCCACATGCGCGCGCGAAATCACATGCGCGATGGTTTCATCGATTCGTGTATGGATGCCGAGCGTCAGGCCATAACCCGTCGCCCGAATTTGGTCGAGGAGTTTATCAAGATTGGATCGGCGATAACGGATCACGTGGAGCACGGGACCGAACACTTCACGCTTCAATTCGTCGATGCTGTCGAGTTCGATCAGCGTCGGCGGCACAAAGGTGCCTTGCGCGCACGCGTCCGGCGCATCGAGTTGCGTGACCTTGCGGCCCTTGTCGCGCATCGACGCGACGTGCGCTTCGATACCGGTTTTCGCTTCGGCATCGATCACCGGGCCGACGTCGGTCGAGAGGCGATCCGGGTTGCCGACCGCGAGTTGCTGCATCGCGCCGGTCAGCATTTCGAGCGTGCGGTCGGCGACGTCGTCTTGCAGGCAGAGCACGCGCAGCGCCGAGCAACGCTGACCAGCCGAATCGAACGATGACTGCATCACGTCCGCGACGACTTGTTCAGCGAGCGCCGACGAATCGACAATCATCGCGTTCTGGCCGCCGGTTTCGGCGATCAGCGGAATCGGGCGGCCGTCGGCGTCCAGCCGTTCAGACAGCGTCTTGTTGATGAGGCGCGCGACTTCGGTCGATCCGGTGAACATCACGGCGCGCGTGCGAGCATCGGCAACCAGCGCCGCGCCGACGGTTTCGCCATCGCCCGGCAGCAACTGGACCGCGCCTGCGGGCACGCCGGCTTCGCGCAGAATACGCACGGCCTGCGCGGCGATCAGCGGCGTTTGTTCGGCGGGCTTGGCAAGCACGGGATTACCGGCAGCGAGCGCGGCAGCAACCTGACCCATGAAAATCGCCAGCGGGAAATTCCACGGGCTGATACAGACCACCGGACCGAGCGGGCGATGCGTATCGTTCGAGAATTCGCCGCGAATTTGCGCCGCGTAGTAGCGCAGGAAATCGACGGCTTCGCGGATTTCGGCAATCGCATTCGCCAGCGATTTGCCCGCTTCGCGCACGACGAGACCCATCAGCGTGTGCATTTGCGCTTCGAGCAGATCGGCGGCGCGCGCGAGGCAATCGGCGCGGTCATCGACGGGCGTGGCTTGCCAGATCGGCGCGGCGGCAACTGCATTGGCAAGCGCCGCACTCACTTGTTCCGATGATGCCTCCACCACCACGCCGACCAGATCGCGCAGATCGGCCGGATTGCGGATATCGCGCGCAGGCTTGCCGTTTTCGATGATCGTGCCGCCTTCCAGCATCGGCTCCGCGCGCCACGGATGATTCGTACTCGCCAGCAATGCCGACGACAACGACGCCAGCCGATGCTCGTTCGAGAGATCGAGGCCCATCGAATTGAGACGCTCATCGCCATACAACTGACGCGGCAGCGCGATCTTCGCGTGCGGCGCGCCCAGCGGCGTGATCTTCTGCGCTTCGTCGATCGGATCTTCGACGAGATCCTTCACGGGGATGGTTTCATCGGCGATTCGGTTTACGAACGATGTGTTCGCGCCGTTTTCCAGCAGACGCCGCACGAGATACGCGAGCAGCGTTTCGTGCGTGCCGACCGGCGCATACACGCGACACGGCCGGTTCAGCTTGTCGCGGCCCGTGACTTCCTCGTACAGCGGCTCGCCCATGCCGTGCAGACACTGGAACTCGTACTGGCCGGGATAGTAGTTCTGACCCGCGAGGTGATAAATGGCCGACAGCGTGAACGCGTTGTGCGTGGCAAATTGCGGATAAACCGCATCCGGCGCGCCGAGCAGTTTCTTCGCGCAGGCGAGGTACGAAATGTCCGTGTAGATCTTGCGCGTGTAGACCGGATAGCCTTCGAGACCATCGACCTGAGCGCGCTTGATTTCGCTGTCCCAATACGCGCCCTTCACAAGGCGAATCATCAAACGATGACGGCTGCGGCGCGCGAGATCGATCAGGTAGTCGATCACGAACGGGCAGCGCTTCTGATACGCCTGAATCACAAAGCCGATACCGTTCCAGCCCGCGAGTTCGGCATCGAAACACAGCGCTTCGAGCAAATCGAGCGAAATTTCCAGCCGATCCGCCTCTTCCGCGTCGATATTCAGACCGATGTCGTAGCGACGCGCAAGCAACGCCAGCGCACGCACACGCGGCAGCAGTTCGTTCATCGTGCGTTCTTGTTGCGAACGCGAGTATCGCGGATGCAGCGCGGACAGCTTGATGGAAATGCCCGGACCTTCGTAGATGCCGCGCCCGCCCGCTGCCTTGCCGATCGCGTGAATCGCCTGTTCGTACGATGCGTAGTAGCGCTGCGCGTCTTCTTCGGTCGTGGCCGCTTCGCCGAGCATGTCGTACGAGTAGCGGAAGCCGCGCGCTTCGAACTTGCGGCTGTTGGCCAGCGCTTCGGAAATGTTTTCGCCGGTGACGAACTGCTCGCCCATCAGGCGCATCGCCATATCGACGCCCTTGCGGATCAGCGGTTCGCCGCCGCGTCCGATCAATCGCGTCAGCGCCGACGACAAACCGGCTTCGCTGTTCGTCGTGACGAGCTTGCCGGTAATCATCAAGCCCCACGTCGCCGCGTTCACGAACAGCGACGGCGCCTGGCCCATATGCGATTTCCAGTCGCCCTTGCTGATCTTGTCGCGGATCAGCGCATCGCGCGTGGCGCGGTCGGGAATGCGCAGCAGCGCTTCGGCGAGACACATCAGCGCGACGCCTTCCTGACTCGACAGCGAGAATTCGTGGATCAAGCCTTCGACGCCGCCGCCCTTGCTCTTCGCACGCAACGCTTCGACGAGCTTGGTCGCGAGCTTTTCGGTTTCCGCGCTGACAGTCGCGGGCAAGCGCGCCTGACCGATCAGAAACGGCACGCACCCCGGCTCCGGCCGCCGATACGCCGCCGTGATCGCCGCGCGCAACACCGACTGCGGCTGCACGTTCTGCGCGAATTCGAGGAAGGGCGTGGGCGCGCCTTCTTCGTAGGAATCGGCGGGCGTGGTATCGCTCATTTCGGACGAGCCGTTCGCGCCCGACAGCTCGGGCGGCAACTGACCATGCTCGATGCGCTCGAGGTAGGCAAAAATCGCCTGTTTGATCAGCCAGTGCGGGGTGCGCTCGAGTCGCGTGGCCGCGTCTTTCAGACGGGAACGCAGCAGATCATCGACTTTCACGCCAAGGGTTGTGCTCGCCATATTTCCTTCGTTTGCCGGTCGTCGATACCCGGCGGATGACCGAAAAGTTGGCGAATCCTACTCCGCTGCAAAAAAAGGTGCAACCGAGAATTTCTCTAGGGTTGCACCATCTTGAAACCCTTGCCCCACAAGGTTTTGCCCGGTGCACCACGGGCTGGCGAATGGCGTTTGTCGCCTAGTAGATTCCCTAATCTAAATATTTTTGGGACAACGCCCTAAGTAAGCACTCGTGTGCCGCCGATATAAACGCAGGTGAGCGCCAATCAACGCGCGACATTCCGCGGATGGACCACCGCGGCATATTTATAACGAGGGCACGATCATGAACACTTGGATGGTAATCGCCAGCATTTGGGTGCTGTTCGCTTTCTGCGTGGTGCTGTTCGTACGCGGCGCGTCATCGCGCGTCGAGCGCAAGGAAGAAGCGCGTGATGCAGCACCGCGCGGCGCGGATGTATCGCGCGTGAAGGTCTGATCTCAAACGTCGAGCGGATCGACTTCCACGTTCCACCGCAGCACGCCCCTGAGCGTGCGAAGAACCGGCTGCCAGGCGCGCAGCGCGGTTTGCAACGCGGCTCTTGAGCCGCTCTCCAGCAGTAGCTGGGCGCGATGCACGTTAAATACCTTGACGATCGTCAGCGGCACCGCGTCGTACACGGTCACTCGGTCCGCGCCGGGCAACGACGCAAACGTTTCCGCAGCCTCTCCCAGAAACTTCAACGCAGCTTCGAGCGTGCGGCCTTCGGCTCGCAACATCGCCTGATAGACGAATGGCGGCAGGCGCGCATCGCGGCGCTCACTCAAGGTCGAATTAGCAAATCCCACGTAATCCTGACGCGATAACGCCTGATAAAGCGCGTGCCGCGGATAGCGCGTCTGGATCATCACTTCGCCGGGCAATCCTGCGCGGCCGGCGCGACCGCTGACCTGAATCAGTTGCGCGAAAAGCCGTTCGCTGGCGCGAAAGTCGTGGGAGAACAGCGCGGTGTCGGCGTTGAGCACGCCGACCAGCGTGACGCGGCGGAAATCGTGCCCTTTCGCGATCATCTGCGTGCCGACGAGGATATCGACTTCGCCCGCGTGGACGTCAGAGAACAACGCCTGCGCGCTGCCTTTGCGACGCGTGCTGTCGGCATCGATACGCAATACGCGCGCGCCCGGCACCACGCTCGCGAGCGTTTCTTCGACGCGTTGCGTGCCGCGTCCCATCGGCGCGATATCGATGTTGCCGCAGTCCGGGCACGACTTCGGTATGCGCGATTCCCAGCCGCAGTGATGGCATCGCAGCGCGCGTTCGGGCTTATGCAGAACGGCGTAGGCGCTGCATCGCGGACAGCCGGCGACCCAGCCGCAGGCATCGCATGAAAGAATGGGCGCGTAGCCGCGTCGATTCAGGAAAACGAGGCTTTGCTCGCCGCGTTCCAGACGCGATTTCAACGCGGCGATCAGCGGTCCTGACAAGCCATCGACCGATGCGCGTCCGCGCTGGCGTTCCTGCTCCAGATCGATCAGGCGCACTTCCGGCAACACCGCATCCGCGACGGCGCGGCGCGTGAGCGTCAGACGGGTGTATCGGCCCTGCTCCGCCTGCCACCAGCTTTCCAGCGACGGCGTCGCCGATCCGAGCACGACCGGAATGCCCAACTGCTTCGCACGATAGATGGCCAGATCGCGCGCGGAATAGCGCAGACCTTCCTGCTGCTTGTAGGCGGGATCGTGTTCCTCATCGACGACGATCGCGGCGAGATTCGGCATCGACGAAAGAATGGCGAGGCGCGTGCCGAGCACGATCCGCGCGCTGCCGGTATGCGCCGCCAGCCAGTTGCGCGCGCGTTCGCCTTCGGCCAATCCGCTGTGCATCGTGACGATGGAACCGGCCGCGAGCGCCGAAAATCGCGCGCGAAACGCGGCTTCGAACTGCGGCGTGAGGTTGATTTCGGGCACGAGGACGAGCGCCTGCGCGTCGGGTTTCACGGCCAGCAAGGCGGCGAGCGCGTGCAGATAAACCTCGGTTTTGCCGCTGCCCGTCACGCCGTGAAGCAGAAACGGCGCGAAACCCCGCGAATGGGCAATCGAATCGACGGCGTCGCGCTGTTCGTCGGTGAGAACGGGAAGCGTGACCGCGCATTCGAGCGATTCCGGCGCAGCATCGTCCGGCGGCGCGAGTTCGATCCAGCCGCGCGTCAGCCATTCATCGAACGTAGCGGCGGCTTTAGGATGAAGCGCGCGCGCATCGGACAAACCCAGCGAACGTTCCGATGCGAGCGCGTCAGCCAATCTTCGCAACGCACTTGCCCGCGCGGGCAAACTTTCGGGTAGACTCTCGCGCCCTGTAGCCAACAGGCGATATCGCGGCTCGACGGCAAGCAGGCGATTCCACCGCGAGGCATCGCGGAGCGCTTGCGGGAGCGCGGGGAGCGCGACTTCGCCCAAGCCGCGCTGATAGTACTCGGCGGCGAACGCGGCGAGCGTGATCCAGTCGGCGGAAAGCGGAGTCAGGGCATCGCAGAGTGCGGCGACGGCGCGGATTTTGTCGGCGGGGACATCGGTGGATAACGTGACTTCGCAGATCAGCCCGACGACTTCGCGCCGGCCAAACGGGACGAGCACGAGTTGGCCGACGGCGGGCGGCGCACTCAGCGCGTACCGATAGTCGAACAGCGCGGGCATAGGCTGATCGACGGCAACCCGTACGAATAGCTCGGTCATTGCGCGCGGCCCGCCGGCAAGGCGTTCGACAATGACGAAAGACTTAGCGCGACGAAGTTAAAGTAAAACATCAGAATCGCCGGTAAACCGCAGATTATTTTTAAGTTTCCGTTGCTTTCCACAGGCCTGTGGATAACTTTGTTGAGAAGTGCGTCCGCCATCGCCGCAAACAATGACACGATTCGTTTATGCGGCTTAGCCCACACTTCGGGCAACGTTCATAAAATCAGTTGAAAATCAGGTACTTAGTGGACGCATAGCAGAGATTTATTAGCTGCTTTCGGCCATACGTCTGATGGCGCGCCGCAGCGAACAAAATGTGCATAAGTCCGTCTTGACTTCCGGCGACACCGCGAACAGCGGGCGATTCCGGCGCTGACAGGCAGCGCGGATGCGTCGCTATTGGGACGCTGACGGGACGCACGCGCTGCGCTGCGCTGCGCTGCAACATCAAATTGTCAGGATGTTTTCGATGCGCGGATCGCGCGGCTATGCGAATGCACTTCATCGACCAGTTCGGCGACGTGTTCAGGCGGCGTGAACTGCGAAATGCCGTGGCCCAGATTGAAAACGTGGCCCGGATGATTCCCGAAACTGTCCAGCACGTTGCGCGCTTGTTCGCGAATCGCGGCGGGCGGGGCGAACAGCACAGTCGGATCGATATTGCCTTGTAGTGCGACGCGCGCGCCGACCTTCTCACGCGCGATGCCGAGATTCATCGTCCAGTCGAGTCCGACAGCATCGACGCCCGTATCGGCGATTTGTTCCAGCCACAGGCCGCCGCCCTTCGTAAAGGTGATGACCGGTACGCGCGCGCCGTCGTGCTCGCGCTTCAGCCCCGCGACCACCTTGGCGATGTAATCCAGCGAGAAACGTTGATACGCGCCGTCCGCGAGTGCGCCGCCCCACGTGTCGAAGATCATCACGGCTTGCGCGCCCGCTTCGATCTGCGCGTTGAGATATGCAGTCACGGCCTGCGCGTTGATATCGAGAATGCGGTGCATCAGGTCTGGACGCGAATAAGCCATCGACTTGACCGTGCGGTGATCGTCCGAACCGCCGCCTTCGACCATGTAGCACGCGAGCGTCCACGGACTGCCCGAAAAGCCGATCAGCGGCACGCGCTGTCGGCCTTGCGCGTCGGTGAGCGCGCGGCGAATCTCGCTCACCGCGTCCGTCACGTACGACAGCGTTTCGCCGATATCCGGCACCGCGAGGCGCTTCACATCGTCTTCAGTACGCACGGTGCGCTCGAAACGCGGGCCTTCGCCCTGCACGAAATTCAGACCGAGGCCCATCGCGTCGGGCACGGTGAGGATGTCGGAGAAGAGAATCGCGGCATCGAGCGGATAGCGGTCGAGCGGCTGAAGCGTCACTTCCGTCGCGTAGTCCGGGTTCTTCGCCAAGCCGAGAAAGCTGCCCGCGCGGGCGCGCGTGGCGTTGTACTCCGGCAGATAGCGGCCCGCCTGACGCATCAGCCAGATCGGCGTGTAGTCGGTGGGCTGGCGCAGCAGCGCGCGAAGAAAGGTGTCGTTCAGGAGAGTGTGGGCCACGTCGCTCGGTGCTTTGCTTGAAGGCGGAATCATTCATTCTACCGGAGCGAGTTCGTAAACTTCGACGGTTTTGCCTATGCCATTTGACCGAGTGGGCAGCGGCGCGCGGCATCGATATGATCGGCAGGTCGTCACAACTAAAACCGGAGAATCGATGAAACGCTCGTGCCTTGCCGCTTTGTTGATGTTGCTGTGCGCTGCTTTCGATGTAAACGCGCAGACGGTCGAGACCGGTTCGGTTTCCGCCGCCAAGACGGTGCCGGCGAGCGTGCCCGCTACGCCGCCTCCGGCACCCGTCGCGCCGCAATCGCATCTCGATCAAGTGCTCGTGAGTCTGCGCCTGCGCGTCTGCACGACCGGCGACTACAAGCCGTATTCCTTTCTGCGACCGGACGGGCAGTTCGAGGGCATCGATATCGACATGGCGGAGAGTCTTGCCAAATCGCTCGGCGTGAAAGCCGAATACGTGAAAACGTCGTGGTCGAATCTGATGAATGATTTCATCGCTAAGTGCGATATCGCGGTCGGCGGGGTATCGACCACGCTCGAGCGGCAGAAGCGCGCGTTCTTCACCGCGCCATATATGGAAGACGGCAAGACGCCGATCGTCCGCTGCGACGACAAGGACAAATATCAGACCGTCGAGCAGATCGACCAGCCGAACGTGCGGACCATCGTCAATCCGGGCGGCACGAACGAACGCTTCGCGAAGCAATTCTTCCCGCACTCGCATTTGATTGAATATCCCGACAACGTGACCATCTTCAAGCAGATTCTCGACGGCAACGCCGATGTCATGGTCACCGACGCGTCGGAAACGCTGTTGCAGCAGAAGCTGAATCCCGGTCTGTGTTCGGTGCATCCGGACAAGCCGTTTCAGTTCGGCGAGAAGGCGTACTTGCTGCCGCGCGGCGATGTCGCGTGGCAGCAGTACGTCGATCAATGGCTGCATCTCTCCCGATCGACGGGCGAGTTTCAGGGTGTTGTGGATAAGTGGTTGAAGTAGCGCAGGCTTTTCTTCAGCCGCGCATGAGTTCGCCCGCTCGCACCGCGATCTTGTGCAGCCAGCCCGCGGCGGCCTCGGATTGCGGATGCATGCGACCGAAGCCGTGCGTCATATCGTGCGCGTCGATCAGTTCGGCGCGACCGCCGTTCGCTTCAAGGAAGCGCTTGAGTTCGTAGGCGTCGTCGTAGAGCGGATCGAATGCAGCAGCGACGATCAGTGCGGGCGCTGGGGCGCGTTCGTACGGTTCGGCCAATGGGAATGCGCGGGTATCGTGGGCGTCGGGCTTGGCGGCATCGAGAAATTGCGCCCAGTACCAGTCCATTTCTTCGTTGGTGAGGCCGGGACCGTTCGCGTTTGCAATGCAACTCGGGCTTTCGAACTGCCGACGCATCACCGGATAAAGCAGCAATTGCAGTCCGACGAGGCCCGCCACGCGCTCATTCGCCCCGCGCGCCGCGACGACCGAAAGATGCGCGCCCGCACTGTCGCCGCCCACCGCGATCCTATCCGTCGCAAAACCGAGCCGCGATCGATGCTCCGCGAACCACATCAACGCGTCGAGGGCATCGTCGCACGGCGCGGGGAACGGATGTTCGGGCGCGAGGCGATAATCGACGCTGGCAATCGCGCACTGCGATTCGCGTGCAAGGCGAGCGATCAGCGCGTCGTGCGTGTCCAGGTCACCGACAACCCAGCCGCCGCCATGAAAATAGACCATCAGCGGCAATGGTCCGGTTGCGGCTTTCGGGCGATAGATCCGCGCGGCGAGTGTGCGGCCATCGAGCGGAACGTCGATACTATCGACGGCGATGGCATTGTCCCTTTCGGGCGCGTAAGCGCGGGCGACATCGCTGAATCGCTGCCTTACGGCCTGAGCATCGGCATTTCGCGCGAGCAGGGGAAATGCTTCCGCAACATTCCGATAGTATCTGAGCAGAGATTCGTCGATGGTCATGCGATTCTCCAGAGGTTTTAATCGGCGAGAATGACTTTCGGCAGGTGTTTGCGGGACGATTTCATACGTCCGCGCGTTCTATTTTCCGGACAAATAAGAATAAGCGCATTGATCCGAAAAACGGCAAATTTTCGTTCGTCATACTCGATCGAATGAACGACGGAAATAACAAACAACTTATGCACGTAAAAGAGCCGATTCGCGCGAGAAAATTTATCGGAAGCCTTATGGGACGGGGGTTACAACCTGAAACACTTTGTTACGGCGACGCCG
>NZ_JAQFVG010000315.1:0-37895 GCF_029439455.1 Caballeronia sp. BR00000012568055 | reverse complement strand
ACAAACGGTTTCAACACGGATGTGTCCGGTCGCATCGTGAGTTTTTACTTCGATGGTCCGGCGGTCGGCATTGCTCGGCACTCTTCCCTTGGGGCATCTCTGTTGGGGTCGTTCTTCGATTCGAAAGCTGATTCGAAACATCCCACGTTTGGTCTCCTCGCGCTAACCCCGTAGCGTGTGGTTTTTAGCGGGCTCCAGGCCCGCTTTTTTTTCGTCTGCTCAAACGTTTGCGTCATATGAACGTTTGGGTGCTAATCGTTTCATTCCATGACAAAAGGGAGCGTTTAAACGCTCCCTTTATGTTTTCCGACGTTTAATTCAGGCAGTTTTCGCTTCCGTCAGCTTAAGTTCTTCGACCATGCGTGCGCGCATGATGAATTTCTGGACCTTACCCGTGACCGTCATCGGCAACTCGTCAACGAAGCGGATATGACGCGGCACCTTGTAGTGCGCGATTTGTCCTCGGCAAAAATCGCGCACATCTTGCTCGCTCATATTTTCGCCCGGACGCGCGACGATCCACGCGCACACTTCCTCGCCGTATTTCTGATCGGGAACGCCGAAAACCTGCACCGACTGAATCTTCGGATGCCGGAATAAAAACTCTTCGATTTCGCGCGGATAGATATTTTCGCCGCCGCGAATCAACATGTCTTTTAGCCTGCCGACGATATTGCAGTAGCCTTCGGCGTCGAGCGTCGCCAGATCGCCGGTATGCATCCAGCCATCGACGATCGCTTCGCGGGTTTTGGAGTCATCGCCCCAATAGCCCTTCATCACCGAATAGCCGCGCGTGCAAAGCTCGCCCGTTTCGCCGACGGGGACGATCGCGCCGAGCGCATCGACAATCTTCACTTCGAGATGCGGCTGAATTCGGCCGACGGTCGTGGTGCGCTTGTCGAGCGGATCCGTCGTCGAGCTTTGGAAGGAGACCGGGCTGGTTTCCGTCATGCCGTACGCAATCGTGATCTCGCTCAGATGCATTTTCGAGACGACGCGCTTCATCGTTTCGATCGGACAGGGCGAGCCAGCCATGATGCCCGTGCGCAAGCGGCTCAGGTCGTACTTCGCGAAATCCGGATGATCCAGTTCGGCGATAAACATGGTCGGCACGCCATGCAGCGCTGTGCATTGCTCGTCGTTGACGGCGGCGAGCGTTGCGGCCGGATCGAACGCTTCGCCGGGGAAGACCATCGCGCAGCCGGTCGAGACGCACGCCAGCACGGCGAGCACCATGCCGAAGCAGTGATACAGCGGCACCGGAATGCACAGCGCGTCTTGCTCGGTGAGGCGCATCGCCATTGCGATATAGCGCGCGTTGTTGACGATGTTCCGATGCGTCAGCGTCGCGCCCTTCGGATTGCCGGTCGTGCCGCTGGTGAACTGGATGCTGATCGGATCGTCGGATTTGAGCGCGGCTTCGATCGCGTCGAGTTTTGCTTTGTTTACGCGCGCGCGATTCGCCTGCATCAACTCGTCGAAGTTGAGCATGCCGGACGTTTTGGCATTGCCCATTCGGATGACGGCGCGCAGGTCTGGCAGCTTCGCCGCATTCAACGCGTTCGGTTCCAAGGACGCAAGCTCGGGCGCGAGCGTCTGAAGCATCTCGACATACTTCGACGTCTTGAACTGTTCAGCCGCGATAATCGCCTTGCAGCCGACCTTGTTCAGCGCATACTCCAACTCGGCCAGCCGATACGCCGGATTGATATTCACCAGCACCGCGCCCATGCGCGCCGTCGCGAATTGCGTCAGCAGCCATTCCGCACGATTCGGCGACCAGATGCCCACGCGATCGCCCGGCGCGATGCCGAGATCGAGCAGCGCGGTGGCGAGCACATCGATTTCATCGGCGAACTCTCGCCATGTCCATCGCACGTTCTGCTCGCGGAACACGACCGCCGAGCGATCCGCAAAGCGTTCGACCGTTTCGAGCAGATGCCGGGAGACGGTGGCATCGCTGAGGGAAATGTCGTTCGGGCCGCGGACATAGGAAAGACCGTCGCGCGGTTCGATCTGCGCGTCGGTCTGCGTCGGTTCAGTTGCCATCGATGTCTCCGCGAAATTGGATCGCCGGCCGGTGAAGGCTAAATGGAAGGCTATTGTGCATGGCGGAGACGCGCACGGGCATTGAGTGTTACCCGCAATCGATTTTCTGCGAGTGCTGCAAATTCTTCGAGAAATCAGCCAGTTAGCAGCAACAGGCTAACGCATCGCACATCGGATATGCAGTTTTGCCCAAACGCTTTGCCGATTTGGGACATAAAAAAAGCAGCCCGAAGGCTGCTTTCTCTTGATGCTTCGATACTGCCAAGCTCAGTGCTTCGCATGCACCTTGCGCAGGCGCTGAATTGCCGCAAGCTGCGCCGTCGCATACGCCAGTTCCGCTTGCGCGGTGGCGTATTCGAGTTCGGACTTGTTGTCCTGCATCGCTTCTTCAGCGCGCTTCTTCGCGGCTTCGGCCTTCGCTTCGTCGAGATCGGCGCCGCGAATGGCGGTATCGGCGAGGACGGTGACGACGCCCGGCTGGATTTCGAGAATCCCGCCCGCAACGAACACGAACTCTTCCGAACCGTCTTCCGCCTCGATGCGCACCGCGCCCGGACGAATGCGCGTGATGAGCGGCGTGTGGCCCGGCAGAATGCCGAGTTCACCCGCTTCGCCCGGCAGCGCGACGAACTTCGCCTGGCCCGAGAAGATTTGCTCTTCCGCGCTGACGACGTCTACCTTGATGGTTGCCATATGTGTCGACTCCTTGAGGCTTCAGTGTTGTTCGTGGACGCCAGCGTGTTGCACTGACGTCCGCTTGAGAACACTTGGCCTTTACTGGATCTTCTTGGCCTTTTCGAAGGCTTCGTCGATCGTGCCGACCATGTAGAACGCCTGCTCCGGCAGATGATCGCATTCACCGCCAACGATCATCTTGAAGCCGCGGATGGTTTCCTTCAGCGGCACGTACTTGCCCGGCGAGCCCGTGAACACTTCAGCAACGTGGAACGGCTGCGACAGGAAACGCTGGATCTTACGAGCGCGCGCGACCGACAGCTTGTCTTCCGGCGACAGTTCGTCCATACCCAGAATCGCGATAATGTCGCGCAATTCCTTGTAGCGCTGCAGCGTTTGCTGCACGCCACGCGTGATGCCGTAGTGCTCTTCACCGATCACGTTCGGGTCGATCTGACGCGAGGTCGAATCGAGCGGATCCACTGCCGGGTAGATACCCAGCGAAGCGATATCACGCGACAACACGACGGTTGCGTCCAAGTGGCCGAAGGTCGTAGCCGGCGACGGGTCGGTCAAGTCATCCGCAGGGACGTACACGGCCTGAACCGACGTAATCGAGCCGGTCTTGGTCGACGTAATACGCTCTTGCAGCTTGCCCATTTCTTCAGCCAGCGTCGGCTGATAACCCACGGCCGAAGGCATACGGCCGAGCAGTGCGGACACTTCCGTACCTGCCAGCGTGAAACGGTAGATGTTGTCCACGAAGAACAGCACGTCCAGACCTTCGTCACGGAAGTGCTCGGCCATCGTCAGACCGGTCAGCGCGACGCGCAGACGGTTGCCCGGCGGCTCGTTCATCTGGCCGTACACCAGCGCGACCTTGTCCAGAACGTTCGAGTCCTTCATTTCGTGATAGAAGTCGTTCCCTTCGCGGGTACGCTCACCCACACCGGCGAACACGGAATAACCGCCGTGTTCCTTCGCGATGTTGTTGATGAGTTCCATCATGTTCACGGTCTTGCCCACACCTGCACCGCCGAACAGACCAACCTTGCCGCCCTTAGCAAACGGGCAGATCAAGTCGATAACCTTGATGCCCGTTTCCAGCAGTTCCGTAGACGGCGACAGTTCGTCGAACGCCGGAGCTTGCTGGTGGATCGAACGCGTGGTTTCCGAGGAGATCGGACCCGCTTCGTCGATCGGACGGCCGAGCACGTCCATGATACGGCCGAGCGTCGGCTTGCCGACCGGCACGCTGATGGGCTTGCCCGTGTTCTTGACGATCGTGCCGCGGCGCAGGCCGTCGGAGGCACCCAGACAGATGGTGCGGACCACGCCGTCGCCCAGCTGTTGCTGGACTTCGAGCGTCAGTTCGGAGCCTTCCAGAATGAGCGCGTCGTAAATCTTCGGCATTTCGGCACGCGGAAATTCCACGTCGATAACGGCGCCGATGCACTGTACGATCTTGCCTTCTACCAAAGCAGTAGTACTCATCGCATTTCCTTTAGATACTGTGTTCTTTCACGCGGTCAGCAAAATCAGACCGCTGCGGCGCCACCGACGATTTCCGACAATTCTTTCGTAATCGCGGCCTGGCGGCTCTTGTTGTAGACGAGCTGCAGTTCGTTGATCACGGTCTTCGCGTTGTCCGACGCGGCTTTCATCGCGACCATGCGTGCGGACTGCTCCGACGCCATGTTTTCCGCGACCGCCTGATAGACCAGCGCTTCGACGTAGCGGACCAGAAGTTCGTCCACCACGGTTTGCGCGTCCGGCTCGTAGATGTAATCCCACGAGGTCTTCGGCGTTTCACCGTCTGCGTCCTTCGCGTGGAGGTCATCCACCGACAGCGGCAGCAACTGCTCGATCACCGCTTCCTGCTTCATCGTGTTGATGAAGCGCGTGTACGCCAGGTACACCGCGTTGATCTTGCCTTCCGAATACAGGTCGAGCTGCACCTTGATCGCGCCGATCAGCTTTTCCAGATGCGGCGTATCGCCCAGCTGCGTGACTTGCGACACGACCTGCGCCTTCAGCCGGTTCAGGAAGCCCAAACCCTTGCCGCCGATCGCCGATGCTTCGATCTTCACACCGCTCTGATCGAGTTCCTTGATCTTGTTGAGCGACGCACGCAGCACGTTCGTGTTCATGCCGCCGCACAGACCCTTGTCGGTCGTGACGAGGATCAGGCCGGCCGTCTTCGCGCCGTCGTTCTTCACCATGAACGGGTGGCGATACTCCGGGTTCGCCTTGCTCATGTGCGATGCGATCGCGCGGACCTTGTCGGCATACGGACGGGCAGAGCGCATGCGCTCCTGGGCGCGGCGCATCTTCGATGCGGCGACCATTTCCATCGCTTTGGTGATCTTTCGCGTGTTTTGCACGCTCTTGATCTTGCCGCGAATTTCCTTCATTCCAGCCATTGCTTACTCCTTGATCGAAGCCGCGCGACGTTCAGAAAACATCGCGCGTCACCTCTATATCCCGATCAATAAGCGCCCGACTTCTTGAAGTCCTTCAGCGCGGCATGCAATGCGCCTTCGTCGTCCTTCGACAAGTCTTTATTGTCTTCGATGCGCTTAATCAGATCGCCGTGGCTGGTCTTCAGGAACTCACGCAGGCCCTTTTCGAACGGGAGCACTTGCGCGACTTCGAGATCGTCCAGGTAGCCGTTATTCGCCGCGAACAGCGAAACCGACAGTTCCCACACTTGCAGCGGCTGATACTGCGGCTGCTTGAGCAGTTCCGTCACGCGGCGGCCGCGTTCGAGCTGCTTGCGGGTGGCTTCGTCCAGATCGGATGCGAACTGCGCGAACGCAGCCAATTCACGATACTGCGCGAGGTCGGTACGGATACCGCCCGACAGCTTCTTCACGACCTTGGTCTGAGCTGCACCACCGACGCGCGACACGGACACACCGGCGTTAATAGCCGGACGGATACCCGCGTTGAACAAGTCGGTTTCAAGGAAGATCTGGCCGTCGGTAATCGAAATCACGTTCGTCGGAACGAACGCGGTCACGTCACCGGCTTGCGTTTCAATGACCGGCAGCGCCGTCAGCGAACCGCTCTTGCCCTTCACTTCGCCGTTGGTGAACTTCTCGACGTACTCTTCCGAGACGCGAGCAGCACGTTCCAGCAAACGCGAGTGCAGATAGAACACGTCACCCGGATACGCTTCGCGGCCCGGCGGGCGGCGCAGCAGCAGCGAGATCTGACGGTATGCCCATGCTTGCTTGGTCAAATCGTCATAAACGATCAGCGCATCTTGACCGCGATCGCGGAAGTATTCGCCCATCGTGCAGCCGGCGTACGGAGCGAGGTACTGCATCGCAGCCGATTCCGAAGCCGAAGCCGCCACGACGATGGTGTACGCCATCGCGCCGGTTTCTTCGAGCTTGCGCACCACGTTCATGATCGACGAAGCCTTCTGGCCGATCGCGACGTAGATACAAATGAGGTCCTTGCCCTTCTGGTTGATGATCGCATCGACTGCCACGGCGGTCTTGCCGCACTGACGGTCGCCGATGATCAGCTCACGCTGGCCACGGCCGATCGGCACCATTGCGTCGATCGACTTAAGACCCGTTTGCACCGGCTGCGACACCGACTTACGCCAAATCACGCCCGGCGCGATCTTTTCGATAGCGTCCGTAGCCTTTGCGTTGATCGGGCCTTTGCCGTCGATCGGGTTGCCGAGTGCATCGACCACGCGGCCGATCAGTTCCGGGCCAACCGGCACTTCGAGAATGCGGCCCGTCGTCTTGACGATGTCGCCTTCCGAGATGTGCTCGTATTGGCCGAGAATCACGGCGCCGACGGAGTCACGTTCGAGGTTCAGCGCGAGGCCGAAGGTGTTGCCCGGGAATTCGAGCATTTCGCCTTGCATCACGTCCGACAGGCCGTGAATACGCACGATACCGTCGGTCACGGAGATCACGGTGCCCTGGTTGCGAACGTCTGCGCTCGCTTCAAGGCCCTGGATCCGGCTCTTGATCAGCTCGCTGATCTCAGAGGGATTGAGTTGCATTATTCGCTCCTGATAGTCAATTCTGTTGCGTGCCAGCGTTCAGACACGGTCGATCGCTACGTTAAGCGGTCAGAGCCGTCTGCATGCTGGCGAGGCGCGCGCGGACCGAGGTATCGAGCACTTCGTCGCCAACCGTCACGCGAACGCCGCCGATCAACGACTGATCGACTTCGACGATCGGTTTCAGCTTGCGCTTGAACTTGCGTTCGAGGCTGGCGATGAGGTCGTTCAACTGTTCGCCTTCAAGGGGAAACGCACTCACGATATGAGCGTCCGCCGCACCTTCGCGGGCGTTCTTCAGTTCATCGAACTGAACGGCGATTTCCGGCAGCAGCGACAGGCGATGGTTTTCCACCAGCATGCCGACGAAGTTCTTCGCTTGCGCGTTGCCCTGAGCCAGCGGCGACTTCACCGCAGCAAGCAGCAACTCGACGATCTGCTGACGGCTCACCTTCGGATTCGAGGCGACCGATTCCACTTCGGGCAGACGCGCAACCTGTGCCAATTCCTCGACGAAACCGGACCAGCCCGCGAGATCGCCGCTTTCGGCTACGCGGAACAGCGCTTCTGCGTAAGGACGAGCGATGGTTGCAAGTTCGGCCATGATCAGAGCTCGGTTTTGAGTTGATTCAGCAGGTCGGCGTGCGCCTTCTGATCGACTTCGCGCTTCAGGATTTGCTCGGCGCCCTTGACGGCCAGCGCAGCGACTTCGGCACGCAACGTTTCACGCGCCTTCACGATTTGCTGGTCGGCATCTGCCTTGGCTTGCGCGACGATGCGCGCGGCTTCGGCCTGAGCGTTGGCTTTGATTTCGTCGGCGACGGCGACGGCACGCTTCTCGGCATCAGCAATACGTTGCTGACCGTCGTTACGTGCCTGCGCAAGTTCCTGGTCGACGCGCTTGTGCGCGGCTTCGAGTTCCGCCTTGCCCTTGTCGGCTGCGGCGAGGCCGTCAGCAATCTTCTTCGAGCGCTCGTCGAGGGCGTTGATCAACGGCGGCCACACGAACTTCATCGTGAACCACGCGAGGATCAGAAACACGACCATTTGCGCAAACAGGGTTGCGTTGAGATTCACGGTGTTTCCTTAAACGTTTCTTGTTCGGAGGGGAAACGGTTAAAAGGCGCTCATCGGCTTGTTTAGCTCGATCAGCGCCTTATCCGTTCCGTTTAGCGTCCATCAAAAGATCAGACGCACACTTCCGAGGAACCTCAGCCTGCGAGCTTCGAGAGCAGCGGGTTCGCAAACGCAAACAGCATTGCCACACCAACGCCGATCAGGAACGCCGCGTCGATCAGACCAGCCAACAGGAACATCTTGGTCTGCAGCGGGTTCATCAGTTCCGGCTGGCGGGCGCATGCTTCAATATACTTGCCGCCCATCAGACCGATACCGATACAGGCGCCGATTGCACCCAGGCCGATGATGATGCCGATACCGATGGCGGTCAGACCTTGGATGTTGGCGATGAAAGCTTGCATGATCACTCCTTTGATTAAAGACTTTGGAACTGGATTTATAAAAATTGAAACCTTGAACCTAACGACTCTTGACCTGCCGCAGCGCGTCAGTGCGAGTCATGCGCCTGGCCGATATACACCAGCGTCAGCATCATGAAAATGAACGCTTGCAGCAGCACGATCAGAATGTGGAAGATCGCCCAAACCGTGCCCGCGATCACATGGCCGATAAAGCCGAGGATCGAGGCGTCCGCGCCGAAGTGCCACATGCTGCCAAGCAGCGCGATCAGCAGGAACAGCAGTTCGCCTGCATACATGTTGCCGAACAGCCGCATGCCGAGCGAAACCGTCTTGGCGACGAACTCGATGATGTTCAGCGCGAGATTGGGAATCCACAGCAGCGGATGCGCACCGAACGGAGCGGACAGCAGTTCGTGCACGAAGCCGCCAGCGCCCTTGATCTTGAAGTTGTAATAGATCATCAGCACGAACACGCCGAGCGCGATGCCGATGGTGCCGTTCAAATCAGCCGTCGGCACGATGCGATGATGCGGGATGACATTCTCGAGACCGAGGACGCCGATGATGCGGCCCGGCAGATCCACAGGGATGAAGTCGAGCGAGTTCATCAGGGCGACCCAGACGAACACGGTCAGCGCGAGCGGTGCGATGAAACGGCGGCTGCCGTGGATCATCGACTTCGACTGATCTTCGACCATCTCGACCAGCATTTCGATGGCGCATTGGAAGCGCCCCGGCACGCCGGACGTCGCGCGGCGCGCCGCAAGACCGAGAATGACGATGGTGAGGAGACCACATACGATCGACCAGAACAGCGTGTCGAGATTCCAGACGTGGATGTCGAAGATCGACGTCTGTGTATGCGTGGAAAGATTCTGCAAGTGGTGCGCAATGTACTCGGACGGGTCCAGAGCGTGCGTTCCTTCGCTAGCTGCCATATCGTTAAAGCCACCCAAATTGTCAAAAATCTTTCGCCGCCTGCCGTCTCCGAGCCGTCGCTTCGCGTGCCGGCTCCGGGCGGGAGGCCCGATCGCGGCAAGAATGCCGCGCCTTTCTTATACTTGATGCTGTTCGATGCTACTCGCGGCCTTGCAGTGCCGCACTTACCTGAGAGGTCATCAGCGCAAGGCCATGGCAACCCAGTAGGTCTTAAGCGCAACGATGTAGGTGACGAGCAGAGGCAGCCACAGCGCGCTTTTGTACCAGAACGCGATCGCCACGAACATAGCAATCGTCGCTCCCATTTTGAGCGCCTCGCCGACCATCCAGCTCATGATCGTCTCCGCGCCGCTTTTTGCTTTCAGGCGCGCGGCGAACAATGCGCTCGGCACCCAGCAGATTGCTCCCCCCAAGAATGCGGACAGCGCAGCATCTCCCGGCGGCTTATAGAACAGCCACCACAGCAGCGTCGCACCCAGGGACAAAACCATTTGCGCTGCCACGACCTTAAACGGTGTGACACGCGATGGACGACTCACTTCGGGGCCAAACAGCTTTTCTGCCTGATCCCGCGTGAGCGGAACGATATTGTTATCTTGCGCTTCGGCATCCCACGATTCGCTGGACGAACTATGCGGCTGTTGTCCGGAGGCGTTTTGCGCGCCGGGTTTGTGAGCGTTCGATTCCATGTTCCGATCGCTCTGCGGCGCTGAATTTTGCTCTCGCACCGTCTTCAAACCTTCAACCAAGAGTCCGGAGAATCACCGTGCGCTTTCGCCGCGCTTTCGAGGTGGCCTAGCTGATAAATCCGGTGGATTGTAAGTGATTGTCCTCGGGGATTCAATAGTTTAGGTGTGTCAAAACCCAAGCAGACAAACCTTAAAAATTGATCTCAAAACGTAGACTTTCCTTGCAATTGCAAGGAGATTTTCAGATGACACGGGATTAGCGACTGAGCATCAAATCAGCGCCCATCCGATGAACGCCGCCACGATCCAAAACGGTATCGATACCATGTGGAAAGGCGTCCACATGCCCTTTTCCCCTGACAAACGGACGGCGATCAAATTCGCCAGCGAACCGATTGCGATACCGAAGCCGCCCACGCTCACGCCGAACGCCAGCGCGCGCCAGTCCTTGGAGAACTCCGCGAGCACGATCGCAGCGGGCACGTTGCTGATGCCTTGCGACAACACCGCGCCAGCCACGTACGCCCTCACCGGCGTGCCGATTCCCAACTGCGCGATGGCCGCGTGAATCGATGGCAGCGCGGCGGCGCTGCGCAGCACAATGAACATGAGCACGAAAATGAGCAGCAGCAGAAAGTCGATCTTGAACACGACTTCGCGTCGCCAGAGCAGGAAGCCGATTGCGATCACGGCGAGCGCCGGCCCCGCCTGATGCGCGTCCGCCAGCGCAACGAACACGGCAAACGCCAGCGCACTCACCACGCACAATACGCGATCGACTTTGTGTTCTTCGATATCGCCGGAGAGATCGAGCGGCGCGGCCTTGAACATGACGACGGTCACGATGGCCAGCAGCGCCATCAACGCGGCGCACAACGGCAGCATCGCCCAGACGAACGCGCCGAACGACACGCCGCTGGTCTGCCAGAGAAAGAGGTTTTGCGGATTGCCGAGCGGCGTGAGAATCGAACCTGCATTCACCGATACGGCGATCACGATCACCAGCCGCTTGATCGGCAACGGCGCCAACCGATGCAACGACAACGCAAGCGGCACGATCGCGAACAACGCGACATCGTTGGTCAGCACCGTCGATAAAGCCGCAGCCAGCGCAACGAGCAACAACGCCAGCGTGCGCTCGTTATGAATGTGATGCACGAGACGATGCGCCGCCCACATCAGGAATCCTGACAATTCGATCGCCTTCGTCAGAATAAGAAGGCCAGCGAGCGTCAGCACCGTCTGCCAATCGACGAGACCCGGCAGCGACATAAGCGGCCGTGGATGCACGGCCTGCAAAACAACAAGCGCGACGACGAGAATCGCGAGAACCGGTTCTTTCGAAACGGCTCGCCAGATACGCGTGAGAAAGTCGGGCTGAGATTGCTTCGCGTCGATATCCGCCATCAAGCCGCCGGAGTCGGCGCTTCGATGCTGCCACGCAGCTTCGTCAGAATGCCTTCGAGCGAATCGAGATTGCCGAAGTCGATCGTCACCTTGCCGCGCCCGCGTCCGCCGAGCTTGATCTTGACGTTGGCGGCGAGCAGATCGGACAGTTCTTCTTCGAGACGACGCGTATCGCGGCCGCCGTCGTTGGCGACGCTTGCTTTCTTGGCGGGCGCTTCTTTCGTGGTCTGCGCGACGAGGCGCTCGGTTTCACGCACCGACAATCGGCGATTCACGACCACGTTGGCCAACTGAATCTGCGTGGCGGCATCGACGGCGAGCAGCGCGCGGGCGTGGCCCATGTCGAGATCGCCAGCGAGGAGCATGGTTTGAACGGGTTGCGCAAGATTCAGCAGACGCAGCAGATTCGACACCGCACTGCGCGAACGGCCCACCGATTCCGCCGCCTGCTCATGCGTAAAGCTGAACTCATCAAGAAGACGTTGAATGCCCTGCGCCTCTTCCAGCGGATTCAAGTCCTCGCGCTGGATGTTTTCGATCAGCGCCATCGCGGCGGCGGCTTGATCTGGCACGTTTTTCACCAGCACCGGCACTTCGTCGAGTCCAGCCAGACGCGCCGCGCGGAAACGCCGCTCGCCCGCGATGATTTCGTACTTATCGTCACCGATCGAGCGCACGAGAATCGGCTGCATCAGGCCTTGCGCGCGAATGCTCGCGGCCAGTTCCTGCAACGCGCCCTCGTCCATGCGCGTACGCGGCTGATACTTGCCCGCCTGCATCTTGTCGAGCGACAAGACCGACGGCGTGCCCTCGCCGCGCACCGCTTCCGTGATGTCGACGCTGCCGCCCAGCAATGCATCCAGGCCGCGGCCCAATCCCTTCTTCTTCATCACAGCGCTCATTTCGGTTCCTCCGTCGGCGCTTCGTCGCCGCATCGAATAGGTTTCTGTTACTGCAGCGCGCGCACGCGCTCGATCATTTCCGTGCCGAATTGCAGATACGCCTGCGCACCGCGCGACGAGCGGTCGAACACGACGCCCGGCAAGCCGTAGCTCGGCGCTTCGGCAAGCCGCACGTTGCGTGGGATGACCACATCGAACAATTTGCTGCCGAAGTGTTCCTTCAACTGGTCGGATACCTGTTGCTGCAAGGTGATGCGCGGATCGAACATGACGCGAAGCAGGCCGATCACTTTGAGATCGCGATTGAGGTTCGCGTGGACCTGCTTGATCGTGTTGACGAGGTCGGATAGCCCTTCGAGCGCGAAATACTCGCACTGCATTGGAATGACGACGCCGTCGGCGGCGCAGAGCGCGTTCAAGGTCAACAGCGACAATGCAGGCGGACAATCGATCAGCACGAAGTCATAGTCATTAGCTACATCGGCGATGGCGGTCCGCAGAATGCGCTCGCGATTTTCCATCTCGACCAGTTCGACTTCCGCGCCCGCCAATTCGCGATTTGCGGGTAGCACGTCGTAGTTCACGGCTTCAGGGCTGAGTTTCGCATCCGCCACCTTTACGCCATCGACCAGCACTTCGTAGACAGTGTTCTCGCACGCGGCCTTGTCGATGCCGCTTCCCATCGTCGCGTTGCCCTGCGGATCCAGATCGATCAGCAGAACCCGCTGATCTAGCCCTGCAAGGCTCGCCGCGAGATTGACTGCCGTCGTGGTCTTTCCAACGCCGCCCTTCTGATTTGCGACGCAGAAGATTTTTGCCATCGTTTAGTGTCCTCGTTTCTTCGCTGTCAGAAGATCAGCGCGCCGTTCGGCCGCCGTCAAACCGGCTCGACGGCCACTTCGATCAGATGACGCTCGGCATCGAGCATCGGAACTTGCAGGCGTTCGACGCGCAGCGCTGTTGCGCCTGCGGGCAAACGCGCAATTTCGGCGTCGGGACGCACGCCCTTCATCGCCAGAATGCGGCCGTCATCGGCAAGCAGATGACGGGAAAGTGTAACGAAATCCGCGAGTTCTGCGAATGCGCGCGACACGATTACATCGAATTTTCCGGGTACTTCATGACCGGGACGTAGCGATTCGACACGCCCCGTCACCACTGACAGATTCACCAGTCCCAATTGAGTCTTCGCTTGCGATTGAAACGCGGTCTTTTTGTGAACGATGTCGTTCAGCGTGACTGCGAGTTCCGGAAGAACGATCGCCAGAACGATACCGGGTAATCCGCCGCCCGAACCCACATCAAGCGCCGTAGCCGCGTTGCGTGCAGCAACCGCTGGCGCCAGCGCGAGCGAATCCAGAATGTGCTGGATCAGCATCTGCTTCGGATCGCGGATGGCCGTCAGGTTGTAGACGGAGTTCCACTTGCCTAGCAACGCGACGTAATCCAACAGCTTTTGCTTTTGTGTCGATGACAAAGCGAGCGCGAGTTCGTCCGCGCCACGGTCCAGCATGTCCGCTAGCGAGTCGTTTTGTGTCACCGTCATTGAACCGCCGATGCGTCGTTATCGGCGTTGCGGCCACGACGGCCCAGACCGCGTTTCAAGTGCACCATGAGCAGCGAAATCGCGGCAGGCGTGATGCCCGAGATGCGCGATGCCTGCCCGATCGTTTCGGGACGATGCTGTGTCAGCTTTTGACGCGCTTCGAACGACAAGCCGCGCACATCCGCGTAATCGATTCCTTCGGGCAGGCGCGTGTTTTCTTGCGCGCCATTTCGGACGATCTCATCGGCCTGCCGATCGATATAGCCCTGATACTTCACGCCGATTTCGATTTGCTCTTTGATTTGTTCCCGAAGAACCGGATCGTCGGCCAACACATCTTCCGGGCCGCATGTGCCCTCTTTCAGCCCGCAAATACCGTCATACGATACGCCCGGACGACGCAGCAGGTCGGCGAGGCTGTATTCATGATCGATTGGCTTGCCGAGCAATGCGGTGGCTTCATCAGCGGGAAGCGTTTTGGGATTGACCCAAGTAGTCCGCAGGCGTTGTGTTTCACGTGAAACAGCATCGCGCTTCCGGCTGAAGGCGTCCCAACGAGCATCGTCAACGACGCCAAGCTCGCGGCCGATTTCCGTCAGACGCATATCGGCATTGTCTTCGCGTAGCGAAAGACGATATTCCGCGCGACTCGTGAACATCCGATACGGCTCAGACACCCCGCGCGTGACCAAATCATCGACCAGAACGCCGAGATACGCCTGATCGCGACGTGGCGACCACGCGTCTTTACCGCGCACTTGCAACCCAGCGTTGATACCCGCCAACAAGCCTTGCGCAGCGGCTTCTTCATATCCGGTCGTGCCGTTGATCTGTCCAGCGAAGAACAAACCGTTGATCGCCTTTGTTTCCAACGATGCCTTCAACGCGCGCGGATCGAAATAATCGTATTCGATCGCATAGCCCGGACGCAGGATGTGCGCGTGCTCGAGGCCACGCATCGAGCGGACAAGCTCCAACTGCACATCAAACGGAAGGCTGGTCGAAATGCCGTTCGGATAAAACTCGTTCGTGGTCAGCCCTTCCGGCTCCAGGAAGATTTGATGCGCATCCTTCGATGCGAATCGATGAATCTTGTCCTCAATCGACGGGCAATAGCGAGGACCGACGCCCTCGATAACGCCTGTGTACATCGGCGAACGGTCGAGTCCTGAGCGGATGATGTCGTGCGTTTGAGCGTTCGTATGCGTTACCCAGCACGGCACCTGCTGTGGATGCTGCTCAACGCGTCCGAGAAACGAGAAAACCGGGATCGGATCGAGGTCGCCCGGCTGCTCGTCGAGCTTCGAAAAGTCGATCGTACGACCATCGATACGTGGCGGCGTACCGGTTTTCAGGCGACCTTGCGGCAACTTAAGCTCTTTCAGGCGCGCGGAAAGGGAAACCGCAGCCGGATCTCCTGCGCGACCGCCGACATAATTATTCAAACCGACGTGAATCTTTCCGTCGAGGAACGTACCGGCCGTCAAGACAACCGCACGCGATCGAAACCGCAGACCGACTTGCGTTACCGCGCCCACAACACGGTCACCTTCGACCATCAAATCATCCACAGCCTGCTGAAAAAGCCACAAATTCGGCTGATTCTCCAGCCGTTGGCGAATGGCCTGCTTGTACAGCAGACGGTCTGCCTGTGCGCGCGTAGCCCGCACGGCAGGCCCTTTCGACGAATTGAGGATGCGAAACTGGATCCCCGATTCGTCCGTGGCTGCCGCCATCGCACCGCCGAGCGCATCGACTTCTTTGACCAAATGGCCTTTTCCGATGCCGCCAATCGACGGATTGCAGCTCATTTGGCCCAACGTCTCGATGTTGTGGGTCAAAAGCAGGGTTTTGCAGCCCATTCGAGCCGACGCAAGCGCGGCTTCAGTGCCAGCGTGACCGCCGCCGACGACGATCACATCGAATTCTGTGGGATAAAGCATGAAGATTTCGTGCGCGAGCGACACGAACCTGATAAGGAATATCCTCAAATTATATCGGTTTCCAATCGGGCACGAATTCGTTAGATCACCGATGGCCCAAAAAAATGGTGTGTTTCACGTGAAACACACCATCGTTTGCCGCGGAGAGCGTTGTGTCTATGCGACTTTCTTGGTCAAACCCAGATAAGTTTCGATGACCTGCGGGTTGTGTTGAAGATCGTCGGCTTTGCCTTCCAGAGCGAACTCTCCCGTTTCAAGCACGTAGCCGTAGTCGGAAATTTGCAGCGCAGCGCGCGCGTTTTGCTCAATCAAAAGCGTTGCAACGCCCGTCGATCGCAACGCACTGATAATGTGAAAAATCTCTTTGACGATTAGCGGCGCAAGGCCAAGGCTTGGTTCATCGAGCATCAAAAGTTGCGGTTTGCCCATCAACGCCCGACCGACCGCCAGCATTTGGCGCTCGCCACCCGACAGCGTGCCCGCCGCCTGCCGACGCCGCTCCTTAAGTCGAGGAAACAACTCGAACACATGATCGAGTTGATCCAAGAAATCTCGCTGTCCGGCGCGCTTGCGCCGATATGCGCCCAACACGAGGTTGTCTTCCACCGTCATGCTGGAGAAAAGCTCACGTTTTTCAGGCACTAGGCACATTCCACGTGAGACACGTTTCTCGACCGCTAATGCCGAGACGTCATCGCCGTGGAAGCGAACGAGGCCTTTTGCGTGACCTGTTGAGGGCAGCGCGCCCATTATCGCGTTCAGCAGCGTTGATTTGCCCGCGCCGTTGGGGCCGATCACCGATACGATCTGCCCGGCTTCGACCGACAGCTTTCCTTCGTGAAGCGCCTCGACTTTGCCGTAGCGCACCGACAGGCCTTTGACTTCCAGTATCTTGCTCATCACTCCACCCCGCCCAAATACGCTTCCAAAACCGCCGGATCCTTTTGGACTTCAGTCGGCAGACCTTCGGCAATCTTCGTGCCGAATTCCATCACGACGAGTCGGTCCGTCAGATTCATCACGAAATCCATATCGTGTTCAACAAGCAGAATGCTCATGCCTTCAGTGCGTAGTTTGCGAATCAGATCGGCAAGTTGAAGTTTTTCTTGATAACGAAGACCGGCGGCGGGCTCATCGAGCAAAAGCAGGGTTGGATCGCAGCACAATGCACGAGCAATCTCCATGATGCGTTGCTGCCCGAGCGCGAGACTGCCCGCCTCGCTATAGAGATGCTTCTCCAGCCCGACGCGCACAATCTGCTTTGCGGCTTCGGCCATCAAGCGTGCTTCTTCGGCTGCATTCAGTCGAGCGATGCTGCGCCAGACGCCCGTGCTGCCACGCAAGTGCGCACCGATCGCCACGTTCTCAAGCACGCTCATTCCCGGCAGCATCTTTACGTGCTGGAACGTGCGCCCTATCCCGCGCTTGACGATTTCACGTGAACTCAGCTTATCGATGCGCTCGCCATGAAAACTGATCGCGCCGCTGGTCGCCTGAAGCACGCCGGTCACGAGATTGAACGTCGTTGATTTACCCGCGCCGTTCGGTCCGATCAAACCGATGATCTCGCCCGCTTTGACTTCGAAGCTGACATCGTTCACCGCAACGAGACCACCAAACTGTTTGCGCGCCTTCTCAACCACGAGAAGGCCGGAACCTAGCGCGGGCTTGCTGCGCTGCGGCAAAGCATCGCTGTGATTGGGAACGTGTGCGCGTGGACCACGCGGAAACAACCGCGCCACGAACGGCCACACGCCTTGCCGCGCATATTGCAAAAGCAGCACCATCACGATGCCGAAAACAATGATCTCAAAATTCCCGTTCGCGCCGATCAGCTTCGGCAGCCACGTTTGCAGATAGTCCTGAAGAACGGTGAGGATCGTCGCACCGAGAATCGCACCCCAGACGTGAGAAACGCCGCCAACAACCGCCATAAACAGGAATTCGATTCCGTGATTCAGCCCAAAAGGCGTCGGATTCACTGCGCGCTGCAAGTGGGCGTATAGGAAGCCCGAAATCGATGCCAGAACGGCTGCGTAGATAAAAATGACCACGCGCATCCACGCGGTGTTGACGCCCATCGCTTCCGCCATCGTGCCGCCGCCGCGTAGTGCACGGATTGCGCGTCCCGGACGACTATTAAGCAAATTCTGAACAGATATCACCGCGAGCAGCACGACGGCCCAGATCAGGTAGTAGATGCTGCGGCCGGATTCGAGCTTCCATCCGAACAGGCTCAAAACCGGAATCCCGTTGATGCCGTCGTACTTGCCGAGCAACTCGAGATTGCCAAAAAGATAGAACAGCGAAAGACCCCACGCGATGGTGCCGAGCGGCAGGAAGTGGCCCGATAGCCGCATCGTGATGAGGCCGAGCAGCAGCGCGATAAACGCCGTCAGCACGACGCCCGCGATCAACGCGAGCCACGGCGATACGCCGTACTGCGTCGTCAAGAACGCGGTCGCATACGCGCCGACGCCGACGAACGCCGCCTGCCCGAAGCTCGTCATCCCGCCGATGCCGGTCAGCAAGACCAGCCCGATCGCGACGATCGAATACAAGCCGATGTAGTTCAGCAGCGTGATCCAGTACTCCGGCACAGCAATCACGCCCGGCAAGACCGGCAGCGCAAACACGACGACCAAAAACGCCAAAAAGAAGAATCGGGATTTCATCGGCTCACTCCTCGTCTTCATCCGAATGCGGGCTGGCGAGACTCCGCCATAGCAGCACCGGAATAATCAACGTGAAGACGATCACCTCCTTGTACGCGCTCGCCCAGAACGACGAATACGACTCCAGCAGTCCCACCAGCAGCGATCCAGCCGCTGCCAGCGGATAACTCACCAAACCGCCCACGATCGCGCCTACGAAGCCCTTGAGGCCGATCAGGAAGCCCGAGTCGTAGTAGATGGTCGTGATCGGTGCGACCAGCACGCCGCACAGCGCGCCAAGGCCTGCTGCAAGCGTGAACGCCAGCCTCCCTGCCTGTGTCGTGCCGATACCCACCAGCCGCGCGCCCAGCCGATTCACCGATGTCGCCCGCAGCGCCTTGCCCGATATCGATCGATCGAAATAGAAGTACAGCGCGACGATCAGCACGACCGCCGTGCCGACGACCCACAAGCTCTGCCCGGAAACCGATACGCTGCCGAGGTTGAAGGTGGCATCGGAGAAAGCGGTGGTGCGCGAGCCTTCCGCGCCGAACATCACGAGGCCTAAGCCGACCATCGCGAAGTGCACGGCGACGGCGACGATCAGCAGCAACAGCGTGCTCGCCTCCACGATCGGCTCATACGCCAGCCGATACACAAACGGCCCCATCGGCACGACGATCAAAAGCGTCAACGCGATCTGCGCGATCATCGGCAAGGGCTGCGCGAACGCGGCTTGCGTGATCGCCCAAATCGCAACGGGAAACAGCAAGTATTTGCCGACGAGGAGCGCCAGCAAACGCCCGATCTGGTGATATCGCGCAGGATGACGAACAATGCCCGCCACTTCCGCGACGAAGCAGCCCGCGCCCATCCCCATCAGCAGATAACACGTCGCCGGCAGCTTCTGCGTCTGCAACGCGGCGAGCGTCAACGCGCCATACGCGACGAACTCGCCCTGCGGGATAAAAATCACCCGCGTTACCGAGAACACGAGTACCAGAGCGAGCGCGAGCAAGGCGTAGATCGCGCCCGTGGTGATCCCGTCTTGCGCCAGGATCGCCGCTATCGAAAAGTCCATACTTCCTCTTGAGAGCTACGATGGGACAAAGCGGTTCGCCGGAGACTCCGGCGAACCGCTTTGCCCTTTTGGAAAACAAGAACGACGTTCAGTCGTTCAGCAACTTCCACTTGCCATCGACGATTTGCACCATCACGCGTGCGCGATCGTCGAAGCCGTTGTGATCGTTCGCCGTGGTGTTCATGATGCCGTGCGCCACGGGCAAATCCTTCAGATTTTCCAGCGCCGCGCGCAATGCTTCACGAAACTCCGGCGTACCCGGCTGAGCCTTCTTCAGCGCTTCGGGAATCGCGCGCTGGAGCATCTGACCCGCGTCCCACGCGTGACCGCCGAAGGTCGATAAAGAACCCGCACCGTTGGCCTTCTCATACGCGTTCTTGTACGCCGCCGACGACTTCTTCACCGGGTTGCTGTCGGGCAATTGCTCGGTCACGAGCACCGGACCGGCGGGCAGAATCTCGCCCTCGCAATCCTTGCCGCACACGCGCAGAAAGTCGTTATTCGCGACGCCATGCGTCTGATACACCTTGCCATTGTAACCACGCTCCTTCAGCGCCTTCGCGGGCAGCGCGGACGGCGTGCCCGCGCCCGCGATCAGCACCGCGTCCGGGTTCGCGCCCATCGTCTTGAGCACCTGGCCGGTGACGGACGTGTCCGTGCGGTTGTATCGCTCGTTCGTGACGATCTTCAGCTTATGCGCCGTCGCGGCTGCGTTGAAGACGTTGTACCAGCCATCGCCGTAAGCATCCGCGAAGCCGATGAAACCGACCGTCTTCACGCCGTGCTTCTCCATATAACTCGCGATGGCATCGGCCATAAGCGCGTCGTTCTGCGGCGTCTTGAAGACCCACGCTTTCTTGGCGTCCATCGGCGCGATGATCGCGGCGGATGCGGCCATCGAGATCATCGGCGTCTTCGACGATGAGGCCGCGTCGATCATCGCCAGCGAGTTCGGCGTAACCGTGGAGCCGACGATCGCATCGACATGATCTTCGTCGATCAGCTTGCGCGTGTTCTGCACGGCGCGGCTGGTGTCGGAACCATCATCGAGCACGATGTATTCGACCGATTTCCCGCCGATTTCCTTCGGCAACAGCGCGACGGTATTTTTCTCGGGAATCCCGAGCGATGCCGCCGGTCCCGTCGCCGACAGCGTCACGCCGATCTTCACCTGCGCCATCGCCACGTTCGCACTGCCCGCAATAGCGAGCGCAACGCCTGCCTTGATCCACATGTTCTTCGTCTTCATTGCTTGTCTCCAAACGCTTATTGCGCGTTGTTATGTATATGACTGGCGATTCAATCTATTGACCGCTTAACACCTCGCCTAGGCTGGTTTTCCCTGACCATCGGCGCGTCTCTCCGGACGTTTTTTCGATAAGCATTTGCACACGTTTGCGTCGCGCACAAAAAAGGCGCGTTCCTTTGGAAGACGCGCCTTTTTCGCTGAATCAATTCATTCGTTGTCCCGTCAGTTGGTGGCGAGCTTCCACTTGCCGCCGACGATCTCGACCATCACGCGCGCCCGCTGATCCAGGCCCGAGTGATCGTTCGCGCTCATGTTGAAAATGCCGTGCGATGCAGGCAGATTCTTCGTCTCTTCGATCGCCTGACGCAGCGCTTCGCGGAACGCGGGCGTGCCCGGCTGACCCTTCTTCAAGGCGATGGGAATCGCGCGCTGAAGAATGAGGCCCGTATCCCAGGCGTGACCGCCGAAGGTCGAAATAGAACCCGCGCCGTACGCGCCTTCGTAAGCCTTCTTGTACGTCAGCGCGGCCTGCTTCACCGGATTGCTGTCGGGCAATTGATCCGCGACGAGCAGCGGACCGGAAGGCAGGAACGTGCCGTCGCAATCCTTGCCGCACACGCGCAGGAAGTCGTTATTCGCGACACCGTGCGTCTGATACAGCTTGCCCTTGTAGCCGCGCTCCTTGAGCGTTTTCTGCGGCAATGCGGCCGGCGTACCCGCGCCCGCGATCAACACCGCATCCGGGTTCTGCGACATCATCTTCAACACCTGACCGGTGACCGACGCATCGTTACGCGCGAAGCGTTCGTTCGCCACGACCTTGATCTTCGCCAGATCCGCGGCCTTCGTGAATTCCTTGAACCAGCTCTCTCCGTACGCATCCGAGAAGCCGATAAACGCCACCGTCTTCACGCCATGATTCGACATATGCTGCGCAATCGCCGTCGCCATGAGGATGTCGTTCTGCGGCGTCTTGAAGACCCACGCGCGCTTGGCATCCATCGGTTCGACGATGCTCGCGGCGGCGGCCATCGAGATCATCGGCGTATGCGTTTCGGCGGCGATGTCGATCATCGCGAGGGAATTGGGCACGACGGTCGAGCCGACCAGGGCATCGACCTTGTCTTCGCTGGTGAGCTTGCGCGCGTTCTTGACGGCTTGGGTGGAGTCGGTGGCATCGTCGAGCACGATGTATTCGATCTTCTGCCCCGCCACTTCCTTCGGCAACAATGCGATGGTGTTCTTCTCCGGAATCCCGAGCGATGCCGCCGGTCCCGTCGCCGATACCGTCACGCCGATTTTCACGTCCGCGAAAACTTCACCACTGATCAAAACCGATAATCCCGCTACGGCCATTGCGACCGCTTTACCCCGTAAAGCCCACTTCATTAGTTTGCGTCCCGTTGAATCGTGAATCGTGTGCTGTGTGAAGAGACCGAGCCGATTTATCGAATGCGAATGCGTTGATAAATGCGCTCAAAAGGTTCGCCCGGCATTTGCCGACCGATGAGTCGGTGAATACAAGGGAAATGCAGTTTAGCGGAGGCAAGCGCCGTCCAGCAAGCGATTTGAAGGGACGTGTGGTATGCGCCGAACGCGGGTTTCAGCGTATAAGATGGTGATTCGTATGAGCGACGCCGGAAATAAAAAAGCGCTGTTGGACTTATCCAACAGCGCTTTTCCGTGGGCACTTCGTGCCTCATGTCTCCTCGTTCTCCACCTCAAAAATCTGGGTGCAACAGAACTAAACAGAATCTTAAGGGCTGTATCGTTTCGCAACAACCTAGCATTTACCCTAGTGGTGCATACAAGCACCTTAACAGGGCGTGATTATCGCGTTTTTCGCGCGTAATTCGAATGCGCAATTTATTCGGATATCCAAATAAATCGAATTATCCTTGAAGCGGCCGAACCCGTGCGACGATTTCACCGACAATGCCGCGCCTGAATGCCAGCACGCACGCAATAAAGATAATCCCCGTCACGATAGTCACGGATTCACCGAGCGAATTGAACCAATCGATGCCGGTCATCTTCGCCAATCCGCCGCCGATATCCCCAAGCCGGTCTTCCAGCAACACGATGATGAACGCGCCGAGCAGCGGCCCGAACATCGTGCTCATGCCGCCGACGAGCGTCATCAGCACGACGAGACCGGACATGGTCCAGTAGGCATCGCCGAGCGTTTCGAAGCCGAGCACCAGCGTTTTCGTCGCGCCTGCGAGGCCCGCGAGTCCCGCCGACAGCACGAACGCGAGCAGCTTATAGCGAGAGGTATCGTAGCCGAGCGAAATGGCGCGCGGCTCGTTCTCCTTGATCGCGATCAGCACCTGCCCGAACGGCGAATGCACGATGCGCACGATCAGCGCGAACGCCAGCAACATCAGCAGGAGCACAATGTAATACAGCGTGAGATCGCTGCTCAGACTGACGATGCCGAACAGCTTGCCGCGCGGCACGCCTTGCAGACCGTCCTCGCCATGCGTGAACGGCGCTTGCAGAAAGACGAAGTAGACCATCTGCGCGAGCGCGAGCGTGACCATCGCGAAGTAGATGCCCTGGCGACGGATCGCCAGCAAGCCGACGAGCAAGCCGAGCACGGTCGCCGCGAGCGTGCCGAGTATCACGCCGGCTTCCGGCGTCAGGCCGATGGTCTGTATCGCATAACCCGCCGTGTAACCGGCGAGCGACAGAAACATCGCGTGCCCGAACGACAGCAATCCCGTAAAGCCGATCAGCAGATTGAACGCGGCCGCGAACAACGCGAAGCACAGCACTTTCATCATGAAGACCGGATACACGCCCGCGAACGGCGCGATCACCAGGCCGATCAGCAACAGGGCGTAGAGCGCTTTTCTCTGCATCATTTTTCCTTGCCGAAGAGTCCGGCGGGACGCACCATCAGCACCAACGCCATGATCACGAACACGACCGTCGCGGACGCTTCCGGATAGAACACGCGCGTAAAGCCTTCGATCACGCCGAGCAAGAGGCCGGTGAGAATCGAACCCATGATCGAACCCATGCCGCCGATCACGACCACCGCGAACACGGTGATGATCATCGACTGGCCCATCAGCGGCGAAACCTGAATGACCGGCGCGGCCAGCACGCCCGCGAACGCCGCCAGCGCGACGCCGAAACCGTAGGTGAGCGTAATCATCATCGGCACGTTGACGCCGAATGCTTCGACGAGCTTCGGGTTCTCCGTGCCCGCACGCAAATACGCGCCGATCCGCGTCTTCTCGATCACGAACCACGTCGCAAAGCACACCGCCAGCGATGCCACCACCACCCACGCGCGATAGTTCGGCAGGAACATAAAGCCGAGATTGCTCGCGCCTTGCAGCAGCGAAGGCACGTCGTACGGCTGTCCCGATGATCCGTAGATCGAACGGAACACGCCTTCGACGACCAACGTAAGGCCAAAGGTCAGCAAGAGTCCGTAAAGATGGTCGAGCTTGTACAGCCAACGCAGCATCGAACGTTCGATCAACACGCCGAAGAATCCGACGATCACGGGCGCGAGCACCAGCATCGCCCAATAGGGAATGCTGAAATACGACGCGCCCATCCACGCGAGCATCGCGCCCAGCATAAAGAGCGCGCCGTGCGCGAAGTTGATGACGTTGAGCAAGCCGAAGATCACCGCAAGCCCGAGCGATAGGATCGCGTAGAACGAGCCGTTCACGAGACCGAGCAATAGCTGGCTCATCATCGCGGCGAGCGGAATGCCGAAAATTTCCATTGAACCTGCCGTTTAGAACGAGTTGACGCCGACGCGGACCACGCGGCCCGCGTCGTCACGCTCAAGTTTTTACTTCCAGGCTGCGCAGCGCGACTCCGCCTTCGTGCCGAACGCCTGATCGCCGGGGATCGTCGCGAGAATCTTGTAGTAATCCCAAGGTTCTTTCGATTCCGACGGCTTCTTCACTTCCATCAGATACATATCGTGGATCATCGAACCGTCCTGGCGCACGTAGCCCTTCGCGTAGAAGTCGTCGATCTTCAGCTTCTTCATCTCGGCCATGACCTTGTCGCTGTCGGTCGTGCCAGCCGCTTGCACGGCTTTCAGGTAGGTCGTGACGGCTGAATAGTCGGCGGCTTGCAGGCTGCCCGGCATCTTCTTCATCTTGTCGAAGTAGCGCTTGGCCCAGGCGCGCGTCTTGTCGTCCTTGTTCCAGTACCAGCTATCCGTCGCCACGAGACCTTGCGTGGTTTCGAGTCCGAGACTGTGGATATCGGAGATGAAGATCAGCAGCGCGGCGATTTTCATCGACTTGGTGATGCCGAATTCCTTAGCCGCTTTGATCGAATTGATGGTGTCGCCGCCTGCATTGGCGAGGCCGAGCACTTGCGCCTTGGAAGACTGCGCCTGCAACAGGAACGACGAGAAATCCGATGCCGACAGCGGATGCCGCACCGCGCCCAACACTTGCCCACCGTTCGCCTTCACCACGTCCGACGTGTTCTTTTCCAGCGCCTTGCCGAACGCGTAATCGGCGGTGAGGAAGTACCACGTCTTGCCGCCTTGCTTGGTCACCGCGGAACCGGTGCCTTTGGCGAGCGCCATCGTGTCATAGGCGTAGTGCACGGTGTACGGCGAGCATTGCTCGTTGGTCAGATTGTCCGCGCCCGCGCCGATGTTGATATACGGCGTCTTCTTCTCCGCCGCGACTTGCGCGGTGGACAACGCCGTCGCCGAATTCGTCCCGCCGATGATCGCATTCACGCCGTCGCGGTCGATCCACTCACGCGCGCGCGATGCCGCGATATCCGCCTTGTTCTGATGGTCCGCGTACACGAGTTCGATGGTCTTGCCGTTCACCTTGCCACCGAAATCGGCGATCGCCATCTTGATGGCTTCGAGACCGCCTTGCCCGTCGATATCCGCGTACAAGCCCGACAGATCGGTGACGAAGCCGATCTTCACGGTGTTGCCATCGGCTGCGTTAGCGCTGTTGAACGCCACACTCGCCGCCGCAGCCGCAAAGCAAAACGTTGTGAGGCGCGCGAGAGTCTTCTTCTTCATTCCAGTCTCCATGAGTTTTTGATTTGATGCGGTATTACTGGTAATGCGCTGATTCTTGTGCAGCAAACGAGTCGGATTGAATCGATTACACGCCGAGCAATTCATGCAGCACGGGCATCTTCGCTTCGAGTTCCCCCGCGCCGAAGTGCTCGACGATATTCCCGTGCTCCATCACATAGAACCGGTCCGCGAGCGGCGCGGCAAAGCGAAAATTCTGTTCGACCATGACGATGGTGTAGCCGCGCGCCTTGAGCATCAGAATCATGCGCGCGAGCGTCTGCACGATCACCGGCGCGAGCCCTTCGGAAATCTCATCGAGCAGCAACAGATTCGCGCCCGTGCGCAGAATGCGCGCGACCGCGAGCATCTGTTGTTCGCCGCCTGACAGACGCGTGCCTTGCGAGCCACGGCGCTCTTTCAGGTTCGGGAACATCGAATAAATTTCGTCGATGGACATCGCCTCTTTCGGATTGCCGATTACCGGCGGCAACAAGAGGTTTTCCTCGCACGACAAGCTCGAAAAAATGCCGCGCTCCTCCGGACAATATCCGACCCCGTAATGCGCGATCTTGTGCGTCGATAAACCAATCGTCTCGTTGCCCGCCACGCGAATGGAACCCGTGCGGCGTCCGGTCAGACCCATGATGGCGCGCAGCGTCGTGGTGCGGCCCGCGCCATTGCGCCCGAGCAGCGTCACCACTTCACCGCGATTCACCTTCAGATCGACGCCATGAAGAATGTGCGATTCGCCATACCACGCCTGCAACCCGGCGAGTTCCAGCGCAGGCACGCTGGCTCCCGCGCCGTTCGCCTCGCGCGAGCGGCGCTCCTCAGCGGTCGTACTCATGCGTGCGCTCCGGTGAGCGCCGCATCGGCGCTGCCCATGTAGGCTTCCATCACGAGCGGATTTTTCGATACTTCCGCGTAGTTGCCTTCGGCCAGCACTTCGCCGCGCTGGAGCACCGTAATGGTGTCCGAAATGCCCGCGATCACGTTCATGTTGTGCTCGACCATCAGAATGGTGCGCCCCGCCGATACCTTCTTGATCAGCGCCGTCACGCGATCCACATCTTCGTGTCCCATGCCTTGCGTCGGTTCATCGAGCAGCATGAGTTCCGGTTCCATCGATAAGGTCGTGGCGATTTCGAGCGCGCGCTTGCGCCCGTAGGAAAGCTCGACGGTTTTGGTGTCCGCGAAGTCCGTGAGGCCGACTTGCGTGAGCAGGTCCATCGCGCGGTCGTTGAGTTGATCGAGCGATCGTTCGCTGCGCCAGAAGTGAAACGACGTGCCGAGCTGCCGCTGCAGTCCGATACGCACGTTCTGCAACACCGTCAAATGCGGAAACACAGCGGAAATCTGAAACGAACGAATCACGCCGCGCCGCGCGATATGCGCAGGCCGTTCACGCGTGATATCCGTGCCATTAAAAACGATCTGACCCGCAGTAGGCGTCAGAAATTTGGTGAGCAGATTGAAGCACGTGGTCTTGCCCGCACCGTTCGGCCCGATCAGCGCGTGAATCGAACCACGGCGCACGCGCAGGTTCACGCCATTCACGGCCGTGAAGCCTTTGAATTCCTTTGTGAGTCCTCGCGTTTCCAGAATCGTGTCGCCGAGAATCATGTCCCCTTCCATGCGTAGTGGAACGCCAGGCGTGCGGCTCTGCCTGCGTTTTTTTCTTCTGTCCACGCGCAACGGTACGCCTCGTGCAGCGCGCCGCTTGTGACGTTGCGTGCTGCACAAAGTGTGCGCGAGGTAGGCCGAGCATCACTTGAGTCGAAAGCATTGTCGCGCCATTGATGCAGCGCACTTATCGGGATTTGCACTAGGCGTTCAAGTGCGGGTAAGCGTGCATGGCGCGCAAATATAGGCCGCTATATACGCGTGCCATCCTCGCGCCACGCATGTGTCATCTCGGTCTCAACATGTGGAGCGTCACTAAAATTTCATGCGCTTTTACGCGAGTGCCGTGGCAATCACTTCCTGTACGTCGATGTTGCGTCGATCCTCGCGGATCATTTCGCTCGCACGTTCCGCGATCATCAGCGTCGGTGAATTCGTGTTGCCCGACGTGATGTTCGGCATCACCGATGCATCGACCACGCGCAAGCCGCGCACGCCGATCACACGCAAACGGCTATCGACGACAGCGGCGGGATCGTTATCCGTACCCATGCGGCACGTGCCGACCGGATGAAAGATCGTCGTGCCGACTTTGCCAGCGGCTTCGATCAATTCTTCCTGCGTCTGATATTGGATGCCCGGCAGAATCTCCTGCGGCTTGTATTGCGCCAACGCAGGCGCTTCGACAATGCGCCGCGTCAATCTCAACGCATTCGCCGCAACCGCCTTGTCGTGATCCGTCGATAAATAATTGGGCGCGATCAGCGGCGCCTTGTGCGCATCCGCCGATTCGATATGCACGCTGCCCCGCGATGTCGGCCGCAAATTGCACACGGACGCCGTGAACGCGTTGAACGCATGCAACGGCTCGCCGAACTTCTCCAGCGACAAAGGCTGAACGTGATACTGCACATCGGGCCGTTTGATCGATGCATCGTTCGGATCGGACTTGGCGAACACGCCGAGTTGCGAGGGTGCCATCGACATCGGGCCGCTGCGCATCAGCGCGTATTGCAGACCGATGAACAGCTTGCCCCACCATCGTGCAGAGAGTGTGTTGAGCGTGCGCACGCCATCGACCTTATAAGCCATGCGCAATTGCAAATGATCCTGAAGGTTTTCGCCAACGCCGCGCAGATGCTTGACGACATCGATCCCCAATCGCTGCAGGCGCGCTTCATTGCCGATGCCGGATAGCTCCAGAATCTGCGGCGAATTCACCGCGCCCGCGCTCAGCACGACTTCGCGTCGCGCCTTCGCGATGTAATCGACATCGCCGCCGCGATACTCAACGCCGACGCAGCGCAAGCCTTCGAACACGAGGCGCTGCGTGTGCGCGCCGGTGATGGTGGTGAGATTCGGCCGCTGCATCGCTTCGCGCAGAAACGCTTTCGCCGCATTCCAGCGGATGCCGCCGCGCTGGTTCACATCGAAATAGCCGACGCCGCTGTTATCGCCACGATTGAAGTCGTCCGTAGCTTGAATGCCGCTTTCCTGCGCGGCCTTGGAAAACGTCTCGAGAATCTTCCACTTCAGGCGCTGCTTTTCGACGCGCCATTCGCCGCCCGCGCCGTGCCACTCATTCGCGCCACCGTGGTGATCCTCGCTGCGCTTGAAGATAGGCAGCACGGAATCCCACGACCAGTTCGGATCGCCGCTGATATGCGCCCATTCGTCGTAGTCTTCGCGCTGGCCGCGCATATAGATCATGCCGTTGATCGACGAACATCCGCCGAGCACGCGCCCGCGCGGATAAGACAGCGAGCGGCCATTGAGTCCCGCTTCCGCCTGCGTTTTATAAAGCCAGTCCGTGCGCGGATTGCCGATGCAATACAGATAGCCGACCGGAATATGAATCCAGTGATAGTCGTCCTTGCCGCCCGCCTCAAGCAGCAGCACGTTCACGTCCGGATCTTCGGTCAGGCGATTCGCCAGCACGCACCCCGCCGTGCCCGCGCCGACGATGATGTAGTCGAATTCGCCTTCGAGCTTGCGCGCGTTCTGCTTCATTGCCGTCTCCTGATTTTTATCGTTCGAGAGTACGTCGATGAAGCTTGAGAATCCAATGAGATATGCTGAACGTTGATATAAGACGCGCTAATATCAGTCGATGGACTACACCCTGCTTCGCGCTTTTCTCACCGTCGCTCGTGAAGGCAATCTCACGCGCGCGGCGGCGCATTTGCATCTGACGCAGCCAGCGGTGAGTTTGCAGATCAAGAATTTGCAGGAGATGCTGGGCGTCGTGCTGTTCTCGCGCACATCGCACGGATTGCTGCTGACGCGCGATGGCGAAGCGCTGCTGCCGCATGCGGAACGCGCGCTCGCGGCGGCATCGGATGTGCAGCGTGCGGCGGCGGCGTTGCGGCATGAAGTCAGCGGCACGCTGCGTATCGGTACGATTCTCGATCCGGAATTTTTGCGGCTCGGCGGCTTTTTGAGGCCGCTGGTGGAGGCGTATCCGCGTATCGAAACGGCGCTGCGGCACGGTATGTCGGGCTGGGTGCTGGAACGCGTGAAAGCGCGCGATCTCGATGTCGGCTATTACATCGGCGATCCCGCGGCGGACGGCACGCACGATGGCGAGCGCTTTCATGTGATGCGGCTGACGCCGTTCGTGTATCGCGTGCTCGCGCCGGCGGGCTGGCACAACCGCGTCAACAAGGGCAAGCGCAGTTGGTCTGCGCTGGCGAAACATCCGTGGATCTGGACGCCACCCGAGTCCGCGCATAACCGCTTGCTGTCGCGCATCTTCCGCGCGGCCGGCGCGATGCCCACGATCGTCGCCGAAGTGGATCAGGAGCCGTCGATGCTCGATCTCGTCAAATCGGGCGTCGGCCTCTCGCTGGTGCGCGATTCGATCGCGATTGGCGAGGCGCATGCGCACGCGCTGACCATCGTCGAAGGCGTGACCGTGCCGACGCAATTGTCGTTCATCACGCTCGCCGAACGCCGCGAAGAACCGGCCATCGCCGCTGCGCTGCGCCTGATCGATGCGCAATGGGCGGTGTAAACCCGCGCCGCATCCATGTTCAAGCGAGCTTCATCGAATGTTTGATAGTCTCAGCCCAGAGTCCCTCTTTTCAATCAGGAGCTGTTGCATGGCACGCAATATCGAAATCAAGGCACGCGCTCATCAATTCGACCAATTGCGCGAACGCGCCGCGGCGCTGGCCCCGGACGCACCGTTGGTGTTCCGTCAGCAGGACTTTTTTTACGATGTGCCGACCGGCCGCCTCAAGCTGCGTCAATTCGACGACGGCACGCCGTCCGAACTGATCTTCTATCAGCGCGACGACCGCGATGGTCCGAAGGTGTCGTATTACTCGCGCAGTCCCGTGACGAATCCCGAAGCCATGCACGCGCTGCTGGCGCAGGCGTTGACCACGCGCGGCATCGTTTCGAAGGAACGGCATGTGTATCTGGTCGGGCGCACGCGTATCCATCTCGACCGCGTGGACGGACTGGGCGATTTCATCGAACTGGAAGTGCTGCTCGGCCAGGACGACGACGAAGCCGGCGGCGAAAAGGAAGCACACGCCATGTTCGCGCAACTCGGCGTGGCGCAAACCGACCTGGTGCCGTCCGCTTACGTGGACTTGCTCAATCCGGAAGCGTCTTCGTCGGCCAAGTGAGATAGCGGCAACGGGCCGTTGCGCTTGAACGTCGTCAGCACGATGTTCGAGCGCACGCTGTCCACACCCGGCACGCGCATCAGTTTTTTCATCACGAAGGCGGACAGCGCGTTCAGATCGGGCGCGACGATCCGCAGCAGATAATCGGCATCGCCGACGGTGGCGTGGCATTCGAGCACTTCGGGCAACATTTCGATCTGCTGCTGAAATTGCTCGATGATCGAATCGCCATGATGTTTGAGCTTGAGGCTGGTGAACGCGGTCACGCCCAGCCCGAGCTTTTCGGGCCGCAACATCACCCGATACCCTTCGATTACCCCGATCGCTTCCAGCCGCTGTAAGCGCCGCCCAATCTGCGATGGCGACAGCGGCACTTGCTCGCCGAGTTGTTGATGCGTGGCGCGCCCGAAGCGCTGAAGCACGTCGAGCAGGGCAAGGTCGAAATGGTCGAGTTCCAGCATGAGGCGGATTCGCGCGAGAGCCGAGGTTATTGCGACTTTATCGCATCGACGCGCTTTCGATCACATACCCGATGCGCAAAAGGGACGTTTTGCGCGGTTATTACTGATTGCTTTCGATCGCAAACAAGGTAACGTCCGTGTTACCAACCATGACAGTCCCGAAAGGCAATGCAGGCCGATAAGCGCAGAGGAATCGGCGGCTATGGAAGCATTTACTAAGCGCGCCGAAAGAAAAAGCCCGCGAAACTTTCAGTCGTGTTGGCCGTTTTTGAAACGCTCGTAATGTTCCCAAGCCGCGCGAGCCTCGTCTTCCAGCCGCTCCGTAGGCAGGCTGGACTGACGCTGTACAATCAGCAGCGCATAGGGCCTGGACAACGCGCACGCCTCTTTGCAGAGGCTCAGTTCGTCGCTGGTAGAGGGCGAACGGCCGCGCCAGAAATTGATCGCGGCTTCGAGTTCGTGGATGGAGATAACGGCCATGTCCAGGCAGAAAGACATTCGGTGTGCGGCCCCTCGCGACTGAGAACCGGTCGCCGCAACGCCGCATGAAAACAAACGGGATCGAACCAGATTGCTTAGCGCAACACATCACTATCGCAATGGTTCGGGTTCAACCCATTGTACTTGAGCGACTTCATGCGAATCCTTCTGATCGAAGACGACCGCCCCATCGCGCGCGGTATCCAAAGCAGCCTCGAACAATCCGGCTTCACGGTCGACATGGTGCATGACGGCATCTTCGCGGAGCAGGCGCTCGCGCAGAACCGCCACGAACTCGTCATTCTCGACCTCGGTTTGCCGGGTATCGACGGCATGACGCTGTTGTCGCGTTTCCGCCAGAGCAACCGGCACACGCCGGTGATCATTCTGACGGCGCGTGACGAACTGCACGACCGCGTGCAGGGCCTCAACAGCGGCGCGGACGACTACATGCTCAAGCCGTTCGAGCCGCAGGAACTGGAAGCGCGTATTCGCGCGGTCATGCGCCGCAGCGGTCCGCATGGCGACGTGCCACGTCCGGAAGTGACGCTGGGCGGCTTGCGTCTGTCGGGCGTCGATCGCCGCATCTTCAACGACGAGCGTCCGCTGGAACTGTCGCCGCGCGAATTCGCGGTGCTGGAAATGCTGTTGCTGCGTCACGGCCGCGTGGTCAGCAAGGCGCAGTTGCAGGATCATCTGACGCACTTCGGCGGCGATCTCGGCGATACGGCGATCGAAGTGTACGTGCATCGCGTGCGCAAAAAGCTCGAAAACACGCGTGTGGAAATCGTGACGGTGCGTGGCTTCGGCTATCTGCTTCAGGAGATCCGGCAGGCGCAGTAATTCGCCTGCCTTAGTCCGGCTTTTTAGTTTTGCGACTTCCTACCCGGCGCGCGGGCGATCAGCGATTCGCCCGCGAAGACTGGCTCGATCTGGCGCGATCGAAGCCCACCGAGAATCCGGCGCCGCCCAGTCTGCGCCGTACGCTTTTGCGCCGCCTTGCCGCGCCGCTGTCCCTGCTCGCGCTGATGAGCGGCCTGATGGCCTATTGGCTCGCGTGGCAGTACACGCAACACGTGGTCGATCGCTCGCTCGCGGATCTGGCCACCGCCATCTCCAAACAAATCCAGCTTGCCGGTGTCGATGCACCCGTCACGGTGCCGCCGCTCGCGCAGGCCATGTTCTCCGATCCGGTCGAACAACTGATCTACCGCATTAGCACCGGCGATGAGGAAATCGCTGGTGAGCCGGACTTGCCGCTCGAAGGCACGTCGGTACGGCGCATCCATTACGCGTATGTCTTCGAGACGCATTATCAGGGCGTGTCCGTGCGCGCGGCGCAGGTGCGCGTGCCGCAGCCGAAAGGCAATCCGATCGTCGTGGAAGTGGCGCAGCGTGTGGGCTCGCGGTATCGGATCGCGGTGGAGTTTTTATTCGCGATCATGATGCCGCTGCTGCTGTTGCTGCTGGCAGGCTGGGTGATCGTCTGGCGCGTGGTGAATCAGCAGCTCAACCCGCTGACCGATCTCGCCGATACGCTCAACAAGCAAACGCATATCTCGCTCGAACCGGTCGATGAAACGCTTGTGCCCAGCGAAATTCGCCCGCTGACAAGCGCGATGAACGGCTTGCTCGTTCGTCTGCAAGCCGCGCTCGATGCGCAACGCAAGTTCATCGCCGATGCCGCGCATCAGCTTCGCACGCCGCTGACAGCGGTCAAGCTCCACGCCGAACAAGCGCTCAGCTCACGCGATCCCGCCAAAGCCGTCGAGGCGGTGAAGGAACTGCGTGCATCGGCGGATCGCGCGGTGCGGCTGTCGAATCAATTGCTGTCGCTGGCGCGTGCCGAACCGGGCGAACAAGCCGCGCGTTTCGCCGACTTCGATTTCGCCGCGCTCGCGTTCGAAACCGGCGCGGAGTGGGTGCCGCGCGCGCTGGCATCGCACGTCGATCTTGGCTTTCAACGCGTGGACGATCCCGATAACGAACATCCGATGATCGTGCGCGGGAATATCGTACTGACGCGCGAGGTGCTGGCGAATCTCATCGACAACGCGTTGAAGTACGTGCCGCCATCACGCGAAGACGGCGGCGCGATCACGCTGACCGTTGATGAATGGCGCGATGCCGAAGGCCGGCGCTTCGGCGAAGTGATCGTGGAAGACAACGGTCCGGGCGTGCCGGAAGATCAGCAGCCCGATCTGTTCAAACGCTTCTTCCGTGGCGACGGACAAAGCGTGGAAGGCGGCGCGGGTCTGGGCCTCGCCATCGTGCATGACATCGTCGTGCTGCATGGCGGCAGCGTGCATTACGAAGACGCGCCGGAAGGCGGCGCACGCTTTATCGTGCGGATTCCGCTGAAGACGCTGAACGCCGAAACGCCGCCGCCTACTTCTTCTTCGACTTGACCGCGAGCATGGTGCCGCGGCATTTCTTCGCGCCGCAGCGGCACTCATATTCCTTCTTGAGCTTCTTGGTGATGCGCCCTTCGATCACCAGGCCGTAGTCGTAATTCAACTCTTCGTCCGGCTCGATATCGCGCAGCGCGTGAATGAACACGCGCCCTTCCACTTCCTCGGCTTCGCAATTCGGCGCGCACGAATGGTTGATGTACTTCGCGCTGTTGCCGTCGATCTTGCCGTCGATCACGCGGCCGTCGTCGAGCGCGAAATAGAAGGTGTGATTCGGTTCCTTCGGATTGTGCGGATGGCGGCGCAAGGCTTCCTTCCACGAGATGCGCTCGCCCTTGTATTCCATCACCTTGTCGCCCTTGGCGATTGCTTTCACGGCAAATACGCCCTTGCCATGCACGCCCGACTGGCGAACGGTGACCCTGCGTGAACTCATCGAACGAATCCTTGATAACGAATCGGTGTGGGGTGAATCATGCCCGCGCACGAGTGCTTCGGGATGAAAAAAAACGCGGTGGCCTGAGGGCGCCGCGTTCATGTGCATCGAACGTATTGAGTCGATGCACCAATCGTTATCGTACACTCCCGCCGCGCTTTATCTCAACACCTCGCGCGATGGGTGACGCTTATCGTTGACCGGACACGACATCGCCGAACAGATGCTTCTGCTCGCGCGGCTGCGAGCGCCAGTATTGCGGCGGCGCGCTCACTTCTGCGCCGAGTTCGGCGGCCGCGTGCCACGGCCAGCGAGGATCGTAGAGCGCGGCGCGTGCAATCGCGACGAAATCCGCCTGAGCGCTGGCAACGATTTCTTCGGCATGCCTGGCGTCGGTAATCAGACCGACCGCGATGGTATTCACGCCGGTCGCTTCCTTCACGGCCTTGGCGAACGGCAACTGATAGCCCGGCTCCAGCGTGATCTTCTGCAACGGCGAAACCCCGCCCGACGATACATCGATCCAGTCCACGCCGCGCTTCTTCAGCTCGTTTGCAAACGCGATCGTATCGTCGATATTCCAGCCGCCTTCCACCCAATCCGTCGCCGATACGCGCACGCCGACCGGTTTGTCGGCGGGAAACGCGGCGCGCACGGCATCGAAAATTTCGAGCGGAAAGCGCATGCGATTCTCGCGCGAGCCACCGTATTCATCGGTGCGCTGATTGGCGATCGGCGACAAAAATTGATGCAGCAGATACCCGTGCGCCGCATGCACCTCAATCCCGTCGATACCCAACCGCGCAGCACGCTTGGCCGAGGCGACGAACGCTTCTTTCACGCGAATAAGGCCCGCCACATCGAGCGCGAGCGGCGGCGTTTCGTCCGGCTTATGCGGAATGGCCGAGGGCGCGTGCGTCATCCAGCCGCCGTCCGCCACCGAGATCAGTTGCCCGCCGTCCCACGGCTTATGGCTCGATGCCTTGCGGCCTGCGTGCGCAAGCTGCATCGTCACGGCGATATCCGAATACTCGCGGATGGCCGCCAGCACGGGACGCAGCGCGGCTTCGGTGGCATCGTCCCATAAGCCGAGATCGCCGGGCGTGATGCGCCCGTCCGGTTCCACCGCCGTGGCTTCGATAAACAGCATCGCCGCACCCGACAGCGCAAGACCGCCCAGATGAATCATGTGCCACGCCGTCGCCTCGCCACGTTCGGCCGAGTACTGGCACATCGGCGAAATGAAGATGCGGTTGGGAAGCTGGAGATTACGTAAAGTCGTAGGAGTGAACAGCGCGCTCATGGCGGGGACTCGTCGCGTGATGAAGAGAGGCGATCGAGAATAGCACCGCACTTTCTTTCATGCTGAACGCGCGTTTAAGCGTCGGAGCTAACGAATCGGTCGATCCACTCGCCGAACATAGCGCGCGCGGCGCGTTCGAGCGCCGGTCCGTGACGCGCGGTTTCCTCGCGCAACGCGACCACCGTTTGCCCGTTTCCAGCGATATCGCCCGGATACGTGATTAGCCAGTTCTCGAAGCGATCCGCCAGCACTTCCGGATGGCATTGCAGCGCGAGCACATGCTCGCCCCACGAGAACGCCTGATTGGCACACTTATCGGTCGATGCGAGCAGCGTGGCACCGTTGGGGAGTTCGAAGGTATCGCCATGCCAGTGGAAGACGGGAATCGGCGTGCCCTTGTCTTCGAGATGACGCAACGCGGACGCACGGCCGGCTTCAGTCAACCTGAGCGGCGACCAGCCCAATTCCAGCCCGCCGGACGACATCGGATACACACGCGCACCGAGCGCCCGCGCAATCAATTGCGAGCCAAGACAGATACCGATGGTCGGCAACCCTGCCGCGATGCGCTTTTCGAGCATCGACAACAACGGTGCGAGATGAGGATAGTGCGCGTCTTCGTACGCGCCGATCGGCCCGCCGAGCACGACGAGCAACGAAGGATCCAGCGGATTGGGTGCGTCGATCCGCCCGCGCCCGATATCGAGATAACGGACCAGGTGACCGCGCTCGCCGAGCACGAGTTCGAGAGTGCCCAGATCTTCGAAATGGACGTGGCGAATCGCCAGTGCTTCTTGTTTCATCAGCAAGTTTCCGTAGCCCGGATGCGGAAAAGAGACGCGCCGCTCCACGCGGCGGGGCGCGACGGGCACAGTCTAACCGACTCGCCGCCGCGTCACAGCGTCTCCCTGGCCGATGAATCCCGGCTCACACGGAGCCGGGGAACCTCAGACAATTTTCGCTCAGGCGATCTGAGCGAAAATCTTCCAGTTCTTCTTCTGCGTCGTGGCGTCGGCTTCTTCGTATACCGAACAATCCAGACGAAGATCCGTATCTGCCATGTTGATCTGAAGCAGTGCGCAATGATGCTGCGCCTTCTTCGGATTCTTGCTCGGTTCGAAGTGGCTGCAGGACAGGCACATGCGGTGCGCCGGAATCTGCTGCTTCTCTTCGAGATGGTGGATGGTCTTCAGCAGCGTGCGATAGAACGCCGATTGCTCGTCGTCCTTCAGCGTGCCGACGGCCTTCGAGAGGAAGTCCGGCCACGACACCGCCTTCTTCGCCGCCGTCTTGCCACGCGTCGTCAGACGCACCGCGAGGGCGCGGCCATCGTCCAGCGCGCGGCGCTTTTCGACCAGACCCTTGCCTTCGAGCGTGCTGACTGCATCGCTGGTCGTCGCGGCGGTGAGCGCCGTTTCGCGTGCGATTTCGCCGAGGCGCATGGGCCCCTTGCGCTGCATCAGCAGAACGAGAATTTCACCCTGGGTTGGCGTGAGCCCCGCGCCCTCTGCCCATTCCCAGGCCTGACTGCGCATCGCCGTGCTCAGTCTCAGCAAACCGTGGGTCACCCGCCCAGTCGGCTGCTCTCCATATACGCCTTCACTCATAATCTTTCGCTTGTAGTTCCGCTTTTGTGTTTGACGGCGCGCTCGCGCAAACATCCGCTAACGCCCCACTCGACGAATCGTACATGAGGCACGTTGCCGCACCTTGCCGAACGATCCCCTTCGACCGTGGTCCCCGCCGTCTCAAAATTCAGGCGTACCGCACAATTCGATACAGCCTGAATGGGGACATTGCACACCTCTTCGTTATGCGCCTTCTTATGACCTGCCAGTGGCGCTGCTCTTTCACCGACTATAACGCGAT
>NZ_JAQFVG010000314.1 GCF_029439455.1 Caballeronia sp. BR00000012568055 | reverse complement strand
GCCCCGTGTCGACAGAATCCTTGCCCGGGCGAACGTCTCGAAAATTTCGTTTGGAATCGGCACAGGATGTTTCAGAAGAAGTGGCGATCGACGCGAAAAAATTGGGACTCCGCCACCGAACGAATGGCAGGTTGCGAAGTTTCGCATGGCCAAAAACATGCAAGACAAGTGAAAAATGCAGCTATTTTCGTTTGCGCCCAAGGCGCGCGCCGACTCGTCGAATAATCGGGCGAATTTCTCGCAGTCGGCGCGACGGTCACGATACGGTTCAGGATCGCCGAGGCTGGCCACAAAGTCTATCCCGTCTGACGCGAACAGCAGTCGAGACTCGCGACGAATGTGCCAAGCGAACGGATTGCCGGCGCGCCACATCTCGGCAAGCCGGCCGTGGCTGTAAATTGAGAATTTTTGAAGGTCGAGGTCAACCCGCTCGCCAGACACGCACGCAAGCAGATCGACATCCGAGCCCCGATCGACTTCGCCTCGGCAAATGGAGCCGAACGCATAGTAATGAACGGTCATCGACGGCCGAGCCTCTTGATGAGAATGGCTGTCAGCAATGCCATCCCGACGAGCCGCGCGGCCGTGATAATGGACGCTGCAGTGGGTCCGAACGAGCCGGCCCCAGCCACGCCGAAGAAAATGGCTGGCGCGTGTTGCAGTCCCAGCAGATAAGCGTGCGCGTCCCATGGGTTAGCGCCGGTGGCGCCCTCCGACAGACCAATTATGACAAACGCCAGCAGAAAGCTTCTGAGCAATTTGCGAGTGCTCTCTCCGTTGCCCCAGACAAAATCCAAGATGCGAAAGCAGACCCAACGCCAAAGCTGCCGGGCAATCACCACGCCGCGGTATTTTTCGCGATAGTAGGTTTCGCCCGATGCCCATGATTTATAGAGATAAGACTCGGTAGCCTGCAACTCAAAGGAAATAGCCCTGTTCACCGCCTTTGCGTCGCCAATTTGCTGGTAATTCATCCGCAGGGTGCGGGCAAACCGCATTCGAAGATTGTCCTCAAGCGGCGCTTCTTTCGACAGAATGTCATCGTCGATCTGGCATCGCTCGAACGTCGCGTAAGCGAATTTGCATCCGGCAAATGACGTTTGATGGAAATTGCACCCCACGAAACGCGCGCCGGTGAAATCGCAAGAGTCAAAGAGACACTGATTGAAATAGCACCCGTCAAACACTGCGTGAACAAAGCTTACTTTGTTAAATGTCGTCCTCTTGGCCGCGTTGAGCCGCGTCAAGATTTTGTAAGAAAAGTCAGCGTTCTCCGCGTTCAGGTTTTTCGCAACGTAATAATCGACAATCTGCTCACGGTTCCCCTTTTTCAGGACTTCCGAGGCAATCATGCCTTCCGTGGACTGCACGGGTGGAGGCGGCGTCACCGGCGCGTTCACCGCGCTGGGCGTGGCTGCTCGAGCACCTTTGGCCGCGCTAGAGGACCTGGCCCATCGTTTGAAAAATTGCATTTGGCTTGCGAAGCGGGTCAGTTTTGGCTCAGAGCAGCATCTTATCTGACCCAAGTGGAAAAAGGCCCGGGATGGAGGCTGGCCATCACAGCTCCGGCAAGCTCAAAAACAGCGGTCGATTTCGCCGACTCGAACGCGTCCTTGGAGGCTAGGCGGCGAGCGGCGTCGGACGGCGAAGGCTGGTGCGTCTCGATCAAACCGGCTATCGGTAAAGGGATAGAGAAGTGCCGAACTCGCCGCCGACTCGGGTCCGAGGATGTTCTCTATCAATAGCGCGGTTGCCAAAGCCGAGCCTTTTTGGTGTTTTCCGTGCGTTACGCGAGCGATTCGAGTCGTGCAGCATGTATAGCCGAGCGATCCAACCGCAAAAAAACCGCCGGACGGCTATTTGAAATTTGCGATCTCAATGGTAACCAATGTGGGGCAGCAATTTTTTGACTAGGCCGTTGACGGACCCCAACGGGACGCGATTAATTATCGGGTCTGTGCTTTTTTGGCTCGCCTCCTGCCTGCGGCTGCTTTAGAACCAAGGCACGCCCCACCCGTGAAAATCTCGGAGCCAGCGAAAATGGACAATCTTTCTTCAAGACCGCAGAAAAACGTAAGGCTGGTATGGAAATTCGGCTTGACCGATATTCAAGTTGGATTTATAAATCTGGTAGTCGGCATCGTGCTGCTGGCCATAGGCATATTCTTCTTCCACGTTTAATCGGCAAATCACTTGATGGTAGAATCGCTTTTGCGCGCGCCGGTTTCAGGCGGTTTTTGTGTAGGGCTTGCCTGTGGATTAGCAGGCGGCGCGGGCGCGACGTCGGATTTCTCGGATTGAAATGGCTTTTCCGCCTTAGCGATGGGCGTCGGCTTGCTAGGCTGGTGCCCCGGAGCATCTTCATCAACAAGTGTTGGCGCCTTAACACCTTCAGTCGGACTTGCCGGCAATCCCGCGGGTTGTAGGGTATTGATCAGCCAACTCCAAATGAAAGCGGCGACCCAAAGCGCCGCACCCACCCATACTCCGCCCCTTATGTTAGCCGCCAAAATTGAGGTTTTAAAAAAAATATTCGATAGGCATGCGTGAATTGCCACGGAGATGGAAACTGAACCAAGCGCTATAAACTGAACAATTGCTTCTTCGTATATTCTATGCTTGAATTCTTCATCTTCAATTAGAGGTTCGTGGAGGAAACGCCAATTGGGGAGGCTCGGCCGAATCTTCTTTGCAATAACCGTGGCTACGCTAAAAATGACAAAAATTACTGCGGCAGCGACTGGGAAAGCGAGAAGAAAGCGGGACTCATAAAGCGAAGACACGCTTGCTATTTTGGGTAATTCTAACCCTCCGCTTGTGGCGGCGTCTAAAACACCACCACCCAAAAATATAATCAAGCACACAAAAAACCAGCAAAAGAGACTTGGTATTGCGCGGACAATGGCAAAATCCAAAACGCTTTTCAGAAACCTCCAAAATTTTTTCTGCTCGCTCATTCTCTGTTCCTTTTCCGCATCGCCTGTGCGACGAACACTCACTCGTTGTAACGTTAATGCTAACAGCGAAACGTGCCACTTCATGTGAAATAGCGCGGCTGGTGGTGTTGCGGCGCCGGTGATTTGGTGTGCCTAAACAGCAGGCACGGACAGATTTTTCGTGCGCTCAACTGTCGGTTCGCCATCGAGACTTCGGTCGTGTCGCTGATCAATACATCATTCGCCACTGCTGCATAGCCCACTCGGGGGCTTGCCGGCGGCAAACAGATCGCTCGAAAATCGCGCTAGAATTAAGAGGTCCAAACCAGTGGACCACCAGTTTTTAGGGCTTTGACCCCTCAGAACCAAGCGGGGCGGGCGTCTCCGGGATTTGTCCTTGTCTCCCTGATTCGCCACCAGTTTGAAGAAAAAGCCGCTGTTCCGAAAGGTTCAGCGGCTTTTTTGCGTTTGCAGTATCGAATCGTCATTCAGGAATAAACCGCCAGAGAAGAACCTGGAGCTTCTCTGTGACTATACGAAGTTCCACATCGGTACCTATAGCACGCTCGCCACGCTCTATATCGGCATAGCAAATACCACGTTCACTGGCTTCACTCAGGCGCTGAATCGCTTCATCGAATAAACGCTGCCGGTTCGCACGTTTACTTACAAATGTCACAGCCGCGCGGTCCACCGCGCGGCGTACGCGGCGTTATAGCAGGCAGGCATCCACAGGAGTCGCTGCCATGAGCGCCGTACCCGAATATCAAACGAAGTCGTCGCGTATCCATCCGCTCGTCGCGGGCGCAGCAGTCGCTGTCATTCTCGCGTGCGGCACCGGCATCGCGGCCATGACCGGGCTGTTGCCATCGTCGAAGGCAACGGCGGCGGCGGTCACTGCATCGCCACTCGTCGATACACAAGCCGCCAAGGCCGCGCCCGTTGTACAGAACACCGAAAAAGAAGCGCCGCTGCCGCGCGCCGTGCGTGGGCATCATGTGAGCACGAACGCGGTGCATCGGACGGCTCCCGCCGAAACACAGTCCGCGCCCGCCACCAACTATGCGCAAAACACCGCGCCCGCTTACGATCCGTACGCCGGACAAGTGACCGCCGTCAACGCGATCCAGACCGCGCAGCCGACCACCGGCATCGGCGCGATCGGTGGCGCGCTGGCGGGCGGTTTGGCTGGCACGCAAATCGGCAATGGCCGTGGCAAGACGGCGGCGACGATCATCGGTGCAATCGGCGGCGGACTGGCGGGCAATCAGATCGAACATGTGGTGCACAAGGCAACGACGTATCAGGTGCAAGTGCGCATGAACGACGGCAGCTATCGCACGTTCAATTACGATGCCGCGCCGGGCGTGGCGGTCGGTCAATCGGTGCGCGTGTCGGGTGAATCGCTCGTTCCGGCGTAAATTGCGGCTTGAAATGGTTTAAGTCAGCGCTAATTAACGGGTGCGATGATGCCTTCCAAGCTCATCGCAACCCGCGTCACGAAGCGCTGATGCATCAAATTGCCTTAGAAGACGCACACACTTCCCGGGAGACTTTCCGTGAAAAAGAAATCGACGAACATGAAATCCGGCCGTCCCGCAATGTCGCCGTTGCTGCGGGCGCTCACCTACAGCCGCACCGCGCGCGAACCGATGATCAACACCATGCTTTTGCAGTGCTATAGCGCACTCGACGCCTTCCGCCGCGGACACGGCTCGCAGGCGCTGTTCATGACGCTGTGCCGTCATCTGTTGGTGGCCGAAGAGCTCTGCCAGCTCGGCCATGCACCCGAATTCGATGCCGACATCACGCTCGCACACGAAGCGCTCGTCAGTCTCGATGCGCGCCACGCCAGCACCGGCGTCTGGGCGCTCGACGACGCCGAATACGCCCGCCTCTGCTTCGCGCTCGATATCTTCGCCGCGCAACTCGACGATGCGACGCTCGAACATATCGCGCAGGCGGAAGCGAGCATGGTGACGCAATCGCTGGTGGCGGCGAATATGCGAAACGCATCGGAAAACGTGGAAAAAGCCGAGTTGGTTTCGTCGGAAAATTGAGCACGGTTCGACTGTTGTTTCCGCGTCACCCGTGCGCCGAATGTCGGCAAACGAACGCTCTGAGGAAAGGCTGATCGTGATAATCTGTGCTCGCGCGTCGGGGAATCAGGCAGTACGCGCGGCAACCGAAAAAGCGAGCGGCATTCGACCGAATCGTGGGTAAAAGTGAGGCGACCCAGTAACACGGCGCACGTTTTTGCCAACGGCCTGGCGAACAGCAGGTGATGCACACCATCGCTCCGACAAAAAACTCAAAAGCCGGCTAATCGAAAGATTGCCGGCTTTTTCTTTTTGCCACTTTTTCAGCCACTTTTCAGCGATACCCCGAATACAGCGTCCGCGCACAGACCGCGCACCATTGCCGCTCGGCGTCTTCCGCCCGCGCGCTCCAGCGATGCCCATGCGCGCACTCCCAGCTCAGCGATGCGCCCGCGTTGCCGAATGCCTGCGGTTCAAAAAAGCCGCCGCGCACCCGCGCGATATCGTGCAAACGCCTGGTTTCAATCTCGCGCCGCTGCGATGCGCAGTTCATGCAGCGCACGTTCTGCGCATGGTCGAGCGTGTCGTCCCATCCGTGACCGCGCCCGCAATCCCATCTGACGATGCTCTCTTGCTCGCTATGCTGCGCGGCGCGTTCGCGGAAACGCCACGCTTCGTCCATCAATGCTTTTCTTTTGTCGTTATTCATCTTGCTCCTCCAACTGCCCCCGCCCAACCCTTCAATGACGCCCGCCGCCCTCCGCTTCCGAGCGTGATGTCGTGACCACCGTGCCGTCCGGACCGAAATGCGCATTGAACATGGCGTCGCGATTCACGCCGTCTTCGAGCCAGTGCCAGCTCCACACGCGCTCTTTCTTGAGCGGATATTCGGCGAGCGTGGTCGGCTTGCCGAGCAGGCGGCGAACTTCGTCCATCGTCATGCCCACCCGCACCTTAGCGATATTTTCAGCGGTCAGCACTTGCGTCACGTTGACGAAGTGGCCGTCCGAATCGATATCGACGAAATAGGTGGTGGTGCCGGCCGGCCCGCGCGGATATTCCAGCCGCTTAGAGCCGTCGGTAAAGGTGCGCGTGGTTTCCGGCTCGCCCATTTGATCGCGAATCTGCGCTTCGGTGGTGATGCCCGGCTTCAGATCCTTGAGCAGCAGATTGTCCGGTTTCACGGAATTGAAAAACGACTTGAGCTTGCCCATTGCTTCCTCGCTTTGCTGCTGGTCGCAGCCGGCAAGCAACGACGCCGCAACGAAAGCAGCAAACACGGCGATAACGATCTTTCTCACTTCAACCTCCTGCGTTCCGTTGCGCGTCAGCCGCCCGCGCCGAGCAGCGGCACCGGATCGACGGCGGCGCCGGACTTTCTGACTTCGAAATGCAGCGACGGCGAGCCGCTCGGCCCCGTGCCCATATCGGCGATGGTCGCGCCTTGTTTGACCATGTCGCCTTCCTTCACGAGCAGCTTTTCGTTGTACGCGTAGGCGGTCAGATAATCGTTGCTGTGCTTGACGATGATCATGCGCCCGTAGGATCGCAAGCCGCTTCCCGCATACACCACCTTGCCGGATGCCGCCGCCTTTACCGGCTCGCCCACCTTCCCGGCGATATCGATACCCTTGTTGCCGCTCGCGCCGAACTTGCGCACCACTTCACCGTGCGCGGGCCAGTTGAACGTGCCTTTCGATGCGGCCGGGGTTTTGTCTTCGCTTGCCGTGGTAGCTGCGGGCTTTTCCTTGACCGCTTCCTTCTGTGTCGCCGATGCAGCCGTCGAAGGCTTATCGTTCGTCGGCAAAAGGGGCGGCAACGCGGATTTGGACGAAGTCGAAGGCGCGCTCGCCACGGCAGCCGATCCCGGCGGCGCGACGCGCAGAACCTGTCCGACATTCACCTGCTTGCTTTCCGGCAGCGTTGGATTCCATTTCGCCAGATCGGCGGGCTTCTGCTTGTACTGACGCGCGATGCCATAGAGCGTATCGCCCGGCTTCACGCGATAGAGCCCCGGCTCGACCGGCGCGGGCGCAAGCGGCACGACCGGCGCGGGCGTGACGATCGGCGATGAAGACGCCGTACTCTGCACGACCGGCGGCGCGCTCAACGCCGAACTTTCGACGATCGGCGCAGGCGTGCGATCCGACGCGCATCCCGCCAATATGACCGCCGCACCTGCTGCTGCCGCCGCTGCGAGCGCCTTGCTCGCGAAGGCCACGCGCGATTGCGGGCCGAAAACATCTGTGCGCATCAACACCAACCTTCCCCTGCTATCCGTTTTTGATCTTTAACTCGCGCGCAATTAAGGCACCTCAGCCGCCCGAGCAAATGCTGAATGGGACGCCGTTTATCGACGTGCCGCCGCATTGCAGTATGCCGTAACACGACGCCGTCACCGCCGCGATTACAGCAACCCACGCGCTCACCAGCCGTGAGCATAAAACATTACACAATCGGCTAACCACGCGTGGCATGTGACATAAACGGCACACTGCGTCGTTCCGCTGACAGCGCTTTGGCATTCTAAATTTTTGACGGATACACGCGCGATGCGTTCCGCTGCGATTGCATCGTCAAACTTCGCGCAACAGCGACAAACCTTGACAAATCAATGGGCCATCCGTCAGGTGCATCGGCTAAATTGAGCGCCGCCAGAAGGCGGGAGCGTCTCGCGTTCCCTCGGTGGTTCAACTTATTCGAGGTTTATCGTATGCAAATCTTGCAACACGGCATCATTCTCAGCCTGATCATTGGCGGCGTCGCGGGCTGGCTCGCCGGTCTCATCATGAACGGCGCGGGCTTCGGCGTGCTGGTCGATATTCTCGTCGGTATCGTCGGCGGGTTTTTGGGCGGCTGGCTGTTCGGTTTGATCGGCGTGTCGTTCGGCGGCGGCATTTTCGGCTCGCTGCTGACGGCGGTAATCGGCGCGGTCGTGCTGATCTTCATCATCCGACTGATTCGCCGCGGCTAAGCTTCACTAAGCCCGCAGCAAGAAGCGAGGCCGTCTCACGACGGCCTCGCTTTTTTACGCCTTCGAACCGCGACGGCTCATTTTCCACAATGCGCCCAGCGCAACCGGCACCACCGCCGCGCCGATCCCCACCAGCACGATCACATTCAGATACTGCTTGATGAACGGAATGTTGCCGAAGAAATAACCGAGCAACACGAGCAGCAGCACCCAGATCAGCGCGCCGAGAATATTGAACAACTGAAACCGCCCGTGATTCATCTCGGATGCGCCCGCGACGAACGGCGCGAACGTGCGCACCACCGGCACGAATCGCGCGATCACGATTGTCTTGCCGCCATGACGCTCATAAAAGTTATGCGTCTTTTGCAGCGCGGCGCGATCGAGAAAGCGTTCGAGTACGGGAATATTGGTGTCGAATACCTTCGGACCGATTTTCCGGCCGATCCAATAATTGACCGTATTGCCGAGCACGGCCGCGACCAGCAACAGCACGATCAGCGCGGTGAGATCCATCTCATGGCTCGCCGCAAACGCGCCGCCAATAAACAACAGCGAATCGCCGGGCAGGAACGGGAACACGACCAGCCCCGTTTCGCAGAAAACGATCAGAAACAGCACGGCATACACCCACGCGCCGTAGTTCTGAATAAAGACGCCGAGCGACTTGTCGATGTGAAGGATGAGTCCAACGAATTGCAGCAGCGTGTCCAAAAGCTTTCCTCGAAAAATTAGGCCGGGCTTTCAGCAAAAGAAATGACCTGCGGCGGATAAAAAGAGTCGCGCCATGATACCGAACCGACGCGTCGCAGCGGTTAAAAAGCGCTTTTTCAAAGGCAAGAACGCGGGAGAGCGGTCAGGCGTGAATCGCTATAATTCGTCATGGCCGATCTCAACGAACCCTCCGCCGGCGATTTGACCGCCGTGCTCGCGCGCCGTTCGCGCGCCATCGCTCCGCTGCCCGATCAGCTCATCAGCCAGATTGCGGCGGGCGAAGTGGTGGAACGGCCGGCATCGGTAGTCAAGGAACTGCTGGAAAACGCACTCGATGCAGGTGCAAAAACGCTTCGCATCACACTCGACGAAGGCGGTGTGAAGCGCATCGTGATTGCGGATGATGGCTGCGGCATTCCGCCCAACGAGTTGCCATTCGCACTGATGCGCCACGCGACCAGCAAAATCCGCTCACTCGCCGATCTCGAAGCCGTCGCCACGCTCGGATTTCGCGGCGAGGCGATTGCTTCGATCGCATCGGTGGCCGAAATGTTCATCACGAGCCGCACGGAAAGCTGCGCGCACGCCACACGTATCGATGCGCAAACGGGCGCGATTTCGCCCGCCGCCGGCACCGTCGGCACAACGATGGAAGTGCGCGAGCTGTACTTCAACACGCCCGCACGCCGCAAATTTCTCAAGAGCGAGCAGACCGAACTCGGCCATTGCCTCGACGTGATTCGCCGCACGGCGCTCGCGCGCCCCGATGTCGCGATTTCGGTGATGCATAACGGCCGTGCCATCGAACACTGGAACGCCAGCGATCCGCAAACGCGCGTCGCCAAGATTCTCGGCGAGGTGTTCGAGACCGCGCATCTGCCGCTCGATGAGCGCGCGGGTCCGCTTGCGGTGTATGGCTGCGCCGGTTTGCCGACCGCCAGCCGCGGCCGCGCCGATCAGCAGTATTTCTTTGTGAATGGCCGATTCGTGCGCGACAAGTTGCTCACGCATGCGGTGCGCGCGGCGTATGAGGATGTGCTGCACGGCAATCGCTATCCGGCGTATGTGCTGTTTCTGGATCTGCCGCCGGAGTCGGTGGATGTGAACGTGCATCCGTCGAAGATCGAAGTGCGTTTTCGCGATTCGCGCTCGATCCACCAATACGTGTTTCATGCCGTGCAGCGGGCGTTGGCGCGGCAGGCGGGGGCATCGCCGGAAACGACTTCGGGCGGACATTCGGCGCAAATCATGCCGACCGGCGAGTCTTCGTTCAGCGCGAAGCCTTTTACGAGCGCGACGGAATCGCTCAATCTGAAGAGCGAGAACGGCACGAACTGGATGCGTCAGTCGCGCATGACGCAGGGCACCTTGCCCGTCGCGCAACCGCTCGCCCTTTACGATGCGATGTTCGGGCGCAAGGAAACGCCGGCTGTCGTGAATGAACCGGCGCTCGCCAAACAGCACCCGTCCACCTACACCGACGAACAACCGCTCGGTTTCGCGGTCGGGCAGATTCACGGCATCTACGTGCTGGCGCAGAACGCGCGCGGCCTCGTGATCGTCGATATGCACGCCGCGCACGAGCGCATTCTCTACGAGCAATTCAAGCTCGCGCTGGCCGATCGGACGATCGCGGTGCAACCGCTGCTGATTCCCGTGTCGATGAACGCCGAGCCGGTGGAAATCGGCATCGTCGAGGAGGAACGCGAGACGCTCGATGCGCTCGGCTTCGACCTCGCGGTGTTATCGCCGACATCGATTGCGATTCGCGCGGTGCCTGCGCTTCTGAAGGACGCGGATTTGCAATCGCTCGCGCGCGCCGTGCTCGCCGATCTGCACGCGTACGGCGGGTCGCGCGTGCTCACCGAACGTCAGCACGAACTGCTCGGCACGCTCGCGTGCCACAACGCGGTGCGCGCCAATCGCCGTCTTACGCTCGATGAAATGAACGCGCTGCTGCGCCAGATGGAAGCGACCGAACGCGCCGACCAGTGCAATCACGGCCGTCCGACGTGGTATCAGCTCACGCTCGCCGATCTCGACCGCCTTTTCATGCGCGGACAATGAGCACGCTCCTTCCGATTGCGTGTTTGCTCGGGCCGACCGCGTCGGGCAAAACGGCGGCGGCGCTGGCGTTCGCGCAGCGGCATCCGGTCGAGATCATCAGTGTGGATTCGGCGCTGGTGTATCGCGAGATGGATATCGGCACGGCCAAGCCGAGCGCGGAGGAACGCGCGGTCGCGCCGCATCATCTGATCGATATCATCGATCCGGCTTCGTCTTATTCCGCCGCGCAATTTCGCGCGGACACGATGCGGCTGGTCGGCGAAATCATCGCGCGCGGGCGCGTGCCACTGCTGGTCGGCGGCACGATGCTGTACTACAAGGCGCTGACGCAAGGCCTCAACGATCTCCCTTCCGCTGATGCTTCCGTGCGTGCATCGCTGGACGAAGAAGCCGCGCGCAATGGCTGGCCTGCTTTGCACGCGCGGCTCGCATCGGTCGATCCGGTGACGGCTGCGCGGCTCGCACCGAACGATTCGCAGCGCATTCAGCGGGCGCTCGAAGTGTTCATGCTGTCGGGTCAAGCGATGTCGGCGTTGCTGGCCGCGCCGCGTATGACGAGCGAAGACGAGCCGTATCGATTCGTGCCGATTGCGCTGGAGCCTTCGAACCGCGCCGTGCTGCATGCACGTATCGAAGCGCGCTTCGATACGATGCTGGCGCACGGTTTCATCGACGAAGTGAAGCGTCTGCGCGCACGCGGCGACCTCGATCTGTCGATGCCTTCGATGCGGTGCGTGGGGTATCGGCAAGCGTGGGAGTATCTCGACGGCGCGTACGGCTACGACGAAATGCGCGATAAAGGCGTGTTCGCAACGCGGCAGTTGTGCAAGCGGCAGCTAACTTGGCTCAGAGCGATGCCGGAGCGCGTGGTGATTGATTGTTGTGATTCGGATGCGACGGAGCGGGCGGTGGCGGCGATGGAACGCGTTACGTCCGAAAATGCCGCGTTATGATTGAGAAATCACGCTCAAGCTCATCTCCGACACGACATGACCTAACCTTCGAACGCACTTCGAGCGCATCGCGACGACATACGCCGGATTGTTGCGGCCAATCACGCCGCTAACGCTCGCGTCTTCGGCTCGACGCTGCATGGCGATGACGACGACGGCAGCGATCTGGATATTCTCGTTGATGCCCTGCCCGGCGCGACGTTATTTGATCTGGGCGCGATACAGGTAGAACTTGAGGAACTGCTCGGCGTTCCTGTGGATGTGGTCACGCCGCGCGATTTATCGCCCAAGTTCAGGGTTGAGGTATTGAACGAGGCACGTGCAGTATGAATGCCAAGCAGCATCAGTTGAGGCTCGCAAATTACGTCGATCATATGCTCGACGCGTCGAGGACGGCGCGTGGCTATGTCGAGCGAATTGCCCGCTCGCTCCGCTGAAAAACAAAAAGCTCTCGCATTCCGCGAGGGCTTTTGCTCAACCAACCCGAAAAATCAAACCACCACCGTCTGCGCTTCCCCTTCCTTACTCTCGCGCACGACGCCGATCGTCCAGACCTGCTCGCCGCCAGCGGAAAGCAAACTAGTCGCGGAAGCAACGTCCTCAGCCGCGACGATCACCGCCATCCCGATCCCGCAATTGAATACGCGATGCATCTCCGCATCCGCGACACCGCCGTGCTTTTGCAGCCACGCGAACAGCGGCGGCAGCGGCCACGCGCGATGATCCAGCTCCGCCGTCAGCCCTTGGCGCAGCACGCGCGGAATGTTCTCCACCAGCCCGCCGCCCGTGATATGCGCCATGCCCTTCACCGTCACACTCTGCATCGCGGACAGCAACGACTTCACGTAAATTCGCGTCGGCGCCATCAGCGCGTCGGCCAGTGAACGGCCGTCAAAGTCAGCATTCAAATCCGGATTCGCACGCTCGATAATCTTGCGCACCAGCGAAAAACCGTTCGAATGAATCCCGCTCGATGCCAGCCCGAGCACCACATCGCCCGGCTTGATGGTCGAGCCATCGATGATCTTGCTTTTTTCCACCGCGCCGACCGCGAAACCGGCGAGGTCGTATTCGCCGGCCGGATACATGCCCGGCATTTCCGCCGTCTCACCGCCGATCAGCGCGCAACCTGACAACTCGCAACCCTGCGCGATGCCTTTCACCACGTCCGCCGCCGTATCCACGTCCAGCTTGCCGCATGCGAAATAATCGAGGAAAAACAGCGGTTCCGCGCCCTGAACCAGAATGTCGTTCACGCTCATCGCGACCAGATCCTGGCCGACGGTATCGTGACGGTTCAGGTCGAACGCCAGGCGCAGCTTAGTGCCCACGCCGTCCGTGCCCGACACCAGCACCGGTTCCTTGTACTTCTTCGGCACTTCGAACAGCGCGCCGAATCCGCCGATGCCGCCCAGCACGCCGTCGCGCATCGTCTTTTTGGCAAAGGGCTTGATGCGGTCGACGAGCGCGTCACCCGCGTCGATGTCGACGCCCGCGTCGCGGTACGACAAACCTTGGGCGTCAGAGGCGGATTTCGGTTGATTCATGGAGGCGAGTGCAAGAAGGTCGGTAAAATGCGATTTTACCCGATGAGAGCCGGCCGGCTGGTTTCGCGAACGCTTCCCCGCACCTTTTCGAGATCGGCGACGATCCGTCAGGCGCGCAGGCATCAAGCGCCGGCTCATTTTCAAGAAACGCCCGAACAACGCTCCAAGCCGCTTCGACGAACCCGATCTCCCGTGCAACGCCAACTGACGCTCGATCTCGGCACGCCGCCGCCTGCCACCTTCGACAATTTTTTCGCCGCGAGCAATCACGAACTCGTGACGCGTCTGCGCGAACTCGAATCCGCGCTCGCGGAAGGCCCCGTCGCGGATCGCACGTTCTATCTGTGGGGCGAGCCCGGCAGCGGGCGCAGTCATCTGCTGCACGCGCTGGTCCATGAAGCGCAAGGCCACGCGCGTTTCCTGAGCCCGCAGAGCGCGCTGAACGCATTCAATTTCGATCCGCAGGTCACGCTCTACGCCGTCGATGACTGCGATCGCTTGTCTGCCGCGCAGCAGATCGCGCTGTTCAATCTGTTCAACGAAGTGCGGGCGCATCCGCCGAGCGCGCTGGTTGCGGCCGGCAACGCCGCGCCCATGACGCTCGACGTGCGCGAAGACCTGCGCACGCGGCTCGGCTGGGGTCTCGTGTTCCAGCTCCAGCCGCTGTCCGACGATGCCAAAGCCGCCGTGCTGAAACACGCGGCGCGCGAACGCGGCCTCGTACTCGCCGACGACGTGCCCGCGTATCTGCTGACGCGTTTTCATCGCGATATGCGTAGTCTGATGGCGCTGCTCGACGATCTCGACCGCTTTTCGCTGGAAAAAAAGCGCGCGGTGACCAAGCAACTGATCCGCACGATGGTCGTCACGCGCAATCTGCCCTACTCGACCGAATCGCTGTCCGACGACTTCACCGACCTGCTCGGCGATCCGCTCTCAGCCGCGCCAGACAACGCTCCGACCCGCTTCAAGTAAAATGCGCTCCCATGAACCTCGCCCTCTTTGATCTCGATCACACGCTCATTCCCACCGACAGCGACCACGAATGGGGCCGCTTCATGGTGAAGCTCGGCATTGTCGATGCGGATAAATTCGCGCGTCAGAACGATGCCTTCTATGCCGACTACAAGGCGGGCGTGCTCGATATCAACGCCTATCTGCACGCCATGCTCACGCCGCTCGCCAAATATTCGCGCGAGCAATTGACTGACTGGCACGCGCAGTACATGCGCGAAGTCATCAATCCGCGCATCGTGCCGGCGGCCGTGACGCTGGTGCGCGAGCATCAGGACAACGGCGGTCTGTGTTGTATGGTCACCGCGACCAACTCGTTCATCACCGCGCCGATCGCGGAAGCGTTCGGTATCGAAACCTTGATCGCGTGCGAGGTCGAGACGGTCGATAATCATCCGCAAGGCGCGCTGACGGGCCGGCCCACGGGCACGCCGAGTTATCGCGCAGGCAAGATCGTGCGCGTCGAGCAATGGCTCGCCACGCTCGGCAAGACAATCGACGATTACAAGCACAGCTATTTTTACAGCGACTCGCACAACGACATTCCGTTGCTCGAACGCGTAACCGATCCCGTCGCGACCAATCCCGACGACACCCTGCGCGCGCACGCGGCAGCCCGAGGCTGGCGCATCCTGAACCTGTTTGACACACGTGATTAAAAAACTCATCCGCAAGCTGTTCGGGCAAGAAAGCGCCGCTCTCCCGGAAGGTAACGACGTTCCTGCTACCGAAGCCGAAGCCAAAGCCGCGAAACCGGCGCGCAAAACCACGCGCAAGAAAGCGCCCGCAGCCTCCGCTGTGCCCAAGCGCGATCCCAATGTGCCGGTGATTCTGTCTTCGGACATTCACGGCATCGATCCGTCGTTGATCTCGAAGAACGCCGTGCGCGTGACCGAAGGGTTGCAGCAGGCGGGACATCGCGCGTTTATCGTCGGCGGTGCGGTGCGCGATCTGCTGCTCGGTATCGCGCCGAAAGATTTCGATGTCGCCACCGACGCCACGCCCGATCAGGTGCAGAAGCTGTTCCGGCGCGCGCGCATTATCGGGCGGCGGTTTCAGATCGTGCATGTGCAGTTCGGGCAGGAGATCATCGAGACATCGACCTTTCGCGCGTTGATGGACGTGCCGCCGGAACCGGCCGCCGAGCCGCCGCGCCGTCTTAAACGCGGCGAACTCGACAGCCGTACGCATGCCGTCGATGCCAGCGGCCGCGTGCTGCGCGACAACGTCTGGGGCGAGCAGCACGAAGACGCCACGCGCCGCGACTTCACCATCAACGCGATGTACTACGATCCGGCCACGCAAACCGTGCTGGACTATCACGACGGCATGGCCGATGTCCGCGCGCGCCTGCTGCGCATGATCGGCGATCCGGCCACGCGTTATCGCGAAGATCCGGTGCGCATGTTGCGCGTGGTGCGCTTCGCGGCGAAGCTCGGCTTCGAGATCGATGAAGCCACGCGCGCGCCGATCAAGGAACTCGCCGACTCGCTGAACAATGTGCCCGCCGCGCGTCTGTTCGATGAGATGCTCAAGCTGCTGTTATCCGGTCACGCGCTGGCGTGCCTTACGCGTTTGCGTCAGGAAGGCCTGCATCACGGCGTGTTGCCTTTGCTCGATGTCGTGCTCGAACAGCCGCACGGCGAGAAATTTGTGACGCTTGCGTTGACCAGCACCGATGAACGCGTGCGCGCGGGCAAGGGTGTATCGCCGGGATTCCTGTTCGCGACGCTCTTGTGGCACGACGTGCAGACGCGCTGGCAACAGTTCACCGCAAACGGCGAATTCCCCGTCCCCGCACTGCATCGCGCAATGGACGACGTGCTCGATATGCAGACCGAAAAACTCGCGATCCACAAGCGGTTTTCATCGGATATGCGCGAGATCTGGGGGCTTCAGCATCGGCTGGAAAAGCGCGGTCGAAGCGCGATGAAGTTGCTGGAACACCAAAGATTCAGAGCGGGGTATGATTTCCTGCTACTGCGTTGCGAATCGGGCGAGCTGGATGCGTCCATCGGTCAATGGTGGACGGACTTCATCAGTGGCGATGGCGCGGAACGCGAGTCGTTGTTATCGCAAGGCGGCAAGGACCGCGCACCGAAGAAGCGTCGCCGTCGCAGCAATGCAAAGCGCAAATCGGGCGATGCCAACACGCAAGCCACCGAACGCGAAGAAAGCGACGCGCATGACGGGCACGAAGGCGCGGACAACGAATAAAGCCGGTTTTGGTTACAGTAGCGGATAGTGTTCGAGCTATCCGTTTTCGCTGCAACCCAAGCACAGGACTTTTGCCATGACGATTGCTTATCTGGGCCTGGGGGCGAATCTCGGCGATGCGCGCCAGACCCTGAAAGACGCCGTCGTGTGTCTTGCCCAGCAGCACACGATCACTGTGCTCGCGAAGTCGAGCCTCTATCGCACCGCGCCGATCGATTCATCGGGCGACGACTACTTCAATTGCGTCGTCAAGCTCGAAACCTCGTTGCCCGCGCGTTCGCTGCTGCGTCTGTGTCATATGATCGAAGAACAGTTCGGGCGCGAGCGGCCGTATCGCAATGCGCCGCGTACGCTCGATCTCGATGTGCTGTTGTATGGCGCGTCGAGCATCGATGAAGCGGATCTCGTGGTGCCGCATCCGCGTATGACGGAGCGCGCTTTCGTGCTGATCCCGCTCGTCGAACTCGAACCCGATCTCATCATTCCCCAACGTGGCCGTGCCGATGCGTTCGTCGATGGCGTCGCGGATCAGCGCATCGAAAAAGTCGCGACGTGTCAGTGCATGCCCGCCGCAGTCAAACCCTCCAAACCTATCTGCCGATGAGCGTTCCGCCACTCACCGTCACGGCGCCGCAACTGCGTCCGCCGCATCGTTATATCGCAATCGAAGGGCCGATCGGCGTCGGCAAGACCACGCTGGCGACCTTGCTCGCTGAACGCTGGTCGATGCGCACGCTGTTCGAGCGTCCACAGGACAATCCGTTTCTCGAACGGTTCTATCGCGACACCACGCGTCACGCGCTCGCCACGCAGTTGAGCTTCGCGCTGCAACGCGCCGCGCAAACACGCGAAGTCACGGAGATGCTCTCGGGCAACACGCCGTTGATGGCCGACTTTCTCACGCAGAAAAGCGAAATCTTTGCGCGCCTCACCTTGCCCGACGATGAGTTCGCGCTGTACAAAGACATCGCATCGCGTATTCAGGCGAGCGGACCCGCGCCCGATCTCGTGGTCTACTTGCAGGCGAGTCCCGAAGTGCTGTTCTCGCGCATACAAAAGCGCGCCCTGCCAATGGAACTGCAAATATCGGATTCGTATCTGCGCGCGTTGTCGGATGCGTATAACGAGTTTTTCTATCACTACGATGCGTCGCCGTTGCTGACGGTGAATGCCGAGCATCTGAACCCGCTCGCATCGGAAGACGATCTTGCCTTGCTTATCGACCGTATCGAGACGATGCGCGGGCGCAAGGAATTCTTTGTCAAAGGCGTATCGGTCTGAGACCGCTTTTCAAGTTGGATCAATCATGACGTATCTGCAGGAAACCAGCCGTTCGACGGCCACCGTCCCGAAACTTCAGGCCATGCGCGAAGCGGGCGAACGCATCGCCATGCTGACGTGTTACGACGCCAGCTTCGCCGCGCTGCTCGAACGCGCAGGCGTCGATGTGTTGCTGATCGGCGATTCGCTCGGCAATGTGCTGCAAGGGCACGGCACGACGCTGCCCGTTACGCTCGAAGACATCGCGTATCACACGGCTTCGGTGGCGCGTGGTCAGCGTAGTGCGCTGATCGTCGCGGATATGCCGTTCGGCACCATCGGCTCGAAGGAAGATGCTTACGCGAACGCGGTCAAGCTGATGCGCGCGGGCGCGGCGATGGTGAAGATCGAAGGCGGCGAATGGCTCGCGGAAACGGTGCGCTTTCTCGTCGAGCGATCGATTCCGGTGTGCGGTCATGTCGGACTGACGCCGCAATCGGTGCATGCGTTCGGCGGCTTCAAGGTGCAGGGCAAGTCGGAAGCGGCCGCCGAGCAGATGAAGCGCGATGCCATTGCGTTGCAGGAAGCGGGCGCGCAATTGCTCGTGATCGAAGCGGTGCCGACGCTGCTCGCACGCGATGTCACGCAGCAAATCGCGATTCCGACGATCGGCATTGGCGCGGGTATCGATTGTTCGGGGCAAGTGCTGGTGCTGCACGACATGCTCGGCATCTTCCACGGCAAGCGTCCGCGCTTCGTCAAGGATTTCATGCAGGGCCAGCCGAACATCTTTGCTGCGGTCGAAGCCTATGTGCGCGCGGTGAAGGACGGCAGTTTTCCGGGTCCTGAGCACACGTTCTGATTCTTCTGATGGTTTTGCGTTGTCTCGTACATACGGGCGCGTTTCCTGCGCCTAAGCTGGCGACACGTCACCACTAAACGAGAACAACGATGTGGCAAGCCCTTCCCGATGAATATGTGCGAGCGCAACTGACGGTCGGCGCGCTGGTCGCGTTCGGCGTCGCGCGCGTGATCGCGGGCGGGATCGGGGCGCAGCGCGGCTGGCGGATTGCATCGGTGACGCAGTGGTTTATCGGCGCGGTTGCGGTGTTTTGTCTGCCGCAGTTGCTCGGCTTGCTGTTCGATGTGAACACGCATACCGCGTTCGTCGAGTTGCAGGGGAAGATCGTCGGCGCGGGCGTTGCGCTGTTTTGTGCGCCGATCGTGAGTCATCGGCTCGGGTACGAGTAGGCGGATTTTTATCCCGGCATGCTGTGCGAAAGCACCGATGCCGCGATGAATACGCCGATGATCGCCAGCGCTTCTATTTGCATCAAGCGGATTACCTTTTGCGGCGCTCCGTGCGGCATCACGATCCAGCGATTCCACGCGCCAATCGCTAGCGCGAGCGCCACCAACACAAGTTTGACGTCGAGCGCGTGTCCCCATGTGCTCGATGCCAGTACGGATAGCGCGCCGCCCGTTCCGCGTATTGCGTTGTAGAGACCGGTGGCGAGCACGAATGCGACGGCGATCATCGCGGTGCGGGACACGTTGTGCAGCACGCGCATGAACTGCGCGCCGGTCTGCGGCAAAACCATCGCGCCTGCGATGACCACGCCGCCCCATACGCCTGTCGCCAGCAGATGCACCATCTGCACCGCTTCGGCGATGGAAAACGTGCCCGCATCCGCCGCATGGCCAATCGCCGATTTCCCCGCCGCTGCGATCAGCGCGACGATCAGCATCGGCGTCAGGCCTGCTCGCTTAGCGGTCAGCAGCAAGATCACGCTACCCAACAGCGCCACCGCCCAGCCGGTGCCCGCGTGCGTCGCCATCACCACGAGCCGGAGCGACGCGCCTGCATCGACAAAAGATGCACCGCTCATTTCCATCGCCAGCAGCCACAGCGAAGCCACATTGCACAGCACAAGCACGACCGCTGCGATAGGCGCGAGCGAAGACTCGGCGCGCGCCCAGCGATCCAGCAGCATCGCGCCGAGTGTCGCCGCAAACGCGATATCGCCGAGCGCGGCGACCGCTATCTGCGCGAGCGCGATCGGATCGCCGTTCACGAAGCCCGTCCGTCGAGTCGAAAGCCAGCCACGAAAATCATCACGCTCAAAAAATGCGAAGTCTAATCGATGCCGCCTGTGCACCGCAGCTTCGAAACGCCTTGATACTTTGCATCTCGCTTCCTAAGCTTGGCGACGCGGGGACGTCATCGAATATTGAGAAAGTCGAGGCTTTGTCGAAACGTGGCGTTATGCGGTGGCGCAGCATCGACGGATTCGAGCGCGCAATGGCCGCGCGGCATATTGTCGCGATTGCCGCGCGCCGTGTTGCAAAAAGCGCGTCGCACAATCGCTTACACATTGCATCAAATAGTCATCATCATGCATCGATGATAGAATTCCGCGTCGCATCAGAGGCTCTACGAGCCACTGCGGCCGTGGTCCGCCACCCTCCGCCGCTTCTTTGTGGCCGTGGTTCGCCACCTTCGCACCGAGCCGCACGAAGCTCGGCAGGTCCCCGAATTTCATGGAGTGTCGCGTGTTTTCAAGACGCATCTTTCGTCCGCTGCTTGCATTGGCACTGATCGGCAGCGCTGGCGTGTTCGGCGCTCAGGCGCAGGCCCAGACGCCGAATCAGCCTGCTACCGACAGCATGGCCGCCCGCGTGCAAGGCTGCACGGCCTGTCACGGTGTTCATGGCGAAGGCACGGACAACGATTACTTTCCCCGTCTTGCCGGCAAACCCGCCGACTATCTGTACAACCAGCTCCAGAATTTCCGCGAAGGGCGGCGCAAGTACCCGCCGATGAACTACCTCGTCACGTATCTCTCGGACGACTACCTTCATCAGATCGCGACGTACTTCTCGCAGCAGCGCCCGCCGTATCCGCAGCCGGCCAAGTCGAATCAGTCGGCCTCCACGCTCGCGCGCGGCCAGCAGATCGTGCTGAACGGCGATCCGTCGAAGAACATTCCCGCGTGCGCGGCCTGTCACGGCAAGGGTCTGACCGGCATGCAGCCGGCTATTCCGGGTCTGGTCGGCCTGCATTCGGATTACATCAGCGCGCAGGTCGGCGCATGGAAGTCGGGCACGCGCCACGCCATTGCACCCGATTGCATGCATGACATCGCCTCGCGCCTGACCGACGACGACGTGACCGCCGTCGCCGCGTGGCTTTCCACGCAACAAGCACCCGCCAACCCGGTGCCCGCGCCCGCTGGCTCGTTGAAGATGCCGCTCACGTGCGGCAGCGAACCGCAATAAGGCGTCTGGAGCGACAACACAATGAAACGCAAGTCCCTGTTCGCACTTTCCTCGGCTGTCGTGGTGGCAGCCGTCGCAGCCGCCGCCGTCCTCTGGTCGGGTGGCGAGAACCTGCATTCCGGCGGCGCACAGGCCGCAACGCCCGCCGATCAGGCCGCGCTCGTCAAACAAGGTGAATACCTTGCGCGCGCCGGCGACTGTATCGCCTGCCACACGGTTCGCGGCGGCAAGCAATTCGGCGGCGGCCTGCCGATGGCTACGCCCTTCGGCACCATGTTCACGCCGAACATCACGCCGGACGACAAGTACGGCATCGGCAAATGGACGTCAGACGACTTCTATCGCGCGATGCACACCGGCCGTTCGAAGGACGGCTCGCTGCTGTATCCGGGCTTCCCGTTCACGAGCTACACCAAGGTCACGCGCGCCGATTCGGACGCGATCTACGCGTATCTGCGTTCGGTCCCGCCGGTTTCCGAACCGAGCCGTCCGCATGAACTGCGCTTCCCGTTCAACAACCGTAATCTGCTGATCGGCTGGCGCACGCTGTTCTTCTCGGAAGGCGAGTACAAGCCGGATCCGACCAAGTCGGTGGAATGGAACCGTGGCGCGTATCTGGTCGAAGGTCTCGGTCACTGCGGCATGTGCCACACCTCGATCAACGCGATGGGCGGTCCGGTCAGTTCGGCGGCGTTCGCCGGCGGTCTGATTCCGCTGCAAAATTGGTACGCGCCGTCGCTGACGTCGAACAAGGAAGCGGGTCTGGGCGACTGGGACATCAAGGACATCAACGATCTGCTGAAGACCGGCGTGTCGCAGCGCGGCGCGGTGTTCGGTCCGATGGCCGAAGTGGTCCACAACAGCCTGCAATACATGAGCGACGGCGACATCAACGCGATCTCGACGTATCTCAAGTCGATTCCGCAGAAGAAGGAAGCGCCGGAATCGCTGCAACTGGAAACGTCGGAAAAATTCGGCGGCGAGCTGCTTACGATGGGCAAGAAGGTCTACACCGAGAACTGCGCGAAGTGTCACGCGGAGAACGGTCTGGGCAAGCCGCCGGCGTATCCGCCGCTGGCCAACAATCAGTCCATCCAGATGCCATCGGCCGTCAACCCGATCCGCATGACGCTCAACGGGGGTTATCCGCCGAGCACGGAAGGCAATCCGATGCCGCACGGCATGCCGCCGTTCGCGCAGTCGCTGTCGGATACGGAAGTCGCTGCGGTTGTGACCTACATCCGTATGTCGTGGGGCAACCACGGCACGCCGGTGTCGCCGCAGCAAGTGAGCAATCTGCGTTCGGCGCCGCTGGACTGACGACTTTGTAGGTCCCTCACCGGGACAGCGTACAATACGCACCGGGGCGCAGCCTTCAATCGGGCCGCGCCCCTTGTCTTTTGGTGAGGCGAATCAGCATATGCATTTCGGTGAGCGTTTCAACAGCATCAGCCATCTGATCGGCGCGGTCCTGTCGGTGGCCGGGCTGACGGCGCTTGTCGTGATGGGCTCGCTCGAAGGCGATCCGTACAAGATCGTGAGCTTCGCGGTGTACGGCGCCATGCTCGTCGTGCTGTATCTGATTTCGACGCTGTATCATTGGGTGCGCTCGCCGCGCGTGAAGGCGATCCTCCAGAAGTGCGATCATTCGGCCATCTATCTGTTGATCGCAGGCAGCTATACCCCTTTCACGCTAGTGACATTGCGCGGCCCCTGGGGCTGGTCCTTATTCGGCGTGAGCTGGGGGCTTGCAGCGCTCGGCATCACGCAGGAACTCACGCTCGGGCGCCGAACCCGCAGCGTCTCGATGGTGCTGTACGTGTTGATGGGCTGGCTCGCGCTCGTAGCCGTTCATCCGCTCGTGACGGCGCTGCCACCCGCGGGCACCGCGTGGCTGGTGGCGGGCGGCGTGATCTACAGCGCCGGCATTTATTTTTTCATCAACGACGAGCGTATCCGGCACGGCCACGGTATCTGGCACCTGTTCGTGCTGGCAGGCAGTCTTTGTCAGTTCGTGAGTGTTGCGCGTTACGTCGCATAAGCATCGCATTGATTCGATGCAACTTACGGCCAGTTGGCGTGTCTTGATAGCGCGCCGAACTCTTGCGGCATCGCCCGTCGGTCCACGACCGTCGCTTTTATGGCCCCGCCGCCCGATTTACTTCCGAGCGTCGCATTTGCGCTGTCGCGGTGAACCTCGCCCGCACGCGCCGCTCGCTATAACGAACTCGAAAAACCGTTATGTCCTTTGATTCACTCGGCTTGTCCGAACCTCTGCTGCGCGCTGTCAATGAACTGGGCTATACCAGCCCGACTCCGATTCAGCTCCAGGCCATTCCCGCCGTCCTGAAGGGCGGCGATCTGCTCGCGGGCGCGCAAACCGGCACGGGTAAGACCGCCGGTTTCACGTTGCCGATTCTGCAACGTCTGTCGCAACTTGCGCCCGCCACCGGCAGCGCCAAGCGCCCGGTGCGCGCGCTGATTCTGACGCCGACGCGTGAACTCGCCGCGCAGGTCGAAGAAAGCGTGCGTGCTTACGGCAAGTATCTCAAGCTCAAATCGACCGTGATGTTCGGCGGCGTCGGCATTAATCCGCAGATCGATGCGCTGCGCCGTGGCGTGGATATCGTCGTGGCGACGCCGGGGCGTCTGCTGGATCACATGCAGCAGAAGACCATCGACGTGTCGCAGCTCGAAATCCTCGTACTCGATGAAGCCGACCGCATGCTCGACATGGGCTTCATTCACGACATCAAGCGCGTGCTGGCGCGTCTGCCGGCGAAGCGCCAGAACCTGCTGTTCTCGGCCACTTTCTCCGATGAAATCAAGGCGCTCGCCGACAGCCTGCTGGATTCACCCGCGCTGATCGAAGTGGCGCGCCGGAATACGACGGCTGAGCGTATCGAACAGAAGATTTATCCGGTCGATCGTGACCGCAAGCGTGAGTTGCTGACGCATTTGATCCGGCAGAACAACTGGTTTCAGGTGCTCGTGTTCACGCGGACCAAGCACGGCGCGAATCGGCTGGCTGAGCAGTTGACGAAGGACGGTATCAGCGCGCTGGCCATTCACGGCAACAAGAGCCAGTCGGCGCGTACGCGTGCGCTGGCCGAGTTCAAGGCGGAAACGCTGCAAGTGCTGGTGGCGACGGATATCGCGGCGCGGGGGATCGATATCGACCAGTTGCCGCATGTGGTCAACTTCGATTTGCCGAACGTGCCGGAAGATTATGTGCATCGGATTGGCCGGACGGGGCGTGCGGGCGCGGACGGTGAAGCCGTGTCGCTCGTGTGCGTGGATGAACACCAGTTGTTGCGCGATATCGAACGGCTGATCAAGCGCGCGATTCCGCAGGAAGTGGTGCCTGGCTTCGAGCCGGACCCGAATGCGAAGCCTGAGCCGATTCAGCGGCGTAGTCAGGGACAAGGCCAAGGTCAGGGGCGTCGTGCGCCGCGTGAGGGTGAGGCGCGTCGTGGCGGCGAGCAGCGTTCAGCGAAACCGGCCGGCAGCAAGCCGCAAGCTCAGGCTCCGCGCGATGGCCGTAGTCAGAAACCCGCCGCGCCGAAAGCCAATCCTGCACCGCGTCGTTCCCACGATGCAGCGCCAGCTGGCTCCAACGCGCGAGGCGGCGGTGCCAAGGCAGGCAATCCCGGCGCGCTGCTCGGCGGCAAGCCGCGCACCGACGGCAATTCGACACGCCGCGACGGCAACCGCTCGTCCGAGCGCGCGCGTTAAGTCGGCTTGGTTATGTCGGCTTGGTTATGTCGGCTTGGTTATGTCGGCTTGCTTAAGTCGGCTTGTCTTTTAGGGCGGCGCTCGCCGCCCTCTTCAACCATTCGATTTGCTCACGCCAGCGCGCCTGCACACTCTGCGCGTCGGGCAAGTCGAACGTAATACCGCCCGTCAAACGCGCATAAGCCACACGCTGCGCTTCCCCGCTTTCGATCCAGCCGACAAAACACGCAAGCGGCACACCTTCCAGCGCGATGCATCGCGTATCCAATTGCACTTGATAAAACGCTTCGTCGAATACGAACGTGAGCGTGGCGTGGCCGTCTTGCGTGATGGCTTGCGCGGTACGCGATGTCGGCCATAAAGCGAAGCACAGCGTACGCGCATCCGGCGCAATCAGTTCGCCCGCGCTCAGCAACGCGGTTCGAATGCGACCGTTGCTGTCAGCCGCACAAAGCGAGAAAGCGAATCCATCCGGCGCGCGCTCGAAAAGCGCGCGAAGTGGCGGCGTCCATGCGTCGAATACCGTTGTCTGCGCCGTGCTCGTCATTCGCCTTCGACGCTCAACGGAAGAAAAACTGCGTCATCTTCGCAAGCGGAATCTGCACGCCGGGCTGAATGCGCGCGGGCAAATCGAGCGGCTTCAACAACATTTTGATGCACTGATCCGCCGACAAATTCCGCCGCACCAGCGCATTCACACGCGCCGACAATTCGCGGTTGTACTCCGAATCCTGCGCACGATCAGGATAACGAACTGCGAATACATGTCGCAGCGCGATTTCCGAATCCTCGCTCTTGAGCTCGAGCACACGGCGAATCAATGCGCCGAGCACCGCAATCCGCCCGTTGCCTTCGATCTTGTTCCACTTCTTGAAGAACTGGAAAAAGTGCTTGTAGTGACGCACTTCATCTGTACGGATGTTGTCGGTGATTTCTTTGAGCACCGGTTCGTCCGAACATTTATTGATAGCGCGATAAAGCGTGGCCGTCCCCGTTTCGACAACGCAGCGCGCGACCATTTCGAGGGCGCGCTTCTTTTCGAAAGCTTCGTAGGAACAGGTTTTCGAATATTCCTCGAAGAAATTCTTGAAAGCCGTGTCCCAATCGAAATCCGGCCAAACATGATGAATGTACGCCTTGAGCGCGCGCCCGTGCTGCATTTCTTCGGGCTCCCACTCATTATTGAGCCACGCGGCGATCTCCGAATCGTCCTTGAAATACGTGCTGAGATTGCTCGTATAAAGGTCGGTGCCGCTTTCGATAAACGAACAGGCGCATAACAACAAAAGCAAATATTCGTTCGATGCCGCCTTCTGACGATCTATCCGATTGAGATCGATGTCTTCGATGCGCCACGGCATCACGTGGGTACTGTCTAGGTGCATGTATCGCGCTCCCTGGCTGAACTGAAACGCGCCATCGGCCATAAAGGGCGGCCGTGGTTCAATTGATTCCGCGATGATTCGTTACCAACCCGAACTAAGGATACGCTCGAGGTCGATCCAACCATCTTAGCTGTCCCGCAATGAGTTTGCAGACATCGGGGACAGACTTGTCCATATGCCGATCGGTTCCGTCGAAGTCAAATTCTTACGACTCTGAGCAACCACTCACTGACTTTGAATAGCAGGAATCATGCCTTTATTGATATGAGGCAGTTTAAAGCGCGAGAAAACACCAGGTTGCGATTGTAGTCACGCCGTCCGTAATGCACGGCGCATGCGCCAACCAACGATCGCCAGCGACACGCCCGACAACACCGCAGCGAGCAGCACGTAATAGCTTGGCGCGAGTTTGTCACCCGTGGCGTGAATAAAACCTTCGACAATAGTCGGCGCGAACCCGCCGAACAAGGTCACGCCGAGCGCGTATCCAATCGACAAACCTGTCGAACGCACGCGCGTGGGAAATATCTCGGACATGAGCGCGGGCATCGGGCCGGAATACGCGGCTTTGAGAATGCCCGCGACTGCCTGAAGCACGACTAGCGATGCCACCGTCGGATGCGCCTGAAGCCACGAAAACATCGGATAAATCGTTACGCCCATGACGATCGACGTGCCGAGCATGATGCGAATTCGCCCGAGCTTGTCGGACAACGCGCCCATGATCGGCGAAAAGATGAACTGCAATCCGCCATTCAGCACCACGACAGCGAACGATGCCGTCGCGGGCAGATGAAGCTGCTTGACCGCGTACATCGGCATATAAAGTTGCAGGACATACACGCCGACTGTCGATTGCGCGACGATGCCCACCGCCAGCAACAAATTCACCCATTGATTCGAGAACGACACATCGGATGCGGTCGTCTTCTGCGCCCGCCGATTCGCGATGAACTCCGGCGTCTCATCCAAATGCGAGCGGATGTAATACCCGACCGGTCCGATCAGCAAGCCGAACACGAACGGAATGCGCCAGCCCCAGCTTTCGAGTTGTGGTTGCGGCAGCCATGCGCTCAACACCGTGCCGAACGCGGCGGCAAGAATCGCGGCAAGACCTTGGCTCGCGAACTGCCAGCTCGCGTAATAGCCGCGTCGCGACGCGCTGTGCTCGACCATGAACGCCGTCGCGCTGCCGAATTCTCCGCCCACCGCGAATCCCTGAATCAGACGCGCGAGCAAGATCAACAGCGGCGCGGCAATCCCGATGTGCTGATACGACGGCATCACGGCCATCGTCAGCGTGCCAATCATCATCAGAAGGATGGCGAGCGTGAGCGCTGCCTTACGCCCTTTCCGATCGCCGTAGATACCGAGGACGATTGCGCCGAGCGGCCGCATCAGGAACGAGATGCCGAAGGTGCCGATGGCGAGCATCGTCGAGAGCCATTCGTCTTGCGCGGGAAAGAACGCCTTGGCGATGGTCGCGGCGAAATAGCCGTACACCAGGAAGTCGAACCATTCGAGCGCGTTGCCGATCGACGATGAAAAGACGATTCGGCGGACCATCGACTTCGTTAAGGGCGGCGCGGGGACGGCGCAGTCGTTCATGAAATGAAGTCTCCGTTGATTTCGTATAGGCGTGCGCCGCCATTCGCTGCTCGCAAGCAGCGATCTGAATGGCGACGTGCTTTTTTAGTTAGAAACCTGCGGCAAGCCCATCGCGCCGGCTGTCGCTTGCGGCCACGTAGCCGCGCTCGGGATCGTCGCGATCCAGCTTCCAGATGTATTGGCCCGAGCCGAAGTCCATGTAGGGATCATCGACGGACTTGATGGTGTGGCCGAGTCCTTCGAGCGCGCGCGCGGTTTCGGCGTCGAGCGTAGCTTCGATGTCGATGGTGAAATCGCGGTTCACCTTCCAGCGCGGTGCGTCGCATGCGGCCTGTGGCTGCTGGCCGTAGTCCAACATGCGCACGATGGATTGCAGATGGCCTTGCGGCTGCATGTCGCCGCCCATCACGCCGAAGCTCATCACGGCTTCCTGCTTACCGCCGACATTCTGTGTGAGGAACGCCGGAATGATCGTATGGAACGGCCGCTTGCCGCCTTCGACCACATTCGCCGATTTCGGGTCCATCGAGAAACCACAGCCACGGTTTTGCAGCGCGATGCCGGAATTCGGCACGACCACGCCCGAACCGAAGCCCATGTAATTCGACTGGATGAAGCTGACCATCATGCCGCGCTCGTCGGCCGCCGACATGTAGATGGTGCCACCCGCCTTCGGCATGCCGAAGTCGAATTGCGTGGCTTTGGTCGGATCGATGAGTTTGGCGCGCTCGGTGAGATAAGCGTCATCGAGCATTTGCTCGGGCGTGACTTCCATCGAACGCGGATCGGCGACGTAGCGATATACATCGGCAAAGGCGAGCTTCATTGCCTCGATCTGCAAATGCTGCGACTCGATGCGATCGACGCTGAGCGCGCTCACATCGAACTTGTCGAGAATGCCGAGCGCGATCAGCGCCGCGATGCCCTGCCCGTTCGGCGGAATCTCGTGAACCGTGTGACCGCGATAATCTTTGCTGATCGGCTCGACCCAGTCCGCGCGGTAGTTGCGCAGATCGTCCATGGTCATGGCCGCGCCGCATTCACGCGCGAACGCCGCGATGCGTTCACCGATTTCACCTTCGTAGAATGCGCGCGGACCGTGCTTCGCCAGTTGACGCAGCGTGGCCGCGTGGCCAGGAAAGCGCACGAGTTCGCTGACTTCGGGCGCGCGTCCGTGCGGCATGAAGACATCCGCAAATCCCGGCTGATCCTTCAACTCCGGCACCGCCGCCGCCCACTTGTACGCGACGATGCTCGCCACCGCATGCCCACGCTCGGCAATCTCAATAGCCGGTTCCATCAGATCGGCGAAAGGCAGCGTGCCGAACTTCGCATGAAGCGCTTCCCATCCGGCGATCACGCCGGGCACCGTCACCGCATCCCAGCCGCGCTTCGGCTGACGCACGAGGCCATTTTCTTCGCCGTATTTGCGACGAAAGTAATCGACATTCCACGCCGCCGGCGACACACCCGACGCGTTCAGCCCGTGCAGCTTCTTGCCGTCCCAAACCAGCGCGAACGCATCGCCGCCCAAGCCACACGAAACCGGTTCGACGACAGTGATAGCGGCCGCCGCTGCGATCGCCGCATCGACAGCATTGCCGCCCTTCCACAGCATGCGCAAACCCGCCTGCGCAGCCAACGGATGCGACGTGGAAACGATATTGCGTGCGAATACCGGCAAGCGCGGCGTGGGATACGGGTTCTGCCAATTGAAGCGAGTCATTGTGTCTTTTCCGGAATTACGAGCGATCAGAACCGCATCACGAAGCGTTAGTCGATGGGGTCAGGCGATTAAGCAGAAGCGGAATATTGCATTGCCCCCGTAAGCTTAAACAAATTCATTTGTTGTATGAATTGATGCAATAAAAGCATGGATGCGCGGCGGCCCGCGTCTGTGTGCACTGCATCAGACACTTAAAGTGGTTTCTGCAAATTCCGCTCTTTGTCGAACCGCCTTCTCGCACCTCAAAAGTCAAAGCCAAAATTTTCTCAGTGTTGGTTGGCACTCGTCTGACGCTTGCCTACAATCCGAATTCCCGGCTCGCGCAGCACACAAAACAGCGCGACTGCCCGGTTGTCGGTTTCCCCGTAAAACGTTTCGAAGCAAAACGATCCGGCTCACAAAGCCGGCTGCTGATGCTGTTCGGTCGTCATGGAGAACGCAATGCTGAGTCCGCACGAATTTGCCACGCTGCTATTGGTTCAGGAAGCGCCTAATCAGGTCGATATGGAAAGGCAAGAGCTCGACGCCCTACTCGAACGTCAGCTCGTACAACTCGAAAATCTCGCCTCGGGCCGCCAACAATGGCGTCTCACCGCTTCAGGCGATTCCACCATTAAGGCTTTCAAGCGTTTCTCGTAGCAAATTCGCGGGCGCGGCAATCACGCTGCGCCCTGCTCGCCGCTCCGCTTTCCCCTCACGCGTTCAGCCTGCGCGCAAAGTCGGATCGACCGATGCGCGCCAGCTCAAAGCTTGCGCCCGCTGATCCAGAAAGAAATTCGCCCACGCACGCTGCGCCTCCGCGCCGGGATTCGCCTTGTACGCGCTGTATCGCTCAGCGATCGACGCCTGGAACGCGCAATAGCGATCCTTCGGCAACGCGCCACGCTTTTGCGCAACGTAAGCATCGTAGAAAGCCGAATAGACGGATTGCGCCTCCGCACCGTAATCCACGGACGACGTTCCGCACATCGACTGAAGCGCGCTGAAAGACGGCGCGCCCAACGAGCCATCAAGATTAGTCGGCGTGGAAACGCACCCGCCCAGCACGGTCACGGCCAGCACGCTCGATACAGCCAGCATTCGCATTGCACTCACCTCTCGTTCGATTCGAGCCGCCAGTATCGGACGATCCTGCGGACCGCGCCACTCGGCCGAATGGCATAGGCAAATCGGCATGTTCCGCGTGCGTAGGCCGATTGCGCTTTTGGCCTATGCCATCCGGCCAGGTTGTCCACGCCGCGCGCCTCCGATAGATTGAACGTACCGGCATCGCCTTGTTTGCGACTGCCGCTCGACCCGGAGGAAGCTCATGCAGGATCAGTACGTTCTCGCGCTCGATCAAGGCACGACCAGCTCGCGCGCTATGCTGTTCGACAGAAACGGCAACGTGGTGTCCATCGCGCAAAAGGAGTTTCAGCAGATCTATCCGCAGGCCGGATGGGTCGAGCACGATCCGCAGGAAATATGGTCAACGCAGGCGGGCGTCGCGGCCGAAGCGGTCACGCGCGTGGGATTGAGTGCGTCGTCGATTGCGGCGGTGGGGATCACGAATCAACGCGAGACGACCATCGTGTGGGACCGCGAGAGCGGCAAGCCGGTGTACAACGCGATCGTCTGGCAGGACCGCCGAACCGCCTCCATGTGCGACGAATTCAAGGCGCGCGGTTTGGAAGCGCTGATGCGCAGCAAAACCGGCTTGCCGATCGACTCGTATTTCTCCGCGACCAAGATCCGCTGGATTCTCGATAACGTCGAAGGCGCGCGCGACAAAGCGAAGCAAGGACGCCTCGCATTCGGCACTGTCGATAGCTGGCTGATGTGGAATTTCACGCGGCACGCACTGCACGTCACCGACATCACGAACGCGTCGCGCACCATGCTGTTCGATATCCACGCGCGCCGCTGGGACGACGAACTGCTGGAAGCCTTCGACATTCCACGCAGCATGTTGCCGGAGGTGCGCACGTCGTCGGAAGTGTATGGCTCGACGCAAGGTTCGGTGTTCGCCGCCGATGTGCCGCTCGCGTCCATCGCGGGCGATCAGCACGCCGCACTGTTCGGACAGATGTGCACAGACGCCGGCATGGTCAAGAACACTTACGGCACAGGCTGCTTCCTGGTGATGAACACTGGCGAACAGCCGATCGAGTCGCGCAACAATCTCGTGACGACGATTGCGTGGCAGATCGGCGATCAGGTGAACTATGCGCTGGAGGGCAGCATCTTCATTGCGGGCGCGGTGGTGCAATGGCTGCGCGACGGGCTCGGCATCATTCGGCACGCAAGCGAAATCGAAGCGCTCGCGCGCAGCGTGCCGCATAGCGATGGCGTGTTTCTCGTGCCCGCGTTCGCCGGTCTGGGCGCGCCGCACTGGAACGCGCGGGCGCGCGGCACCTTGTTCGGCGTGACGCGTGGCACGGCGTCGAGTCATATCGCGCGGGCGGCGCTCGATTCGATCGCGTATCAATCGCTCGATGTGTTGCGGGCAATGGAAGCGGATTCGGGCAATCGGATCGCGCAGCTACGCGTGGATGGCGGCGCATGCGCGAACAATCTGCTCATGCAGTTTCAGGCCGATGTGCTGGGCGTCGATGTCCTGCGTCCGCGCGTCGCGGAGACGACCGCGCTCGGTGCGGCTTATCTCGCGGGACTCGCGGTGGGTTACTGGAAGGACATCGAAGAATTGAAGGCGCAGTGGCAACTCGACCGCCGCTTCGAACCGTCGATGCCGGCATCGGAAGTCGAAGCGTGTCTCGCTGGATGGAAGCGCGCGGTGGACGCGGCGAAGCTATGGGCGGACGCATAAACCCATGCAGCGAAAGTCAAGAGAGTACGTCGCCGAAATCGCCGCGCACGCCTGCATCGACCAGTGCGGGCAACTCATCCATATGCGCCATGATCCGCGTGATGCCGGTTTCGTGCAGGACTTGCGCGTAGCCCGAAGGAATATGACTCGCGCCGATAAACGCAATAGTCTTCATACCCGCCGCGCGCGCCGCCGTCAGTCCGGCGATGCTGTCTTCGACAACCAGACAACGCGACGGATCGACGCCAAGCGTTTCAGCTGCGAAGAGATAGACATCGGGATAAGGTTTCGGCCGTGCGACCTGCTGCGCGCTGAAAACGCGATTCCCCACGATCTCGTCCAGCCCCGCGCGCCGCACCGACGCCTGCACGCGCTCCATGCGGCTGTTCGAGACGACCGCGACCGGCAAGCCGCACATTTCGAGCGCGCGACGCACGCCCTTGATCGGCCCGACCGAACGCGCGAGTTCGACAGAAACGCGCGCTTCGATCGTATCGACGAAATCCGGCGGCATGGTAAGGCCGAACTTGGTCTCCAGCCCCGCGAGAAAACGCGACGTCTGCTGACCGAACGCGGTCTTGACCACGGGGTGGAAATCGATGCCCGGAAACGTCTCGGTGAGCACGTCGAGCATGACGCGATCCGCAATGATTTCGCTGTCAACGAGCACGCCGTCGCAGTCGCAGATGAGGTGATCGATCATGTTTGTTCAGTTTTGGTGAGCCGACATGATAGCGCTCAGCACGCGTCGGCAACCTTTGCATCATGGCTAACGGGTTGCGCGTCGAGTCGCGCGGCGAACCACGTCACGGCGAGGGCCGCGATAGCCACGGCCGCTGCCGCCCACGGCAAGGCATCGAGGCTGTAACCATGCGTGAGCACCGCACCGCCCAGCCATGCACCGCCCGCGTTGCCGATATTGAATGCGCCAATATTCAGCGTCGAGGCCAGATTCGGCGCCTGCTTTGCTTTCTCGACCACGCGCGTCTGCAACGGCGGCACGGTCGCGAACGCGGCAATGCCCCAGAGGAAAATCGTGACAATCGCGCCGATCTGGCTGTGGCTGGTCTTGGCAAAAACCGCCATCACGATGGCGAGCGCGAGAAGAATGCCCATCAGCGAACGCATCAACGCGCGGTCCGCGAGTTTGCCGCCGATCATATTGCCGATCGTCAGCCCGACGCCGAACAGCACGAGCACCAGCGTCACGCCGCGTGGCGAGAATCCGCCGACCTGTTCGAGAATCGGCGCGATATAGGTGAACACGATAAACACGCCACCGAAGCCGAGCACGGTCATAGTGAGCGCGAGCCACACTTGCGGATCACGCAGGACGCGGACTTCGTGGGCAAGACCGGCGGGCGCGGCGTCGTGTCGATTCGGCACGAGCGCGGTCACGCCGAGCGCAGAAAACACGCCGAGACCCGCGACGATCCAGAACGTCGCACGCCAGCCGAGTTCCTGACCGATGAACGTGCCAAACGGCACGCCCAGTACGTTTGCGAGCGTGAGGCCGGTGAACATCAAAGCAATCGCACTTGCACGCTTTTCCGTGGGCACGAGCGACGCCGCCACCACCGCGCCAATGCCGAAGAACGAGCCATGCGCAAAGGAAGTCACCACGCGCGCAACCATCATCAATTCGTAGTTCGGCGCGACTGCACACAACACATTGCCGACGATAAACACGAGCATCAGCAATTGGAGCGTGAGTTTGCGCGGCAGTCTCGCGGTCAGCACCGCAAGCAAGGGCGCGCCGACTGCAACGCCCAGCGCGTAACCGGACACGAGCAGCCCGGCGGATGGAATCGAAACGGAGAGATCGTGCGCGACATTGGGCAGCAAGCCCATGATGACGAACTCCGTCGTGCCGATGGCGAACGCGCTGATCGCCAGCGCAAGAAGAGGCAGAGGCATGATGGCTCCGTAGAGGGAGAAGCGGTAGACGCGTTAAGAACGCGCAGTCACGAATTCGACGACGACACCCGGCGCGAGCCGCATGAACAACTGGCGTTCGCGCGCCAGCGGCACGTCGGCGAGTTGATACGCGTAACCGTGCGTTTCGAGCCGATCAGTCAGCGCGGACCATTCGGCGGCATTGTCGATACGCAGGGCGAAGTGATCGATGCGTGCGGAAGCTGGCCGTTCCGCCGAAGCCGCGCCGCCCGTGCCGATCAGATGCAGAACCGGCCGCGCATCGAGATACAGCCAGTAGCCATCGACGCCGAAAGGCGGACGCGGCCCGACGCGCATCCCCGCGACATCGACGAAAAAGCGCATGAAGGCATCGCAGTCGGGCGCGATGAGGGTGACGTGATCGAGTTGCATGGCAGACCGCGCAAAGGTGAAGAAGTGATCGCCATTTTGCGAAGCGGGCCGCGAATTGAGAATTGGGCTACGCTTTGAATCATTATCAAAGCGGATTTGAAAATGAGGGAATCGGAAGGCATTGCCCTACCCACGCAACGACGTAAGGAATCGCTGCCGGCGCTATAATATCGGGCTAAATTGCAGTAAAAAGCGGCCAGATCAGCGTAGAAGTCCGCGAATCCCTTTTCAATCCTTTAATGAGCGCCCCCAGGTTAACCACTGTGACCGGCGTAGATTCATGACCAAGAAAGTTTATGTAAAGACCTTCGGCTGCCAGATGAACGAGTACGACTCCGACAAAATGGTCGATGTGCTCGGCGCGGCGGAAGGACTCGTGAAGACGGACACGCCCGAAGACGCGGACGTCATTCTGTTCAATACCTGCTCGGTGCGCGAAAAGGCTCAGGAAAAAGTGTTCTCCGACCTCGGCCGCGTGCGCGAACTGAAGGAAGCGAACCCGAATCTGCTGATTGGCGTGGGCGGTTGCGTGGCCAGTCAGGAAGGCGCATCGATCGTGGCGCGTGCGCCGTACGTGGATCTCGTGTTCGGGCCGCAGACGCTGCATCGCTTGCCCGCGATGATCGATCAGCGCCGCGCCACGGGCCGCGCGCAGGTCGATATCACCTTCCCCGAAATCGAAAAGTTCGATCATCTGCCGCCTGCGCGCGTGGATGGTCCGAGCGCGTTCGTATCGATCATGGAAGGCTGCTCGAAATATTGCAGCTATTGCGTCGTGCCGTACACGCGCGGTGAGGAAGTATCGCGTCCGCTCGACGACGTGCTGACCGAAATCGCCGGTCTCGCGGATCAAGGCGTGCGTGAAGTCACGCTGCTTGGCCAGAACGTGAACGCTTATCGCGGCGCGCTGACGCTCGGATCGAACGAAATCGCGGATTTCGCGACGCTGATCGAGTACGTCGCGGAGGTGCCGGGCATCGAACGCATTCGTTATACGACTTCGCATCCGAAGGAATTCACGCAGCGTCTGATCGATACCTACGCGAAAGTGCCGAAGCTCGTCTCGCATCTGCATTTGCCGGTGCAACATGGCTCGGACCGCATTCTGATGGCGATGAAGCGCGGCTACAGCGTGCTCGAATACAAGTCGGTGATTCGCAAATTGCGCGCAATCCGGCCGGACTTGTCGCTGTCAACGGATTTCATCGTCGGATTCCCCGGCGAAACGGAAGACGATTTCAACAAGATGATGGCGCTCGTCGATGAGATGAGTTACGACACCAGCTTCTCGTTCATCTACAGCCCGCGTCCCGGCACGCCCGCCGCGAATCTGCATGACGACACGCCGCGCGAAGTGAAGCTCAAACGCCTGCAACATCTGCAGGCGACCATCGAAGAAAACGTGCAGCGCATCAGCGCGTCGATGGTGGGCAAGACCGAGCGTATTCTGGTCGAGCGCCCGGCGCGCAAAGATCCGAACGAACTCGCAGGCCGCACGCAGAATAATCGCGTGGTGAATTTTCCGGCGCCGGTGCAGTCGCACGCGCGCCTGATCGGCCAGATGATCGACGTGAAAATCACGCATGCGTATCCGCATTCGCTGCGTGGCGAATTGGTGCTCGCGCCCGAAATGACGCATTGAGTGGCGCACTAAGACAAGGATATTCAGTTCACTTTGAAGAACGCTCCTACGCAGCATCTGGAATTCACCGCTCCGCGCGAGGATAACGCGCGGCTTGCCAACCTCTGCGGCCCGCTCGACGAAAACCTGCGACAGATCGAGCAGGCGCTCGATGTCACGCTCTCGCGTCGCGGTCACAAGATCGCGATTCGCGGCCGTGGCGCGAAAGTGGCGCTCGCGGCGCTCGAAAATTTCTACAACCGCGCGCGCGATCCCATTTCCGTCGATGACATCCAGCTCGCGCTGGTCGAAGCGCGTCACGCCACGCGCCGCGCGCGCGATGCGCGCGAAACCAACGGCAGCGCGGATCAGGAAGTCGATCCGCGTTTTCGCGGCGATCCTGATCATCCGTTCGACGAACCGAGCGCGACCATCGATCTCGGCGACGACGAAGATCACGGCCCGAAGCTGTACACGCGCCGCGCCGATCTTCGCGGCAGAACGCCCGCGCAACGCGATTATCTGAAGCAGATCATCGCGCATGATGTGACGTTCGGTATCGGGCCGGCGGGTACGGGCAAGACCTATCTCGCCGTCGCCTGCGCGGTCGATGCTTTGGAACGCGATCAGGTCAAGCGTATCGTGCTGACGCGTCCGGCGGTCGAAGCGGGCGAGCGGCTCGGTTTCCTGCCGGGCGATCTCGCACAAAAGGTCGATCCGTATCTGCGTCCGCTGTACGACGCGCTTTACGATCTGCTCGGCTTCGACAAGACCGCGAAAATGTTCGAACGTCAAATGATCGAAATTGCGCCGCTTGCGTACATGCGCGGCCGCACGCTGAATCACGCGTTCATCATTCTGGACGAGGCGCAGAACACCACGCCCGAGCAAATGAAAATGTTCCTTACGCGGATCGGCTTCGGCTCGAAGGCGGTCGTGACGGGCGACACCACGCAGGTCGATTTGCCGCGGGGCCACAAGAGCGGGCTGATCGAAGCGCAGCATGTGCTGTCGGAAGTGCGCGGCATCGCCATTACGCACTTCACGTCGGCGGACGTGGTGCGGCATCCGCTGGTCGCGCGCATCGTCGAGGCTTACGACGCGCAGTCGCAGAAAGACGCCGCGCTTGCCGAAGCGTCGGCGCGTGCATCGCAGAACTCACAAAACTCGCAGAAGCCGTCGTGATGCATCGCCTGGGTCTCACCATTCAGTTTCCGGCCGCGAAGGCGTATCCGTCGCACAAGGCTTTGTTGTCGCGTGCGGCGGTTTCGCGCTGGATCAAGGCTTCGCTGTTCGCGGACGCGGATCTGACCGTCCGTTTCGTCGATGAAGACGAAGGGCGCGTGCTCAACCGGACGTATCGTCAAAAAGATTACGCGACGAACGTGCTCACTTTTGCGTATGCGGAAACCGAGGAAGATCCGGTCGCGGGCGATCTGATTCTCTGCTGTCCGGTCGTCGAGCGTGAGGCGAACGAGCAGGGAAAGCCGTTGGAGGCGCACTACGCGCATCTGATCGTTCACGGCACGCTGCACGCGCAGGGCTACGATCACGAGGTCGAAGTCGAGGCGGAAGAGATGGAATCCATAGAGACGGATATCATGAAGTCTCTTGGCTTTTCCGATCCTTACCTGCCTTTGACCGACGACTGACGCAGGCCGATGCCCGATCCCGACCCTTCTTTCACACCCTGTCTGGCGTATCCGCCGGCACTCGTCGAATGTCCCCTGCTCACCGATGAAGAGCTTGCCGCCTCGCGCGAGGCGGCGCTTGCGCATTGGGATCGCCGGTCCGATCTATGGCTGTTTGGCTATGGCTCGCTGATCTGGAACCCCGGTTTGCCGACCGTCGAAGCCGTGCGCGGCAAGGTGCACGGCTACCATCGCGGGCTGTATTTGTGGTCGCGTGTGAATCGCGGCACGCCCGAGCAGCCGGGACTCGTACTGGCGCTGGATCGCGGCGGCTCGTGCACCGGCATGGCGTTTCGACTGGCCGGAGAAGGCGCGATTCCGCATCTCGAAGTGCTCTGGCGACGCGAAATGGCGATGGCATCGTATCGTCCCGCGTGGCTGCCGTGCACGCTCGCCGACGGCCGCCGTGTCGATGCGCTCGCCTTCGTCATGCGCCGCGAGGCGACGTCCTACACTGGCAAGCTCGCCGATCCAATCGTGCGCACGGTGCTCGGCTGCGCCAGCGGCCGATACGGCACGACGCTCGACTACGTCAGCCGAACCGTCGATGCTCTGCGCGAAAGCGGCATGCCGGATCGCGCGCTGGAAGCGCTTCTGCGGCGGTGTCGCGAAGAGGAAGCGCCGCGATGAACCATCGGCCGATCGGCCAATGCACCGCGTTGGACATACGTGTCTCATATTTTTCCGCTAGCATGCCTTTTCAGATGCGCGCCGCCCCACTCAGCCCGCATTTTCCCTTGGTGTATGCTTAACTTTCCGTCAAAACGCGCCCGGAAGAAGCCGGGCGCTCCGCTATGAACGAACCCTATCCCAGTCGACGCCACACCGAGAAACCCCCAGAAAAGCGTTCGCTCCTCGAACGTCTGACCGATTTCATCTCGCACGAACCCGAAACGCGGGACGAACTGCTCGAAGTGCTTCAGGATGCGCACGAACGCAACCTGCTCGACGCCGATTCGCTCTCCATGATCGAGGGCGTCTTTCAGGTTTCCGATCTCTGCGCGCGCGACATCATGATTCCGCGCGCTCAGATGGACGCCATCAATATCGCGGACAAGCCCGCCGAATTCATCCCTTTCGTACTCGAAAAAGCGCACTCGCGCTATCCGGTGTTCGAGGGCAATCGCGACAACATCATCGGCGTGATGCTCGCGAAAGATTTGCTGCGTTATTACGCCGAAGAAGAGTTCGATGTGCGCGGCATGCTGCGCCCCGCCGTGTTCATTCCCGAGTCGAAGCGCCTGAACGTGCTGCTGCACGACTTCCGCGTGAATCGCAATCACATCGCCATCGTCGTCGATGAATACGGTGGCGTGGCGGGCCTCATCACGATTGAAGACGTGCTGGAGCAGATCGTCGGCGATATCGAAGACGAATACGATTTCGACGAGGAAGCCGGCAATATCATTGCCACGCCGGATGGCCGGCATCGTGTGCGCGCGCTGACGGGCATCGAACAGTTCAACGAAGAATTCGGCACCGATTTCTCCGATGAGGAAGTCGATACCATCGGCGGGCTGGTGACGCATCGGTTCGGGCGCGTGCCGCATCGCGGCGAGAAGGTGCGTATCGACGATTTCGTGTTTGAAATCCTCCGTGGCGATGCGCGGCAGATTCACGTTTTGCTCGTACGACGTGCTCCGAATCTCGCGCAGCAACATCATCGCGCGGACGATGACGAGGATGAAATGCGCGACTGACGCTCAGCGTGTGTTGACCGGCCGATCTCCCGCATCGGCCGGTGTCATTCAACTGCTTTATCCTTGCAGTCCGTTCTCCCGCCTGACCGCCTGACCGCCTGACCGCCTAATTTATGGCCGATTCATCGACTCGCTTTCCCTCCCGTCAACGTGACGCGTCCGCCGTTTCCGCTTCGCCGCGCGCGTTGCCGTTCTGGCATTACCTCGTCGCCGCCGTGCTGGGCGGGGCAAACACGCTTTCGTTCGCGCCGACGCCGCATGGCGGGTGGATCGAACTCGTCATTTTCACGCTGTTTTTTGCGTGGCTTTCGCGCACGCGCGGCTGGCTGAGCGCGGCGGCGACGGGCTGGGCGTTCGGCTTCGGCAACTTCGTGACGGGCGTGTGGTGGCTATACGTGAGCATGCACGTGTACGGCGGCATGGCCGCGCCGCTCGCAGCGGCGGCGGTCGCCTTGTTCTCGCTCTATCTCGCGTTGTATCCGGCCTTGTCGAGCGCGGTGTGGTCGCTGGTCGCGGGCCGCGCACGTTTCGGCGATGAAGACGCCGCGACATCGCGCGATATCGACGCCGCGCCGCGCTTCGCCCCGACGTGGCACGGCGCGTTTGCATTCGCCAGCGCGTGGGCGCTGGGCGAATGGTTGCGCGGGCTGATCTTCACCGGCTTTCCGTGGCTCGCCAGCGGCTACGCACAAGTCGATGGTCCCTTCGCGGGCTTTGGCGCGATCGCGGGCGTATATGGCGTGGCGTGGGTGCTTGCTTTGTTCGCGGCGCTGGTCGTGCAGGCGGTATTCACGCGCACGTTGTTGCCGGCGGCGACAGCGCTCGCGACCGTCATCGCGGGCATGTTGCTGTCGCTCGTGCAATGGACGACACCCGCCAATGCGCCGATCACCGTGCGTCTGCTGCAAGGCAATGTCAAACAGGAAATGAAGTTCGAGCAGGCGGGCGTGGATGAATCACTGGCGCTGTACAAGCGGCTTATCACCGAAAAGCCGGCCGATCTGATCGTCACGCCGGAGACGGCATTGCCGGTGCTCGCCGTGCAAGTGCCGCAAGACTTCGCCACGACAATTCGCAACTTCGCCAACAACACGAATTCGTCGATTCTGTTCGGCGCGATCGGCGTGACGATGCTGCCCGATGGCAACGTGACCGACTACACGAATAGTCTCTTCGGCATCACGCCCGGCATCAACGATGTGTATCGCTACGACAAGCATCATCTGGTGCCGTTCGGCGAGTTCGTGCCGACGGGCTTCCACTGGTTCGTGCGGATGATGGGCATTCCGCTCGGCGATCTCGCGCGCGGTCCGGTCGCGCAGAAAGCGTTCTTCGTGAAGAATCAGCCGATCGCCGTCGATATCTGCTACGAGGATATTTTCGGCGAAGAGATCGCGCATACGCTTCGCAATCAGGAAACGCCTGCGGGCATTCTCGTCAATTCGACGAATCTTGCGTGGTTCGGCAATACCATCGCGCTCGATCAGCACTTGCAGATTGCGCGCATGCGTTCGCTCGAAACCGGACGGCCGATGCTGCGCGCCACCAATACTGGCATGACGGCGGTGATCGGCGCGGATGGCAAAGTCGTGTCGAAGCTGCCGACGTTTACGACCGGCTCGCTTGAAGCAACCGTGCAAGGGATGTCGGGAAGCACGCCGTATATCACGAGCGGGAACGTGACGGTGATCGTGGTGTCGCTGGTGCTGCTGGCGTTCGGGTTTGCGTTCGCGCCGGGACGTCCGCGCAGCAACAAGCGCTGAGCATCGTTCGACTCGTTGATCGACAGCGCCGGTCAACGCAGCGCGCTTCCCAAAAAGCCGCATGCCCTCAGCGTTCGGCTAAAATCTAAGGTTTCCGCACCTCGGCCGAGCCTCGGAGTTGCATCGCTCGAAAATAACGAGCGAACCCCCTCCGTCACGCATTCAAGGCAATCATGCTTACTTTCCAGCAAATCATTCTGACGCTGCAGTCCTACTGGAACGACAAGGGCTGCGCGCTGCTTCAGCCGATCGACATGGAAGTCGGCGCAGGCACGTCGCACGTTCACACGTTCCTTCGCGCGATCGGCCCGGAGCCGTGGCGCGCGGCCTATGTTCAACCGTCGCGTCGGCCGAAAGACGGCCGCTACGGTGAGAACCCGAACCGGCTGCAGCACTATTACCAGTATCAGGTGGTGCTCAAGCCCGCGCCGGAAAACATCCTCGATCTGTATCTCGGCTCGCTCGAAGCGCTCGGTTTCGATCTGAAGCAGAACGACGTGCGCTTCGTCGAAGACGACTGGGAAAATCCGACGCTCGGCGCGTGGGGTCTGGGCTGGGAAGTGTGGCTCAACGGCATGGAAGTGACGCAGTTCACCTACTTCCAGCAAGCCGGCGGTCTGGATTGCAAGCCGGTGCTGGGCGAAATCACCTACGGTCTCGAACGTCTCGCGATGTATCTGCAAAAGGTCGAGAACGTGTATGACCTCGTGTGGACCGAATGGGAAGAAGACGGTCCGAACGGCCGTGTGCTGCGTCGTCTGAGTTATGGCGATGTCTATCACCAGAACGAAGTCGAGCAATCCACGTATAACTTCGAGCACGCGAACGTCGAATTGCTGTTCCATCTCTTCAAGAGCTACGAAGAAGAAGCGAAGAAGATGATCGATGCGAAACTCGCGCTGCCCGCGTATGAACTCGTGCTGAAGGCCGGCCACACATTCAATTTGCTCGATGCACGCGGCGCCATTTCCGTCACGGAGCGCGCAGCGTATATCGGACGTATTCGCGCGTTGTCGCGTCTGGTCGCGCAGACTTACTACGAATCGCGCGAAGCACTCGGTTTCCCGATGCTCGGCAATCCGATCAAAGGCGACCCGCAACTGGTCACCGATCAGCAGGAAGCCGCGCGCCCCGACTGGGCGCCGCCGCTGCGGGCGGAAACCGCGCCCACCGGCAATAACGAACAGGTTTGACGAGGCCCGACAGAACAATGACGCAATCCACTACTGCATCGCTGCTCGTCGAGCTGCTGACCGAAGAACTGCCGCCGAAAGCGCTCGCGCGTCTCGGCACCGCATTTGCCGATGGCATCGTCGAAAGATTGGCCGCGCGCGATCTGATCGACGGCACGCCTTCATTCGAAAAATATGCGACGCCGCGCCGCCTCGCCGTGCTCATCAAGAACGTGCGCGATGTCGCGCCGGAAAAGCAGGTGCGCGAGAAAGTGCTGCCGGTGACGGTTGCGCTGGACAAGGAAGGCAAGCCCACGCCGCCGCTTGCCAAGAAACTCGCGGCGCTCGGCTTTCCCGACTTCCCGCTCGCTGACCTCGAACGCGCGCAGGACGGCAAGGCCGAAGCCTTCTTCCTGCGCTACGCCGCGCCGGGCGCGACGCTCGCCGCCGGCCTGCAAGACGCGCTCAGCGAAACGCTCACCAAGCTGCCGATTCCCAAGGTCATGACATACCAGCGCCCGGACGGCACCGACGTGCAGTTCGTGCGTCCGGTCAAGCGTCTGATCGCTCTGCATGGCCGCAGCGTCGTGCCGGTCAGCGCGCTCGGCGTCGATTCGGGCGATACCACCATCGGTCATCGTTTCATGTCGGAAGGGCTGATCGCGATTTCGAACGCGGACGACTACGCCGAAACGCTGCGCTCGAAGGGCCACGTCGTCGCCAACTTCGACGATCGCCGTGAATCGATCCGTACGCAGTTGCAGGCTTTCGCCGCCGAAGATCGCGTGGTGATGCCCGAAGCGCTGCTCGACGAAGTGAACGCGCTGGTCGAATGGCCAGTCGTCTACGAATGCCGCTTCGACGAGGAATTCCTGCAAGTGCCGCAGGAATGTCTGATCCTCACGATGCAAACCAACCAGAAATACTTCGCCCTCACCGATCAAAACGGCAAGCTGCGTTCGCGCTTCCTGATCGTGTCGAACATCGATACGAAAACGCCGGGCGAGATCGTCGAAGGGAATCAGCGCGTGGTGCGTCCGCGTCTGGCCGACGCGAAGTTCTTCTTCACGCAGGACAAGAAGAAGCGTCTCGAAGATCGCGTGCCCTTGCTTGCCAACGTCGTCTATCACAACAAGCTCGGTTCGACGCTGCAACGCGTCGAGCGACTCGAAGCGCTGGCAGGCGAAATTGCGCCGATGGTCGGTGTCGATGCCACGCTGACCCGCCGCGCCGCGCGTCTCGCGAAAGCGGATTTGCTCACCGACATGGTCGGCGAATTCCCCGAACTGCAAGGCACGATGGGCACGTATTACGCGCGGCACGATGGCGAGCCGGAAGAAGTCGCGCTGGCGTGCACGGAGCACTATCAACCGCGCTTTTCGGGCGATGACACGCCGTCCACCGGCGTCGGCGCTGCGGTCGCGCTGGCGGACAAGCTGGAAACCATCGTCGGCATCTGGGGCATCGGTCTCGCGCCGACTGGCGAGAAAGATCCGTTCGCGCTGCGTCGTCATGCGCTCGGCGTGCTGCGCATTCTGCTCGAAAAGAAGCTGCCGATCGATTTGCGCGAACTCGTCGCTGCCGCTCAACGTCAGTTTGCCAACGTGCCCGAAGTCGCGGATTCGACCGAAGCGGTCTATGCGTTCTTCCTCGATCGCCTGCGCGGTTTGCTGCGCGAACGCGGTTTCGAAGCGAACGATATCGAAGCCGTGCTGAGCCTGAACCCCACGCGTCTCGACGATATCGTCGCGCGTCTGGATGCCGTGCGCGAGTTCGCGGCGCTGCCGGAAGCGGCGACGCTTTCGGCGGCGAACAAGCGTATCTCCAACATCCTGAAGAAGTCGGAGCAAGGCGCGCCTTCGTCGGTGAACAAGGAACTGCTGGTCGAATCGGCGGAAAAGAATTTGTACGCGCAGATCGAAGCGGTCACGCCGCGGGTGCAGAGCACGCTTGCCGCACGCAACTACACCGAAGCGCTCACGGCGCTCGCTGCGTTACGTGAGAGCGTCGATTCGTTCTTCAACGATGTAATGGTGAACGCGGAAGATCCCGCGCTGCGCAATAACCGCCTCGCGCTGCTGAACGCGCTGCATCAGCAGATGAACTGCGTCGCGGATATTTCCAAGCTGGCCGCATAAGAAGAGAGCGCCGCCATGGTCATGAGCAAGAAGCTGGTCATCCTCGATCGCGACGGCGTCATCAACGTCGACTCGGATGCGTTCATCAAGTCGCCGGACGAATGGGTCGCCATTCCCGGCAGTCTCGAAGCCATCGCGCGGCTGAATCAGGCGGGATATCGCGTGGCGATTGCATCGAATCAATCGGGCATCGGACGCGGTCTGTTCGATATGGCCGCGCTGAACGCGATGCACCAAAAGATGAATCGCGCGGCCGCAGCGGTCGGCGGGCGGATCGATGCCGTGTTCTTCTGTCCGCATACCGCCGAAGATCAGTGCGAATGCCGCAAGCCGAAGGCGGGCATGTTGCAGCAGATCATCGACCGTTTCGAGATCGATCCGGAAGACACGCCCGTGGTCGGCGACTCGCTTCGCGATCTTCAGGCGGGCGCATTGCTCGGCTTTCCTACGCATCTCGTCCTCACCGGCAAGGGCGAAAAAACGCTCAAGGAAGGCAACATGCCCGAAGGCACGCTCGTGCATAAGGACTTACGTGCATTCGCGCTCGACTTCCTCGCGCGTCATCACGACTGATTCGGGCATCAAAATAAAAACATGCGCTTCATCCGTTCGCTGCTGCTGCTGATTTACTTCGTCGTGTACACGGTGCCGTACGCGACGGCCTGCTTTATTGCGTTTCCGTTTATGCGCGCCGACAAGCGTTACTGGATGGCGGCGGGCTGGTGCAAATCGACCATCGTGGTGCTCCGGCATCTGATCGGCATTCGCTACACCATTCAGGGTTGGGAGAATCTGCCGAATGGTCCGGCTGTGCTGCTTTCGAAGCATCAATCGGCATGGGAGACGCTTGCATTTCCCGCGCTGATGCCGCGTCCGCTTTGCTATGTGTTCAAGCGCGAATTGCTGTATGTGCCGTTCTTCGGCTGGGCGCTCGGACTCCTGAAGATGGTCCATATCGACCGCAAGCAAGGGCGCGATGCGTTCGCGTCCGTCACGCGTCAGGGCGTGGCGCGCATGGAAGAAGGCGCGTGGGTCATCATGTTTCCCGAAGGCACGCGCACGCGTGTGGGCAGCCAGGGCAAGTACAAGACGGGCGGCGCGCGCTTCGCGGTCGCGACAGGCGCGCCGGTTGTGCCGATCGCGCATAACGCGGGTCATGTCTGGCCGCGTAATTCCTTCATCAAATATCCGGGTATAGTCACGGTGTCGATTGGCAAGCCGATCGACACGGCCGGCCTCTCGCCCGAAGAAGTGAACGAGCGCGTCGAGCAGTGGATCGAAACGGAAATGCGCCGGATCGATCCGAACGCTTACGGCGCGTCGAACGCGCAGCCGGGTGAAACCGGCGCCGCGGGCGCGAGCCGCTGACGCGGTCTCGTTGCCGTTATATCGAGCCGCTGCGTGCCCTTTTCGTTCTTCTCGTCATTCCTGCGCCGTGAGCGCAAAGCCGAACCGATGCAGAAGCCTCCATCGCGGCAGCGTCCCGCCGTCGCGCTCGACAACACGCAGCTCGATCTGCCCTTCGAGCATGCGCCGGTGTTCTCGGCTCCCGCGCAGGCGCCGCTGCGTGGTGAGGTTCCGCCTTCGCCTGCTGCGCCTCCTGTCGTCAAACCGTTGCGCGATGGCGAACGTCTTCGCCGTATCACGCTGGGTGCGCGTGCGCTGGACTATCGGCTGAAGCGATCGTCGCGGCGCACCATTGGCTTTTGTATCGACGGAACCGGGTTGTCGATTACCGCGCCGCGTTGGGTGACGATTGCGGATATCGAAAGCGCGATCGGTGACAAGCAGAACTGGATTTTCAAGAAGCTCACCGAATGGCAGACGCGCGTGGAGCAGCGCGCGTTGCCGCGGATCGAATGGAAAGATGGCGCGGAGTTTCCGTATCTCGGCAAGACCGTGCGCGTGACGATCGGCGTGGGCGCGAGTACGCTCACGTTCGATCCCGAAACCAACGCACTGAAACTCGCCCTCCCCGCCCTCGCCGATGCGCAGCAGATCAAGGATCGCGTGCAAGGCTGGCTGCAATCGGAATCGAAGCGCATTTTCGGTGAACGGCTCGCGGTGTATGCGCAGAAGCTCGGCGTCGAGTTTCGCGCGTACGCGTTGTCTTCAGCGCTGACGCGTTGGGGCAGTTGTTCGAGCGATGGCAAGATTCGCCTCAACTGGCGGTTGATTCACTTTCCGCTATCGATCATCGACTATGTGGTTGCGCATGAACTCGCGCATTTGCGTGAAATGAACCATAGCCCGCGTTTCTGGCAGACGGTCGAATCGATCTTTCCGGAATTCCGCGAGGCGCGGCACACGCTCAAGCATCATCCGCCGGACCTGTTGCCCGCGCTCTGACGGGTTTTGTGTGCGACGGTACAATTTCTCTCGCAACCCGCATTCATTCATACGCGGGCGTCCCACACAACAGGAACCCCATCATGCGACTTCTTCACACGATGCTGCGCGTCGGCGATCTGCAACGTTCGATCGATTTCTACACGCGCATTCTCGGCATGAAAGTGCTGCGTCAAAGCGAGAACACCGAGTACAAGTACACGCTCGCCTTTATCGGTTACGGCGACGAAAGCGAAAACAGCGTGCTTGAACTGACCTACAACTGGGGCGTGGAAAAGTACGATATGGGCACGGCGTACGGCCATATCGCGCTCGAAGTGGACAACGCCGCCGATGCATGCGAACGCATTCGCAGCGCGGGCGGCAAGGTTTCGCGCGAAGCCGGTCCGGTCAAGGGCGGCACGACGGTGATCGCGTTCGTGGAAGATCCGGACGGCTACAAAGTCGAACTGATCGAAAAGCACTCGTAAGTGGCTTATTCCGGTGCCGTCGCGCGGATCGTGATGAAGCCTTCTTCTTCGTGATCCGCTGCGGCATGCGCCGGTTCCAGCGGAATGGCTTCGACCGGATAGCCGTGCTTTTCCCACGCATCGAGTCCGCCCTTCAGCGGCCGCACATGCTTGAATCCCTTCGCCTGAAGACGCCGCGCAATCAGCTTCGCGGTCGCTTCGTTCGGGCACACGCAGTACACCACTACTTCGTGCTCCGACAGAATCTGATCGACGAGATCGGGTGAGTCGAGGTCCAGCGCCACCGCCCCTTTTATCCGATACGGCTCCTTGCGGCGCACGTCGGCGGGACGCGCATCGTAGATCACGGGCGGCGCGTCGGAGCGCATCATCGCGTCGAGCTGATCGGGCGTGATGCGATACTTTTCCAGCCACATGCGGAATTGCTGCCGGCGTATCCATCGATACAGCACGAAGCCGACGAACGCAATCACGAGCACATCGACGACGGTCGCGCCGTTCTCGCGCACCAAAGCAATGCCTTCCGCGATCTGATGCTGCAAAGCCGCGCCGCCGAGCATCCAGAAGCTCGCCCACGCGGTCGCGCCGATCACATCCCACAGCACGAAGATGCGCACTTCGATCTGCGTGGTGCCGAGCATCGGCGCGGAGACGAGGCCGAGTCCCGGCACGAACTTCGACAGTGCGAGCAGCGGCACGCCGAAGCGCTCGAACCAGTTGCGCGCGGTGCGCAGCGTCGAATCGATCGAAAGAGAAAAGCGCACGAGCGATGTCAGAAAGCGCCGGCCATAAAGACGGCCTGCCGCAAACCACAAGGAATCCGCGATAAGCACGGCCAGCACGGCGGCGAGCAGCATTTGCCAGAACGACGCCGCGCCTTGAGCGACGAGCGTGCCGGCAATGATGAGCATCGGCGCGGCGGGGACCGGCACGCCGAGTTGCGTCGCGAGGACGCTGACGAAGACGGCCCACGCGCCCCACGACGTCGCAAGCGCGGTCGGGACGAGCGGCATTCGAAATCCTTGTTGATGCTTTCGTGAACGTGACGCCCGCGAGATGCGCGCCGCACGCAAAGGGTTACACTGTATCGCCATCCCAAAAATGATGCGCAATCGGGGCAGCGGTTTTCGCGAGTAACTATCGCAAGTTGGGTATCGTTGGGGCGGATCGGCGGATTGCAACCTTGGAGTGCGTGTGTGAATCCCGACGTCCAGCCATTCTTCGATCCCGACACCGGCACCATGACCTACGTGGTGTTCGATCGCTCAAGCGCCAGCGCCGCAATCATCGATCCCGTTCTCGACTACGATCCGAAAGCCGCGCGCACCACCACCCGTTCCGCCGATGCCGTGATCGCGTTCGTGCGCGAGCAGCGCTTGTCCGTCGAGTGGATTCTGGAGACGCATGCGCACGCCGATCATCTTTCCGCCGCGCCGTATTTGAAGCGTGAGTTGGGCGGGAAAATCGGCATAGGCGAATCGATCCGCGCAGTGCAGCGCATGTTCCAGCCGATCTTCGATCTCGAAGCCGGTTTTCCGCTCGATGGCTCGCAGTTCGATCACCTGTTCCGCGATGGCGAGCGCTTTGCCGTGGGTTCTGTCGAAGCCACTGCGCTGCATGTGCCCGGCCACACGCCCGCCGATATGGCGTACACGTTCGGCAATACTGTTTTTGTCGGCGATACCTTGTTCATGCCTGACCTGGGCACGGCGCGCTGCGATTTCCCCGGCGGCGATGCGCGCACGATGTATCGATCGATTCAGCGCCTGTTCACGCTCGATCCGGACACGCGCGTGTTCGTGTGCCACGACTATCCGCCCGAGACACGCGAACCGCGTTGGGAATCGACGATACGCGAGCAACGCGCGCACAACATTCACGTCGGCGGCGGCAAGAGCGACGACGAATTCGTCGCGATGCGCGAAGCACGCGACGCCACGCTCGGCATGCCGACGCTCATTCTTCCGGCGATACAAGTGAATATCCGCGCGGGCCGCTTTCCCGAGGCATCGGGTAACGGCACGCGTTATCTGCGCATTCCGTTGAACACGCTCTAGCTCTAGCTTTCGATCCGCCCGCGCGTCACACCGAGCAGATTCTCCATCGCGCGACGGGCTGCATTTGCATTGCGGGCGATGATCGCGTCGAACACCGCCGTATGCTCCGCCAGCGATGCGTTGAAGACCTCGGCGCGTTTCGCATTTAAGCGCAACTGCCCTTCGAGCGTCCGTTCGATCAACGTGCCCAGCGGGATCAGCAATTCGTTGCTGCATGCGGCGAGCACGCAAAGGTGGAAATCGAGATCGGCGCGCACCCATTCATCGACGTTTTGTGCCGCGACCATCGCGCCGTGCGCTTTCGTCAGGCGTTCTCGGGTGAACGCTTCGTGATTGTCCGCCGCCAGCGATGCCGCGAACGGCTCGATCATCTCGCGCATTTCCTGGAGCTTGATGGCGAACTGCATCGGCGGGGCGACGCGTGAATACCATTCGAGCACGTCGCCATCGAGCAGATTCCAGGCTGCTTTGTTACGCACGCGCGTGCCGACCTTCGGCCGCGACTCGATCAGCCCTTTCGATGTCAGCGTGCGCAACGCTTCACGCAACACCGTGCGACTGACGCCGAAGCGTTCCATCAGCTCGGCTTCACGCGGCAGCGGCGATTGCGGCGGAAAATCGCCTCGCAGAATGGCGCTGCCGAGTTCATGGGCGACACGCCCGTGCAGATCGCGTTGAATGGTGGTCTCCTTGGAATTTGCACGATTATCGTGCATTTGGCCGCTTGCCCGAAGCGCCGGATTTCACCCGAATAATACTATTAATAGCACTACAAGCGCTGATTTTGCTACTATGACGCTACTTATCCGGAGACGCACATGAAAATCACGAAGCTCGAAACCTTTATCGTTCCGCCGCGCTGGTGTTTCCTCAAGATCGAAACCGACGAGGGCATCACCGGCTGGGGCGAGCCGGTCGTCGAAGGGCGCGCGCATACCGTCGCTGCCGCCGTCGATGAACTCGCGGATTATCTGGTTGGCAAGGACCCGCGCAATATCGAAGACTTGTGGCAGGTAATGTATCGCTCGGGCTTTTATCGCGGCGGGCCCATCGGCATGAGCGCGATCGCAGGCGTCGATCAGGCGCTGTGGGACATTCTCGGCAAGCATCACGGCGTGCCGGTGCACGCGCTGCTTGGCGGCAAGGTGCGCGACAAGATCAAGGTGTATTCGTGGATCGGCGGCGACCGTCCGAGCGATGTCGCGAACAATGCGCGCGCGGTGGTCGAACGCGGCTTCAAGGCCGTGAAGATGAACGGCTCGGAAGAGCTTCAGATCATCGATACCTTCGACAAGGTGCAAGGCGTGATCGACAACGTGCAGGCCGTGCGCGAGGCGGTCGGGCCGAACGTGGGTATCGGCGTGGATTTTCACGGGCGCGTGCACAAGCCGATGGCGAAAGTGCTCGCCAAGGAGCTCGATCCGTACAAGCTGATGTTTATCGAAGAGCCGGTGTTGTCGGAGAACGTCGAGGCCTTGCGCGATATCGTCAATCAGACCAGCACGCCGATTGCGCTCGGCGAGCGGCTGTATTCGCGCTGGGATTTCAAGCACATTCTGGCAGGCGGTTACGTCGATATCATTCAGCCGGACGCGTCGCACGCGGGCGGGCTGACGGAGTGCCGCAAAATTGCGTCGATGGCGGAAGCGTATGACGTGGCGCTGGCGCTGCATTGTCCGCTCGGTCCGATTGCGTTGGCCACCTGCTTGCAAATCGATGCGGTCAGTTACAACGCGTTTATCCAGGAGCAGAGCCTTGGCATTCACTACAACAAGGGCAATGACCTGCTCGATTACATCAAGAATCCTGAAGTCTTCAAGTACGACGACGGCATGGTGACGATTCCGTCAGGGCCGGGTCTGGGGATCGAAGTGAATGAGGAGAAGGTGCGCGAGATGGCGAAGGTCGGGCATCGTTGGCGGAACCCGGTTTGGCGGCATGCGGATGGTTCTGTCGCCGAGTGGTGATGCTTAGCGTTTTAGCCGCGCTTTCACCGCGCCGCGTAAGGCGTTGCTGATTAGCACGTCTTGCGCGTTTTGAAGATCGTCGGGCGTCAGCGTGCGCTCGACGGCTTTCAGTTCTTCGATCAACACCGCGCGCATCACACCGGGCAAAACGCCGGCGTCGATTGGCGGCGTGAACCACTGACCATTTAGTTGAGCGAACACGCTCGACCGTCCGCCTTCGGTGATTTCGCCGCGCTCGTTGGTGAACAGCATGTCGAACGCGCCTTGTGTTTCAGCGGCTTTCCACGCGCGGTCGTAGTCCGTGCGGCGCGTGGTTTTATGCTTCAGCAATGGATCGCGCGATGATTGCGGCGGGAATCCGTGATCGGATGCGAGAAAAACATCGACCGTATCTGAAGGCAACGCGGCAAGCACCGCGCTCGTAATCGCGGTCCGCCCGCTCTTGTTCAGCGCGATTCTCAATCGATACGGCTGATCCGAATCGAATCCCGCGATGTGTTCGTCAAGTTGCGCGCGAAGCTTCGCTTCATCGAACGCGAATCCAAGATACGACGCGCTGTTCTTCAGCCGCGAGACGTGGCGCGCGACATGGCGCACACCATTCTCGAGCGTGGCATAGCACGTTTCGAAAAGCTCGACGCCCGGGTCCATGCCCGTCAGAAACCGCGCCTTCAGCAAACACTCGTCGTACTCATCCGCCGCGACGCTATCCAACACGATGCCCGCGCCGATACCCAACTCGCCGCGCGTGCCATCGGCATCGATCACCAAGGTCCGAATCGCCACCGACATGCAGAAGTCGCCGCTCGCATCCAGCCAGCCGATCGCGCCGGTATAAAGCCCGCGCGGCGTGCTTTCGATTTCATCGATCAACTGCATGGTCCGATACTTCGGCGCACCGGTAATGGATCCGCACGGAAACAGCGCCCGCACGATCGCCGCGAAGTCCGTGCCGGGAATCACGCGCGCCTCGATCGTCGAGGTCATCTGCCACACCGACGCATACGGCTCGACCGAAAACAGCGCCGGCACATTCACCGAACCCGTCACCGCCACGCGCGACATATCGTTGCGCAACAGATCGACGATCATCACGTTCTCGGCGCGATTTTTCGGATCGTGACGCAGCGCTTGTGGATCGGATTCACGCGGCGCGGTGCCTTTCATCGGCCGCGCGCGCAGCACGTCCCCGTGCTTTTCGATGAACAACTCCGGCGAGCACGACACCACGCTGCGCCCATCCGGCAAGGCGATCAGCGCGCCGTAGCGCACCGCCTGCCTTTCCCGCAATCGCCGATACAGCGCGACCGGCGCGCCGAACACATCGAACTTCAGCCGAAACGTGTAGTTGACCTGATACGACTCGCCTTCGGTCAGCGCTTGTTTGATCGAGGCGATGGCGGCATCGAATTCATCACGCGTGACGCTCGGCTCGATGCCGCCAATACCGGTGGCTTCGTCGTTGGTCAGCCACGCGCTCACCTCATCGCACGACATCAACGCGCAAGAGCGAAACAACAGCACGCGCAATGCGTGCTTATCGCTGCGCGCCGCAACGCCGAACTGAAGATCGCGCCCGAACTCGTAGTCCGCGACCACGACCGCATGCAGTCCACGCTGCACATCACGTTCAACTTCCGCGCACACGGATTCGAGCGCACGCCCATCCACGCACACGCGCTCGTGCGCGAAGTCCGTGTACAAACGACTCGACCGCCTTTCGGCGGTCGAGTCGCAATCGTCGAGCAGCGCGAAAATCGCGCCGCGCTCTTCGGTTTTCATCGTCATGCCGACAACTGAGACCGCATCAATCGAAGAAGCTCTTTACGCGATCGAACCAGCTCTTGCTTTGCGGACTATGCCGCGCGCCGCCTTCCGACAGCGACTTCTCGAACTGCTTAAGCAGATCGCGCTGTTGGTCGGTGAGCTTGACCGGCGTTTCCACCTGAACGTGCACGTACAAATCGCCCGCGATGCTGGAGCGCAAACCCTTGATACCCTTGCCGCGCAACCGGAACGTCTTGCCCGACTGCGTGCCTTCCGGCACCGTGAAGCTCGCACGGCCCGCGAGCGTCGGCACTTCGATTTCGCCGCCCAGCGCTGCCGTGGTGAACGGAATCGGCATCTGGCAATGCAGGTCGTCGCCGTCACGCTCGAACACCGAATGCTGCTTGATGTGGATTTCCACGTACAAGTCACCGCTCGGCCCGCCGTTGATGCCCGGCTCGCCATTGCCCGCCGAACGAATCCGCATGCCGTCGTCGATACCGGCCGGAATCTTCACTTCCAGCGTCTTGGTTTCCTTCACCTTGCCCTGACCGTGGCAGTTCGTGCACGGATCGGGAACGTAGGTGCCGGTGCCGTGGCACTTCGGGCACGTCTGCTGGATGCTGAAAAAGCCCTGCGACATGCGCACCTGGCCCTGACCATGACACGTCGGGCAGGTTTCCGGCTTGGTGCCGGGCTTCGCGCCCGAGCCGTGGCAGATGTTGCAATTGACCCAGCTCGGCACGCGAATCTGCGTGTCGTAGCCGTGCGCGGCCTGCTCCAGCGTGATTTCCATGCTGTAGCGCAAGTCCGCGCCGCGATACACCTGCGGGCCGCCGCGACCGCCGCGCGCACCCGCGCCGCCACCTGCCGCCTGACCGAAGATGTCGCCGAAAATATCGCCGAACGCATCGGCAAAACCGCCGCCGAAGCCTTGCGCACCTGCGCCCGCCATGTTCGGGTCTACGCCCGCATGGCCGTACTGATCGTAAGCGGCGCGCTTTTGCTGGTCGGAGAGCATTTCGTAGGCTTCTTTCGCCTCTTTGAAATTGTCTTCCGCCTTCTTGTTGTCCGGATTGCGGTCAGGGTGATACTTCATCGCGAGCTTGCGATACGCCTTCTTGATCTCGTCGTCGCTCGCGTTTTTTGCGACGCCCAAAACGTCGTAGTAGTCCCGTTTCGCCATGTCGGTTCGATGCCGCCGCGCTTGACCCGCGACGGTTCCTGTCAGTTACCTCTGACGCCCGCTTTGTTCTTCCAGAGCGGTACGCCTCTAAAAAACAACGTGCCCGGAGAGCCAAAAAGGCTCGCCAGGCGCGCTCCACGTCAGACGCACACGCGTCCCGGTGATAACACCGAAAAGGCGCGTGACCGTTTCCAATCACGCGCCCTCAACGGCTTAGTCCTTCTTCACTTCCTTGAAGTCGGCATCGACGACATCGTCGTGCTGCTGGCTCGCGCCCGCTTCCGCCGATGCACCCGCGCCCGCCGCACCGGCCGCCGCGTTCGCCGCGCCTTGCTGTGCCTGCATGTCGGCGTACATCTTCTCACCGAGCTTCTGCGATGCCTGCGCCAGCGCTTCGACCTTGGCGTCCAGCGTAGCCTTGTCCGATGCGTTGTCCTTCAGCGCGTCTTCCAGATCCTTCAGCGCCGCTTCGATCTTTTCTTTGTCCGCCGCGTCAACCTTGTCGCCGTACTCGGCGACGGCCTTCTTCGTGCTGTGGACCAAAGCATCGCCCTGGTTACGCGCATCGGCCAGTTCACGCAGCTTGTGATCTTCTTCCGCGTTCGCTTCGGCGTCCTTCACCATCTTGTCGATTTCCGCGTCCGTCAGACCCGAGTTCGCCTTGATGGTGATCTTGTTTTCCTTGCCGGTCGCCTTGTCCTTCGCGCCGACGTGCAAGATGCCGTTCGCGTCGATGTCGAAAGTCACTTCGATCTGCGGCGTGCCACGCGGCGCCGGCGGAATACCTTCGAGGTTGAATTCGCCGAGCAGCTTGTTGCCTGCGGCCATTTCACGCTCGCCCTGGAACACCTTGATGGTCACGGCGCCCTGGTTGTCGTCCGCCGTCGAATACACTTGCGCGTGCTTCGTCGGGATGGTCGTGTTCTTGTTGATCATCTTGGTCATGACGCCGCCGAGCGTTTCGATGCCGAGCGACAGAGGCGTCACGTCGAGCAGCAGCACGTCCTTGCGGTCGCCCGACAGAACCTGACCTTGAATCGCAGCGCCAACCGCCACGGCTTCGTCCGGGTTCACGTCACGGCGCGGGTCCTTGCCGAAGAATTCCTTCACCTTCTCCTGCACCTTCGGCATACGCGTCATACCGCCGACGAGAATCACGTCGTCGATTTCGCCGACCTTCACGCCTGCGTCCTTGATCGCGATACGGCACGGCTCGATGGTGCGCTCGATCAGTTCCTCGACCAGCGCTTCCAGCTTGGCGCGCGTGAACTTGAGGTTCAAGTGCTTCGGACCGGTCGCGTCCGCCGTGATGTACGGCAGGTTGATGTCGGTCTGAGCCGTCGATGACAGTTCGATCTTGGCCTTTTCGGCGGCTTCCTTCAGGCGTTGCAGCGCGAGCACGTCCTTCGACAGATCGACGCCCTGCTCTTTCTTGAACTCACCGATGATGTAATCGATGATGCGCTGGTCGAAGTCTTCACCGCCGAGGAATGTATCGCCGTTGGTCGAGAGCACTTCGAACTGCATTTCGCCGTCCACATCCGCGATTTCGATGATCGAGATATCGAACGTGCCGCCGCCGAGGTCGAACACGGCGATCTTGCGGTCGCCCTTTTCAGCCTTGTCCAGACCGAAAGCCAGTGCCGCTGCCGTCGGTTCGTTGATGATGCGCTTGACTTCCAGACCGGCGATACGGCCTGCGTCCTTGGTTGCCTGACGCTGGCTGTCGTTGAAGTACGCGGGAACCGTAATGACCGCTTCCGTCACCGGCTCGCCGAGATAGTCTTCAGCGGTCTTCTTCATCTTGCGCAGCACTTCGGCCGACACTTGCGACGGCGCGAGGTTCTTGCCATGCGCTTCGACCCATGCATCGCCGTTGTCGTGCTTGACGATCTTGTAGGGCATCAGGTTGATGTCCTTCTGCACTTCCTTTTCTTCGAAGCGGCGGCCGATCAGGCGCTTGACTGCGTACAGCGTGTTGCGCGGATTCGTGACCGACTGACGCTTGGCCGGCGCGCCAACGAGAATTTCGTTGTCGTCCATATAAGCGATGATCGACGGCGTGGTGCGTGCACCTTCCGAGTTTTCGATAACCTTGACCGAATTACCTTCCATCAGCGCCACGCACGAGTTCGTGGTGCCGAGGTCGATACCGATGATTTTGCCCATTTTTTATCCCTCTCCTAACTTTGATCGCAGTGGCGTTGCGGCGGGTGATTTTGCTCACCCCGCGCTCTTCTGAGTCGCCGATTACCGGGCCGAACGCCCAAAATTCATACCTGTACGCAAGATAAGCCCGCCAAATTCGATTTCAAGACCCTGAAAGCGATGCGGTCTATAACTTTTTTGTTCCGCGACAGCGATTTTCCCGCCCGCCGCCATCAAAAGCGGCGCGACGCCGGCATTCGCGTCTTACTTGGGTGCAGCGACGGTGACCAGCGCCGGACGCAACACGCGATCCGCGATCACGTAGCCCTTTTGCAGCACGGTGACGACGGTGTTGGCGTCCTGCTCGGCGGGCACCATCGAAATTGCCTGATGGCGATGCGGGTCGAATTTCTCGCCGACCGGATTGAGCGCGACGACGCGGCCCTTTTCCAGCGCGCCGGTCAGTTGCTTCAAGGTCAGTTCGACGCCTTCGCGCACCTTGGCCACATCGCTCGACTGGTCGGCCAGCGCCGCTTCCAGGCTGTCGAGCACCGGCAGCAGGTTCTCCGCGAAATTTTCGATGGCGAATTTATGCGCCTTCTGCACGTCTTCCTGACCGCGTCGGCGCACGTTTTCGGTTTCCGCCTTGGCGCGCAGGAACTCCTCCTGAAGCGCGGCGATTTTCAGTTGCGCTTCGGCAAGCTGAGCTTCGGCTTCGTTCGGATCGGCTTGCGGCGGCACGGCGCCGTCGGCGGGCGCGCCTTGAGCGTTGGCCTGCGCGTTTGCCTGAGTCGGGTCGGCGGCCTGGCGCGCGGTTTCGTCGGCGGGCGTCGGGTTCTGGCTCGCTGGATTCTCTTGCGTGTTTTCCATGTCGCTGAATATCTGTTGCGGTGAATGAATCGGATGCGAAGCGTGTTGCATCTTCGCGGACCGGTGTGGATTGTGGCAGCGGCTGAGACCTGTCTCTGCGCTTTTTCGCACTAGCGGCGGAAATTGGGGCGGCGGCGCGCGATTTCAAGACTTCGACAGGCAATTTTTACGACGAAATCTCTGCGCCGTCTTTTGCGCTTAAGTGACACTTCTGCGGCGAAAAACCAACAGAAACAATCAGTAACGCGCATTTCGCCGCACTGCGCAAATTCAGATTGAGGGAATCGATACCCTCGCCTACACTTCGAATTAAGCGTCGAAGGCGCAGGTTAACCCTAAGCCTACGAATGCTTTTCAACCGCTGAGCCTTTGCCCGTTTCCTGATCCGCAATCATGCGGATTTACCCGTTTCCGGGGGTGCCATGAAACTGACCTTTGCTATCGCGGTGGTCGCTCTGGTACTGGTTGCAGGAACGACCACCATTTGCGTATCTGGCGCTGTGACCGACCGTACGACCGAGTACGGCGGCATTCACGCGACCATGGAACGCTACTTCAATCCGAACCTGAAAATTTGTCGATAACGCGGCGGTCCCGCTTGGTCGGCCTGCCCTGCATGCCGGCTGCGGGCTCGCGGAACGTCTTGCGGCGCTCGGCTTCGGCCATGCGTTTGGCGCGTCCGTCCTCCGTTTCGGCGTAAAGCGTCTGCGCGACCGGCGCGGGCCCGCGCACATCGCACAGGCCGAGCACTTCGACCTGCCAGACAATCCGCTCGATATCAATTTCCACGATATCGCCTACGCGCACGTCCTTGGACGGCTTCACATTCGCGCCGCCGATCTTCACGCGGCCTTTCTCCACCGCGTCGCTGGCGAGCGAGCGCGTCTTGAAAAAGCGCGCCGCCCACAACCACTTATCGATACGCAAACGCGCACCGGGTTCCGTCGAAATCTTGTAGTTCATCCGTGACTGCTCAATTATTCGATGCTCACGCGGCCACCGTCAGCGGCTGCGGCGCATGCACCGGCCAGCCCTGCAAATGCTGCGCTGCGATCTCCCCCAGCGCCTTGATCCACACCGGCGACGCGTTCACGCAAGGAATGCGATGGAAATGCTTGCCACCCGCCTTAAGGAACTCGTCGCGCACTTCGATGCCGATTTCCTCGATCGTTTCCAGACAATCCGCCGTGAAGCCGGGACAAAACACGTCCACGCGCGACACGCCGCCCGCGCCGAGTTCCGCGAGCGTCGGCGCGGTGTACGGCTGAAGCCACTCCGCGCGGCCGAATCGCGATTGAAACGTGACGCGGCATTCCACCGGCGACAAATTGAGCGCCGTGGCCAGCAGCGCGCCAGTGATCTGACATTGATCGTGATACGGATCGCCCAGGTCCATCGTACGTTTGGGCACGCCGTGAAAACTCAACACGAGTTTGTCGCCCGCCGCGAAATCCGGCGCGCCGTGATGTTTCCAGTAATCGCGAACGTGATCGGCGAGCGCGGAAATGTAGGCGGGATGGTCGGCGTAATGGCGAATCGTGCGGATTTCGGGCTGCGTGCGGACGCGCTTGAGCGCGGTGAAGGCGTCGTCGAACGCGGTCGCGGTGGTGGACGACGAGTATTGCGGATACATCGGCAGCAGCAGAATGCGGTCCGCGCCTTCGAGCTTCAACTGATTGAGCATCGCGCCGATGCCCGGCGTGCCGTAACGCATCGCGTATTCGACGATCACCTGATAGTCGTTGGCCGCGAACAGCCGCCGCAAGCCATCGACCTGTTTTTCGGTGTAGACGCGCAAAGGCGAGCCTTCCGGCATCCACACCTGCGCATATTTTTTCGCCGATGCGCGGCTGCGGAACGGCAGAATCGCGCCGCGCAAAATGATCTGCCAGACGAGCGCGGGAATTTCGACCACACGCGGATCGGATAGAAACTGCGCGAGATATTTGCGCACCGCTCGCGGCGTGGGCGCGTCCGGCGTGCCGAGGTTGATCAGCAGCACGGCCACGCGATGGGAAGCGCTAGGCTGCGAAGGCAACTCGAGGTCGAAACGCATAAAGGAAGGCCGCCGCGCGGTGTCGTCGATAAAGTGAAAACCATTATAGCGACGCGCCGAAAACCGCATCATTAGCCGAACGGCCTAGTGGCGCGCGATTGCGCCAGGCTGCAAGATAAATGCCTTATTGACCGCTCATTGACTGCTGAGCGACATCGACAGCAGACGCGCGGTGATATCGACGATCGGAATGACGCGGTTGTACGCCATGCGCGTCGGCCCGATCACGCCGAGCGTGCCGACGATCTTGCCGTTCACTTCGTATGGCGCGGTCACCACGCTCATTTCTTCGATCGGCACGAGATTCGATTCTCCGCCGATGAAGATCTGCACGCCCTGCGCGTGACTCGACACATCCAGCAATTGCAGGAGGCTAGTTTTTTGATCGAACAAATCGAACAGTTTGCGCAGCCGCGCCATATCGGACGAAAGGTCCGCGACTTCGAGCAGATTGCGCTCGCCGGAAATCAAAACGGTCTCGCCGGGATCGGTCTCGGCGGTGCTGGCGACGACTGCCGCCTGCATCAGCGCGGTCATGTCACCGCGCAACTGATCGATTTCCTCGCGCAGTCGGCGGCGTACTTCGTCAAAGGACAGGCCCGCGAAATGCGCGTTGATATAGTTGGACGCTTCGGTGAGCTGCGAGGGCGAATAATCGCGCTGGGTGGCCATCATCCGGTTCTGCACGTCGCCTTCCGGTGTGACGATGATGAGCAGAATACGCTTGTCCGACAGCCGCATGAACTCGATCTGCTTGAACATGTGACTACGGCGCGGCGTGAGGATGACGCCCGCGAACGAGGACAGACTGGAGAGCACGCTGGCGGCCGCCGCGACGATCTTCTGCGGCTCCTCGCCTTGCAGACGCGTCTTGACTGCCGTGGTCATGGCTTCGTCGCGCGGCGCTTCGACGGTCAGCATGGTATCGACGAACAGTCGATACCCACGCGGCGTGGGAATGCGCCCGGCGGAAGTGTGCGGACTTGCGACCAGCCCGAGGTCCTCGAGATCGGACATGACGTTGCGGATGGTCGCGGGGCTCAGCTCCAGCCCGGAATGCCGTGATAACGTGCGCGAACCGACCGGCTGACCTTCGGCGATGTATCGCTCGATCAGTGTCTTGAGGAGGGTTTGTGCACGTGGGTCTAGCATGGGCAAAGTTTAACGCAACGGGTCCGGAAGCGGCGCGCCAGGCCGTTCTTCACGAGCTGCGCGGAGTTGATCGTTCGTTCCATTCTAGCCAGAAACAACGGGCGTGCCCGCGCATCGGATGACGGCGTGTGCGTCAGGCATCGCTCGAGGTTCATTTAGGCTTTTACCTATGGTGTAATGCCGGCATGGAAATTGGCCAATTCAAGACCGTCGCGCTCGTCGGGCGCACCAACACACCGGGCATCGAAGCGCCGTTGCGCTCGCTCGCCGATCTCATTGCGAAAGAAGGCTTCGAAGTCGTGTTCGAAGCGGGCACGGCCAAGGATGTCGGCGTCAGTGATTACCCGGCGCTGTCGGTGGCGGAAATCGGCGCGCGCGCGGATGTGGCCGTCGTGCTCGGCGGCGACGGCACCATGCTCGGCGTCGGACGCCAGCTTGCGCCATACAAGACGCCGCTGATCGGCGTGAATCACGGGCGGCTCGGCTTTATCACCGACATTGCGCTCGCCGATATGCGCGAAATCGTCCTGCTTATGCTCGGCGGCCAATTCGAACGCGAAGAACGCACGCTGCTCGAAGCGCGCATCGTGCGGGACGACAAACCGATCTACCACGCGCTCGCCTTCAACGACGTCGTCGTTAACCGCAGCGGTTTTTCGGGCATGGCGGAACTGCGCGTCTCGGTGGACGGCCACTTTATGTACAACCAGCGCTCGGACGGGCTGATCGTTGCCACGCCCACGGGTTCGACGGCGTACGCGCTGTCATCGGCGGGACCGATTCTGCATCCACAATTGCAGGGCTTCGTGCTGGTGCCGATCGCGCCGCATTCGCTCTCCAACCGGCCGATCGTGCTGCCCGACGACTCCAAGGTGACCATTCAGATCATCGGCGGGCGCGACGTCAACGTGAACTTCGACATGCAGTCGTTCACCGCCGTCGAACTGAACGATTCAATCGAAGTGCGGCGTTCGCGGCATACCGTGCCGGTGCTGCATCCGGTCGGCTACAGCACGTACGCCACGCTGCGCAAGAAACTGCATTGGAACGAGCATCCGTCGCAAGACACGGCCGGCTGATTCGTTCATCCGAATTCCCTTTCCTACGCGTCCATGCTCCGTCATCTGTCGATTCGAGACTTCGTCATTGTTGCCACGCTGGATATCGAGTTTGATTCCGGTTTTACGGTTTTTTCGGGTGAAACCGGCGCAGGCAAATCCATTTTGATCGATGCCCTCGCGCTCACCTTAGGCGCACGTGGCGACGCAAGCGTGGTACGCACCGGCCAGCCGCGCGCCGACATCACCGCGGAGTTTTCGACGCACGAGCAAGTGACGCGCTGGCTCGAAGAACACGCGTTATCGCAGGACGGCGATCTGGTGATGCTGCGCCGGGTCATCGATTCGGGCGGACGTTCGCGGGCGTTTATCAACGGCACGCCGGCTACGCTCACGCAATTACGCGAAGTCGGCGAAATGCTCGTCGATATCCACGGCCAGCACGCGCATCAATTGCTGATGCGCCCCGACGCCCAACGCGAATTGTTCGATACACACGCCGGTTTGCTCGATACCGCGAACACGGTGAATCGCGCATGGCGCACGTGGCGCGACGCGCAACACGCGGTGGACGAAGCGCAAAGCCGCGACCGCGAACTGCAACTGGAACGCGAACGTCTCGCGTGGCAATTGAGCGAATTCGACAAGCTCGCACCGCAAACGGGCGAGTGGGAAGAAGTGAGCGCGGAGCATCATCGGCTGTCGCATTCGGCGAGTCTGATCGATGGCGTGCAAGCTGCGCTCGGCGCGCTCTCCGAATCCGATGAAGCGATGATTTCGCAACTCGGCGCGATCATTTCGAAGCTGCGCGGCCTAGCTGATATCGATCCCGCCTTGAACGATGTGCTTGCTGCTTTGGAGCCAGCGGAAATTCAGTTACAGGAAGCGTCGTATTCGCTGTCGCACTATGCACAGCGTCTGGAACTCGATCCGGACCGTCTCGCGCAAGTCGAAAAGCGCATGGAGCAACTGCATTCGACGGCGCGCAAATTCCGCCTTCAGCCGGAAACGCTGCCCGAGGAACACGAAGCGCGCCGCCGTCAACTCGCCGAACTCGATGCCGCCGCCGATCTGGATGCGTTGAACGCCGCGGCAGAGAAAGCGCGTAACGCCTACGACAAGGAAGCGAAAACGCTATCGAAGGCACGCGCCAAAGCAGCAAAAGCGCTGTCGAAAGCCGTCACCGAAGGCATGCAGGAATTGTCGATGGCAGGCGGCAGTTTCGACGTCGCGCTCGTGCCGCTCAGCGAGGGCGGCGCGAATGGATTAGAGCAGATCGAATTCCGCGTCGCGGGTCACGCGGGCGTGGCGTTGCGACCGCTGGCCAAAGTCGCGTCAGGCGGCGAACTGGCGCGGATCAGTCTCGCGCTCGCCGTGATCGCGAGCACCGCGAGTCCCACGCCCACGCTGATCTTCGACGAAGTGGATACGGGTATCGGCGGTGGCGTGGCGGAAGTGGTCGGGCGTCTTCTGCATCAACTCGGGCGTGACCGGCAAGTGCTGTGCGTCACGCATTTGCCACAGGTGGCCGCGCGCGGCGATCAGCATTTTCAGGTGGCCAAAGCATCGGACGATGCGGGCGGCACGGTCAGCAGCGTCACGCCGCTGGATAAGTCGAAGCGCATCGAAGAAGTGGCGCGGATGCTTGGCGGGTTGGAAATTACCGCGACCACGCGCAAGCATGCGAAGGAAATGCTGGCGGCGTGATCGCGCCACGGTTATATCGGAATCACATGATTACGGTGGTTTATTCGTTTGATCGGAATTACGCGCATTACGCTGCGGTTTCCACGTATTCGCTCGCGCTTCATTCCCGTTCGGCATTGCGGATTGTCTGGGTCATTCCAGCCGATGACCTGGAGCACATCGCGCCAGTTGCTGCGAATCTCGAAGTGGAAGTCGAATTGCGGCCGGTTGAGCCCGGCGAATTCAGCGCATGGAAAGCATCGCATCACTTTTCGCAAGCGATGTATCTCCGGTTGCTGATTCCGTCTTTGATTCACGAACCGCGCGCCATTTATCTCGATGCAGACACGCTGGTTCTATCCGACCTCGCCGCGCTGCACGCCGTCGATCTCGGAAACAATCTATTGGCCGGCGTCCCCGATCCGGCCGGCGCGCAATCAAGCAGAGTTCCGCGACAATGCGGCGATCCGTATCTGAATTCCGGCATGTTGCTGATGAATCTCGACGCGCTTCGAAACGACAACATGCTCGAGAAAGCCAAGGCCATCTATTGCGAATACGAGAATGAATTGGCGTGGCCGGATCAATGCGTGATTAATAAATATGCGGAAGGCAGAAAAATTACGCTCGACGTGAAATGGAACCGGCAAATTTCCGCGTTCGATATCACCGAAGCACAATTCGACAGCGTGTTATCGGAAAGCGGATTGGCCGTGCTCCATTTCGTCGATAGCGTGAAGCCGTGGCACAAATGGTGCAATCCAAGCGTCGGCGATTTTTACTGGCGATATGCGGATCGCGCGCGGATCGATGGGCTGAAGCCGCAAGAAATCACCACGATCGATCAAGCCATGCTGTTCGCGCGCGTACTCGACCATAACGCGCGCTTTCAGGAGGCGAGCATGCTCAAGCAACGGATTATCGAGAGCTTGCTCGGCAGTCAGGACAGCGACTCAATTGCCTGAATGTTGCTGACAAAATCATACGGTCCGCTATGCACGATGCGCGGCCACGCGCATCCATACACCGTGCCACCGTATTCACGCACCAGATTGCAGAAGTAGAAGTCCTCGCCGACGAGCCGGCCGTCGATCACCTTCTGCCGGAAGAACTCGTGCACCGGAAAGTCCGATTCCGCGTTCGGCGCCGCCGACGGAATACCTGCGGCAACCAGCCTTTCCAGGCAAGCACGTGAGATCAGCATCACACCGGTGCCGATTTCGCTCACGGGCATGGGCGCATGCAGGGCATCGGCGGCGCGGTCGGAATCGCGGAGAAAGGTGTACATGCCTTCGGTCCGGCCGGCCACTTGCGCCAGTTGCGATGGATCGACTTCGGGATGCCTGAGCACCGCTTCTTTTACGCGCGCCCAGTCGATATTCTTACTGCCGTACATGGCCGCGATTACGTCGTATTGCGGCCACTCGAACATGCGCATCAGATCTTCGACGACAAAACCCATATCGTCATCGAGGAAGAGCATGTGGCTGAATTGCGTGCGATGCAGAAAGAAACTCGTGAGCAAGTTGCGCGCGCGATCCACCATCGTGAGATTGGAAAGGATCAGCAATTCGACCGGAATACCGCGCTGAATACACGCGCTTTGCAACCCCCACACGCCACGGACATACGACGCCGAGAAAAGCCCTCGATGCGTGGGCGTGGCAACGGCGATTGAGATGTGTTCGGACATAACAGAGCACTAAAAACGGACGATCGTTCAGTATGGCACGGCAGCATCAGCGCAAGCAGGCAGACTACCTATATAAGCTTAAATCTTGACCCGCAAGCGTCGGATTCTGAAATGCCTTATTCCCCAAACACCCGCGCCCACAACGCCTTCACCGCTTCCCGCTCGCCTTCAACCACGTCCGGCACCACGCGCGCTTTTTCCATGCCATCGAGCCGCAACGTGTGCTGCAACTTCCGATAGTGCCGATACACCGCGCCAATCGACTCGGCCTCCGCTTCGGTAATTAACCCGCTACGCGCCGCGATCTTCAGCAGCGTGATATTCCCCGCGTTGCGCACGAATTCCCGATGCTCGCGCGAATGCAACAATACCCAGTACTGCACGATAAATTCGATATCCACCATGCCGCCGCGATCGTGCTTGAGATCGAACAGTTCGCTGCGATTCGGATGCCCCGCCGCCACTTTCTCGCGCATCGCGGCGACTTCGCGTGCGAGCGTCGGCGCGTCGCGTTCCATCGTGAGGACGTCGGCGCGGATGGATTCGAAGGCCGCGCCGATGGCCGTATCGCCCGCGCAATAACGCGCGCGTGACAGCGCCTGATGCTCCCAGACCCACGCGGTATTCGCGGCATCGCCTTCGCGGATTTGATAGCGGCGGAACGAATCGAGGTCCGTCACCAGCAGGCCCGATTCGCCGTTCGGACGCAGGCGCAAATCGACATCGAATAAGGTGCCTGCGCCGGTCGCGGCGGTGAGCCACGTAATCAGGCGGCGCGCGAACGACGTGTAGATGTCCGAAGCGGAATCGTGCGGATCGTCGTAGAGGAAGATCAGGTCGAGATCGGACGCGTACCCGAGTTCCTTGCCGCCGAGCTTGCCGTACGCAATCACCGAAAAACGCGGCACGTCGATATGACGCTTCGGGAAATGCTTCCACACGGTTTGCACGGTCACATCGAGCACGACATCCGCGAGTTCGGAGAGACGATCGCTCACATGTTCGACGCTCAGATGCCCCGCCAGATCGATCAGCAGAATGCGGAACACTTCGGCCTGGTGCATATGCCGCAGCAAGTCCATCTGATGTTCCGCATCTTCAGCCGCCGTCAGCCGCGCGGTCAGCGAACGCCTGAATTGCTCCCAGTCGAACGGGCTAGCGATGGCTTCATCGTCGAGTAATTCGTCGAGCAATTGCGGATGGCGAATCAAATATCCCGACGCCCATTTCGATCCCGACAACACCGACAGCACGCGCTCCAGCGCCGCCGGATATTCCGTCAGCAACGCGAGATACGCGCCGCGTTTGCCGATGGCTTCGAGCAGATCGAACAGACGCGCGATGGTCTCGCCACGGCGCGGGGCATCGACGGATTGCGCGGCTTCCAAAGCGCGCTGTGCGACCACGTCGAAGCGCTCGCGGCTGTGCTCGGCCAGACTGTTGTAGCGCGACGAATTCCACACGGCGGTCAGACGCGCGAGCACCGGCGCGGGATTGGCGAAGCCGAGTTCCATCAAACGCGCGCCGAGTTCTTCCTGCGCGGAATCGTCCGCAAGCGCGCTGCTCCAGATTTGCGATGCCGCCGAATCTTCCGCAACGCCGCAGCCGTTCTCGCCGCCGACTTTGTCCGCGAAAATCTCGTCGAACTGCTGCTCGACGAAATTGCGATGCGCATCGAGCTTCGCCATCAGCGCGGCGTAATCGGCAAAACCGAGCGACCTGGCGAGCAGCAGACGTTCATCGTCCGCGACCGGCATGGCGTGCGTTTGCGCGTCGTTGCGATATTGCAGCCGATGCTCGATGGTCCGCAAAAACAAATACGCCTCCGTCAGCGAGTCACACACCGACGTCGCCAACAGCCCATGCGCCGCGGCACGCGCGAGCACGGCAAGCGTCGGACGGATACGAAAATCCGCTGCTTGTCCGCCGCGAATCAACTGAAATACCTGCGCACTGAATTCGATCTCGCGGATACCGCCGCGACCGAGCTTGATATCGTCGGCTTTGTCGGGACGCATCGACGCACGCCGACGCGCTTCCTGCCGAATCTGCAAGTGCAGCGAGCGGATCGCCGCGATCACGCCGTAGTCGAGATAGCGTCGATAGATAAACGGCGTCGCGATCGATTCGAGTTGTTTGATCAGCCGTTGCGCCGACTCGCTCTCGCGCTCCGAAACCACGCGCCCCTTGATCCACGCATAGCGTTCCCACTCGCGACCCTGCACGTAGAAATACTCTTCGAGCATGCCGAGACTGCACACCAGCGGGCCGGAATCGCCATTGGGCCGCAGCCGCATATCGACTCGAAACACATAGCCGTCCTGCGTGATTTCCGCCAGCGCGCCGATCAGCCGCCGTCCAAGCCGTGTGAAGAATTCCTGCGTGGTCAATGGCGAACGCGTGCCGCCAGCGGTTTCGCCATCGTCTTCATAAATAAATATCAGATCGATATCCGACGATGCGTTAAGCTCGCGTCCCCCGAGCTTGCCCATACCGACCACGCCCAGCGTCAGCCGTTCGCCGTTCGGTCCGCGCGGCTCGCCGAACAAGGCTTCCAGATCCGCCGATAACACCGCGAGCGCGCGCTGAATGGTCGCTTCGGCGAGATCGGTCATGGCGCCGGTGACTTCGGCGACGCTCGCGGTTCCGGCCAGATCGCGCTCCATCACCGTGCAGAAGACTTCGGTGCGCAGGCGGCGCAGCGCGGTCTTGAGCGCGGCTTCGTTCAGCACGCCGGTTTCGGTGCAGAGTTCGCCAAGCGAATCGAGGCGCGACTCGATCCACTCGCGTGTGATCGGCGCGTCGCGCCATTGAGCGATGTTCGCCGCCAGTTCGGGACGCGCCAGGTAAGCGCGTGATGCGTAGTTCGAATAATCGGAACTGAGGAGAGTCTCGTCGGTCATGAAAGGTTGGGCTCGCTCATTGCTTGGCTCATTGCTTGGCTCATTGCTTGGCTCATTGCTTGGCTCATTGCTTGGCTCATTGCTTGGCTCGTTGCTTGGCTCGTTGCTTCGGACAGTGCTTCATGTCCCGCCATCTTACGCAGACGGCGCGCACGCGCCGCCGTCATACTGTTGACACCGTGTTACATTGCAACGTCAATCACACAAAACTACCATATCGCCCGACAGCCGCAGCATGTCCGACAGCAGACGATCCGTCGACCCGACCGAAGTTGGACAAAGCGAGCCCAGCGGCAACGCCGAGCGTGTACTGACGCGCGTTCTCAAAATCCTGCTGATCGTTGCCGCCGTGCTGTATTTCGCGGTGGCGGGCATCTATATCGCGCTGCGTTATGTGGTGCTGCCGCAGGCAGATGCGTTCAGGCCGAGGATCGAACAACTGGTGTCGTCGAAGCTGCATGCACAGTTGCGTATCGGCAGGATTTCGACGCATTGGTCAGGACTTCAGCCGGTGCTCGATATCGACAATTTACGTATCGATACCGCCGATGGTTCGCCCGGTCTCGCGGTGCCGCATGCGAGCGCGCGGCTGTCGTGGTCATCGCTTTTGCATCTTCAGCCGCGTCTCGCCGATCTTTCCGTCGATGGTCCCGATGTCATCATCGCGCGCGACAAGGATGGACATCTGAGCATTGCGGGCGTGCCGCTGCCGACGCATCGCACGGGATCGAACGCGTTCACCACATGGCTGCTCGGCCAGCGACATATCGCCCTGCGCGATGGCACCTTGCGCTGGCGCGACGCCAGCCGCGAAGCGCCGGAAATCGCGTTCAAGCGTCTGCAACTGGCAATCGAAAACGATGGCTTGCGGCATCGGCTCGCACTGCAAGCGCCCGCCGATGGCGACGTGCTGCACGGCCCGCTCGACTTCCGCACCGATTTCCGCCACGAGCCGTTTGCCGCGATGGGCGCGCCCGCGAACTGGACCGGACGCCTCTACATGTCCACCGGTCCCGTCGATCTGCCGACGCTCGCGCGCTATATCAAGCTGCCGTTCACGATGTACGGCGGCCGCGTCGATAACCACATCTGGCTGGATTTCGCGCGCGGGCAGTTGCAGAAGGCATCGGGCGAACTGACGGGCGCGGATATCGGCTTGCGCGTGCGCGCCACGCAACCGCGTCTCGACTTGCCGATCGCGCGTATGACATGGGCGCTGAATCACAACGACGGCAGCTACAAACTCGATTTGTCGAATCTTCATGCGGAACTCGGTCAGCCGCCGCTCGCGGATGGCACGCCGGTTTCGCGCCTGCTGGTATCGCAATCGTTGCAGGGCGAATATCGACCGGCGACGGTTGGAAAGGGACAGTTGTTCCGCGTCGCGGGCGATCGCGTCGATCTGGGCATTCTCGCGGACTTTCTGCGCGCGTTGCCGCTGCCCGCGCGCGTGCTCAACGAACTGGTGCGCTTCAATCCGCATGGCCAGATTGCCGATTACTCCATCTACACCGAACGCGCGCCGCCGAAAAACGAAGAGGATGCCAAACGTCAGCGCGAAAAAGGCGACGTGCCGATCATTCACTACGCGGTCAAGGGCACGCTTCAGGGCATCAGCGTGCAGGCGCAGGAACCGCCGCCAGGATTGACGATCAACAATCACCCGCGCGCAGGCATTCCGGGCGTCGAAAATCTGTGGGGCAAGGTCGATGCGAACGAAGCGCAAGGTTCCATCGATATCGATTCGAAGAATGCGGCGGTCACGATTCCCGGCGCATTCGACGATCCGCGCCTGACCTTCGATACGCTCAAAGGTCACGCGCGCTGGACGGTCGCGGACAGCATCGCGCCGGGCGAAGCGCGCCGCGCCTTCACCATTCAGCTCGATACGCTGCATATCAAGAATCCCGATGCCGAAGGCGAAGTCACCGCGACGTATTGGAATCAGGGCAGCGGACGCGGCAATCTCGATCTGAAGGCGAAGGTCGCGCATCTGCAAATCACGCGTCTGGTGCGCTATCTGCCGACGAGTCTGAACGAGCGCGTGCGCGTGTATCTCGGGCATGCGTTGCAGGCCGGCATCGCGCGGAACGGGACGCTGGAAGTGCACGGCGATCTCACCAAATTCCCCTACGCGAAGTTTCCCGACGCAGGCGTGTTCAAGATCACCGCGCCCTTTACCGGCGGCAAGTTCGATCCGACGCCGTTCCCGCCGCGCAAGATGCTCAATGGCTTGCCGAACTTCTGGCCAGCGTTCGAAGGCATCGACGGGACGTTTCATCTGGCGCAGAACAAGCTCGGTTTCGATGTCGAGCGCGGGCATTATCGCGGCGTGCGTGTTTCGAAGCTGACGGGCCGGATCGACGATACGGGCAATCGCGAAACCAAGTTGTGGATCGACGGACACGCGCGCGGCCCGCTCGCGGACATGCTTCAGTACGTCGATGACAGCTCGCTCGGTTTGATGGCGAAGCACGCCACGCGCAAGCTCGACGCCAAAGGCGATGCCGTGCTCGACCTGACGCTCGGCATCCCTCGCTATCGACCGCCCGCGCCCACGCCGCCGATCAAGACCGAATACAAAGGCGCGCTCACTTTCGCGGACAACGAAGTGCGCTACGCCAACTTGCCGCCGCTGAGCCATTTGCGCGGCACGGCGCGCTTCGCCGCCAAAACCGTCACACTCGATGAACTGACCGCGCAATTGCTCGGCGGCGATGTGCGCGCGAAAGGCGGCGTGCAGCCCGACGGCAGCTATGCGTTCGATGTGAACGGGCGTATCGGTTCGGACGTGGCGCAGAAGCTCGATGCGCGTATGAGTCCGCAGGCCGTGCAGTTTCTGAAGCGCATCACCGGCACGGCGCCGTATGAGATGCACGTGCGCGGCAAGAAGAACGCGTTGCCCGATGTGGAAGCGAAGTCGGATCTGACGGGCATTGGCTTCGATCTGCCCGCGCCGTTCGGCAAGGCGCAAGGCACGCCGATGCCCTTCTCGTTCACCTTCAAGCCGCAGCCCGGTTCCGCCGATGTACACGACGCGCAACTCACGCTCGGTCCCGTGCAGGCGCAGTATCTGTTGCAGCAAATCGGCCGCGCGCAGGTGAAGGTCGATCCGCAAAATCCCGCCGATCCGATGAACATGCGCGCGCAACTGAAAGTGCTGCGCGGCGCGATCGGCGTGAACAAACCAGCGGATTTGCCATCGGAAGGCGTGACGGCGGCCGTTGATCTGAACGAACTCGATGCCGATGCGTGGCGCAAGGTCATCGCCGATATCAACGCGTCCGCGCAAGCCGAAGCGCCCGCCGCGATGAACACGCCGCGCCCGCCGATGAGCGAGAACGTGCGCCAGTTCATCCCCACGCGCGCCGCGATCCACTTCACCACGCTCAAGCTGCTGAATCGGCGTTGGGAGAACGTGGTGATCGGCGCGAGCGAGACGGATCGGAAGTGGCAGGCGAATGTGGCATCGAACCAGGTGTCCGGTTATCTCGCGTGGACGCCGGGCGCGACGCCTGGCAGTCCGGGCGCGTTGCAGGCGCGCTTCGCCAAGGTCGTGATTCCGGACAAGACTGAAGACGATCTGGTCGGCAAGGTGATCCGCAAGCCACCGCGCAACATGCCGTCGATCGATCTGATCGTGAATGAACTCGTGTTCCGTAATCGCGATCTCGGCCGTCTCGAAGTCGATGCCCACAACGACTTCGTCACCGACGATCCCGTCTGGACGCTCGATAAGTTCGAACTCGCCAATCCCGACGCGACGCTTTCCGCCAACGCCACGTGGCGCACGCTGCCGGGCGCGGTCATGCACACCGCATCGCCCGACGAGTCGATGCCCTACGACACCGACGACAATATCCCGCGCCGCACCTCGCTCGATTTCAAGCTCGATGTGAAAAACGGCGGCGCGCTGATCGATCGCTTCGGACTGCCGCATTCGGTCAACAAGGGCGACGGCACGGTGTCGGGTCACGCGGCGTGGAACGGTGGACCGACCAACATCGACATGAATACGCTCGACGGCAGTGTCGATGTCGATCTGCGTCATGGCGCGATCATGCGGGCAGGCGCGGCGAAGTGGCTCGGCATCTTCAGCCTGCGCACGCTCGCCAGTCTGCTGACGCTGCATTTCGAGGATGTGGTCGGCAAGGGTCTGCCCTTCGAGAAGATCACGGGCACAGCGCGGATCGATCAGGGCATCGGACGGACGGATGATTTTCTGATGGTGACCTCGCCCGCGCGCGTGCAGATGCAAGGCATGGTCGATCTGCCGAAGCAGACGCAAAACCTGAACGTGAAAGTGGTGCCGACCGTCGGCGCGGGCACCATTGCGATTGGCGCGGCGGTCATCAATCCCCTGCTCGGGCTGGGCGCGCTGGCGGCGGATATCGCGCTGTCGCAATCGATCAAGAAAGCCTTCGCGCTGGATTATTCGATCACCGGTTCGTGGCAAAAACCGGTCGTCCAGCGTCTGCATGGCGATCAGGGTAAGATCGAAACACCAGCCGCTGCTGTCATTCCGTCAGCCGCCAACTAAAGCGCCTATCGAACGATACACCGCGGCTACCGCCCTATTTTCGTCACCTTTTTGGCAATCAGCGCAAAACATGAGCGAAAAATCGAGCGAACACGCGACGGCCCCGCAGTTTCAGGTCGCCGCGCTCCAGATGGTCAGCACGCCCGATCGCGACCGCAATCTCGCCGAAGCGGAACGGCTGATCGCCGAAGCCGCGCGAGGCGGCGCGCAACTGGTTCTGCTGCCCGAATACTTCTGCTTTATGGGCTTCAAGGACACGGACAAGCTCGCGATCCGCGAAGAATTCGGCAACGGTCCCATTCAGCAATTTCTCACCGATACCGCGCGGGAACATCGCGTGTGGATTATCGGCGGGACCTTGCCGTTGCAATCGCCGGACGCGAATCGGGTGCTGAACACCACGCTCGTGTTCGATCCGACTGGCAAGCCCGTGGCGCGCTACGACAAGATTCATCTGTTCAATTTCGAGCGCGGCGAAGAATCGTTCGACGAGGCGCGTACCATTTGCCGCGGCACCGAAACGCAGACTTTCGATGCGCCGTTCGGACGCGTCGGCTTGTCGGTGTGCTACGACCTGCGCTTTCCGGAGTTGTATCGAAAGCTCGGGGATTGTGCGCTGATGGTGGTACCGTCCGCGTTCACCTACACGACGGGCCGCGCGCACTGGCATACGCTGCTCAAGGCGCGCGCCGTGGAGAATCAGTGCTATGTGCTGGCGGCGGCGCAAGGCGGCACGCATGAGAATGGCCGGCGCACGTGGGGACACAGCATGCTGGTCGATCCGTGGGGCGAAGTCGTCGCCGTGCTGGATGAGGGCGCGGGCGTGGTCATGGGCGGCATCGACCTGGAAAAGATGGCGGCGGTGCGGCAGAGTTTGCCCGCGCTACGGCATCGCGTGATTTTTTGAGGTCTTGAAGCGTAGTCATTCGCGCTTCATATGGACTTATCGTTTCAGATATTAGAATAATCTGAACTAATACCGAACTCGGTTCCGAACTTGCAAACGAACTCGCAATAGGCAACGCATGAACATTATCGAACCCGGCATTCGCAATCTGGCTACGGCGAAGGACGTTTTGCTCACGCCCTACAGCCTCGACGAGGGGCTTATCACGCGCACGCTCGCGGAAATTTTCACGCATCGTGTCGATTACGCCGACCTGTATTTCCAATCCACGCGTAGTGAGGCGTGGAGTCTCGAAGAAGGTATCGTCAAATCGGGCAGCTTCAGCATCGATCAGGGCGTCGGCGTGCGCGCCGTGTCCGGCGAGCGCACCGCGTTCGCTTATTCAGATGACCTGTCGCCCGAATCCATCCGTCAGGCGGCGCTCGCCACGCGTTCGATCGCCAAGGCAGGCGGCGGCAAGCACAAGATCAAATCGGCCAGTACGCTCACAGGCGTGTCGGGCCGCGACCTGTATCTGCCAGCCGATCCGCTCCATTCACTCGATGCCAACGCCAAGGTCAAACTCCTCGAACGCGTCGAGAAAATGGCGCGCGCGAAGGACCCGCGCATCGTTCAGGTGATGGCCGGTCTCGCGGGCGAATACGACGTGGTGCTGGTCGCCCGCTCCGATGGCGCGCTCGCTGCGGATATCCGTCCGCTGGTGCGCGTCTCGGTGACGGTGATCGCCGAACAGAACGGCCGACGCGAAATCGGCACGGGCGGCGGCGGCGGGCGCTTCGATTACGGCTATTTCACGGAAGAAGTGCTGACCAAGTATGTCGATGACGCCGTGCACGCTGCGTTGGTGAATCTGGAAGCGCGCCCCGCTCCGGCTGGCGCGATGACCGTCGTGCTCGGGCCGGGCTGGCCGGGCGTGCTGCTGCACGAGGCGATCGGCCACGGACTTGAAGGCGATTTCAACCGCAAGGGATCGTCGGCGTTCGCGGGACGTATCGGCGAAAAGGTGGCGGCAAAGGGCGTCACGGTGGTAGATGACGGCACGCTGCCGAATCGTCGCGGCTCGCTGAATATCGACGATGAAGGCAATCCGACGCAGTGCACCACGCTGATCGAAGACGGCATTCTCAAGGGCTACATTCAGGATTCGCTCAACGCGCGCCTGATGAAGATGCCGGTGACGGGCAACGCGCGCCGCGAATCCTACGCCGCCCTGCCGATGCCGCGCATGACCAACACGTACATGCTCAACGGCGACAAGGACCCGAAGGAAATTCTGGCGTCGGTGAAGAACGGTTTGTACGCGGTGAATTTCGGCGGCGGTCAGGTCGATATCACCAACGGCAAGTTCGTGTTCTCGGCGTCCGAGGCGTACATGATCGAGGACGGCAAGATCACGTATCCGGTGAAGGGCGCGACGCTGATCGGCAGCGGGCCGGAATCGCTCAAGTATGTGACGATGATCGGCAACGATATGTCGCTGGACAGCGGCGTGGGCGTGTGCGGCAAGGAAGGCCAGAGCGTGCCGGTAGGCGTGGGCCAGCCGACCTTGCGCATCGAGAAGATGACGGTGGGCGGCACGGTGTAGTTTTAGTTCTAGTGCGGTTTTTCCGCGTCGCGTTGGTCCTGCCTCTTGGTGCCGACTCGATGCGATGCGGATTTCCCGCGTTTTGCGGTGCGATGGGTTGCCAGCGCCGCAGGTTTGAGGTTATAAAGTCAGTCACAACTTTTTTCGATACGCGTTTCGACCCATCATGTCCGCCAAGTTTTATTTTTATTTCTTTTGGCATCTCAAGCCGCTGGCGGATGGAGAGGGGTTGTCGTAAGTCGAACAAACCTGAATTCCCGAGAAAACCGCCAGCGAGTCTGGCGGTTTTTTTATTTCCGCCTTCGAATTTCGCTGGATTAGCTAGTTGGAGAACTGAAATGCCCCCGCACAATACCGACGATGTTCGTATCCGTGAGCTGAAAGAACTGACGCCGCCGGCGCATTTGATCCGCGAATTCCCTTGCGCTGAGGCGACGTCGGAGTTGATCTACAACGCACGGCAATCGATGCATCGCATTCTGCATGGGATGGATGATCGGTTGATCGTGATCATCGGACCCTGCTCGATTCATGATCCTAAGGCGGCTTTGGAGTACGCGGAGCGGTTGGTTGAGCAGCGTAAGCGGTTTGCGGGCGAGCTTGAGATCGTGATGCGGGTTTATTTCGAAAAGCCGCGCACGACGGTCGGCTGGAAGGGGCTGATTAATGATCCGTATATGGATAACAGCTTCAAGATCAATGACGGTTTGCGTAAGGCGCGTGAACTGCTGATGAATATCAATGAGATGGGGCTGCCGGCTGGGACTGAGTATCTCGATATGATTAGTCCGCAGTACATTGCGGATTTGATTTCCTGGGGCGCGATTGGGGCTCGGACTACTGAGTCGCAGGTGCACCGTGAATTGGCTTCTGGGTTGTCATGTCCCGTTGGGTTCAAGAATGGCACGGACGGAAATGTGAAGATCGCTGTGGATGCGATTAAGGCTGCGTCGCAGCCTCATCATTTCCTGTCGGTTACTAAAGGCGGGCATTCGGCGATTGTTTCGACTGCTGGTAATGAGGATTGCCACATCATTCTGCGCGGCGGTAAAACGCCGAATTACGATGCGGCTTCTGTGGATGCGGCTTGTAGTGATATCGGTAAAGCTGGATTGGCCGCGCGCTTAATGATTGATGCGAGTCATGCTAATAGCTCGAAGAAGCATGAGAATCAGATTCCGGTTTGTGAAGACATCGGACGGCAGCTTGCGGCTGGCGATAGCAGGATTGTTGGGGTGATGGTGGAGTCGCATCTTGTTGCTGGACGGCAGGATTTGCGGGAGGGGTGTGAATTGACGTACGGGCAGAGTATTACTGATGCTTGTATTGGGTGGGAAGAGAGCATAAACGTACTCGAGAAACTAGCCTACTGTGTTAAACAGCGACGTTTGAAGAGTACGAGCGGCAATTGATTCGATAAAGCTGCTCCGCGTTGACAGGCACGCGGAGCAACAGCAAGTGGCAAATTCGATCCCGCGCGTCGAATGTGTTATGCGATAGTGTGACGAGCAAGCTCACAATGGGTACTACGTGCGCTTGAGGCGTGCCACTAAGTTTTACTCTTCTGCACCGCGTCGAAAACGTCGATCGCGATGTTCAGCGGGCAATCAAATAATTCGCGGCAATCGACTACTAAACCAAAGTTTTTTTGATAAGACACGATCTTCTGGTATTTGCAAAGCTGTTCGTGAATTGAAAACTCGTGTCGCCCAGCATTTCTATCCAGCCAGAGAAATCTCTTAACATCCCAATCGTGGGCACCTCCATACCCTTGCTCGTTAAGCTTTGCAGTCCGATCTTGCGGATGAGCTTTGCTAAATCCAATTTAGACTAGTTCAATGCGTTTCGAGTAGCAGAGATAGACAAATCCCGCGTCTGAGCTACGAAGCTGAAACGCAATTCTCGAGGTGTCACACTGGATACAGTGTCCCGCCTTCGTGCGAAGTGAATGGCCACCGTTCGAGCATACAGAGCCACCGTAAAAGAATTTTTTGTCGAAGGCCTCCATCGCGAGAATCCGAGCTCTCTTCGAAAGACCCTCTGCGTTGAAAAGTAAAGATTCGGGAATTCGATGCGCCTTGAGGAACATGATCTGCTCCTGAGTTAACCTAGCCAAGATATTTTTCCCCGATAAATATGTATGGCTTTCAGAATGAGCCATGCTCGAAGAAACTTAAATCACGGAAAGGTACATTTCAACTAATAAAACAAATTTTTTCTTACCTGGTTATCTCTTACTTTTCTGAATGAGAGTGCGTCCAAAGGACGTCGCTTCCCCCATCCGCCCGATTCAACACGCGCGCCAACACAAACAACAAATCCGACAATCGATTAACATATCGCCTCGGGTCATCATTAACGCCATCGGCGTCAACGCGGCTGAGCGCCACAATTGAGCGTTCAGCTCGACGACACACAGTACGGCAAACATGCGCCATAGCCGCCCCTCTCGACCCGCCCGGCAAAATAAACTCCTTCAACGCCGGCAGCGTCCCGTTATATTCCGCGAGCCAACCATCCAGCCGTTCCAAATGCGCATCGGCAATCATTGAATGGCCGGGGATGGATAATTCCCCGCCCAAATCAAATAAATCGTTCTGAATCTGAGTCAGCGCATTACGCACATCAGGCGGCAACGGCTCACAGAGCAAAACCCCAATACAAGAATTAAGCTCATCCACATCGCCAATCGCTTGAATCCGCGCATCGTCTTTTGAGACGCGGCGGCCATCGCCGAGGCCAGTGGTTCCATCGTCACCCGTACGCGTCGCAATCTTGCTAAGGCGGTTACCCATCATCGTCTCCAATAAGAACGAAATCATTATAGGCATCGAAAAAGCCCGGAGAGCCCCAACAGCCGGGCATCGCGGCATCGGCGTAAAATGAGATAAGCCTTGCAACCGGCATACCCATCACGCGCGCAGAACCGCACCACAGCGCAGAAAGCTCGAAAAACGGAGACCCCCGTGAACCACCCCGCCGAACAAAACGCCCTGCGCCGCCCGTTTCCTTCCGCACTGCTCGATTCGCTCAAAGCGCAATTCGCCGATCGCGTGTCCACCGCGCAAGCCGTCCGCGAACACCACGGCCGCGACGAATCGCCGTTTGATCCGCAACTGCCCGACGCCGTCGTCTTCGCGCGCAGCACGGAAGAAGTGCAGGCCATCGTCAGGCTGTGCGCGGAACACGATACGCCGATCATTCCCTACGGCAACGGCTCGTCGCTCGAAGGGCATTTGCTTGCGGTGCAAGGCGGGGTATCGATCGATCTGTCGGAAATGAAGGACGTGATCGCGATCAACGCCGAAGATCTCACCGTCACCGTGCAGCCCGGCATCTCCCGCAAGCAGCTCAATGAAGCGCTGAAAGACACCGGCCTGTTCTTCCCGATCGATCCAGGCGCCGACGCCAGCATCGGCGGCATGACGGCCACGCGCGCGTCCGGCACCAACGCCGTGCGCTACGGCACGATGCGCGAAAACGTCCTCGGCCTCACCGTCGCCACCGCCGATGGCCGCGTCATCAAGACCGGCACGCGCGCGCGCAAATCGTCGGCGGGGTATGACCTGACGCGCTTGTTCGTCGGTTCGGAAGGCACGCTCGGCGTCATCACCGAAATCACCGTGCGGCTTTACCCGCAGCCGGAAGCCATTTCCGCCGCCGTCTGCGCGTTCCCGTCGATGGGCGATGCCGTGCGCGCCGTCATCGAAACCATTCAGATGGGCGTGCCGATCGCGCGCGTCGAGTTCGTCGATAAACTCGCGGTCCGCGCCATCAACAAGCATTCGAATCTCACGCTGCGCGAATCGCCGATGCTGTTCTTCGAATTCCACGGCACCGAATCCGGCGTCAAGGAACAGGCGGAAACCGTGCAGGAAATCACGTCGGAGAATCACGGCACCGATTTCGAATGGGCGACGCGGCCCGAAGACCGCAGCCGTCTGTGGAACGCGCGTCACAGCGCCTATTTCGCGATGCTGCAACTGAAGCCCGGCTGCCGCGCCGTCACGACCGATGTCTGCGTGCCGATCTCCCGTCTCGCCGAATGCGTGATGGAAACCGAACAGGATTTGCTGAAGTCGTCGCTGCCCTGCCCGATCGTCGGTCACGTGGGCGATGGCAATTTCCACGTCGCGATGTTGCTCGATCCGGCCAAGCCCGAAGAGTTGGAAGAAGCGGAAAGCATCAACCATCGAATCGTGTCGCGGGCGCTGAAGATGGGAGGCACGTGCACCGGCGAGCACGGCGTCGGTCTGCACAAGATGCGTTTTCTGGTCGAGGAGCACGGTGAAGATGCGATCGGCGTGATGCGCGCCATCAAACACGCGCTCGATCCGCGCAATATGATGAATCCGGGGAAAATCTTCGCTTTCGAAGCCTGACGAAGTCGAGCAAGATAGCCGAATCGTCGAAGCGTCGAACGAGCGCGAAAAGAAACGGAGGAGACATGAACGCACCCGACGAATTGAAGCATCAGCAAATGTCGCCGAATCTGCCGCACGAGGAAGCCGAAGAACTGACGGAAGATCAGCTCGCCGTGCGTCAGCGCGAAGTGGTTCAGGCGCTGATGGCTGTGCTGCCATCGCATTGTTTGCTGTTCCGCGATGAAGACACCGCCGCCTATGAATGCGATGGCCTTGCCGCGTATCGGCGGCTGCCGCTCGCGGTCGCCTTGCCGGAAACCGAAGCGCAGGTGCAGCGCATCGTGCAGATTTGCTCGCGTCTGAATGTGCCGATCGTGCCGCGCGGCGCGGGCACCGGGCTGTCAGGCGGCGCAATGCCGATTCGTCATGGCATCGTGTTGTCGCTGGCGCGCTTTCGCAAGATCATCGAAGTCGATCCCTACGCGCGCACCGCGACCGTGCAGCCCGGCGTGCGCAATCTCGCCATTTCCGAAGCCGCCGCGCCTTATGGGCTGTATTACGCGCCCGATCCGTCATCGCAGATTGCGTGCACGATCGGCGGTAACGTCAGCGAAAATTCGGGCGGCGTGCATTGCCTCAAATACGGCCTGACCGTTCATAACGTCATGCGCGTGCGCGCAGTGACCATCGACGGCGATGTCGTGGAATTCGGCTCGCTCGCGCCGGATGCGCCCGGTCTCGATCTGCTCGCCGTGCTGATCGGCAGCGAAGGCATGTTCGCGATCGTCACGGAAATCGTCGTCAAGCTGATTCCGAAGCCGCAGACCGCGCAAGTCATCATGGCCAGCTTCGACGATGTCGTGAAAGGCGGCAACGCGGTCGCCGCGATCATCGCTGCGGGCATCATTCCGGCGGGTCTGGAAATGATGGACAAACCCGCGACGCGCGCCGTCGAGGAGTTCGTCAAGGCCGGCTACGATCTGGACGCCGCCGCCATTTTGCTGTGCGAATCGGACGGTACGCACGACGAAGTCGCGGAGGAAATCGTGCGCATGACGGCCGTGTTGCGCGAGCATGGCGCATCGCGCATTCAGATTTCGCGTTCCGAAAGCGAGCGACTCAAGTTCTGGTCGGGGCGCAAGAACGCGTTTCCCGCTGCGGGCCGCATTTCGCCCGACTATTACTGCATGGACGGCACGGTGCCGCGGCGTTCTATCGGGCCGCTGCTCAAACGCATCGAAGAGATGGAGAAGAAGTACGCGTTGCGCTGTATCAACGTGTTCCATGCGGGCGATGGCAACATGCACCCGCTCATTCTCTTCAATGGCAACGATCTCGACGAATGGCATCGCGCGGAAGCATTCGGCTGCGACATTCTCGAAGCGTGCGTGGAACTGGGCGGCACGGTGACGGGCGAGCATGGCGTGGGCATCGAAAAAATCAATTCGATGTGCGTGCAATTTTCGCCGGAAGAGCGCGATACCTTCTTCGCCGTCAAACGCGCGTTCGATCCGCCGTTCCTGCTCAATCCCGATAAAGGTATCCCGACGCGTGCGCGTTGCGCCGAATACGGGAAGATGCACGTACGCGGCGGACTGCTGCCGCATCCCGAGTTACCGCGCTTCTAAAGCTTTCAGGAAGCGCAAAACAGTTCCGCTATCCACGTTTCACCGGGTATTACGTCGTAAAACGGCCAGTACAATCGACCGGACAGCCGTAAAAAAACGCATCTCAGAGCGGGACATCATGGAACAGGACGACATCGTCGCCGGCTGGTCGGAGAGGATCGCGCGTGCCACGGAAAGCGGCACGCTGCTGCGCATTCGCGGCGGCGGCACCAAGGACTGGTACGGCCAGACGCTGCAAGGCGAAATACTCGATACCCGCGCGCACAGCGGTATCGTCGCCTACGATCCGGCGGAACTCGTCATCACCGCGAAGAGCGGCACTCCGCTTGCTGTCATCGAAGCCAAACTCCGCGAGCACGATCAGATGCTGCCGTTCGAGCCGCCGCATTTCGGACGCGGCGCGACGCTGGGCGGCTGCATCGCGGCGGGGCTGGCCGGACCGCGTCGCGCGTGGACCGGCGCACCGCGCGACTTCGTGCTCGGCGCGGTGGTGATGAACGGACACGGACAAGTGCTGCATTTCGGCGGGCAAGTGGTGAAGAACGTGGCGGGCTACGACGTATCGCGTCTGCTCGCGGGTTCGCTCGGCACGCTCGGGCTGATTCTGCAACTGTCGATCAAAGTGTTGCCGCGTCCGGTCGCCGAAGCCACGCTCAAATTCGATATGCACGCCACCGACGGCGTGCGCAAGCTCAACGAATGGGGCGGCCATCCCTTGCCGATCACCGGCAGCGCGTGGCGCGATGGCACGCTGGCGCTGCGTCTGGCGGGCGCGGAAGCGGCAGTGAAAACCGCGCGCACGACGCTCGGCGGCGAAGTGGTCGATGCCGTCGAAGCCGACCGTTTCTGGGTCGGCATGCGTGAACAGACGGACCCGTTTTTCGCGGTGATCGAACCGCGTTCGGCGCTGTGGCGGCTGGCGTTGCCATCGATCGCGGAGCCTTTGCACTTGCCGGGCGCGCAGTTGATGGAATGGGGCGGCGCGCAACGCTGGTGGATCACCGACACCGATCCGCAGACCGTGCGCATCAGCGCGAAACAGGCGGGTGGCCACGCGACTATCTTCCGCGCGGGTTCCGCGTATGACCGCAATGCAGGCGTCTTCACGCCGCTGCCCGCGCCGCTGATGAAGATGCATCGCGGTCTCAAAACCGCATTTGATCCGGCGCGCGTTTTCAATCGCGCGCGTCTCTATCCCGATTTCTAGCCAGCCAGCCGACGAGAACACGAGAACGAGCGATGCAAACCAATCTCGCTGACTTCATCCGCGGCACCGCAGACGGCGACGAAGCCGATGCCATCCTGCGCAAGTGCGTACATTGCGGCTTCTGCACGGCGACCTGCCCGACGTATCAACTGCTCGGCGACGAACTCGACGGGCCGCGCGGCCGCATCTATTTGATGAAACAGATGCTGGAAGGCGCGCCGGTCACACGCAGCACGCAGATGCATCTGGACCGCTGCCTCACTTGCCGCAATTGCGAAAGCACCTGCCCGTCCGGCGTGCAATACGGACGGCTGGTGGAAATCGGGCGCAAAGTGGTGGAAGAGAAAGTCGAGCGTCCGATGTCGCAGCGCGTGCAGCGTCGCATGCTCGCAAGCCTGCTGCCGAACAGCACGATCTTCACGCCCGCGATGAAGCTCGGCCAGCAGTTCCGCACCTTCCTGCCGCGCAAACTACGCGCGAAGATTCCGGTGCCCGAAAAGCCGCTTGCCGCGCCAACCGCGAAGCACGATCGCAAGATGCTGATGCTCGCCGGCTGCGTGCAACCCGCGATGATGCCCAACGTCAACACCGCCACCGCGCGCGTTTTCGATGCGCTCGGCATCGAAATCGTCACCGCGCCGGACGCAGGCTGCTGCGGCGCGATCCGCCTGCATCTCGGCTACAACGACGACGCGCTGGACGACGTGCGCAACAACATCGACGCATGGTGGCCGTATGTGGAAAGCGGCGTCGAGGCGATTGTGATGAACGCGTCGGGCTGCGGCGCGACGGTGAAGGAATACGCGCATCTGCTGCGGCACGATCCGAAGTACGCGGAAAAGGCGCAACGCATCGTCGATATGACGCGCGATCTGGCCGAAATTCTGCCGCAGTACGAAGAAGAACTGACGGCGCTCGCGCGTCGGCGCAGCGTGCATACGGTCGCGTATCACCCGCCGTGTACCTTGCAGCACGGGCAGCAGATTCGCGGACGCATCGAGCAATTGCTGACGGCGCTCGGACTCGAAGTGCGGCTTCCGGCGGATAGCCACTTGTGCTGTGGATCGGCGGGAACGTATTCGGTGTTGCAGCCGAAGCTCTCGTACACGCTGCGTAATCAGAAGCTCGACCGGCTGGAGAAGACCGAGCCGCAGGTGATCGTGTCGGCGAATGTCGGGTGTATCGCGCATTTGCAGAGCGGCACGTCCACGCCCGTCACGCACTGGATTCAACTGCTGGAGCATCTGATTTACGGCTGATGCGCTTCGTATAATGCTCAGATTGCTCTGAACGTTTCCCCTCGCATGTCCATCGCTCAACATCTGGAAGAAGTACGGCAACGCATCGCCCAAGCCGCGAAAACGGCTTCGCGCGATGCCGCCGACGTGACGCTGCTCGCCGTCTCCAAAACCTTTCCCGCCGATGACGTGCGCGCCGCCTTCGAGTGCGGCCAGCGCGCGTTCGGTGAGAACTACGTACAGGAAGGCATCGCCAAGATCGCGGCGCTGAGCGATGTGCGCGCGCAGATCGAATGGCATTTCATCGGGCCGTTGCAATCGAACAAGACGAAGGTGGTCGCCGAGCAATTCGACTGGGTGCATTCCATCGACCGATTGAAGATTGCCGAGCGCTTGTCAGCGCAACGCCCCGAAGGATCGCGCGCGCTGAACGTGTGCATTCAGGTGAATGTGAGCGGCGAAGACTCGAAAAGCGGCGTATCGCCCGATGAAGCCGCCGCGCTCGCGCACGCGGTTGCCGCCCTTCCCGGCTTGCGTCTGCGCGGCCTGATGGCCATTCCCGAACCCGCCGAATCGCTCGATGAACAACGCGTGCCGCACGCGCGCCTGCGCGAGCTCATGCGCGCCTTGATCGCCGATGGCCTGCCGCTCGACACGCTCTCGATGGGCATGTCCGCCGATCTCGAAGCCGCCGTGCTCGAAGGCGCGACGATGGTTCGCATCGGCACGGCGATTTTCGGCAAGCGCACTTACACCCACTGACTCTCCCGAAATACATCATGAAAATTGCATTTATCGGCGGCGGCAATATGGCTGCGGCGCTTATCGGCGGTTTGATCAAACGCGGGACGTTGGCGGCGGATATTTACGCTATCGATATCAACGATGAAGCGCGCGCACGAACGGCGAAGCAGTTTGGTATCGCGACGGGCGCATCGATCGATGCAAAGCTCAGCGAATTCGATGCCGTGGTGATTGCGGTCAAGCCGCAAGTGCTCAAGAGCGCGGCCGAGGCGCTCGCGCCGCATCTGACGAAGCAGACGATCATCAGCATCGCGGCGGGCATTCGCGCCAGCGATCTGTCGCGCTGGCTGAACGGTTACACGCAGATCGTGCGCACGATGCCGAATACGCCTGCGCTGATCGGCATGGGCGTGACGGGTCTGGCCGCACTGCCGGGCGTAAGCGATGACGCGAAGGCGTTGGCATCGCAAGTACTCGAAGCCGTTGGCGAAGCCGTCTGGTTCGACGATGAATCGAAACTCGACGCCGTCACGGCGATCTCCGGCAGCGGTCCGGCCTACGTGTTCTATTTCATCGAAGCGATGCAGGAAGCCGCGCGCCAGCTCGGCATGGACGAAGCGCAAGGCCGCGCGCTCGCCGTCGCGACGTTCACGGGCGCGGCGCAGCTTGCCGCGCAATCGGGCGAACCGGCGAGCGTGTTGCGCGAGCGTGTGACATCGAAAGGCGGCACGACGGCAGCCGCGTTGAACGCGTTCGATGCGCAAGGCGTGAAAGATGCCATCGTGCGCGGCGCACTCGCAGCGGATGCGCGCGCACGCGAAATGGGCGATGAGTTCGGCGCGGCGTAGCTTGACGCTTTGCGGCGGTCGGAATTGAACCGCCGCGTATCCTCACACTGTCCTCACACTGTCCTCACACTTCCCTCACACTTTCTGCAGCACGAATTCGATCCCGCATTCGGCGAAAGGCAAACGCGTCTGGTCGAATCGCTCGAACCCGCGCAGGAAGCTGTGATCCAGCCGTTCGATTTTCGCGATCGATACTTCGCGGTCGAATCCGCGTAACAGTTCGAGAATGTTGATCGAAACGGGCGACCAGCTCTTCTGCTTGAAGACGGTGAACGTGTGCTTGTGATCGTTGTTGAATGTCGAAGGCCAGACACCTTGCTCGTAAAGGTCTTCATCCGGCACGGTGATGACGAGATGGCCGCCCGGCTTGACGACACGCAGCCAGTGCCGGATCGCGATGCGCGGATCGACGACATGTTCCAGACAATGCGCGGAATAGACAAAGTCGAAGCTGTCGTCGCGCACGTTGTGAAGATATTGCGCATCGCCCTGTTCCCAGTCGTAGACCGTGACGCTGGCGATCCGCGGAAACAGCGACGTGTAAATTGCCAGACTGTCATCGCCGCCGCCGATATCCAACCCTTGGCCGACCAGCCAGCGATTCGAAAAGCGCGCATCGAGCAGACGCCGGTTGAGCGAGAAGCCGGTGGTGCCCGTCACGCCGATCGTGATGTGATTCGGCCGAGTGCGATCGCCGGGCTGTATCCATTTGGTGAGACCGCAGTCACCCCAGGCGCGCGGCCAGAGCACGGCATATCCGCTGTCCTCCGAAAACCAGTGCAGCGAATGGCTCGACTCGAAAGCACCGAGCAGGGCAAGAAGTTCCGCTTCCTTGTCGAAAGCGTCTTCGGTCCAATCAGGCAGCGCGCCGAAGCCAACCTTGAAATCGCGCCGATAAATGCGGATATCGTCCAGCACGATCAGCGCGTTATCCGCAATGCCACGCAGTGTGTCGAGTTCCGCAAGCAGCGGCAACCGCTTCTCCGGCTCGAACGTCTCACTGCGATAACTTTCGTTGCCGTAATCGGCGCCGGGATAATGGGCATCCAAAAAGATGAGACTGCGGCCTTCCGCCAGCTTTTCTTTTACCGTTTTCGACCGAAGAAACGCGAGGCTGTCGGAATGCACGACCCGCAATTGATCGGTTTGCTGCGCTCGCTTGAAAACTGCATCGTAAATCTCGCATGAAATCGCTTGTGCAAATCCCGCGTCGAGTGCGGCTTTGCACGATACGCCTTCGCCATAACCGGTTTCGATAAAGCTTTTGACGTGGTAATGCGTAACGAGCTCAGTCAGGTTGAATCGTGTCAAGGAGCCCATGATATGTGTATTGAATCAGCATTCTGACTTGATTACGCGCAACGATATCGAAGTCAGCTATTTAGTTAAACAGATGAATTTTCACGATTGTGAAAAAACACGCCCGCCAGCTTGGGACGCAATGCAGTTCAAGGCAGGCGTATTGAGATCGGCGCAGGTGAGCCAAAGCGCTCGAATTATCAAAACGGCGCATTCGCTTGAAAAACACGTTGGCCGATTTCGATTTTGAGCGACGCACAACATGAAGGCAATGCAAAATACGTCAAAAATCCGCAGCATTCCTCATTTATCTGAAATGCTGGCACGCGCGGCGTGTAAGCGACTTATCAACGCATTAACGCGTAATGCAGCGCAATGCCCGCGAACAACATGCCGCCGAGCCAGTTGTTGTGCTTGAACGCAGCGAAACACGGCATGCGCTCGCGATTGCGGATCAATCCGTAGTGATAGACCGCGCACGCCGCCGCCGCGAGCCAGCCGAGCCAGTACGCCCAGCCGAATCCGAGCGATAAACCGATACCCGCGTATATCGCCAGAAACGCGCCGTAGCACAGCATGACCGCCGCGACATCGAAGCGGCCGAAGGTCAGCGCTGACGTGCGGATGCCGATCTTGATGTCGTCGTCGCGATCGACCATCGCGTATTCGGTGTCGTAAGCGACGGACCAGAACACGTTCGCAATCAGCATGATCCACGCGAGCATCGGCACATGGTTTTGAATCGCGGCGAAAGCCATCGGAATGCCGAAGCCGAACGCGATGCCGAGATACGCCTGCGGTATCGCAAAGAAACGCTTCGTGAAGGGATACGAACCCGCGACAAAAAGCGCGAAAACGGACAGCTCTTTCGTGAGCGTGTTGAGCGGAAGAATCAGCAGAAACGCGATCAGCGAAAGCGCGGCGGCCAGCGCCACCGCTTCCCACGCGCGGATCTTGCCCGACGTGATCGGGCGCTCTGCGGTGCGTTTGACGTATTTGTCGAAATCGCGATCGGCGTAATCGTTGATGGCGCAGCCTGCCGAGCGCATAAGCAAGGTGCCGAGCACGAAGATGATCAGCAGCATCGGCGACGGATGGCCGTCGGACGCGATCCACAGCGCATTGAGCGTCGGCCACAGCAGCAGCAGGCTGCCGATGGGCTTGTCGAGGCGCACAAGGCGCATGTAGAGCGGAAGTCGGGCGAGCATGATCCTGAGCGTGATTTTCGCGACGGACTATTTTAGATCAGCGCCAAAGCAAAAGCCCCGCGACGAGCGGGGCTTCGGTCCAAGCTTGAATGCAAGCGTGCCTTAAGCCAGTCTTAGGCCAGCATCGAACGCAGCATCCACGCGGTCTTCTCATGCGTCTGCATGCGTTGCGTGAGCAGGTCGGCGGTCGGTTCGTCGTTGGCGGCTTCGGTTGCCGGGAAAATTTCGCGCGCGGTGCGCACCACGGCTTCCTGACCTTCGACCAGTTGACGAATCATGTCTTCCGCAGCCGGCACGCCGTCCGCTTCGGGAATCGACGAAAGCTTCGCAAATTCCTTATAGCTGCCCGGCGCATTCACGCCCAGCGCGCGAATGCGTTCAGCGATGGAATCCACCGCGAGCGCGAGTTCGTTGTACTGCGTCTCGAACATCAGATGCAGCGTGTTGAACATCGGACCCGTGACGTTCCAGTGAAAATTGTGCGTCTTCAGATACAGCGTGTACGTGTCGGCCAGCAGACGCGACAGTCCGTCGGCGATCTTCTTGCGGTCTTTGTCGTTGATGCCGATATTGACGGCAGGTGCAGTGCCTTTCTTCGCCATGATGACTCCGTTAGTGTGATTCAAACGTTGTGTACGCCGCGCGAACCGTTTCGATACGCTCGGCGTCGGGCGCTCGACAGTCTAACGTAAAACGTTGCGCAAATCGTTGCGCGGCAAGGCTTTCAGCCGATCACGCCGCCCGCGACGATCAATCCATAACCCGCCGCGACGATCCCGAACGCAAGCGCGATCCGCACACCGCGCGTCGATGTTTCGATGCGGTCCACCGCTTGCCCGATGGTGTTCAATGCTTCGCTCATGATTGCTCTCCTTTCGTTCACACTGCCCGCGCTTCGGCCATTGCATCGAGCGCGGCGATCACGCCTTCGGCATAGGCCGGATCGATCTTGCGGAAATGCTCGATCTGACGCGCGAGAATGTCCTGCGGCACGCCGTTGATATGGCGCGCGATATTGCCGAACAGACGCTCGCGCTGCGCATCATCGAACAGCGCGAACAACGCGGCCGGCTGACTGTAGTAATCGTCGTCTTCGCGATGGTCGTAGCGATACACCGCGCCCGCCGCCAGCGCCGGCTCGTTCACGCTCGCATCCTGCGCGAACTCGCCGTATCGATTCGGCTCGTAGTTCACGCGGCCGCCGAGATTGCCGTCGGTGCGCATCGCGCCATCGCGATGGAAGGTGTTCACGACCGGCGCGCGCGGCGCATTCACCGGAATCTGATGATGGTTGATGCCGAGGCGATAACGCTGCGTATCGCCATAAGAAAACAGCCGTCCCTGCAACAAGCGATCCGGCGAAAAGCCGATGCCCGGCACCACGTTCGCCGGCGTGAACGCGGCCTGCTCGACGTCCGCAAAGTAGTTCTGCGCATTGCGATTCAACTCGATCGTGCCGACATCGATCAGCGGAAAGTCCTTGTGCGGCCAGACCTTGGTGATATCGAACGGATTCATTTCCGATTGCGCAGCCTGCGCTTCCGTCATCACCTGAATGCGGAAATTCCAGCGCGGGAAATTGCCGTTGTCGATGTTGTCCACCAGATCGCGCTGCGCGCTTTCGCGGTCATTCGCGATCACGGCGGCGGCTTCGGCATCGGTATAGTTTTCGAGCGGCTGCTGCGATTTGAAGTGGAACTTCACGTAAAAGCGCTCGCCTTCCGCGTTGACAAACGAGAACGTGTGCGAGCCGAAACCATGCATCTGCCGATAATTCTTCGGGATACCGCGATCGCTCATGAGAATCGTCACCTGATGCAGCGATTCCGGATGGCGCGACCAGAAATCCCACGCGGCGACATTGCTGCGCATGTTGGTGTACGGATCGCGTTTCTGCGTGTGGATGAAGTCGGGAAACTTCAGCGGATCGCGGATAAAGAATATCGGCGTGTTGTTGCCGACCACGTCCCAGTTGCCTTCTTCCGTGTAGAACTTGATCGAGAAACCACGCACATCGCGTTCGGCGTCGGCTGCGCCGCGCTCGCCTGCTACTGTCGAAAAGCGCATGAAAATGGGCGTTTCCTTGCCGATTTCGCCGAAGACTTTCGCCTTCGTATAACGCGAGATATCGTGCGTGACGCGGAACGTGCCGAATGCGCCCGAGCCTTTCGCGTGGACGCGTCGCTCGGGAATGACTTCGCGATCGAAATGCGCGAGCTTTTCGACGAGCCAGAAATCCTGCAAAGTCACCGGGCCGCGCGGACCGGCGGTCTGCGAATTCTGGTTATCGCCGACGGGCGCGCCGGCTGCGGTTGTGAGTCGTTGGGTCGTCATCGTGATACTCCTGCTTATGCGTTGGCGTTGGATGAATGCGATCGATTCGTCACGCGACGGCGCGGGCGAAATCGGCGAGGATGGTCATGGCGATTTCGCTCAGTGCGTTCCAGTGCTTCATGGAGATGTCCTCGCGGTGTGGATGAGGAGCATCGTAGCAAATGCTATTGATTTTTATTATTCGATTAAATTTATCTATTTAATAGGCAACGAAAAAGGCGATAAAAAACGCCGCGTTCCTTTGCAGAAACGCGGCGTCTGTTTTTGAACCGAAAGCGGTTAGTTCACCGCCACCGGCATATCCAGCTTCCTCACGCCTGGCAGATCACACGCGGCAATCGCATCCGAAATCGCATCGATGGCGGGCATGCGCGTGAAGCTCTTGCGCCACGCCAGCACCACGCGACGATCGGGCACGGGTTCATCGAAGGGAACGTAGCTGAGCAGGCCGGCGTCGATACCCGCCGCGTGCGGCTTGACCTCATGCACCGACATGCGCGGCAGCACCGTAATGCCGACGCCGCTCGCCACCATATGCCGGATAGTCTCCAGCGACGAGCCTTCGAACGTCTTCTGAATGCCATCCGCGTTCTGCGAAAAACGCATCAGTTCAGGACACACGCCGAGCACGTGATCGCGGAAGCAATGGCCGCTGCCGAGCAGAAGCATGGTTTCCTGCTTCAGATCGTCTGGATCGATCTTCGGGCGGTTTTCCCACGCGTGACCCGATGGCATCGCGACCACGAACGGCTCGTCGTAAAGCGGACGCACCATCAGCCCGGTTTCGGGAAACGGCAGCGCCATGATCGCGACATCGATTTCGCCCTGCTTGAGCAGTTCGATCAGCTTGAGCGTGTAGTTTTCCTGAAGCATCAGCGGCATCTGCGGCACCGCTTTGATCATCTGCTTGACGAGCGTGGGCAACAGATACGGCCCGATCGTATAGATCACGCCCAGCCGCAGTGGACCGACCAGCGGATCTTTACCCTGCTTGGCGATTTCCTTGATGGCGAGCGTCTGTTCCAACACGCGCTGCGCCTGCGTCACGATCTGTTCGCCGATCGGCGTCACGCTGACTTCGCTCGTGCCTCGCTCGAAAATCTGCACGTTGAGTTCGTCTTCGAGCTTCTTGATGGCCACCGACAGCGTCGGCTGGCTCACGAAGCATGCCTCGGCCGCGCGGCCGAAATGCCGTTCGCGCGCAACCGCGACGATGTACTTCAGTTCAGTGAGAGTCATTGGTGGCCAATGAAATACATTGATTCGATAGGTTTGAGTTATACACCTGCCAGCGGTGCTTCGACAACTCGCGAAGTTTCGGCAGGCGGGATTTCTTTGGCGAATTCGTCAGATGAAGACCTGCGCGATGTCGGCAAGTTCATCATCAGGCTTTTAAAAATTGTTCGCGAGCACCGAGCCAGCGCGCAAGATGATTCGTGACGGCATCGGGGAAAGATTTGAGCATGGCGTCCGCAGCGGCGCGGGCGGGATCGATCAGCCAGCCATCGTTTTCGAGGCTCGCGAAACGCAGCATTGCTTCGCCCGACTGACGCGCGCCCAGGAATTCGCCGGGACCGCGAATCTCGAGATCGCGGCGGGCGATTTCGAAACCATCGGTCGTCTCGCGCATGGTCTGCAGACGCGCGCGTGCCGTCTGCGACAAGGGATTCGCGTACATCAACACGCACACCGATGCTGCGCTCCCCCGCCCCACGCGTCCGCGCAACTGATGCAACTGCGCAAGCCCGAAACGCTCCGCATGTTCGATCACCATCAGCGAGGCATTCGGCACGTCCACGCCCACTTCGATCACCGTCGTCGCGACCAGCAATTGCACTTCGTTGCGCGCGAAGGCGTCCATCACGGCGGCTTTTTCGGCGGGCGCGAGCCGTCCGTGCACCAATCCGGCGCGCAAGTCCGGCAACGCGGCCACGAGCGTTTCATACGTATCCACAGCCGTCTGAAGCTGAAGCGTCTCGCTTTCCTCGATCAGCGGACACACCCAGTACACCTGCCGTCCCGTCAGCGCCGCCTCGCGCACGCGGCCGATGATCTCATCGCGACGGCCATCGGAGACGATCTTGGTGAGAATCGGCGTGCGGCCGGGCGGCAATTCGTCGATGGTCGATACATCGAGGTCCGCGTAGTACGTCATGGCCAGCGTGCGCGGGATCGGCGTGGCCGACATCATCAGTTGATGCGGCTGGAAATCGCGCGCGCCATCCGATGCGTTCTGCGCCTTCGCACGCAAAGCCAGCCGCTGCGCGACGCCGAAACGATGTTGTTCATCGACGATCACAAGCCCTAAACGCGCGAATTCCACCGCGTCCTGAATGATCGCGTGCGTGCCGATCACCAGTTTCGCCGTGCCGAGCGCCGCCGCTTCCAGCGCGCTGCGCTTTTCCTTCGCCTTCAGACTGCTCGCGAGCCACGCGACCGTCACGCCCAGCGGTTCCAGCCAGCCGCGTAGTTTGCGCGCGTGCTGCTCCGCGAGAATTTCGGTCGGCGCCATTAGCGCGGCCTGATAACCCGCGTCGATAGCCTGCGCCGCCGCCAGTGCCGCAACGATGGTCTTGCCGCTGCCGACATCGCCTTGCAGCAGGCGCTGCATCGGATGCGCGAGCGTCAGTTCGCCCGCGATTTCGGCGACCACACGTTGCTGTGCGCCGGTCAGCGCGAACGGTAAAGCCTTGAGCAGACGCGTGACGAGCGATGCGTCGTCATCGGGCAAACTGCGCGGCATGGCGGGCGCGGCGCGCGTGCGGCGCTCCTCGTGCGCGCGCTTCAGCGACAACTGCTGCGCCAGCAATTCCTCGAACTTGATGCGCGTCCACGCCGGATGCGTGCCGTCGATCATCGCGTGCTCGTCCGAATCCGCGTGCGGGTGATGCAGCGTCTTCACGGCATCGAGCAGACCGGGTACGTTCAGCGGGTTCAGATGTTCGCGCGCGATCGGCTCCGGCAACAGCTCGGGCAAATAAACGCGCGTCAACGCGTTATCGATCGCCTTGCGCAAGTACGCCTGCGAGATACCCGCCGTCGATGGATACACCGGCGTCAGCGCTTGCGGCAAGGGCGTGTCGTCGTCCACGGGGCGCACGGTCGGATGCACCATCTCCAGCCCGAAAAAACCGCCTCGCACATCGCCGCGCACGCGCAGCCGCGTGCCGATCGCCATTTGCTTGACTTGCGAGCCGTAGAAATTGAGGAAGCGCAGGGTGAGTTCATCGCCGGAATCGTCGTGGATTTTCACCAGCAATTGACGACGCGGCCGGTACGCAATTTCGTTGTCGAACACCACGCCTTCAGTCTGCGCGACATCGCCCGGAATCAGTTCGCCGATGGGCGTGAGCTGCGTTTCGTCTTCGTAGCGCATCGGCAGATGCAGCACGAGATCGATGTCCGATTTGAGGCCGAGCTTGGCCAGCTTGTCCGCGGTTTTGACCGCTGGCTTGGGTTTCTCGTCCGCTTTCGCCTTCTTGCGCGACGGCGCGGCGCTCGCCTCGGCGGGCTGCGGATCGGTCGTGTCGGCCAGGCGGCGGTCAGACAAGGGCATCGGGTCTCTTCGCAAAGTACAATGTGAGGTTTGGTCGGCGCATTCGCGTCACGGTTCACGCCATGTTCACGCTTTCCGATTTCGATTTTAATCTGCCGCCCGAGCTGATCGCGCAGAGCGCGCTCACCGAGCGCAGCGCGAGCCGTCTGCTCGAGGTGCGCGATCACGGCCTGATCGACCGTCGTTTTTCTGAATTGCCGGATCTCGTCGATTCGGGCGATCTGCTCGTCTTCAACGATACCAAAGTCCTCAAGGCACGGTTCTTCGGCCAGAAGGCCAGTGGCGGACGCGTCGAAGTCCTGATAGAGCGTCTGACGGGCGCGACTTCGGCGCTCGCGCAAATCCGCGCCAGCAAAAGCCCGACGGAAGGCAGCACGATCCGTCTCGCCGATGCCTTCGACGTCACGGTGGGCGAGCGTGTCGAGCCGTTCTACACGCTGCATTTCCCGAGCGATTGCCTGACGCTGATCGAGCAATTCGGGCGCTTGCCGTTGCCGCCGTACATCGAGCACGACGCCGACGCGTACGACGAGACGCGCTACCAAACGGTCTATGCGGCCAATCCCGGCGCGGTAGCCGCACCGACCGCCGGCCTGCATTTCGACGATGCGCTTTTCGCGCGATTGGACGCAAAAGGTGTAGAACGCGCGACGCTGACGCTGCATGTCGGCGCGGGCACGTTCCAGCCGGTGCGCGTCGAGAATATCGCCGAGCACAAGATGCACAGCGAGTGGTACGACCTGCCGCAAGCGCTGGTCGATCGCATCGCGGCGACGAAGGCGCGTGGCAACAAGGTGATCGCCGTTGGCACCACGTCGATGCGCGCCCTCGAAGCTGCCGCACGTGACGCCGCCAACGCGGGCAAACCGCTCGCGGCAACGCAGGCCGAAACGGATATCTTCATCACGCCGGGCTACGAATTCCGCGTGGTGGATCGGCTGGTGACGAATTTTCATCTGCCGAAATCCACGCTGATGATGCTCGTCTCCGCCTTCGCCGGCATGGACACGATCCGCGACGCGTATCAGCACGCAATCGAACAGCGTTACCGCTTTTTCAGCTACGGCGACGCCATGCTGCTGACGCGCCGGACAAGCTGATTTTCATCAACCACATTTGCGCCGGACTGTTCTCCGGTTGCATGGAGCTTCATCAATGACCGATGGTCAATTCACGTCGCCCGACAACGGCCTCAAATTCGAATTACTGACGACCGACGGGCAAGCGCGCCGCGGCCGCCTCACGCTCAATCATGGCGTGATCGAAACACCGATCTTCATGCCGGTCGGCACCTACGGCACCGTCAAGGCAATCCAGCCGCGCGAACTCGAAGAAATCCGCGCGCAGATCATTCTCGGCAACACCTTCCACCTGTGGCTGCGTCCCGGTCTGGAAGTGATCGGCGCGCACGGCGGGCTGCACAAATTCATGGGCTGGAACCGGCCTATTCTGACCGACTCCGGCGGCTTTCAGGTCTTTTCGCTGGGCGATCTGCGCAAGATCACCGAAGAAGGCGTCACGTTCGCCTCACCGATCAATGGCGACAAGCTGTTCTTGTCGCCCGAAGTGTCGATGCAGATTCAAAAGGTGCTGAACTCGGACATCGTCATGCAGTTCGACGAATGCACGCCCTACGCGACCAACGGTGTGCCGACCACGCACAAGGAAGCCGCCGATTCCATGCGCATGTCGATGCGCTGGGCCAAACGCTCCATCGACGAATTCAATAAGCTGGGGAATCCGAACGCGCTGTTCGGCATCGTGCAGGGCGGCATGTTCGAAGACTTGCGCGATGAATCGCTGGCGGGTCTGAGCGAAATCGACTTTCACGGCTTCGCGATCGGCGGTTTGTCGGTCGGTGAGCCGAAGGAAGACATGATGCGCGTGCTGAATCACATCGGCCCGAAGCTGCCCGCCGACAAGCCGCACTATCTGATGGGCGTAGGCACGCCGGAAGATCTGGTGAACGGCGTCGCGGCCGGCGTCGATATGTTCGATTGCGTGATGCCCACGCGTAACGCGCGCAACGGCTGGCTGTTCACGCGTTTCGGCGATCTGAAGATCAAGAACGCATCGCACAAGAACTCGCTGAAGCCGCTCGACGAGACTTGCACCTGCTATACGTGCCAGAACTTCACGCGCGGTTATCTGCATCATCTGCATCGCGTGGGGGAAATTCTCGGCGCGCAATTGAACACGATCCACAACCTGCACTATTACCTTCAGCTGATTGGCGAAGTGCGCGAATCGATCGAAAATCATACGTTCGAGGCGTTTCGCAAGACATTTGCCGAGAACCGCGCGCGCGGCGTGGACTGAAGCGGCGCGCATCGCATTACAATCTGCTTTCTATTGCTTGCGTCGGCTCTTGCCAAACAGCTGTAACGGCTTGATGGTAAAGCCCATTCCAGCCATTCGGGCGCGGTGCGAGTGGTAGAATGCCGGGCTGAATTCCAGCCAAGTTTTTGAACACGAATTAACGGAGAGACCAACGTGTCGTTCATTTCGAATGCCTTCGCTCAAGGCTCCGCAGGTGGTGCGGAATCCAGTCTGATGAGCTTCCTGCCGCTGATCCTGATGTTCGCGGTGTTGTACTTCATCATGATCCGTCCGCAGATGAAGCGTCAGAAGGAACATCGCAACATGCTTTCGGCCATGGCCAAGGGCGATGAAGTGGTGACGAACGGCGGGATCGTCGGCAAGGTCACGAAGGTGTCGGAAGCCTACGTCGGCGTGGAAATCGCCGAAGGCACGGAAATCACCGTGCAGAAGGCTGCCGTGACGACCATTCTCCCGAAGGGCACCATCAAAGCGCTGTAAGGCCACTCGTTCTTCGCGTCCGGCGCGGCCTCGTTCGACGAGGGCATTCCAACACTCATCGCGCGTAACGCCGGACGCGCTTCTCCCCGCAGCCAACTATCCGTTCGGCCATCCCCATGAATCGTTATCCCCTCTGGAAGTATGTCGTGATGCTGGTGGCGCTCGTCATCGGCCTCGTGTACACGCTGCCCAATTTCTTCGGCGAAGCGCCTGCGGTACAGGTATCGAGCGGCAAGGCCACGGTCAAGCTCGACTCGTCCACGCTCGCCAATGTCGAAAGCGCACTCACCGCGAGCAATATCAAGGCCGACGAAGTCACCTTCGATAATTCCTCGGCAAGCCCGAATATTCGCGTGCGCCTGAAGGACACCGACACGCAGTTGCGCGTGAAGGATCTGCTCACCAAATCGCTCAATACCGATCCGACCGATCCGCAGTACATCGTCGCGCTGAATCTGCAGAGCGCGTCGCCGGGCTGGCTGACCGCCATGCACGCGCTGCCGATGTATCTCGGTCTGGACCTGCGCGGCGGCGTGCACTTCCTGCTGCAAGTGGACATGGCCGGCGCGCTGAACAAGAAGCTCGACTCGGACGCTGCGGACGCGCGCACGTATCTGCGCGACCGCAATATCCGCGATGGCGGCGTGAACCGCGTCGGGCAGTCGGTGGTGGTGAATTTCTCGGATCAGGCGGGCGCGGACAACGCGCGCACCCTGCTCCAGACCGGCGTCTCCGAACTGCAATGGACGACGCGCCAGGGCGGCGACGGCTTCCAGGTGGTCGGCACGTTCTCGGCGGCGGCGCAAAAGCTGGTGGAAGACGGCGCGCTCAAGCAGAACATCACCACGCTGCATAACCGCGTCAACGAACTCGGCGTGGCGGAACCGGTGATCCAGCAGCAGGGTTCGGACCGGATCGTGGTCGAACTGCCGGGCGTGCAGGATACGGCGAAGGCGAAGGACATCATCGGCCGGACGGCGACGCTCGAAGCGCGCCTCGCCGATCCGATCAACACGTACATCGGCCCGAACGATCCGGTGCCGCCGGGCGACGAAGCGTTCAAGCAAGGCGACCGCCTCGTACTGTTGCGCAAGCAGGTGATCTTCACCGGCGACCGCATCATCGACGCATCGACGGGCTTTGACGATCATCAGCGTCCTTCGGTGAATATCCGTCTGGATTCGGCGGGCGGACGCGCCATTTCGAGCGTGTCGCGCGACAACATCGGCAAGCCGATGGCCATGATCCTGTTCGAAAAGGGCAAGGGCGAAGTGCTGACGGTGGCGAACATCCAGTCGGAACTGGGCGACCGCTTCCAGATTACCGGCCAGCCGACGCCGCAAGCCGCCACCGATCTCGCGCTGCTACTGCGCGCCGGTTCACTGGCCGCGCCGATGGATATCATCGAAGAACGCACGGTCGGGCCGAGCCTGGGCGCGGACAACATCAAGAAGGGTTTCGATTCGGTGCAGTACGGTTTCGCCGCAATCGCCGTCTTCATGATCGCGTACTACCTGCTGTTCGGTCTGTTCTCCATGCTGTCGCTGTCGGTGAACCTGCTGCTGCTGGTCGCGATTCTCTCGATGCTTCAGGCCACGCTGACGCTGCCGGGTATCGCGGCTATTGCGCTCGCGCTTGGTATGGCGATCGATGCAAACGTGCTGATCAACGAACGTATTCGCGAAGAACTGCGTAACGGCGCGCCGCCGCAAACCGCGATTCAGGAAGGTTTCGCGCACGCCTGGGCCACCATTCTCGATTCGAACGTGACCACGCTGATCGCCGGTCTGGCGCTGCTGGCTTTCGGTTCGGGTCCGGTGCGCGGCTTCGCGGTGGTGCACTGTATCGGCATTTTGACGTCGATGTTCTCGGCGGTGTTCTTCTCGCGCGGCCTCGTGAACCTGTGGTACGGCGGCAAGAAGAAGCTGAAATCGCTGGCGATCGGACAGGTGTGGCGTCCCGAAGGCAGCGATTCCGACGCAGCTGCAGCGGCGTACCTCGCGGCTCAACGCGGCGACGATTCGCCTGTCGATGAAATCGTGCAGACCGCCAAGGGCAAGAAGAAGACCGCTGTGCCGCGCAAGCAGGCATCGGCGGTGGCAGCGCCGGATGAAGCGCCTGCGCGCGCCGGCAAGCCGACCGTGCGCCGCCGTTCGGGGCCGGGCATCGATCAACAGAAACCGGGCCAGTCCCACTGATTCCGGAGCAATCGAAAAATGGAATTCTTCCGCATTCGCCGCGACCTGCCGTTCATGGAACGCGCGTTGATTTTCAACGTGATTTCGTTCGTGACCTTCCTCGTCGCCGTGTTTTTCCTCGTGCATCGCGGGTTGCATCTGTCGGTGGAGTTCACCGGCGGAACGGTCGTCGAGGTGCAGTATCCACAAGCCATTTCGCCCGAACCCATTCGCGCGACCATGACCAAGCTCGGTTACGGCGACGCGCAGGTGCAGAACTTCGGCACCTCGCGTGACGTGCTGATCCGTCTGCCGCTGAAGCAAGGCCTGACCTCAGCCCAGCAGAGCGACCAGGTGATGACCGCGCTCAAGGCCGACAACGCGCAGGTCACGTTGCAGCGCGTGGAGTTCGTCGGTCCGCAGGTTGGCAAGGAACTGGTCACCAACGGGCTGGCGGCGCTGGCCTGCGTGGTGATCGGCATTGTGATTTATCTGTCGTTCCGCTTCGAATGGAAGTACGCGGTGGCGGGCATCATCGCGAACTTGCACGACGTGGTGATCATTCTCGGCTTCTTCGCGTTCTTCCAGTGGGAGTTCTCGCTCTCCGTGCTGGCGGCGATTCTCGCGGTGCTCGGCTACTCGGTGAACGAATCCGTGGTTATCTTCGACCGGATTCGCGAGACCTTCCGCAAGCAGCGCAAGATGACGGTGAAGGAAGTCATCGACCACGCCATTACCTCGACGATGTCGCGAACCATCATCACTCACGGCTGTACGGAAATGATGGTGCTGTCGATGTTCTTCTTCGGCGGCCCGACGCTGCATTACTTCGCGCTTGCGCTGACGGTGGGTATCTTGTTCGGTATCTACTCGTCGGTGTTCGTGGCTGCGGCGCTGGCCATGTGGTTCGGCGTGAAGCGTGAAGATCTCGTGAAGGACAAGAAGGATCGCTTCGATCCGAATGATCCGAATGCGGGGGCGCAGGTTTAAGCCTCGATTAAAGCGTTGAAAGAAAATGGGCCGGTCTGAAGAGACCGGCCCATTTTTTTGCGCTTACGCGGCGACGTGTTGCGCGGTCGCGCGATGCCCGAGATGTTCGCAAAGCGTGACGCAGTAGGCACCCAGATCGGCACTCATGCCGATTGCGGTGAGCATTGTCCTGATCTCGTCCGTCGGCATATGTTCGCTGGTCCGCCCGTACAGAATCCCGAGTTGCGCGAACTCGAATCGACAAAAATAATTGGCAAGCAAGACGATCATTGCCCGCGAGGTGATAGTACGCGGCGTCGCCATATCAAGTAATGCGATCAGTTCCTGCTCGCTCAGGAATCGGCACATATTGTGAGGCGAGTGGAAACCAAACGTCGGTCCGGGCGGCGAGCTGTTTTCGAAGGAAAACTGGTCTGCAACCTCGTCGGGCGCGAAGCGAATGCCGTGTTCGGCTTCGAGCCTCGGACGATAGTGCCGGCCGATCAGTTTGTCTTCGTAGATGCCATCGACCAGCGGAAATGCATCGCTGGCGAGCAGGCGCATGAGTTTAGCCGAGCGCAACGAGAAGCCGCCATTGCCGACCGACATGCCGTCGTTATGCCACGGCCAGCGCGCGCCGATATAGTCGTACTGGAAAAACTCGTCGCGCCACGCGGCAGGATCGACGACATAGCCGTCCCACTGAATGACGAGCACCCACGGCGTGTGGATATACTCGATCATTTCCTTGAGCACGTAGTCGTTGTACGCCTCGCGCGAGGCCAGATGCGGCGTCCGCATAATACGCGCGTGGGCGCAAATGTCTTCGTGCGTGAAAAGAATCGCATCGCCAAACTCGCAGTGACGGCTGGAAATATCGATTGCGCGGGAAGCCAGACGGGGATTGACGCAATCGACCGCACACACGGTCACGTTGCGCAGATCGAGGCGCGGGCCTGAATTCATGCTGGTTGATTCCAAGGTCTGGATTGCTTGTCGCCAGGCGAAAGCGAGCATCCCTGGCACGATTGAAATGCACCGACCAGAATATCAACGTGGAAGTTTTCTTAGAACTGCGCAACAGTCATTTTTGATCGAATGCACAAACGGTGAAAACAACAAAAAGCCGCTTCGTGCACGAGGCGCGAAGCGGCTTTTACAAACTCAAACTTGCCTGCAATAAAGCCCTTACTGCTTCACGCCTTCCGCCTGAATATGCAGCGTCGTCTTCAGGCTGAAGCCATACGACTTGCCGTAATCCATGCCGAAGTCGCCGCGATCGAAGGTCGTCGTGGCTTCCACGCCGCAGACTTCCTTCTTCATCATCGGGTTCATGAAGCACTTGAAGTGCTCGATCTTCAGGTTCAGCGGCTTGGTGACGCCGTGCATCGTCAGCGTGCCGACGACTTCGGTCGGGACATCGCCTTCGAACTTCATCGACGTGCCCTTGTATTCCGCAGTCGGGAACTTGGTGGCATCGAAGAATTCGGCCTTTTGCAGATGTTCGTTGAGCTTGTCATTGCCCGTATCGATCGACGAGATGTCGATGGTCACGTTCGCCGTGCCCGTCTTCGCCGCGCGGTCGATCGTGACATCGCCGCTGCTCTTGTTGAACTTGCCGCGCCAGGTCGAGACGCCGCCAAAGTGGTCGGCTTCGAAGCTCGGGTACGTGTGGTTCGGGTCGAGCTTGTACGTGTCGGCGAATGCGCTGGCCGAGAGACCGAGCGCCAGAACGCCCGCGATGATCGAGATTTTTTTCAAGTGATGCTCCTTGTGCGTAAGGCTGAAAGCCGCTTACTTCTTCGCGGCGACGATATGAAACTTGATGACGACGTCGTCCGCGACGATCGACGTATCTTTCCACTCACCCGTTCCGACATCGAACTGGGTGCGCTTGATCGGCAACGCGCCGTCGAAGGTTTCGGTCGCGCCCGACTGCGTCACGGTGACGGGCACCGTAACCGTCTGCGACTTGCCCTTGATCGTGATCTTGCCGGTCACGTTGAACTTGTTGCCGCCCGCCGGTGCAATCGCGCTCGAGACGAAGGTCGCGGTCGGAAACTTGGCGGCATCGAACCATTCGGCGCCGCGCACTTGCTTGTTGTAGTCGTCATCGCCCAGGTCGTAGCTGCCGGTATCGATGGTGATGTTCGCGCTGCCCGCAGCAGGCTTGGCCGGATCGAAACTGATCTGCGCGCTGAACTTGTTGAACTTGCCATCGGTCGGCACGTTCATTTGTTTCGATGTAGCGACGACCGAGCTTTTGCTCACGTCAACTTGCGCCTGCGCGCCGATGGCCAAAGCCAGCGATGTCGCCGCGACACCTGCCAGCATCCAACGATTGAGTTTCACTTTCATGTGCGCCTTGTGTCTTTGTGAGTTTTGAACACGGTCCGAACGGCAAACCGGTATTGGAAATCAAAAGGCCGCGAGAACAATCAGCGGGGAGGAAATGCGCCGCCAACGGCCGGGAAACAATCGCTTATCGGAGGAACGGCAGCATGCGGCCGAGCAAGCCATCCCGATCGACGAAATGATGCTTGAGCGCTGCGAGCACGTGCAGAACGAAGAACGCGAGCAACGTGTAGTTCAGATAGATATGCACGAGCCGCAGCGTGACCTTCAACGCCTTGTCCGGTCCGATGATGGTCGGCAACGGCAGAATGCCGAGATAGACCACCTGCAATCCCGCTGCCGAGCTATACAGATAACCCGAGATCGGAATCACCAGCATCAGCAGATAAAGCAGGAAATGCGTGAGATGGGCCGCGCCCTTCTGCCATGCGGGCATGCCGGGCGGATCGGCGGGTGCGCTGTGTGTAACGCGCCAGACCACGCGGATCACGGCGAGCGCGAACACGGTCACGCCAATCCACTTGTGCCATGAAAAATACTTGAGCTTGGTCGGTGTGATGCCGGGAATATCCGTCATGATCCAGCCAAGCCAGAAGCCGCAGACGATCAGCAAGGCGATCGCCCAATGCAGGCCGATGGCTGTGGCACTGTATCGATCCTGCTGCTGCGCCGACACGGCGTGTACGCTGCTATCCATAGTGCTTGTCCAAAGGTTTGTGGTTCGACGCAAAGCTGCTGCGGTCAGCGACGGACGCCATGCTACAACAACGTTCGTAGTTTGCCAGCACTCGCCAAAAGCCGCGTTTCGGTCCGTAAGGCTTGTGCAGCAAGGCTTGGCGAGACTTGCGTTCACGCCTGCAACGAACTATTGCGCCCGTGCAACGGTCGATCATGGCGCGCAGATATGCACGCACAAACGCACGCACATACGCACGCAAACACGCACACACATAAGCACGCGATTACGCACCATCTCCCAGCCACAAAAAGTAACGAGCAACGATAAGCCGTTATTCCATATCGTGTTTACCTTTGCTTACGAAGCGCGCTAGCAGTCAAGCAATCGTAAGCCATTCTATGTTTGATACCATGTCCTGCTACCATTCCGCGCTGGCCCGCTCCTTGCTAATTTCGGTTCCATCCGATTACGCGGCGCCAGAACGAACATCATGAGAAGGCTCGTCAATCGACCATGAACGTGAACGAATCGGATGAACTGATCGCGTGTCACGAGTGCGACGCGCTCTTCACCAAACGCGCGTTGCCCACGCACAGTAAAGCGAAGTGTCCGCAATGCGGCGCGCTGCTGTATCGCGCCATGTCGGGCAATCTCGATCGCATCTGCGCCATGACGCTGGCTGCGCTGATCACTTTTGTGATCGCGCAGGCTTTTCCTATCGTCGAATTGGATGCGAATGGCTTGACGTCAGAGACCACGCTGATCGGCGCGATCGTCGCGTTGTGGAGCGAGCAGATGGAAATCATCGCGGTTCTGGTGTTCTGTTCGACCATTCTGTTTCCGCTTGCCGAACTGGTGGCGCTGCTTTACGTGTTGATGCCGTTGCGCGCGGGCTTCGTGCCGCCCGGTTTCAATATCGTCTTGCGCACCATTCAGTTCGTGCGGCCGTGGGGCATGATCGAAGTCTTCATGCTCGGCGTGCTGGTCACGCTGGTGAAGATGATTAGTATTGCGCGCGTGATCCCCGAAGCCGCGTTGTTTGCATTCGGCGCGCTCACGCTGATGGTCGCCGTGGTCGTAAGTTTCGATCCCCGCGCGCTGTGGGATATCGCGGCCAGGCTGCCGCAGAAACCGAAGCGCGCCGCGCGTCACGTGAGGCAGAGATCATGAGCGATCCGACGCAATACACCACGGCCTCGCGCGAACACGTCGTCGGATGCCACGCGTGCGGACTGGTTCAGCCGCTTGCGCACACCATCGAAAAGCAACGCTGCACGCGATGCAACGCGATCGTGCATCGCCGTCATCCGGACAGCATCGCGCGCACGTGGGCGCTGCTCATCAGCGCGGCGATCCTTTATATTCCCGCGAATCTGTTTCCGATCATGCATACGTCGTCCATTCTCGGCTCCGAGGAGGACACCATCATGAGCGGCGTTGCGCTGTTCTGGAACGACGGCGATTACCCGCTGGCCGCAGTGATTTTCATCGCCAGTATTCTGGTGCCGATGCTCAAGCTCTTTTCGCTCGCGTTCCTCACCATCAGCGTGCAGCGGCGTTCGACGTGGCAGCCGCGTCAACGTACGACGCTGTTTCGCATCGTCGAAGGCATCGGCCGATGGTCCATGCTCGACGTCTTCGTCATCACGCTTACGGTGGCGCTGGTGCGCTTCAAGTCGCTCGCGGTGATTACCGCCGGGCCGGGCGCGCTGGCGTTCGCATCGGTCGTCGTACTGACCATGCTCGCTTCCATGCAATTCGACCCGCGTCTCATCTGGGACAACATAGAACCGTCAGGAAAGAAACATGACTAGTGCCCAAGGTCCGAATGGGCCGGATTCACCGAAAGAGCCATCGAACGGTGGCGATAACAAAGGCTTGCCGCCGAATCTGCCGGAACCGGTGATCGAGCCGCGCAGCCGCTGGCTGCCGTCGCTCGTGTGGCTGATTCCGATCGTCGCCGCGTTGATCGGCGTGATTTTGGTCGTGAAGACCGTATCGGGGCGCGGGCCGACCGTGACCATCAGCTTCGTGAGCGCGGAAGGTCTCGAACCGGGCAAGACGAAGGTGAAGTTCAAGGACGTGGATATCGGCACGGTGAAAACCATCAACCTGTCGAAGGATCATTCGCGCGTACTCGTCGATGTGCAACTCACCAAGGAAGCCACCGATTTCGCGGTGAAAGACACGCGTTTCTGGGTCGTGCGTCCGCGCGTGGCCGCAAGCGGCGTGACGGGCTTATCGACATTGCTGTCGGGCGCGTATATCGGCGTGGACGCGGGACGTTCGACGGAAGATCAAAGCTACTTCATCGGGCTTGAAACGCCGCCCGCCATCACAGGCGATCAGAAGGGTCACACGTTCACGCTGCACGGTGATTCGCTCGGTTCGCTGGATATCGGCTCACCGGTTTATTACCGCCGCGTGCAGGTGGGTCAGGTCACGGCGTTTTCGCTCGATAAGGACGGCACCGGCGTGACCATGCAGGCCTTCGTCAACGCGCCGTACGATCAGTACGTCGGCAGCAATTCGCGCTGGTGGCATGCGAGCGGCGTCGATCTGCGGCTCGATTCGAGCGGCTTCACGCTCAACACGCAGTCGCTTGCGACCGTGGTGCTCGGTGGTATCGCGTTCCAGACGCCGCCGAATCAGCAGGCCGGTCCGCAGGCGAAGGACAACGCCACGTTCCGCTTGGGTTCCGATCAGGCCGACGCCATGCGCGATCCCGACGGCGAAGCGGTGCATGTGGTGATGAACTTCAATCAGTCGCTGCGCGGCTTGTCGGTCGGTGCGCCGGTGGATTTCCGCGGCATCGTGCTGGGTCAGGTGACGGGTATCGGCGTGCGCTATGACCGCAACAAGCACTCGCTGATGATGCCGGTGACCATCGACCTGTATCCGAGCCGTCTGGGCAGACGCGGCGCGGAAGGCGTGGGCGAAGAAACGGCGGAAGAACGCGGCAAGGTATTGGAGGCAATGGTGAAGCGCGGTCTGCGCGGACAGTTGCGCACCGGCAATCTGCTGACCAGCCAGCTTTATGTCGCGCTGGACTTCTTCCCGAAGGCGCCTGCCGCCAAGGCCAATCTTGAAGGCGACCCGATCGAACTGCCGACCGTGCCGAACACGCTCGACGAACTGCAACTGCAGATTGCCGATATCGCGCGCAAGCTGAACAAGATTCCGTTCGACCAGATCGGCTCGAATCTGAACGAATCGCTGAAGAACGCCAACGCGCTGTTCGGCAAGATGGACAAGGAAGTCATGCCGGAAATGCGTGACACGCTCGATCAGGCGAAGAAGACCTTCAGCGCGGCGCAATCCACGCTGCAATCCGACTCGCCGATCCAATCCGATACGCGTCAGGCCATGCAGGAACTCACGCGTACGCTTCAATCGCTCAATGCGCTGGCGGATTATCTGGAACGCCATCCGGAATCGCTGTTGCGCGGCAAACAAGGAGACAAGCCATGAGGTTCGGCGCGTTGTGGTCGATTTTGAGCGCGGCTGGTTTGATGGCCGCGTGCGCGTCGTCGCCGACGAGCAACTTTTATACGCTGGCAGGACCGACGGGCGCGAGCGCGCAACCGGCGACATCGAGTGTGCCGTTCTACTTCGAACTCGCGCCGGTGGATATGCCGCAGCAGGTCGCGAAGAACCAGTTGGTGGTGCAGACGAGTCCGGCGCAGGTGAAGGTGCTGGAAGACGAACGCTGGGCTTCGCTTCCCGCCGATGAAGTGCGTCGCGCGTTATCGGCGGATCTCACGCAGCGGCTCGGCTCGATCGATGTGTACGGCACCGCTGCGCCGCCGTCCGCGAAGGTGTATCGCGTGAAGGTGAGTGTGCAGCGCTTCGAGTCGTGGCCCGGTTCGCAAGCCGTGATCGATGCCGTGTGGAGCGTACACACAGCGGGCGCGGATGCGGTGATGACCTGCCGCACGGTCGCGCCGGAGCGCGTGGAGAAAGGCTACGACGCGCTGGTGGCCGGCCATCGCAAGGCAGTGGACGAGATTGCCGCGGCGATATCGGCGGGCGTGCGCAGCCTCGGGTCGATGCCGGCATCGAGCAAGACCAAGAGCGTGCCGTGCCCCGCGTCCGGCACGATGACGAACGTGACGAACGCTCAGGCGCAGTGAGAAAAAGCACGTCCGGCCGCGCGCCGGACGTGCGATGAAACAGTCTGAATCGCACTGGCGTCTTGCGCCGACCCATCTCGAATTCGAAACTGCAAAGCCCTCATCGAATACGGGGCTTTCATGTTTCGTTCCATTCGTCACCTTCTCGCGAAATGGCGCGCGTCGCGCAGCGCCAGCCGGCAGCTCGACACGCTGCTCGCCATCGCCGATCCCGATGCGCCGCATGCCGAGCGCAACGAATGGCTGATCGACCTGGCGCACTGGCTGCATCAAAGCAGCAAGATCGCGCATGACGCCGAACCACCGTCCATCCACGCACGTCTGCGCTATCTGCTGCATGTGCTCGATCATTGCGATGAGCGTCGTTCACGCGTTGCCCGCCTGTTGCGCGCGACGCTGCGCGAAAGCGACGGCATTTCTCTGCTGTGCGAATCGGGCATGCCGACGCAGCCTGGGTTTCTCGGCGCGGTGGCCGCACGGCTGCACGCATCGCTGATTCCGCCTGCGGGCAATACGCGCCAGTTGAGCGGCCTCGCCGCGCTGATGTTCCCCGCGCGCTGCGATGCGCAATGGATCGCCGACCTTCCCGACGATGTGCTGTCCGGTCTGCACGCACTGTTTGCCTACGACATCACTCCGCACGAACATCATGTCGATGATCGTTTGTCGCGCGATCTGCTTGCTGCCTTGCACACGCTGACGTGTCAAATCAGTTCGACGGGTCTGTCGAAGTTCGTGCGCGAACGTCTCGCCGATCACGACAAGCTCGCGATTCGCCAGGCATGGCCGTTCTTTCAACTGAATCGCGCACTGCTTGCCGTCGAAACGGCGCATGCACAATGGCGCGAAACGCACCACAACGACGACCTGCACGCACTGCTGCGCGAAGTCAACGTATTGCGCATGATGCTCGACGAATGCGCGAGCGCGGCTGGCGGCATTTACGGGCATCTGGTTCGCAATGGCGTTTCCGTGGATATCGTGTTTCAGATCGAGCGGATGCGCATGCGGATCGCGCGTGCGTTGCGACTGCTCGAAGCGTGGCTCGCCGGCAATGATCGGAGAGCACGCGCACGTTTGATCGCTGAACTCATCGGCGCGAATCAGCGCAGCCAGAGCGTGCTGCATCTCGTGCGCAGCAACTTTTCGCTGCTGGCGCGCAAGGTCGTCGAGAGCAATGGCGATACCGGCGAGCACTACATCGCGCGAAACCGCAGCGAATACCGGCAGATGGTCAACATGGCGATGGGCGGCGGCCTCGTGACCATGGCGACCGTATGCGTCAAGTTCGCCATTCTCGGCGCGGGCTTTTCGCCGACGCTCGAAGGCGTGCTGGCGGGCATCAACTACGCCGCCAGCTTTCTGCTGATGCACTTCCTGCATTTCACGATTGCCACCAAGCAGCCGGCCATGACCGCGCCGACCATCGCCCGCGAACTCGATCGCGCCGATACACCCGATGGCATGGCCCGTTACGTCGACTCCGTGCTCGCGCTGATGCGCACGCAGGCGGCCGCGATTTTCGGCAACGTGGTGGCGGTCGCGCCCGTGTGTCTCGCGGTGCAATTGATCGCCGCGCACGGATTCGGCGTGGACATCATCTCGCCGGAGACCGCGCACGAGACCATCGAGTCGTATTCGCTGTTCGGGCTCACGCCTATCTACGCGGCCTTCACGGGTGTGTTGCTGTGGTCGTCGAGTCTGATCGCGGGCGCGGCGGATAACTGGTTCGTGCTGCATCGTATCGGCGATGTGCTGACGCACCATCGTCGGCTGCGGCTTACGTTGGGCGCGGCCGGCGCGGCGCGGCTCGCGGCGTTCTTTCGCAAGAACCTGTCGGGTATCGTCGGCAATGTCATGCTCGGCATGATGATGGGCCTGGTGCCCGCGCTCATCGATCAACTCACGCCGTTTTCGTTCGAAGTACGGCACATTACGCTGTCGTCGGGCGTGGTCGCCGTATCGGCTGGTGTGCTCGGAATGCACGTTCTTCACACGCATCAGTTCTGGCATGCGCTGCTCGGCATTCTGTCGATGGGCCTGCTCAATGTCGGCGTGAGCTTCCACCTGGCGTTTTCGCTGGCGTTGCGCTCGCGCGATCTGCATCGCGCTCAGGCGCGCGCGCTACGTCGCGCAGTCCTGCGGCGCGTCATCACCCATCCCATGCTGCTGCTGTTTCCATCGAAACAAGGTGGCTGAGCGCGGCAATGTTGTCACCAGACGACACCACCGCGCGGCCCATTCTCAATTCCGCCGATGCGTTGTGCGCGGCGGTTAAGATCGATCTCGCCCACATTTCGGAATAACAGCGAAGACTTGATGATGAAACTGATCGGTTCGCACACCAGCCCGTTCGTCCGCAAGGTACGGATCGTCATGGCGGAGAAGAAGATCGAATGCGAACTGGTGCTCGAGGACGTCTGGGCATCGGAGACCAAGATCCACGATTTCAACCCACTCGGCAAAGTGCCGTGTCTGATTCTGGACGACGGCGAAGCGGTGTTCGATTCGCGCGTGATCTGCGAATTCCTCGACACGCTGACGCCAGTGGGCAAGGTCTTGCCGCAGGAGCGCCGCGAGCGCACCGAAGTGCGCTGCTGGGAAGCGCTCGCCGACGGCATGCTGGACGCAGCGGTGCTGATTCGCCTGGAAGGCGTGTTGCGGGAGGAAGCGCATCGCAGTGAAGCGTGGCTGACGCGGCAGCGCGCCAAGATTCACGATGGTCTTATCGCGATGGCGCGTGGGCTGGATGCGCATCAATGGTGCTCAGCCAATCGCTTTACGCTTGCGGATATCGCTTGCGGCTGCACGCTCGGGTATCTCGACTTCCGCATGCCGGAGCTGAACTGGCGCGAGGCCCATCCGAATCTGGACAAGTACTATGCGCGTCTGACGCAGCGGCAGTCGTTTATCGACACGATTCCCAAAGACAAGGCATGAATGGCCTTCATCGAATGACGCCATCGACCGCTGCTTGCAGTCAAATTAAATCTACCACTAGATAGAGACGTCGAACCTTTGTTTTACTGCGTCGGGCGGCGAGCTTGCGTTGATATGCTGAATCGCCCGACACGTATGGCCTTTCACGTTACGAAACGCCTGAGCAGATACCTCGTGCAAATTTCACGCCAAAATCTATCTACTCAGCGGTAGATAAATCAACGCTGGTAAAGGTGTTTTTCACAGAGTTATCCACAGCTTTATCTACCGGCGAACCGCTTCCGCGACTTCTTCGATTCGCGTGCGCGTCTGAAACAATCGGCTGGCCAGCAGACTGCCCTGAAACGCCGAGTACAAGGTCCGCGACGCCGATTCCGGTTTGCCGCCGGCATCGAGCGTATCCTGCGCTTCGCCTTCGGCGAGCACTTTCGCCAGCCAGTTTTCGTTGGCCTTGAAGAACGATTGCACCGCCTGTCGCACCTTCTCCGGGAGCGAATCGATTTCCGCCGCGAGCATGCCGCACAAACACACGCGCCGCCCGTCCCCGATGATGCGGCCAAACAAGCGCGCATAGCGATCGAGCTTCTTGTCGGCGGGCGCGGAACTGTCGATGGCGTAGATCGACGACATCAGATCCGCGCTGTACGCGTTCACGGCTTCGAGCGCCAAATCTTCCTTCGACGGAAAGTAATAGTGAATGCTCGACGTCTTCACTCCGACCAATTCGGACAAGTCGCGGTAGCTGAAGCCGTTATAGCCGCGCGTCATCATCAGCGACTGGGCGTGCTCGAGAAGCGCGTCGCGTACGGTGTTCTTGTCCATATCGGGTCCGATTGGCGGTGTTCGTTAGCGTACCGAATGCAATTTATCTATCGCTAGATAGACGGTCAAGCACTTGTATCAAAAAAGCTTTTGTCGCTTTATCGGGCGAAATGCCGGTTTGCGCGCGCAAAAAAAGCCCCGGACTTTTGCCGGGGCTTCCATTTTCTAACTTCGAATCAGCGATCAGCGCGCCGCCGAAGCCACCGCTTTCTCGCTTATCGCCGACTGCGCCGCCGCCTGTTCGATGATGCCGCCGCCCAGACATACATCGCCCTGATACAACACAGCCGATTGACCCGGCGTGACGGCCCATTGCGCGTCGTCGAAATCAAGCGCGAAGCGGCCGTCTTCGGCGCGCGCAAACACGCACGCGGCGTCCTGCTGGCGATAGCGCGTCTTCGCGCCGCAAGCCGCGCCTTCCTCGGGCGCAAAGCCCGCAACCCAGCTCGTATTCCCCGCGACGAGCGTATGCGACAGCAGCCACGGATGGTCGTGCCCCTGCACCACATACAGCGTGTTGTTCGACATGTCCTTGGCTGCGACGAACCACGGCTCGCCGCTCCCGTCCTTCGCCCCGCCGATACCAATGCCCTTGCGCTGCCCGAACGTATAAAACGCCAGCCCGATATGCTCGCCGACGATCTTGCCATCCGGCGTTTTCATCGGACCGGGTTTCGTCGGCAGATAGCGGTTGAGAAACTCGCGGAACGGCCGTTCGCCGATAAAGCAAATGCCGGTCGAATCCTTCTTCTTCGCGTTCGGCAAACCGATTTGCGCAGCGATCTCACGCACTTGCGTCTTGGGAATTTCGCCGAGCGGAAACAGCGTCTTCGACAACTGCGCCTGATTCAGCCGATGCAGAAAGTACGACTGATCCTTGGTCGAATCCGTCGCCTTCATCAACTGGAACAGGCCGTCCTGCTCGCGCACGCGCGCATAGTGGCCAGTCGCGATGGTCTCCGCGCCCAGCGACATCGCGTGATCGAGAAAGGCCTTGAACTTGATTTCGGCGTTGCAGAGCACATCCGGATTCGGCGTGCGTCCGGCCGAGTATTCGCGCAGGAACTCCGCGAACACGCGGTCCTTGTATTCGGCGGCGAAGTTGACCGCTTCCACGTCGATACCGATCAGATCCGCGACCGATACGACATCGATCCAGTCCTGACGCGTGGAGCAATACTCACCGTTGTCATCGTCTTCCCAGTTTTTCATGAAGAGGCCGACTACGTCGTAGCCCTGCTCCTTCAGAAGCCACGCCGTGACCGACGAATCCACGCCGCCCGACATGCCTACGACTACTTTTTGCTTGCTCATATGAAAACTGCCCAATAAGGCCTGGTAAAGCTCGTCAGGCCCGAACGATCGGCGCGACCGAATGCGTGTGAATGAAATCGAGCGGAACGCGCCGCCCGGCAAGATAGTCTTCGACGCACTTCAGCACGATCGGCGTCCGATGCCGCTCGACCGATGCGCGCAACTCATCGACCGTCAGCCACATCGCGCGCACGATGCCATCATCCAGCGCGCGCCCCGCCACTTCCTCGCCCGCCTTGCCGCAGAACGTGAAGCGCAGATACGTGACATCGCCGCTTGGCCGCGCGAAATGCGTCATATACGCGCCGACCAGCGCCTCCGGCTCGAAGTGATGCGCCGTTTCTTCGAGCGTCTCGCGAATCACGGCCTGAACGAGCGTTTCGCCTGCTTCGAGATGACCGGCCGGTTGGTTGATTCGAAGCCCGGCAGACGTGTGCTCCTCAATCACGAGAAAGCGTCCATTGCGTTCGACGACGGCAGCCACCGTAACGTGGGGGGCCCAAGTATCTGATTTCATGGTCCGATATTTTACCGTCACGGCGTGGAACACGCCCGCGGCACATCAGGGAAAGCGCTGAGACGACAAAGCCGGAACAGGTGCCAGATCCGATTCTGGCGGGCACATTCTTCGGTTACAGTGGCGATAGCCCTATCGTTCCAGCATTTGAAATAAGACTCAGCCTAAAAGCCTTCCCGACGCCTGAACCGCACGAGGGAAGAATAAAAGACAGGAGGATTCAAGATGCATATCGGAGTGCCTGCCGAGACGCGGGCGAACGAGGCGCGCGTCGCCGCTACGCCCGAGACGGTCAAGAAACTAGTGACGCAGGGGCATCGGCTATCGGTGCAGAGCGGCGCGGGTTTACCGGCGAGTTATATCGACGATGCCTACGCGTCTGCGGGCGCGGATATCGTCGATGCGCATACGGCCTTATCCGCCGAAATCGTGCTGAAAGTACAGTCGCCCGACGATGCCGAATTGGCTCAATTCGCGCGCGGCGCAGTGCTGATC
>NZ_JAQFVG010000313.1 GCF_029439455.1 Caballeronia sp. BR00000012568055 | reverse complement strand
CGATTTTCTGCACGCTTGGCAAAACCGTCGTAAGTTTTTCCTCGATGTTTCCATTTAGGCAACTTATGACAGAGTTTCACCGATTATAAGGCTTTATGAACATAAAAACGCACGCCTGAGCGGCGTGCGTTTTTATCGCTCACACAAAATGCGCGCGATTCGATCCGTTGAAGAACAAACGCGCACGACGTGCAAACGCCGCGCGCGGCCGCTTCAACTACGCGGAAAATGCCACGCGTCGGAGGTTCCGCCGACCGTGCTATTGCCATTGACCGAGTGCGCCGCGCTCGAAGGCGTCAGCACTTTGCCGCCCTCGTCTTCCCAGCGATTGATATCGCGCATGGGGCGACGTTGAGCCGCATCCTGCGATTGAACCCATTTCCACGCGAGCACGCCGCCAATGGCGAACAGTGCACTGAACAGTCCGAAAGAGTGTCGTGCCATTTGGTTCTTCTCCTTGCGTTAACTTCGGTGCGTTATCGAGAAACGATCAGCCCGACCAGAAAACCCACGCCCGCCGCGATACCCAGCGACTGCCACGGATTGTCCTTCACGTACTTCTCGGTGCAATCGATACCCTGCGTATAGCGGTTCTTCGCGCTTGCCTGCGCATCGTCGAGCGCGGTGCGGGCGGCATCGACGTGATCGCGAAGGCGCGTGCGCAACGACTCGACGCCTTCGCCCGGCAGCGTCGCCGACAAGCGCACGAGTTCTTCGGCATCGTTGAGCAACACCTTGATGTCTTCGATGATTTTCTGCTTGCCCAACGCAAGCTGGACAGTCGTCTGACTCATGTGAGGAAGTCCTCGCCTTAGTGGGATGGTGATGTATCGAACGTGATCAGGCCTTGATCACGCGGAGCGGCTCGCTCGCAGCGTAGGCATGAAGCGCGAACGCAAACTGCGCACGATGCCACCAGCCGTCAACGCGCCGCCCGCCACGCCGAATACGAGGCTCGTGACGTTCGCCGCGCGCGACAACGCGGGCGTACCGGCGGCATAGCCAAGCACCGCGCACATAAGCGCTGTGACCAGCGCGACCGCTGCCCAGTGATAGATGTCGATCGGTTCGCCGGCCGCGAGTTCCTGACGCGCGCCCGCCGTCTCCGGCGAATGGCGTGTGTGGCCCATCCGTTCGGTCGCAGCGAAATCGATGTCAATGTCGATGAATTCTTCCATGATGCAGTCGTGCGGCGGTGAGTGACGTATTCGAATCGGAATGCACAGGGTTACGCAGCTTTCATGCCATCGCTCGCTTGGGCACGTTCGCAAAATGTCCACCGCTTATCAGGCAATCGAATCCGCGCAATAACAGCGCCGAAGCGAGTAAGTATTACGCCGTCGTTTTGTAAAATCGCGAGCACTGCGCGCCAACCTTGCCGGAAATCTTCTGCATAATCCGCGCCGATCAGACAATTTACGGCAAGCCTTCCACCGCGCATTGCCGCAACATCGTTGCGAATGGTTAAATAGAGTTTATGAGATAGCGACCGACGCAAACTCTCGATTCGAAACGAGATCAAGGCGCAATCGCCGATGCGCGCGGTCAATCGCGGTACGCCGCTCGCGCGCGCCGCCACGCCCGCCGTATCAGAAGCGCCGCACGCGCAAACCGGGCGGCAGGCAAGCAGCTACGCTGAACCCTGCGTAGCCATCACGCAGCACACAGGACATACCAGGACACATGGCGTCAACCGATCTCGACCCGCCGCTCGTCGCAGGCGACCCACCCGTGCAGAAGAAGCGCAATGCCGGGGAAGTGCCGGGCTTGAAGTCTTACGGACTGCTTTTCGGCTCCTCGCCGGTGATGCAGGAGTTGTACTCGCAGATCGAACGCGTAGCCGCCACCGATGCAACCGCGCTGATCATCGGCGAGTCGGGCACGGGCAAGGAACTCGTTGCGCGGACCATCCACGATCAAAGCGCGCGTCGCGATGCGCCGTTCATCGCCGTGAACTGCGGCGCGATTCCCGACAATCTGATCGAAGCGGAACTCTTCGGTCACGAGAAAGGCAGCTTCACGGGCGCGGTGCAGGGTCGTATCGGCTACTTCGAACATGCGAACGGCGGCACGCTGTTTCTCGACGAAGTGACCGAGATGTCGCCGGTGAGGCAGGTGAAGCTGCTGCGGGCGCTGGAGACGGGCACGTTCTTTCGCGTCGGCGGCAACGATCTGATCAGCTCGGACGTGCGCGTGATCGCCGCAACCAATCGCGATCCGGTCGCGGCCGTGAAGGAAAACGGCTTGCGCGAAGACTTGATGTATCGACTGGCGGTGTTTCCGCTGCGCGCGCCGCCCCTGCGCGAACGCGATGCCGACCGCGAACTGCTCGCTCAGCATTTCCTTGCTGAAATGAATGCGCAGGAAGGCACCAGCAAGTCCTTCAGCAAGCGCGCGCTCGATGTGCTGCGCACGTATTCGTGGCCGGGCAATGTGCGGGAGTTGAAGAACACGGTGTATCGCGCGTTCATTCTCGCGGAGAAGACCGTGGAGATTGCGCATCCGCATCTTGCATCGCGCGTGAAAAAGCCCGTCACACAAGGCGATGCCATGAACGTCTGGGTCGGCACGCCGCTCGCCGATGCGCAGAAGCAGATCATTCTCGGCACGCTCAAGCATTGCGGCGGCGATAAGCGTCGCGCGGCGAAGGCGCTCGGCGTGAGTCTCAAGACGCTGTACAACCGCCTCGGCGCGTACGAGAACGAAGACACCGAATCCGGCGAGGCATCGTCCGGACGCGATACGTAATTTCCTCTGGCGGGCGCGGTTCTCGTGCTCGCCGCTCTTCCCGTCTGCCAAAAGCGCAACGCGTTCCCCTCACTTGCAAATTCTTGCAAATTTCCTGAAGCGGTAATTAGAAGCTTGCTTCAAAATGCGCGAAGCCCGCGATCGCCGCAATCGTTTTCGTGGCGGGCATTTGGCTGCGATTCCTCAAGCGGTTTCGCAAGGTGTCAGTAAAGCGCCGGGATACGGCGGACCAAGGAAATGCAAGATGCAGAACTGGATTCATCGCCGCGCCGCCACGGTCGCGGTGATTGCGACGGGCGTGATCGCCTGCCTGAATCTCTCGGGGTGCAACTCCCTGTATGGCGAAGGTGCGACGGCGGGTGCGGGTATCGCGGGCGCGGCGATCGCCGGCAGCGTCACCAATAACGCGGCGGTGGCGGCCGGCATCGGTCTCGGCGCGGTCGCGGCGGCGCGTGCCGGCGTGCAGTAGACCCAGCGCGTCATCCATACCAACACGCAGGATCAGATCGCAACCGTCGCGGGACCGCTCGCGGTCGGTGCGGTCGCGCCGTGGAGCGCGGTGCATTCGGTGCCCATCGAAGACGATGAAAAAGGCCGCGTGACCGTGAGCCGCACCATCAGCAGCGGCGCGCTCGATTGCAAGGAAATCGTCTTCTCCGTCGATCGCGATGCCACCAAGGATCGCCCCGCCGACAGCGCGTTCTACGTCGCGTCGGTGTGCCGTGATGGCGCGAAGTGGAAATGGGCATCGGCCGAACCGGCGACGCCGCGTTGGGGCGCGCTGCAATGATGTTCCCGGCGGCGGTTTCTACTGGTTTGAGGCTGGGACTGGCAGGCGCGGCCATCGCGGCCTGCGTGACGATGAGCGGATGCGCGTCGATCGGTGCGGCCACCGGCGCGGCTGCGGGCATCGCGACGGGCGCGGTGACGACCAATCCGGCCATCGGCTTCGGCGTGGGTATCGCGGTGCAGGCGGCAACCGACGAAATCGTCAAACGCACGATGAAGTCGCTGCACAACGATCAGCAAGTGATGATCGCGGTGACGGCGGGCATGTCGCAGGTTGGCGAGACGCGGCCGTGGAAGGTCAAGCATACGTTGCCGGTCGAGAACGGCCACGGCGAGGTGCGCGTGCTGCGCGAGTTCAACAGCGCGCTGGCGAGCTGCAAGGAATTCGCGTTCTCCGTCGTCGATGGCGACGATGCGAAAGCGCCTGCGGAATGGTTTATCGCGACGGCGTGTCAGCAGACGGAGGGCTGGAAGTGGGCATCGGCGGAACCGGCGGTGGAACGCTGGGGGAATTTGCAGTAAGGCGGTTTATGTAGGTAAAAGCGCGGCTCGTGGGCCGCGCTTTTTGATACACGCGTATTGCTACGGATAACGAATCGATCAATCTACAAAAAAGCGCGGCCCGTCACCGGAACCGCGCCTCTTACTTCGCCATCCGAACGAAAAAGCTTTAAGCCTCCACGTCCTCCAGACTCAGCATCTCCGTCTGATCGTTATACGAGAAAATTTCCCCGTAACGACCCCAGTCGATGACCGCATCGAGCGTTTCCTGCGCGGCGCTATCGGACAGAAAATCTTCCAGCTCCTGCTCGAAACGCACACGCGGCGCGCGATGCCCCGGCCGCTCGTTCAGCACCTTCTTGATCCGCGCCGCCAGCGGCACATGCCGCAGCAAATGCTCGGCGAACATCATCTTGCGTTCCTGCGTGCCGAACTCGGCGAACACACGCGCTTGCGGTGTCAGGAAAATATCGCCTTCGCGCACATCGGCGAAACCGAGATGCTGGAGCACTTCCGCGACCGGGAACAGGTCATCGACCTCCAGATGCAGCGTGCGCGCGATTTCCGGCATGTCCGCGCGACCGTGGTACGGCGCGGCCGCGAGCGTTTCGACCAGACCCGCCATCAAATTGGTCGATACCGACGGCAGCCAGCTTCCCAACTCAAGGCCCTTCTTCTTCGCCTCGTCCATCTGGCGCGCGGTCATCTTCGCGTAAATGTCATCGACCAGACGGCGGAACGCCGGATCGAGACGATTGCGCGGATGCTTGAACGGCACCTTGATTTCGGCCATCACGCGGCCCGGATTCGACGACAACACCAGAATCCGATCGCACATAAACACCGCTTCTTCGATGTTGTGCGTGACGATCAGCACCGATTTGATCGGCAAACGTCCCTGCGTCCACAGATCGAGCAGATCGGTACGCAAGTTCTCGGCGGTCAGCACATCGAGTGCGGAGAACGGTTCGTCCATCAGCAGCAAGGTCGGATCGACGACCAGCGCGCGCGCAAAGCCCACACGCTGCCGCATACCGCCCGACAACTCGCGCGGATACGCGTTTTCAAAGCCGTCCAGACCGATCAGATCGATGGCCGCGAGCGCCCGTTCACGTCGCTCGCGCGCGCCCACGCCCTGCGCTTCCAGACCGGCTTCCACGTTTTGCAGCACGGTCAGCCACGGGAACAGCGCAAAGGTCTGGAACACCATCGCCACGCCCTTGGCCGGGCCGCGCAACGGTTCCTTCAAGTAAGTGACTTCGCCCGCCGTCGGCTCGATCAGGCCGGAAATGATGCGCAACAGCGTCGATTTGCCCGAGCCGGAACGGCCGAGCAGACCGACGATTTCGCCTTCGCGCAGCGAAAGATTGGCATCGTCCAGAACGAGCAGTTCGCCCTGAGTCTTGTTGAAGCCGCGGCTCACATTTGCAACGCGCAGGATTTCTTCGCCCAGCTTAGGCGGCGTGCCTTGCGGGGTCGATGCGCCCGGTGTGCGCTGGAAGGTCTGCGTATTTTTAAGGTTCTGCATCGGAGCTCGTCCTCAATCCAGTCGGAGTCTTGATTCCGCGTAGGCGTACAGCGGACGCCATAGCATGCGGTTGAACAGCGTGACGAACAGCGACATCACGGCGATACCCAGAATGATCTTCGGGTAATCGCCGTCCGCGGTCGTCTGCGCGATGTATGCGCCCAGTCCATGCGCGACCACGCTCGTCTTGCCCCACGACACCGCCTCGGCGACGATGCTCGCGTTCCACGCGCCGCCGGACGCCGTGATCGCGCCGGTGATGTAGAAGGGGAATATGCCCGGCAGCATGCACTTCTTCCACCACTGCCAGCCGGTGATCTGAAAGTTCGCCGCAGCCTCGCGGTAATCGTTCGGATAAGCCGATGCCCCCGCGATCACGTTGAACAGGATATACCACTGCGTCCCCAATACGATCAGCGGCGAAAGCCAGATATCCGGGTTCAGATGGAAGCGCACGATCACCACCACGAACACCGGAAACAGCAGATTCGCCGGGAACGCCGCGAGGAACTGCGCAAGCGGCTGCACCTTTTCGGCCAGCGCCGGACGCAATCCGATCAGCACGCCGATCGGCACCCAGATCACCGATGCAATCGCGATCAGCACCACCACGCGGATCAGCGTGATAAAGCCGAGCACGAACACGTGGCCCACTTCGCCCCAGCTCACGCCGGTCGAGACGAACGACACGACTTTCCACACCACGAATACGGTCAGCACGATCACCGCCGCGCCCCACGCCATATCGCCCGTTTTGGTCGATGGCACCGGCGCGCGGAAATTGCCCAGCTTCACGCCTTGCAGCGACGGCAGTTTGATCGGCATGCGCGCGGTCTTGGCGAGAATCCAGCCGGCCGGAACCAGCAGACGGTGGATCAGACGCGTGCGGCGGATCAGATCGAGCAGCCAGGATTCCGGGGCATCGCCGGAAGTGGTGTTTTCCATGCGGAACTTGTCCGCCCACGCGACCAGCGGACGGAACATCAACTGGTCGTACGCGAGGATCACCACGATCATCGCCAGAATCACCCAGCCGATCGCGCTCAAATTGCGCTCGCTGATGGCGCTGGCCAGATACGCGCCCACGCCCGGCAGCACGATGGTGCGATTGCCCACCGTGATCGCTTCGGAGGCCACCACGAAGAACCAGCCGCCCGACATCGACATCATCATGTTCCAGATGAGGCCGGGCATGGAAAACGGCACTTCGAGCTTCCAGAAACGCTGCCAGTTGGTCAGATGGAAACCGCGCGAGACTTCATCCAGATCGCGCGGCACCGTGCGCAGCGACTGGTAGAAGCTGAACGTCATGTTCCACGCCTGACTGGTGAAAATCGCGAAGATCGCCGCGCATTCCGCGCCGATCACGCGGCCCGGAAACATCGCCAAAAAGAAGGTGACTGTAAACGAGATGTAGCCCAGCACCGGCACCGACTGGAGAATGTCGAGAATCGGCACGAGCACCATCGCCGCGCGCCGGCTCTTGGCCGCGAGCGTGCCGTAGATCAGCGTGAAAATAAGCGATGCGATCATCGCGGCGAGCATGCGCAACGTGGTTCGCAGCGCGTATTCGGGGAGATTCGCGGGATCGAGCGAGATCGCCTGAGTCTGCAAGGTGGAGATCGGCGCGAGCGTTTCGTGGAAACCCACGGACGCCAGCGCGATCATGCAGATGATCATCGGGAACGCGACGAAGTCCCATCGATTGGGCAATACGCGCCATACCGATGCGTTCGCCGTCCGATTCAGATTGAAGCCAAATTCCATGCAACGCCCTCCCCCGTATAGCTTTGTTCCGGCCGCGCGAACGCGGATTGATGCTTGTGACGGCCACGGCAGCCGTCCATCGGGCAAGACGCGCGCCCGATCCCCCGCACGCTCAACGCATGCGGCGATGTTTTCGACGACAGGCCATGAGATTTTCGCAGCGCGTCACCTTTCGTTCTCCTTCAATCGCTTTGCGCGGCGCCGGGCGGTCGCCGCAGGCAGGCAGCCTGAATCGAGCGACACTACACCATGCTATGTGACAGTCACAATCTCGAGACATGCACCGCGCAGACCACGTTTGTCAATCGTGCGATGTTTCTGTTGCTCTTCGGCGCGGCAGAGGCAAAATGAAGGGTAACCGCTGAAAAAGCATGCTTCGATCCGGCCCGGGAGACAGCAGGTCTGGCCGCACGCGAAGCCGGCCGTGTCCCGCGCCCAACGGCCGTGGACGAGGCGCTTGATAGGCGGCGAAAAACATCGTCCAATCTTGGCTACATATACAAAAAACCGGGGCCAATGCGATGCGCGAAGTCAGATTCGAACCGACCGACTGCATGAGCCGCGTGCATGGCGCGCGCGTGAGCCGCAGAGGCTGCAAACTGCGGGCCCGGTTCAGCGTTTCCGCGCTACCCGTCCGGGCGGCGATTATCTCGTTTTTGGCTGACGGCGGCGAGTCCTTTGTGACGCGCCGCCGGTCTGTGGTTTAAGCGCTGCGCACTCGCAATGAACAAGATCATCCTGCACCGCCTGATCGCGACGCTCGCCATCGCCCTGCTCGCGTTTCTGTGCTGGCTGGCGGCGGGCATGCTGTCGGACCGGATGGTGCAGCAGGAAATGACTTCGACGGTGCGCACCGAGCGGCAGATGGCGGCGTCGATCGTGGACAACATGGCGCAGATCATCGCAAGCGATCTGGCGATGTCGCGCGCCATTCCCGCCACGCTCGCGCAAATGGACCTGATTCAGCGGGCGCTTGCGCAGTCGCGGCATTATGCATCGAACCCTGCGCCGACCGAAAGCGCGCGGCGTGTCGAATGGACCGCGCAGCCGGGCAACGCGCGCGTGAACCATTTTCTGCACGATGCACAGGGTTTTTCCGGTCTCGATTCCATCTGGCTCGTCAATGAGCAAGGCTTCTGCATCGCCTCGAGCAATTCGGAGGATGAAAACAGCTTCATCGGATTCGATATGAGCGGGCGTGCGTATGTGACGCGCGCGCTGCTCGGCGGCTTCGGCGAGATGTACGGCGTGGGCAGATTGTCGGGCGAACCGGGCATTTTCATCGCCGCGCCGGCGTATCAGGACGGCTATCTGGTCGGCGCGGTGATCGCCAAGGTGAGTATCGACCGGTTGCGACACTGGGTGGCGCGCGCCGGCACCTTCGTCACCGATGAAAATGGCGTCGTGGTGATGGCGCATGACGGACGCCTCGAATACGAAGCCATGCCCGATGCGCCCGTCACGCATATGACGCCGCGCGAGCGCCTGGAGCACTATCGGCGCGAGACCTTTCCGGAGCTGCGGATCATGCATGTGGGCGAGCAGATGCGCGAATCGGCGCACTGGCTCGCGCCGACGCTGGCCGAAAGTTTCTACGCGACCAACGGCGGCACCGTGCCCTCGCTCTACGACGAACGCACCGGCCTGAATTCGGGGCTGTCGGCGCATATCGTCCACCCGCTGACGACGTGGCCGGAAATCAGCCGCAATCACAGCCGCGACCGCTTCCTCGTCTTTCTGACGATGCTCGGCGTGGTCACGCTGGCCATCGTGATCGCGACGTCGTATTCGCGCGAGCGGCGGCTGCATCGCGCGACGCGTGATCTGGCGGAGCAATTGCAATCGGCCAATACGCTTTTGTCGGCCGAAGCGCGCCACGACGCCCTGACCGGCGCGCTATCACGCCGCTATTTCCTCGACACGCTGCGCCATGAAATCGAACTCGCGCGTACGGCGGGCGCGCCGCTTTCCGTGGCCATCGCCGATCTGGATCACTTCAAGCAGATCAACGACCGCTTCGGCCACGCCTCCGGCGACCGGGCGCTCGAGCATTTCGTCGAGGTGTGCCGCGAACAGCTTCGTCCGAGCGATGCGATCGGACGGCTCGGCGGCGAGGAATTCGGCATTCTGTTGCCGCAGACATCGCTGACCGATGCACAGGCCGTGCTCGAACGGCTGCGCAAGCGCTTCCATCACGAGCACTGCGCGCATTTGCCCGACGATGCAGCGTTATCGGTGAGTATCGGCATTACTGAACTGGCTGCCGACGACGCGCTGGAATGGATTCTTTCGCGCGCCGATCTCGCGCTTTATGAAGCGAAATCGCGTGGCCGCGACCGCAGCGAAGTGCGCCCCGCCGATCCCACGCCGCCCGCGCGGCATCCCGAAGACTCGCTCGCCGGCAAGTAACCCAGACGGCACGCGACGCGTTTTCATCGCGCAGGTATCATCGAACTTCGATACTGAGTTCGATACTGCGCGCCACGGGCGTCACCGGGAGGATTGCATGAAGGGAAATCTGGTCATCGTATGCCGCGATCAGGACGCTGAAACGTTCGACCATTTGCTCGCGGAGTACGGCTCGTTTCAGACGCGCCTTTCGTCGACCACATGGTTCCTCAAAATCGACCTCGCGCCGGAAGTGATCCAGGAGGAAATTCTGTCGCGCCTCGGCAAGTACACCACGCACTATATTTTCGAGGCGACGACCGTGACGTACAACACGGTGGACAGCGAAGCCGCGTCCGCGCTGGATACGCTGTTCGACTGAAACCGACGGAACTTCAGAGCGCGCGCTCTTCGGTCTGTGGTCCGGCGCGGCGCTCGTTTATCGGCCGCGTGGCGGCATCGGCGGGAAAGGTCATGACGACCTGCAAGCCGCCATCGGCGTGATTGCCGATCTCGCACTCGCCGCCCGCCCGACGCGCCAGCCGTTCGACGATCGCCAGTCCCAGACCGCTGTGCCCGCTGCCGCCGCGCGCCGGATCGAGGCGCACGAACGGCCGGCTCGCCTTGATGAGATCGTCCGGCGCAATGCCCTTGCCGTGATCCGACACGGATAACACCCAGCCCTTGCCATTCGCCGCACGCCGCGTCGAAATGACGACCGGCGGCGCGCCATAGGCATGCGCGTTATCCAGCAGATTCGACAGAATGCGATCCAGCGTCGCCGCCGGCAGCGCGAAAGTCGGTCCGGCTTCGAGTTCCAGCCGCACCGTATCCGCCCCCGCCGATACCGCGCGATACGCCCGTGCCACGCGCTCACACGCTTCATCCACCGGCACCGGCTCGCTGCCGTCCGGGCGGTCATGCGCGAACACCAGAAACTGATCGACGATATGCGCCATGGAATCGACATCGCGCACCACGCCGTCGCGAATTTTCTGGTCGTCCATCATTTCGGCGCGCAGACGCAGGCGCGCAAGCGGCGTCTTCAGATCGTGCGCGACGCCCGCGAGCATCACGGCGCGGTCGTTCTCGGTTTGCGAGACTTCGCGCACCATCGTATTGAAACCATGGGTCAGTTGGCGCAGTTCGCGCGGGCCGCGTTCGGGCACGGGCGGCGTCGGCTGACCGCGTCCGAAGCGTTGCACGGCTTGCGCAAGCATGCGCAGCGGATTTTGCAATTGCCACGCGCCGAACAGCGCAGCCAGCACCGCGGTGGAGAAGATCAGCGCGAGCCACACGACCATGCGGTCACGCGAGCGCGGCGGTCTGAGCGGTTGAACCGGCACCACGATCCAGCCCGCGTCCTTCGCGCCGTGCACCCACACGGAGGGCGGCGCGCCGGGTTCGTTCAAACGCACGTCGGTGCCATCGGGCAAACGGTCTTTCAGGTCTTCGATAAAGCGAAGCATGGGCGGCGGCGCATCTTCATCCGGCTCGCGCGGCACGTCAGGCGCGTTCATCGGCATGATGCGCACGCGCGGCGGCAAGGGCTGATCCGGCGTATTAGCGACGTGCTGGCGCACCGCTTCGACCAGAAACGCGGCCTCTTCTACTGCGAAACGCGTCTGCGTGTTGTCGCGCTCGAAACGGATGATGGCGAACCACGCGACATGCGACAACACCAGCATGCCGATGACGATAACGACCAACCGCCCAAACAGCGTGTCAATTGCCCGGCGCATTTTGCTCGCCGTCCGGCACGAACACGTAACCGCGCCCGCGCACCGTCTGAATGAAACGCGGCGCGGAAGGATCGGTTTCCAGAATGCGCCGCAGTCGCCACACCTGCACGTCGATACCGCGATCGGTGCCGTCGTACTCCGGGCCGTGCAGCAGTTCGAGCAGACGCTCACGCGTGAGCGTGCGCATCGGGTTGTTCACGAAAATCTTGAGGAGCGCGAACTCGCTGCCCGACAGCGTGAGCGGCTTGTCGTCCTGTTGCAGCGTGCGCGACTGGAAGTCGAGCCTGAAACGGCCGAACGAATACGGCTCGCGCTGTTCCGGCGCGGCGGACGGAATGGTGCGGCGGCGGCGCAGCACGGCCTGCACACGGGCCAGCAGTTCGCGCGGATTGAACGGCTTGCCGAGGTAATCGTCCGCGCCGAGTTCGAGACCGACGATACGGTCAACATCGTCCGCACGCGCGGTCAGCATGATGACGGGGATATCGTCGCCCGAGGCGCGTAGTTGTTTGAGCGCGGTGAGGCCATCGACGCCCGGCATCATCAGATCGAGCACGATCAGATCGGGCCGCTCGCGTTCGATACGGCGTTCGAGGCCACCGGCGTCATGCAGCACCGATACTTCGATGCCCTGCCGGACCAGATAGTCGCGCAGAAGGTCGCGCAGTTCGGCGTCGTCATCGACGACAAGGATTTGCGTAGTCATGGGTCGAAGTTTAGCGCGTGAGTCCGGCTCCGATTCGTGACAGCGGGGCCGGAAGGGTTACGGGGTGTTACGACGAAAGCATCGAGTAAACCAAAGTAATAAGCCACAAGCATGCCGTAACACGAGCGATTGCGCGAACCCCTAATCTTGGTCTCACCGACAGGCGCAAGTCATCGAAGACAGGACCAGCGCTTCGGCATGGAAAACAATCAAGGGAGTTCACGATGGCCAAGCAATACAAAATCCTCACTGCCGCCGCTGCGGCAATCGCGTTGACTTTCGGCGCGGCCCACGCCGCCACCAGCGACGCGCCGCCCCCGCCGCCGCCCGGTGGCGCGATGATGGGCGGCCCCGGCGGGCCTGGCGGTCCCGGCGGACATCGCATGGAAATGCGCATGAAGAAGCAGCTCGACGAGTTGCACGGGCAACTGAAGCTGAATGCCGATCAGGAAAAGCTGTGGCAGACCGCGCTCGACACCATGAAGCAAGGTCACGAGCAAATGCGCGACGCCCACAAGCAGATGCACGACCAGTTCAAGTCGATGGAAAACCAGCCGATCCTCGATTTGAACGCGATGCACGCGGCGCATCAGAAGATCGAGCAGCAGCAGTCGCAGATTCGCGAGCAGACCGCGCAGGCGTGGCTGAATTTCTATAACGCGCTGAACGATCAGCAGAAGACCACGGTCAGCACCGCGCTGAAGAAGCATTTCGCGATGATGCGTGAGCACGAGCACAAGATGCACGAGCGCTGGAGCAAGCAGCACGGCGGTGCGGGCGCGCCGTCGGGGGCATCGGCGACGAAGCCGTAACAACGAAAACGGCCCGCTTAGTAAGCTAAGCGGGCCGTTTTTTTACAGCAGAAGCACCATCAGGCGAGATCGAACAGGATCACTTCGGCGTTCTCGCCTTTCTCCAGCGTCACCGTCGATACATCTTCGATCTTCGCGGCATCGCCTGCGCTGAGCGCTTCGCCGTTCACCGATACCGCGCCGCGCGCCACGTGCACATACACGCGGCGGCCTGCGGGCACGTCGAATTGCGCGCGTTCGTCGCCATCGAACAGACCGGCGAAGATGCGGGCGTCCGCGCCGATCTTTATCGAACCGTCGTCGCCTTGCGGCGAAGCGATCACGCGCAACGTGCCGCGCTTTTCGGCATCGTCGAAACGCTTTTCTTCGTAGCCCGGCGCGCCGCCCGGTGCATCCGGAATGATCCAGATTTGCAGGAAGTGCGCGGTTTCGGTCGGCGAGCCGTTGAATTCGCTATGGCGCACGCCGGTGCCCGCGCTCATGCGCTGGACATCGCCGGGACGGATGGTCGAACCGTTGCCCATGCTGTCGCGGTGCGCAAGCGCGCCTTCCAGCACATAACTCACAATCTCCATATCACGATGTCCGTGCGTGCCGAAGCCCTGCCCGCCCGCGACGCGGTCTTCGTTGATCACGCGCAGCGCGCCGAAATGCACATGCTTCGGATCGTGATAATCGGCAAAGGAAAAGGTGTGATACGAGTCGAGCCATCCGTGATTGGCGTGGCCGCGTTCGTTGCTGCGACGAATCTCGAACATGATCTTTGCTCCCGCCCAGGGCGTTGATTTGCGATGGAGAGAATGTAAGGGCGCGCCCGATCCGAAACAACGCGTGCGCCGGCACTACACCGTCTCGCTAGTGGATGTAATCGGAACCGTCCGGCAAACGCCCGCGCGCGCGGCGCGTTCGGGTAAAATACCGCGCTTTTCAGGTGGCTCTGGCCTGAGAAACCCGATGTCGCAAGGCAGACGCGGGTTTGCCGCAACGCCAGCGCCCAATTTTGGCCACCTAGAATACGCTCCGCCGGCATTCGCGCCGGGGAACACGAGACCGAGACTCGCGCCACGCGCGAGACAGTGGCCGCCCGGCTCCATTTTCAAGGAATCACCATGTTGCAAGGCTACGGCCCGCTGATCCTCGCGGGCACCTGGCAAACCGTCAAGCTGGCGGTGCTGTCGCTCGCGTTCGCCTTCGTGATCGGTCTGATCGGCGCGGCGGCGAAGCTGTCGAAGAACCGGGTGGCCTCGGGCGTCGGCACGCTGTACACGACGCTGATTCGCGGCGTGCCCGATCTGGTGCTGATGCTGCTGCTGTTCTACAGCATACAAATCTGGCTGAACCTGCTGACGGATGCGCTCGGCTGGGATCAGATCGATATCGATCCTTTCCTCGCCGGTATTCTGGTGCTCGGCTTCATCTACGGCGCGTATTTCACCGAGACATTTCGCGGCGCGTTTCTTTCGGTGCCGCGCGGTCAGCTCGAAGCGGGCGTGGCCTACGGCATGACGCCGTGGCAGACCTTCACCCGCATCATGTTTCCGCAGATGATGCGATTCGCGCTGCCGGGCATCGGCAATAACTGGCAGGTGATGGTCAAGGCGACCGCGCTGGTGTCGATCATCGGTCTGGCGGACGTGGTCAAAGCGTCGCAGGACGCGGGCAAGGGCACGCTGCGTTTCTTCTTCTTCACGCTGCTCGCGGGCGCGATCTATCTGGCGATCACCACGATTTCGAACATGGTGCTGATCTGGCTGGAACGGCGCTATTCCATTGGCGTGCGCAAGGCTGACCTTTAAGAGCGGCACAGGATCATGATCGAAATCATCCAGGAATACTGGAAGAACTATCTCTTTACCGATGGCTACCGCGTCACGGGGCTGGCCATCACCATGTGGCTGCTGGTCATTTCCATCGGTCTGGGTTTTTGTTTATCGGTGCCGCTGGCGGTGGCGCGGGTATCGAAGAACAAGCTGTTGTCGCGTAGCGTGTGGCTCTATACCTATGTGTTTCGCGGCACGCCGCTGTATGTGCAATTGCTGCTGTGCTACACGGGCTTGTACAGCTTGCAGGTCGTGCGCGACCACATGTTGCTGGCCGAGTTCTTCCGCAGCGGCATGAACTGCACGCTGCTCGCGTTCACGCTGAACACCTGCGCGTACACCACCGAAATCTTCGCGGGCGCGATCAAGGCCACGCCCTACGGCGAGATCGAAGCGGCTCGCGCGTATGGCATGTCGGGCTTCACGCTGTATCGGCGGGTGATTCTGCCTTCGGCTTTGCGACGCGCGCTGCCGTACTACAGCAACGAAGTCATTCTGATGCTGCACGCCACCACGGTCGCCTTCACCGCGACCGTGCCGGACATTCTCAAGATCGCGCGCGATGTGAACTCGGCGACGTATCAGTCGTTCGAGGCGTTCGGCATCGCCGCCCTGCTCTATCTCTGCATTTCATTCGCGCTGGTGTGGCTGTTCCGCCGCGCCGAGCATCGCTGGCTCGCGTATTTGCGGCCTCAGGGTAAATAACGCTGGCCAAGGACCGTTCAATGAATTCTCCGCAGCACAAGCTTTTCGTCGATGACATTCACAAGCAGTACGGCAGCAATGAAGTGCTCAAGGGCGTTTCGCTCCGCGCGAACAAGGGCGATGTGATCAGCATCATCGGTTCGTCGGGATCGGGCAAGAGCACGATGCTGCGTTGTATCAACTTCCTCGAACAGCCGAATCAGGGGCGCATCTTCGTCGATGGCACCGAAGTGCGCACGCTGAAAGACAAGCACGGCGCGCTGAAGGTCGCGGACCAGAAGCAGTTGCGCGCCATGCGTTCGAAGCTGTCGATGGTGTTTCAGCACTTCAATCTCTGGTCGCATATGAACGTGCTGGAGAACGTGACCGAAGCGCCGATCAACGTGCTCGGTTTATCGAAGAAGGAAGCGGAAGAACGCGCGCGGACGTATCTGGAGAAGGTCGGCCTCGCGCCGCGGCTGGAGAAGCAGTATCCGTCGCACTTGTCGGGCGGTCAGCAGCAGCGTGTGGCCATTGCCCGCGCGCTCTCCATGCATCCCGACGTCATGCTGTTCGATGAACCCACTTCCGCGCTCGACCCCGAACTCGTCGGCGAAGTGCTGAAGGTCATGCAGACGCTCGCCGAGGAAGGCCGCACGATGATTGTCGTGACGCACGAAATGGCGTTCGCGCGCAATGTGTCGAACCATGTGGTGTTCCTGCATCAGGGGCGTATCGAAGAAGAAGGCCGTCCGGATGAAGTGTTCGGCAATACGAAGAGTGATCGGCTGAAGCAGTTCCTGTCCGGCAGTCTCAAATAGTCGTTCATTGCCGCACTGCAACGAAAAAAGCGCCCTGGAGGCGCTTTTTTTCTGCCTTTTCGCAGCGATCGATTGACCTAGCGCCGCAAGTCACCGCCGTCAATAGGCGTGAAACCCGACTCAGAAACTTACACGACACGGAAGCCTTTATCCATAAGGCTTCGCGCAGTGTTTCCCATGTACTGGGCCGTGTTTAGTGCACATTCTCATTGCATTTTTGACACAACACTTCGTACATCGTCAATTTTCTTTGGCGCGCAAAACACTTTTTGTTAAATTGGTAACCAAAGTACCAAAACGAAGTTCACAAAAAGTAGTTTTACTTCAAAGCCAGAAGAATTGAGGAGAGACACCGATCGACGGGTCGGCGTCAGATTCGCGCCCACGACGTGCGAATCATCACAAGCACCACTGCCCGCGCGTGTCCTGCCTCTGAAAACAACTTTCGGTTGGGTGCGCTCGCATCGAACCACACGGCAGCAACTTGGGTTCTATCTTTTGACAGGGTTGGAGGAGATGATGAAAAAAGCTTTGCTCGCGGCAGCAGCACTGCTGACGTTCAGCGCGGTAGCGCAAGCACAAAGCAGCGTGACGCTGTACGGCCGCCTGGACGCGGGTCTGGAATACATGAACGGCGTTCCGACCGGCGCCGGCCCTAACGGCGCCGCTACGGGCTCCTCGCATCGCTTCAAGGCCGAATCCGGCGACTGGGGCACGAGCCTGTGGGGTATGAAGGGCGTCGAAGATCTGGGTGGCGGCTATCGTGCCGTGTTCCAGTTGGAAGGCAGCTTCAACACCATGAACGGCCAGGGCCCTGGCGGCGGCGGTCTCTTCAATCGCTGGGCGACGGTCGGTGTAGCCAACAACCAGTTCGGTACGCTGTTGTTGGGTCGTGAGCTGTTCATCTCGAACGGCGTATGGGACTTCGATCCGTTCGGTCAGTCGAACTGGTCGTCGGCATCGCTGGTGCGTGGTCGTAACTGGCCGCAATCGAGCAACAACATTTCGTACCAGTCGCCGAAGTTCGCGGGCTTCGACTTCTACGGTCAGTACTCGCTGTCGAACGCGACGAACTGGAACGGTAACGGCACCACGCCGCAAGGCCGTGAAGCTGGCGCATACATCACGTACACGAACCCGCTGTTCCAGATTCGCGGTATGTACGATGAAATCCGCAACCCGGCCAACGGTACGCTCGGCGGCGTCTACGACCCGATCAACGCGGCCAACTCGGGCGCGGCCAACGGCGCGTACGGTTTCTCGCGTGAGTACACGGCGATGTTCAACGTGTTCCTCGGTCAGTTCAAGATCCAGGGCGCTTACCAGGCTATCCGCACGTCGGGCATGACCAACGTGCTGCCGGGCGCACCGACTTCGCTCGATCACGAGTGGGGCGGCGTGACGTGGCAGGCAACGCCGGCAGCGGCGCTGGTCGCGGCGGTCTATCACGTGAACGGCAACAACGGCGCGGGCAATGCCACGATCTACACGGCGGGCGGTTCGTACAACCTGTCCAAGCGTACCCTGCTCGACTTGCAGGTTGCGACCGTGCAGAACAGCAAGGGCGCGAACTACGGCCTGAACGCGAACAACTACGGTACGGCAGCCGCGACGGACAATCCGATCGTCGGCCACAGCCAGACCGGCGTGTACGCAGGCATTCAGCACTCGTTCTAAAGAACGAGGCTGATCAGAGAATCGACTTAGAAGTTTTTCACGCTGCTGCGAGAGGCGCGTATCGGTGCGGTGCCCGAAAGGGTATCGCACCGTTTTTTATTTCTGGCCTCGGATCAGGCTTAAGACAATCTTTGCCAGATCGATAAACAACGTGACAGATCGACAGCCTTCAACCATGTAGTTCTACTCCACAATCTCCGGACAAGCTGATGGGAGCGCATTTCCGCCTTCCCTTCGAACAAATTCGATTGTCTTGATGGAGATAAAAAAGTGTTGAAGAAATCTATGCTCGCGGCCGCAACGCTGCTGTCGATTAGCGCCGTGGCGCAGGCTCAAAGCAGTGTGACGCTGTATGGCCGTCTGGATGCCGGTCTGGAATATATGAACGGTGTGCCTTCGGGTAATGGTGGCATGACGCATCGCTTTCGCGCGGAAAGCGGTGACTGGGGCACGAGCCTGTGGGGCATGAAGGGCGTCGAAGACCTCGGTGGCGGCAACAAGGCCGTGTTCCAACTGGAAGGCAGCTTCAACACAATGAACGGCAGCGGGCCTTCGAATAACGGCCTGTTCAATCGCTGGGCGACGGTCGGGATTTCCAACAATCAGTTCGGCACGTTCCTGATGGGGCGCGAACTGTTTATCTCCAACGGCGTGTGGGACTTCGATCCGTTCGGTCAGTCGAACTGGTCGTCGGCATCGCTGGTGCGTGGGCGGAATTGGCCGCAGTCGAGTAACAACGTGTCGTATCAGTCGCCGAAGGTGGCGGGCTTCGACTTCTACGGTCAGTACGCGTTGTCGAATGCGACGAACTGGAATGGCAATGGCACGACGGCGCAAGGCCGTGAAGCCGGCGCGCAGATCACCTACACCGCGCCGATGTTCCAGATTCGTGGTCTCTATGACGAGATCCGCAATCCCGGTAACGGCTCGCTCGGCGGCAGCTATTTGAATAGCAACGGCGCGTATTCGTACTCACGCGAGTACACGGCCATGTTCAATCTGTTCCTCGGCCAGTTCAAGGTTCAGGGCGGCTATCAGGCCATCCGCACGTCAGGCATGCTCGCCACCCTGCCCGGTTTGCCGACCACGCTCGATCACGAATGGGGCGGCGTAACGTGGCAGGCAACGCCGGCCGCAGCGCTGATCGGCGCGGTGTATCACGTCAATGGCAACAATGGCGCGGGCAACGCGACCATCTACTCCGTCGGCGGTTCGTACAACCTGTCGAAGCGCACGCTGGTCGATCTGCAAGTCGCGACGGTTCAGAACAGCAAGACGGCAAACTACGGGCTGAATGCGAACGACGTCGGTGTAGGCCCGTCAACCGATAATCCGTTCCCCGGCCATAGCCAGACCGGCGTGTACGCGGGCATCCAGCACTCGTTCTGATCGTCGATGCGCGCGTTTCAGACATAGCGCATCAGGCACAAAAAAAGCCGCTGGTTTTCACCAGCGGCTTTTTCGTTCAGCAGATCAAACGCTTCAATCTCGCGCGATGCCCGATGCGCCGTGACTCAGCCAATCCAGCACCGCCGCCGCTTCGTCATTGCTCGATGCGCGCTTCTTCTCCACCGTCTCGCTGATCTGCGCACCCGGCTTCGGCGCGGCACGGCGAATCGCCACGCCGACTGCGAGGATATCGATGATGACGAGATGCAGAATGCGCGAAATCATAGACAGTTGCGACTCGCGTATTTCGATGTGATCCGTCTCCAGCGCCACCGTCGCGCGCTTGGCCAGCGGCGTATTGCTCGACGTGATGGCGATCACCATCGCGCCTTGCTGCATCGCCACTTCGAGCACGCGCAGCAACTCCGGCGCACGCCCCGACTTCGATACGGCCACGATCACATCGCCCTTGCCGAGCAGCGCCGCCGATGCCGCCTGCATGTACAAATCGCCGTACGCGATCGTCGGGATACCGAAGCGGAAGAACTTGTAGTGCGCGTCCTGCGCAACGATATTCGAGTTCCCCAAACCATAGAACTCGATGCGCCGCGCGCCGTTCAGCACATCGATTGCGCGTTCGACGTTTTCGAAGTTCAGATGTTCGCGTAGCTGGAGAATCGCGGAAACGGTGTTATCGAGCACTTTCGCGCCGAAATCCGTGGCCGTATCGCCGAGATGGACCTGGCTGTGGCTGACCGGAATCGTGCCGGTCAAACCGGTCGCAAGCTTCAGCTTGAAGTCCGACAAGCCCTGACAGCCGAGCGAGCGGCAGAAGCGAATCACCGTTGGCTGGCTCACGTCGGCTTTACGCGCGATGTCGATAATCGGATCGTTGATGATCGAACGTGGATGATTCAGCGCAAGATCCGCCACGCGCCGTTCGGCGGGCGTGAGCGCATCGCGCATCTGGCGGATACGTCCGAACACCGCCGACGATCCGCTGTTCGCACGATTCGACAACTGCTCCGACAAAATGGCCGATACGCCGAGAAACGCCGGATATTCCGCCGTGATGATGTACGTCGGAATGCCCGACAGATACTGCTGAAAGCGCCCTTTCGATTCGAAGCGCTCACGAAACGGCGACTTGTGGAACAGCTCACCGAGCTTCAGCACGATCCCGCCGCCAATATAAATCCCGCCCAACGCGCCCAGCGTCACCGCGATATTCCCGGCGAACGTGCCGAGAATCGCGCAGAAGCAGTTCACGGTTTCGAGCGCGAGCGCTTCGCCTTCGAGCGCGCGCGTGGTGACATCGGCGGCGGTGAAGTGGTCGGCAATCGTGACGGTGTCGCGCTCCGCCAACGCGCGATAGATCAGCTCCAGCCCCTGCCCGGCGCACACACGTTCGAACGATACATGCGGAAACTTGCGGCGCGCGTAGCGCGTGACGAGGTCTTCGCGTTCATCGAACGGAGAGAACGTGGCGTGACCGCCTTCGCTGCCAAGCGCGATCCAGCGATCATCGGCGGGAATCAGGCCGGACACGCCCAGGCCCGTGCCCGGTCCGAGCAGCCCGATCACGCTGTTCTGCCGACGCGCACCACCGCCGACTTGCTCGCGCTGCGTGTCGGTGAGACCGGGCAGCGCCATCGCCAAAGCGGTGAAGTCGTTGACGACCAGCAGCGTGTCGAAGCCGAGCGCGCGGCGCGTCGCTTCGATCGAAAAGCTCCAGTCGTGATTGGTCATCTTCACGTGATCGCCATCGACCGGATTGGCAATGGCGATCGCCGCGTGATTCACGCGCCCGACTTTCGTGTCCTTCAGATACTGCTGCATCACCTCCGCGATGCCGGGATAATCCGCGCCCGGATACACGCGGATATTCCCGATTTCGCCAGGCGCCGTTTCCAGCGCGAAGCGCGCGTTGGTGCCGCCCACGTCGGCGAGCAACCTCGGTCCGTCGGCGTGCAGATTCGTGGCCTTATGCACACCAGTAGACATCGAGTTTGACTCCTTCATCGTTGGCCAGCATCGAGATGGCGTTCTTTTGTTTTGTGGCGAGCGCGGCGTTCAGCACGTCGAGTTTCTTCTGACCGGCGATGAACAGGAACAGATGCGTCACTTGCTTGAGCGCGGACATCGACAGGCTCACGCGCGCGTGCGGCGCGCTGCCCGGATGCACGGAAACAAAGCGATCCTGCGTCGAAATGGCGAAATCCCATTCGGGCGCGTCCGCGAAAATCGATGCCGTGTGGCCGTCTTCGCCCATGCCGAGCACGAGCACGTCGGGCAGACGGCGGCGCGAATCGGCATTGAGTTCGGCGATGTGCGTTTTGAGCGCTTTCGAGGTATCGACGAGCGGCAGGAAGTAGGCGTTCGCCGCCGCGTTTTGCAAGAGCGTTTGCCGCACGAGCGTGGCGTTGCTGGCGCTGTCGGATTCGGGCACCCAGCGGTCGTCCACCAAAGTGACATCGATATGCGCCCAGTCCAGCGGTTCGTGCGACAGCGTCTGCAAGAACGGCTTGGGGCTGGTGCCCCCCGATACGGCCAGCGTGGCGTGGCCATTCTGTGCCGCCAGCGACGCCTTCAGCGCATCGCTCACGGCGTTCGCCAGCGCGTCCGAATGGGCGGCCGGATCGTCGAAAGTACGAAGCTCGATCACTTCTCCTCCTGCTTGATGATTTATCGATCCGCTTATCGGCCAAAGCCGGCGCGGTCTCTTGTATTTCCATGCTGGCCGCGCGCCTCTTGCGGGCGTCGTCGGCATCGCACAATCAGTTTTCTTCTTCCAGCCAGCAGGTGCCCGCCTGCGCCAGCATCGCGCTCGATGCCGCCGGTCCCCACGTGCCCGCCGCGTACGGCTTGGGTTTGCTGGTGGACGACGACCACGCGTTCAAAATCGGTTCGACCCAGCGCCACGCGGCTTCCTGCTCGTCGCGCCGCACGAACAACGCGAGGCGTCCATTGATGACATCGAGCAGCAGACGCTGATACGCCTCCATCTGCGCTTCCTTGAAGAACTGGTCGAAGGCGAGGTCCAGATGAACGCTTGCGAGATTCATGCCTTCGCCGGGTTGCTTGGCGAGACAGTACAGGCGAATGGTCTCGTTCGGCTGCAAACGAATCACCAATCGATTCGCGCCCGCGCGCAACGCGTTCGCGCCGAGCGCCGAATGCGGCACCGCGCGGAAATTCACCACGATTTCGGCGACGCGATCCGCCAGCCGCTTGCCCGTGCGCAGGAAGAACGGCACGCCCGCCCAGCGCCAGTTTTCGATTTCCACTTTCAGCGCAACAAAGGTTTCCGTCGCGCTGTCCGGGCGCACGCCTTGTTCGGTGGCGTAGGCCGGCACCTGCGTACCGCGAATCACGCCCGCGTGATACTGCCCGCGCACCGCGACGCGGCTGATATCGCGTTCATCGATTGGCTTCAAAGCGCGCAGTACGCGCAGCTTTTCGTCGCGTACGGAGTCGGAGTCCATGGAATGCGGCGGCTCCATCGTCACGATGGAAAGCAGTTGCAGCAAGTGGTTCTGCACCATGTCGCGCAAGGCGCCGGTGTTGTCGTAGAAGTCGCCGCGCGCTTCCACACCGAGTTCTTCGGCAATCGTGATCTGAATGCTCTCGACCCATTCGCGCCGCCACAGCGGTTCGAACAGCGCATTGCCGAAGCGCAGCGCGAGCAGGTTCTGCACCGGCTCCTTGCCGAGATAATGGTCGATCCGATAAATCTGCTCTTCCTGAAAAATCTCGCCGACCGCATCGTTGATGGCGTTCGAGGATTTCAGGTCATAGCCGAGCGGCTTCTCCAGCACGATGCGCGCGTTCCGGTTCAAACCGACATCCGACAACGCCCGGCAGATCGGCACGAACAACTTGGGGCCGGTCGCGAGATAGAACACGCGCGTTCCGTCGAACTGAGCGAGCACGTCACGTAACGTCGCGAAGTCTTCCGAGCGCCCGAGGTCCATGCCGACGTACTGCATGCGCGCCAGAAAGCTGCGCCACGCGGCTTCGTCCACGCCGGTTTTGGAAACGTGCGGCTTGACGTGTTCCTCGACCCAGCCGAGGTACGCGTCCTGCTCCATGGCGTCCCGCGCCACCGCGACGATCTTGCCCGCCGGATTAAGCATGCCCGCGCGATGCGCCTCAAAAAGCGCGGGAAGGATCTTGCGCATGGACAGATCGCCCGTGCCGCCGAACAGGATGAAGGTGAAGTTCGAATCGCTTTGCATGAGTCTGAAGTCGTGTTCCAGAGCGGATGTGAGTCGAATCGTCGCGAAATACGAACGGGCGTTTGCAAGTCAACCGCTATCTGCTCGCCACGCCTCGTAGTGCGATAAAATTTTTTTTGACACTGAATTGTAGTTTAACTACAATCCAAATCAAGAGGAAATGCAAAACGGGAAAAAATTGCGGTGTCAATGAGATTCTGCGTGTTTTCCCTGACATGTTATCGGAGGCTGTGGCCGCTCGCTCTGGCGAGGGTCGCGCCGCAAAGGAGCCGAAGCATGCACAGCCTCGCGTCCGGTGGGCGGCCAAGTCCGCGTCCGGGCAAAAATCAAAAGAGGAGACAGTCGTTGCGATTCAACCCACTCATCTCTTGAGCGCCGTGCGGCCGTGAATCGGTGCACCGGCGTCGGTGTGCGTAATGCTCGCGCGAGCAGCGTCGCACGCCTCATTCCCGCCGACACCGCCGGTTCCCGGCCATCAATAGCTTGACCGTTTTCAACCACCGCTTCCTGGTGACATCAGGGGCCACTCGTTACTTGTTCAGGTGTCTGGAGGAGATAAACAATGAAAGTCCGTAAGCTCATGGGCGCACTATGCGCCGCAGGTCTTCTGTGCGGCGCAACGGCGTCGGCGGTGCAGGCTGCCGAGGCGGTGTCGGTGCTGCACTGGTGGACGTCCGGCGGCGAATCGAAGGCCGTCGGCGTCCTCAAGGACGACATGACCAAGCAGGGCTATCAGTGGAAGGACTTCGCGGTGGCTGGCGGCGCAGGCGCCGCAGCCATGACCGCACTGAAGACGCAGGTGATCTCGGGCAACGCGCCGTCGGCGGCGCAGATCAAGGGTCCGCTGATCCAGGAATGGGCCGAGCAAGGCGTGCTGGTGCCGATCGATTCCGTCGCGGGTGACTGGAAGAAGAACCTGCCGCCGGAAATCGACAAGATCATCCACGCTGACGGTCACTACGTCGCTGCGCCGTTCTCGGTGCATCGCGTGAACTGGCTGTATATCAACAAGGCTGCGCTCGACAAGGCCGGCGGCAAGGTGCCGACCAACTGGAACGAGTTCTTCCAGGTCGCCGACAAGATGAAAGCCGCAGGCATCATGCCGATCGCAATGGGCGGCCAGCCGTGGCAAGACCTGACGCTGTGGGAAGACGTGGTGCTGTCGCAGGGCGCGGACTTCTACAAGAAGGCCATCGTCGATCTGGATCAGAAGACGCTGACCTCGCCGCAAATGGTTCAGGTGTTCGATACGGTCCGCAAGATTCAGGGCTACTTCGACAGCGGCCGCACCGGCCGTGACTGGAATCTGGCAACGGCCATGGTCATTCAGGGCAAGGCCGGCATGCAGTTCATGGGCGACTGGGCCAAGGGCGAATTCGCGGGCGCGAACAAGAAGGCGGGCACGGACTATATCTGCGCGCCGGTGCCGGGCACGGACAAGGCCTACACCTTCAACGTCGATTCGTTCGTGTTCTTCCAGCAGAAGGATCAGAAGGCCGCTACGCCGGGCCAACTGGCGCTGGCCAAGACCATCATGACGCCGGAATTCCAGGAACAGTTCAGCCTGAACAAGGGTTCGATTCCGGTTCGTCTGGGCGTGAAGATGGATAAGTTCGACGACTGCGCCAAGAAGTCCTACGCTGATGAACAGACGGCGATCAAATCGGGCGGCTATGTTCCGTCGCTGGCGCACGGCATGGCTCAGGGCGATGCTGTCGCAGGCGCGATGACCGACGTCGTCACGAAGTTCATGAATTCGTCGCAGGATTCGAAGAGCGCGGTGACGGCTCTCGCGAACGCTGCAAAGACGAAGTAAGGCTGTTGTCTGCACGGCGCGTTCATGTTTGAGCGCGCCGTGCCGCCATCAAAGCATCAGTAAGGTCGCACTATCAAGCGCCGGCCGTGCTCAAAAAGCGCGGCATAGTCCTTCGCCGCAAGCGCGCAAAGAGATGCATCACACCATCCATGCGCCGGCGCATCTTCCAGGAGTCGAGTCGTGACTGCCTCCATCACCGCGGACAAGAAACCGCGCCAAACGCCCCGTCAAGCATCCGCGACGGCGGCGCTCGCCGACCGCCTGATCCCGAAGCTGGTGCTCGCGCCCAGTGTTCTGATCGCGCTGGTCTTCGTGTATGGCTTTATCGGTATTACCGGTTATCTGTCGCTGAGCGAATCGCGGCTGATGCCGCGTTATACCTTCGCCGGTCTCGACCGATACAAACAGCTTTTCGCCAACGATGTCTGGTGGACCTCGGCCGCCAACCTCGGCTGGTTCGGCATTCCGTTTATCGGCATCTGCGTGTTGCTCGGCCTTTTCCTTGCGATCCTGCTCGATCAGAAGATCCGCAACGAAGGCGCATTGCGCGCGATCTTCCTCTATCCGATGGCGCTCTCGTTCATCGTGACGGGCACCGCGTGGCAGTGGATTCTGAATCCGGGTCTGGGCCTCGAAAAAGTGTTCCATGACTGGGGCTGGACGAGCTTCTCGTTCAACTGGCTCGGCGATCCGGACAAGGCCATTTTTTGCGTCGTGATCGCTGCGGTATGGCAATCGACTGGCTTCGTGATGGCGCTGTTCCTCGCCGGTTTGCGCGGCGTGGACGGCGAAATCTTCAAAGCCGCTCAGGTCGATGGCGCGACGCTGCCGACCATCTACCGCAAGATCGTGATTCCGAGCATGCGCCCGGTGTTCTTCTCCGTGCTGCTGATTCTCTGCCACATCACCATCAAGACGTTCGACTTGGTCGTGGCGCTGACGGCGGGCGGACCGGGAACATCATCGTCCCTGCCCGCGATCTTCATGTATACGTTCTCCTTCAACCGTGGCCAGTTGGGCGTAGGCGCGGCATCGTCGATGATGATGCTGGCCACCGTCGTCGCCGTGCTCGTGCCGCTCATGTATCTGGAATCGAGGAGCACCCGCAATGGAGCCTAAGATGAATATCAGCCGCGCGGTGATCTACGCGGTGCTGATTCTGTTCGCGTTGTACTTCCTGTTCCCGATCTACGTGATGCTGTCCACGTCGTTCAAGGATCTCGACCAATTGCGCACCGGCAATCTGCTGACGCCGCCGACGCACTTCACCTTCGCGCCGTGGGTCAAGGCGTGGCAGGAAGCGTGTACCGGCGTGCGCTGCGACGGCATGCAGCCGTTCTTCATGAACTCGGTGCGCATGGTGATTCCGGCCGTGCTGATCTCGTCCTTCGTCGGCGCGTTCAACGGTTATGTGCTGACGCACTGGCGTTTTCGTGGCGCGGACGGCCTGTTCACAATGCTGCTGGTCGGCTGCTTCATCCCCTTCCAGGCCATTCTGTTGCCGATGGCGCGTCTGCAGGGCTACCTCGGCCTGTCGAACACGACGACCGGTCTGGTGCTGGTGCACGTGATCTACGGCATCGCGTTCACGACCATGTTCTTCCGCAATTTCTACGTGAGCATTCCGGCTGAACTCGTGAAGGCGGCGCGCATCGACGGAGCGGGTTTCTTCACCATCTTCACGAAGATTCTGCTGCCCGTTTCCCTGCCGATTTTCATGGTCTGCCTGATCTGGCAGTTCACGCAAATCTGGAACGACTTCCTGTTCGGTATCGTGTTTTCGGGCGTGGATTCCATGCCGATCACGGTGGCGCTGAACAACCTCGTGAATACATCGACGGGCGTGAAGGAATACAACGTCGATATGGCCGGCGCGATCATCGCCGCGCTGCCGACGATTCTCGTCTACATGATCGCGGGACGCTATTTCGTGCGCGGGCTGACGGCCGGCGCGGTGAAGGGTTAATCGGGCAACGAGCGGACAAGCTCCGACTAAGAGATAAAGGATTCACAATGGCAAGCCTTTCCATCCGTGACGTGTACAAGACCTACCCGAACGGGGTGCCGGTTCTCAAGGGCGTCAATATCGATATCGAGGACGGACAGTTTCTGATCCTCGTCGGCGGCTCGGGCTGCGGCAAATCGACCTTGCTGAATATGATCGCGGGGCTGGAGACCGTGACCAAGGGCGACATCATGATCGACGGCAAGACGGTCAACGACCTGTCGCCGAAAGACCGCGATATCGCGATGGTGTTCCAGTCGTACGCGCTCTACCCTTCCATGAGCGTGCGCGACAACATCTCCTTCGGGCTGAATATCCGCAAGGTGCCGAAGGACGAGCAGAAGAAGATCGTCGATCGCGTGTCGGATACGCTGCAGATTCAGCATTTGCTGGATCGCAAGCCGGGCCAGTTGTCGGGCGGTCAGCGTCAGCGCGTAGCAATGGGCCGCGCGCTCGCCCGCGATCCGGTCATGTTCCTGTTCGATGAACCGCTCTCCAATCTCGATGCCAAGCTGCGTATCGAAATGCGTTCGGAAATCAAGCTGCTGCATCAGCGTCTGGGCACGACCATCGTGTACGTGACGCACGATCAGATCGAAGCGATGACGCTGGGCGACCGGATCGCGGTGATGAAGGACGGTATCGTGCAGCAGTTCGGCGCGCCGCAGGAAATCTACGACTCGCCGTCCAACCTTTTCGTCGCGGGCTTTATCGGCGCGCCGCCGATGAACTTCATCACCGGCAAGCTGGTGGATGCGGGTTCGGGCGTCGGCTTGCAGATCGACACGGGTGTGTCGCAAAAGGTGCTGAATCTGCCGTTCGATGCAGCGAAGCTGCGCAGCAAGGTCGGACAGGACGTGATTCTCGGCTTGCGTCCGGAGCGCATCACCGATTCGCGCAGCGCGCACAACGTCGCGGATGCGAGCCTGCAGCCGATCGAAGTGAAAGTCGATGTGATCGAGCCGACCGGGCCGGACACGCTGGTGTTCGCGCAAGTGAACGGCAAGCGCATCGTGTCGCGCGTGCACCCGGCATCGAATCCGCAGCCGTTGACGAATATGACGCTGTTGTTCGATGTATCGAAGGCCGTGTTGTTCGATCCGAAGTCGGAAGAACGGCTGGCTTAATGGCTTAAGCGGACAGCTTTGCTTATCAACGCCACGGCTCACACCGTGGCGTTTTTCATTGGGGACGCGGCGGCTGGCACAATCGGCGTATTGCATTTCGATTCCGCTACGCCCTATGACTTTTCTCGATACGCACCCGGACCTGAACTGGCCTCTCGCCAGGGAAACCGATCCTTTCATCGGCCTCGAAGCACTCGACGATGCCCACGTCCAGCGCTGGATCGATGCTCAGAACCGCCGCACCGAAGCCGCATTCGGCAGCACGCCGGACGCGCGCGCATTGGCTGCGCGGCTGGAAAAAGCCTACACGTCGGACGAGCGCATCGTCAGTTGCGAGCGATATGGCGATTGGGCCTATAACACCTGGCAGGACGACAAGCATCCGCTCGGCATCGTGCGCCGCACGCCGTGGGCGTCGTGGCTCGCCAGTCAGACGCCCGAATGGGAACTCATTCTCGACGTCGATGCGCTCGATCTCAACACCAATGAAGCCGATGAAACCCGTTGGGCTTTATCGGACTTCGACATGCTGTATCCGACGTGGGATCGCGCGCTGGTGCTGCTGTCGCCGGGCGGATCGGATGCGCTGATCGTCCGCGAATTCGATATCGCATCGAAGCGCTTTATCGACGATGGTTTCGCGCTGTCGGAAGTCGGCAAGCACGATGTCTCGTGGATCGATCGCGATACGCTGTACGTCGGCTGGGACGACAGCAAGATCAACGCAAAGAGCGACAGTCTCACGACGTCGGGCCTGCCGCGCGTCGCACGCAAGTGGAAGCGCGGCACGAAGCTCGCGGATGCGCCCATCGTCTTCGAAGGCGAACGCCGCGATATCTCCGCCGGCGTCGATTACGATCCGCTGGAAAAGCTCCATCTCGCCTCGCGCGCGGTGTCCTTCTTCGACACGCTGAATTACTGGCTCGACGAATCGACGAACACGTGGCAGCAATACGATCTGCCCACGCACGTCGATCTCGATCACTGGAACGGCTGGCTGTTCGTTACGCCGCGCAAGCACTGGAACGTCGGTGGCCGCCGGCATGCGCCGGGCGCGCTGTGCGTGATTCGGCGCGATGCGTTTCTCGCCGGATCGCGTGAGTTCACCGCGTTGTTCAAGCCGTCCGACCGGCGCGTGTTGTCGGGCATCGACTTCACGAAGCAGTGGCTGATCGTCTCGCAAATGGACGATGGCACGCCGCGCGTCACGCTCATGCGGCCGCCATCGGCTGATAAAAGCGAGTGGGACGCGCGCGAATTCAAGCTGCCGGAAGCCAGCCAGTGCTGGGTCGATTCGATCGATGGCGAACGCGACGACACCGTGCTCATCCACGTCGAACATTTTCTGATGCCGCCGTCGCTGTTCCACGCCGACTTATCGAGCGATGAACCGTGGACGCTACTCGCCCGCCTGCCCGCTCAATTCGATGCAACCGGCCTCTCCGCCGTGCGCCGTCACGCCACCGCGCCCGATGGCGAGCGCATTCCGTACTGGCTGATCGGCCGCGAAGTGGAGCACGCAACGCACGCGCGCCCTTGCCTCTTGTACGGCTACGGCGGCTTCGAGATCGCGCTCGACCCGCATTACGATGCGACCACCGGCATCGCGTGGCTGGAGCGTGGCGGCTTGTACGCGGTCGGCAATATTCGCGGCGGCGGCGAGTTCGGGCCGGCGTGGCATCAGGCGGCGTTGCGAGAAAACCGGCAAGTCGCCTTCGATGATTTCATCGCGGTCGCGCAGGCGCTGATCGACAGCGGCGTGACGACGGCGAAGCAACTCGCCATTCGCGGCGGCAGCAACGGCGGTCTGCTGACCGGCGTGTGTCTGGTGCAACGGCCCGAGTTGTTCGGCGCGGTGTTATCGGAAGTGCCGTTGCTGGATATGACGCGCTTTCACAAGCTCTTGCAGGGCGCATCGTGGATCGACGAATACGGCGATCCCGACGATGCCGACGATCTGCGCCATTTGCTCGACTATTCGCCGTATAAGAACGTGAAAGCGGACGCGAAATACCCGCCCGCGCTGTTCACGTCATCAACGACGGATGATCGCGTGCATCCCGGCCACGCGCGCAAGATGGCCGCGAAGATGCAGGCGCAGGGCCACGCGGATGTCTGGTATCAGGAAACCGGCGAAGGCGGACATGGCGCGGGCGTCGAGCCGGAAGCCGTCGCGCAGGCGGAAGCGGCGGCCTTTACTTTCCTTGCGATGAAGATCGGGCCGCTCTGATTTGATTCGATCAGACTTTCACGGGCGCCGCATGCGAACGCAGCACCAGCGTGCGCCCCGCGAAGGTCAGCACCCCGCACACGCCGATCACGATACCCATGCCATGCGGCGAGACATCGTGAAACAGGCCGACGGCGAGACTGGCGAGCGCGCCTAACGCAAGCTGCATCGCACCGAACACGGCGGCGGCCGCGCCCGCGTTCTTCGGATAGCGATGCATCAGCTCCGTCGTGCAATTCGCCGACAGCAAACCGACCACGCCGACCACGAAGAACAGGCAGACGACGATCGACCACAGTCCGCCAAAACCCGTCAACGCGACGAGCGCGACCGCGAGCGCCGCCACCACGCTGACGAACGAGGCAATCGAAATCATCTTCATCGCGCCGAGGCGACCGACCAGCTTCGTATTCATCACATTGAACGAGATGATGCCGACGATATTCAGCCCGAACAGCAGCCCGTAGTACTGCGGCTTCACGTGGAAGTAGTCGATATAGACGAACGGCGTCGCCGTGATGTACGCGAACATCGACGCGAAGGCCATGCCGCCGCACATCATGTGGCCCCAGGTCACGGGATCGGTCAGCAGGTGGCCGTAAGCCGCGAACGATTTGCCGACCGCCGCGCTTGCGCGCTTTTCCTTCGGCCACGTTTCCGGCACGCGCAAAAACGCCGTCACGGCGCACACCGCACCGAACAGCGTCAGCGCGATAAACACCACGCGCCAACCGCCCAGCAGCAGCAATTGCCCGCCGATCAGCGGCGCGAGCAACGGTCCGATCGATGTGACGATGGAGAGCATCGACAGCACGCGGGCGGCGTCGGCGGGCGCGTGGGCGTCGCGGGCGATCGCGCGGGCGAGCACCGACGCCGCGCCCGCACCGAGCGCTTGCAGGAAGCGCACGAAGACGAGCGCATCGATCGAAAACGCCACTGCGCAGCCGATGCTCGCCAGCGCGTACAGCGCGATACCGCCGAGCAAAACCGGACGCCGACCGTAGGCATCGGACATCGGGCCGTACAGCAGCATGCCGAACGAGAAGCCGAACATAAAGCTGGTAAGCGTGCCCTGCGCGGCGGCGGGACTCGCGCCGAACGACGCCGCCAGCGACGGCAGGCTCGGCAGATACATATCGATCGACAAGGGGCCGCACGCGGCGAGCGCGCCGAGCAACAGGATCAGGCGGGCGTCGGGGCTGCGGCGGGCGGTGTCGGACATGGAATATGAGATAGAAGCTTTTTGACAGGCTTTCGCATTGTACGCGACGGTTTTCCGCGATCCGGCCCTGTGTTTCGTTCTTGCGCTAAGCTCGGTTTTTTCCTCTGTCTAACGATGCAATGACCGCTTTCCTGCTGATCTGGAGCCCCAAAAAGTGGCCGTGGCCCGAACTGCCCGACTTCGCGCGACGCGTCGCCGCAGGCGAAGCCGTCACCGATGTCTGGGGCTGCGGCACCGCGCGCGGCCTGCTGCCGCGGGATCGCGTGTTCGTGCATCGCGTATCGCAGGAGCCGAAGGGCGTGTTTGCATCGGGCTATGTGACGCGCGCGCCTTACGAAGTGCCGGATGCGGGCAGCAAACGCGGTTATCGGCTGTGCATCGACTTTACCTACGACTTTCTCGTCGATGCCCACGAGCAGGTCGTCGTCACGCGCGATGAACTGCGCGCCCATCCGTTCTCCGTCCAGACGTGGGATGCGCAAATGTCCGGCATGCTGATCAAACCGATGGCCGAGGGCGCGCTGGAAAAGTTGTGGCGCGCACGCACGGCGCGGCCCGAATAACAGGGAACGAACAGCGAACGCCCGGCCGCTGCGGACCGTTTGAAACGACTCCGGTACAATTTGAGGCATCTTTCTCGCGCCGGACGGGCGGTCTTAAGCGCCCCTGTCCCAACCGCGCGAGCGCATCCAACTTCACGCGCAGGCCTCCATCCATGTCCAAGAATCAAGCTCTTTTCGAACGCGCTCAGCAGACCATTCCCGGCGGCGTCAATTCGCCGGTGCGCGCGTTCCGCTCGGTCGGCGGCACGCCGCGTTTTATCGAGCGCGCGCAAGGCCCGTATTTCTGGGACGCCGATGGCAAGCGCTATATCGACTACATCGGTTCGTGGGGCCCGATGATCGTCGGCCACGTTCATCCTGAAGTGCTTGATGCCGTGCAGCGCGTGCTGGCCAATGGTTTTTCCTTCGGTGCGCCGACGGAAGCGGAAATCGAGATCGCCGAGGAAATCTGCAAGCTGGTGCCGTCGATCGAACAGGTGCGCATGGTGTCGAGCGGCACCGAGGCGACCATGAGCGCGCTGCGTCTGGCGCGCGGCTTCACGAACCGCAGCCGCATCATCAAGTTCGAAGGGTGTTATCACGGGCACGCGGACAGCTTGCTGGTGAAGGCGGGGTCCGGCTTGCTGACCTTCGGCAATCCGACTTCGGCGGGCGTGCCGGCGGATATCGCCAAACATACGACGGTGCTCGAATACAACAACGTCGAGCAATTGAACGAGGCGTTCGCGGCGTTCGGCAATGAGATTGCTTCGGTGATCGTCGAGCCGGTGGCGGGCAATATGAACCTCGTGCGCGCCACGCCCGAGTTTTTGAACGCGATGCGCGAGCGCTGCACCGAATACGGCTCCGTGCTGATTTTCGATGAAGTGATGTGCGGCTTCCGCGTCGCGCTCGGCGGCGCGCAGCAGGTCTACGGCATCACGCCGGACCTGACGTGTCTGGGCAAGGTAATCGGCGGCGGCATGCCGGCGGCCGCGTTCGGCGGACGTCGCGACATCATGGCGCATCTCGCGCCGCTCGGCGGTGTGTATCAGGCGGGCACGCTGTCGGGCAATCCGATCGCGGTCGCTGCGGGCCTGAAGACGCTGCAACTGATTCAGCGGCCCGGCTTCTATGACGATCTGGCGAAGCAAACGCGCAAACTCGTCGATGGCCTCGTCCGCGTGGCGAAGGACGCAAAGGTGCCCTTCTCCGCCGATTCGATCGGCGGCATGTTCGGCCTCTACTTCATGGATCAGGTTCCGGAGAGCTTCGCGCAAATCCAGCAAGGCGACACGAAACGCTTCAACACCTTCTTCCACGCGATGCTCGATGCCGGCGTGTACTTCGCGCCGTCCGCGTTCGAAGCGGGCTTCGTCTCCAGCGCCCACGACGACGCCATCATCGACGCGACGCTCGAAGCGGCACGCGGCGCGTTCGCGTCGCTCGCGGCTTAACGCCGCCACACACGGGCCGCCGCGATGTTCTCGCAAACCGACTTCACGCATATGGAGCGCGCGCTGGCGCTCGCATCGAAAGGCATGTACACGACCACGCCGAATCCGCGCGTCGGCTGTGTGCTGGTCAAGAACGGCGAAGTGATCGGCATGGGTTTTACGCAACCGGCCGGTCAGGATCACGCCGAAGTGCAGGCTTTGAAGGATGCGCGTGCGCGCGGAAAAGACCCGCGCGGCGCGACCGCGTACGTCACGCTTGAGCCGTGCAGCCACTTCGGCCGCACGCCGCCGTGCGCGCACGCGCTGATCGACGCGCGCGTCGAGAAGGTGATCGCCGCGATGGAAGATCCGAACCCGTCCGTATCGGGTCGCGGTTTGACCATGTTGCGCGATGCGGGTATCGACGTGCGATGCGGTTTGTTGTCGAATGAAGCGCATGAGATGAATATCGGCTTCGTGTCGCGCATGACGCGGCGGCGTCCGTGGGTGCGGATGAAGGTCGCGGCGACGCTGGATGGCCGCACCGGTTTGCCATCGGGCGAAAGCCAGTGGATCACCGGCGAAGACGCCCGCGCCGATGGCCACGCCTGGCGCGCCCGCGCCTGCGCGATTCTGACGGGCATCGGCACGGTGCGTGAGGACGATCCGCAACTGACCGTGCGCGCGATCGATACGCCGCGCCAGCCGCAGCGCGTGTTGATCGACAGCCGCCTCGACGTGCCGGAAAACGCGCGCATTCTGGATGGCGCGCCGACGTGGATTTTCCATTCCGCCGACGCCGATCCGGCGCGCATCGACGTCTTGCGCGAACGCGGCGCTGAGCTGATCGAGCTTGCCAACGAACATGGCAAGGTCGATCTTCCCGCGATGCTCACGGCACTGGCAGATCGCGGCATCAACGAATTGCATGTGGAAGCCGGGCACAAGCTCAATGGCTCGCTGATACGTGAAAGCTGCGTCGATGAACTGCTGATCTATCTCGCGCCGAGTCTGCTTGGCAGCGCGCCCGGCATGTTCGATTTCGCACCGCCCGCGACGCTGGAAGCGCGGCCGCATCTGAAGTTTCACCGTATCGACCGGCTTGGGGACGATCTGCGCATTCTTGCGCGCTTCGCCGAAGCCAAGAGCGTGACGAACGAGTTGCGCTGATCCATCGCTCATAAAGGAACGCATCCGATGTTCACAGGAATTGTCACGGCGCTGGGCCGTATCGAGAAAGTCACGGCGCTGGGTTCGGAGCCGGAAGCGGGCGTGCGTCTGACCGTTGCCGCAGGCGGTCTCGATCTCGCTGATGTCGAATTGGGCGACAGCATCGCCATTCAGGGCGCGTGCATGACGGTCATTCAAAAGACCGCCGATTCGTTCGATGTCGATGTCTCGCGCGAAAGCCTTAATAAAACCGTCGGTTTGGGCGACGCAGGTGCGGAAGTCAATCTGGAGAAAGCGCTGCGTGCGCATGATCGATTGGGCGGGCATCTCGTGTCGGGGCACGTGGATGGGCTGGGCACGGTATCGCGATTCGAGCGTGTGGGGGAATCGCATGAGTTGCGGATCGTCGCGCCTAAAGACATCGGCAAATATCTCGCTTATAAGGGTTCGGTGACGGTGAATGGCGTCAGTCTGACGGTCAATTCAGTCAGCGATAGCGCCAATGGCTGCGAGTTTTCAATCAACCTCATTCCGCATACGGTCGAAGTGACGACGCTTAAAGCGCTGGCTGCGGGGAAGAAGGTCAATCTGGAGATTGATCTGATCGCACGGTATGTCGAGAGGATGATGAACGCGTCGTGAGGGCACGACGCGTTTTGTCTTTACGCCAAATCGTTAGGGGATGGACTGCTCCGGCAGTTTAAACAGCGTTTCCTTCGTATGCCGAAGCGTGAGAAGCTCCACGGTTTCTTCCGTAAATCGGTATAGGACTACGTAGTCGTCGAATACAACTTCACGCAATGCTGCGCGGTCCATCGGCCCTAACATCTCGTCCACGAGCGACAGGAAGTGACGTCCGATGGCCGGGAAGCGAGCAAGCAAAGGCACGAGCTTGTCATCGATCAGCGCCGACAGTCGATCGAAGCTCTCCGGATGCCCGACCCGATGCCAATAGCGTTCGATATCCACGAGTCGCGCTTCGAAGGTCGGCGCACACAAAACAATGGCGGGTCTGCGTTCGTCATTCACGAGTGGCCTCCCCATTTTTTTCCCGCTCGGCGGCCCGCCTCGTTCGGATTTCAGCCATGACCTCGCGGGCGTCGCGTGCTCCATGCGTCTCCAGACTCTTCAACGCCTGCACTGCATCCTGCATCAATAGCTGGCGCATCCGCGCCTCCTCCATCCTCCGACAATCCGCCAACCTTTCCGCGCTAATCAACG
>NZ_JAQFVG010000312.1 GCF_029439455.1 Caballeronia sp. BR00000012568055 | reverse complement strand
CTCGCCGTTGGGCGTCAGCACGGTCTTGGGACTGGTGCCATTGCGGTGGTTGCCAGCCTTGCCCTGCTCGGTCTCGCTTTCCAGATGGTGGCTGAGCTCGGCGGCAAGCATACGCTCGGCCAGGCGCTTCTTGAGCTGGCCGGCCAGCCCCGATTCGCCTAGTACCGACTCGGCATCCTTGCCCTGGACTTGCGCCAGCAATTGGTCAATCAGTTCATCGGAAAACAGCTTCGGTGCTTTCGGAGGTTTGAGCTTTTTTGTCACAGTTGCTTCGGTCATAAAACGGTATTTCCCTTATCGTCTCATGACCTCGGCACACGGAAAATCTGACAGGCTCCCGTCGAACCAAGAACCTTTAAGTCCCGTGCATACGCTTCGCTCATCGTGTCGAGCAGTTCTCGCGTGAATCCGTCGTGGTCGCTCATTGCAGCCATTTCCAGCTCTCCCTAAAAAACCTCGGATAACTGATTATCTTTAGTTCAAACCGAAAGCGGAAACTTACGCACCAACAAAATTTCTGCTAAGCACAAACAAAAAGCGCGTCTGGCTTTTCAACCAGACGCGCTTCAGAAACCTCGAAAAACCCTCAAGCCTTCTTCACATACGCACTGCACCAGCCCTTGGTCGCTACTTGCTTGCTGCTGAACATCGGGCACGGCGCGAACGCATCGGTGGGCTTGCCTTGATAAAACTGACAGTTGCCGCAATCCTGGCCTGCCGCGTATTTCGCGTACTTGGCCTTATCGACTTTGCTCGCGTCTGCCTTGTAGCCGAGCGCCTGCGCGGTGGGATCGTTTTCGTCAACCTTCGGCGCGTCCGCGAAAGCGACGCGAGAGCCGAGAGCGAACGTCGATGCCACGCCCACGCTGGTCATGAGAAACGTGCGACGAGATGTCTTCATGGTGACTCACTCCATGTTGTATTGGGGGATACGCCGTTCTTGGCGACGGCGATATCCGAGCATATCAACTGGCAAGCGAGTAAATGAAGCCAAATGTTAGAGATAAGCGATTCCTGAAAGCACCACGTAAGCGTCAGCGGGACATATCTGCGACGCGCTCCGCGATCGCCAGCGACGCCGTCAGCCCCGGCGATTCGATGCCGAAAAGGTTCACCAGTCCCGGTACGCCGTGCGCCGATTTCCCCTGAATCATGAAGTCCGCTGCGGCCTGTCCGGGACCGGATAATTTCGGACGAATGCCGGCGTACGCGGGCTGCAATGCATGGTCGGGAAGCTCGGGCCAGTAGGCGCGAATCGCAGCGTAAAAGGAATCGGCACGGCGCGGATCGACGTCGTAATTCAGCGACTGCACCCATTCCACGTCCGGTCCGAACTTCGCCTGCCCGCCGAGATCGATGGTGAGATGCACGCCGAGTCCCGCTTCATTCGGCATCGGATAAATCAGGCGCTCGAAAGGCGCGCGTCCGCTTACGCCGAAGTAGTTGCCCTTCGCAAAATAGAGCGGCGGCACGTGGCGATCATCGAGACCGCGAATGTGCTGCGCGATATCGTTCGCATGCAGCCCGGCGCTGTTGATCAGATACGACGCGCGAAACTTCGCGGGCGCATCGCCGCCGGTTTCGACGATGAAGCAGCCCTCGCGCGCATCGATCGACTTGACCGGCGTATGGAACACGATGCTCGCGCCGTGATTTTCCGCATCGCCCTGAAGCGCGAGCATGTACTGATGGCTATCGACGATTCCGGTGACGGGCGACCACACCGCCTCGACGCATTCGAGCTGCGGCTCCATCTCCTTCGCCTGCGCGCCGGAAATACGCGTCAATCCCTGCACGCGATTCTCGATACCCTTCTGCTGAATCGCCGCCAATTGCGGCACCTGATTACGCGCGGTCGCCACCAGCAACTTCCCGCATTGCCGATGCGGCACGCCACGCGCGCGGCAATACTCGTAAAGCATGTCGCGCCCGCGCACGCACAGTTCCGCCTTCGCCGATCCGCGCGGATAGTAAATGCCCGCGTGGATCACCTCGCTATTGCGCGAACTGGTGCCGACGCCGATCGCTTCGCCTGCTTCGAGCACGATCACTTCGCGCCCGCGCATCGCGAGTGCGCGCGCAATCGCCAGCCCGACCGCGCCCGCCCCGATCACCACGCATTCGATCCGATCCATGTCTGTGTCCGCAACCCTGTCTCGAAATCCATTGTACGTTCGAGACTATTGCGCGTTACACAACAAATATCGATCGATTAAACCAGTTTCCGAAGCAATGCAGAAAAAGGCACGAAAATGGCCGTCCGATGTCAGAAAAGCCAGGTTTTCGCGGCGTTTTTGGCAATTTCGAAAATACGCGCGCGTCAGAAACCGATCGATTTGCGCCGCGAATTGCGATCGATCACCACATCGCGTGCCTCGACGTGATGCCGTCCGTCGATCCGCGCATTGCCGAATGCGTTCAGCATCGCGCGACGCATGCCGCGCGGCGATGCTTGCGTGGGCGCATCGAGCGGGGCGTCGCCGAGCGTTTCGGGAAAGCGCGCGCCCCACGTGTGCGCGTCGCGGATATCGGCGTAGATCGCCTGCGCAATCCGCCGCGCGCCATCGCGATCCGGCGACGGAATCTCGTACACGTTCATGCGATTCATCAGCGGCTCGGGAATGCCGCGCGCATCGTTCGCGGTAGCGATCCACACCACGTTGCCCGCGTTGATCGGCACTTCCGCGAATTCGTCGATAAACGTCTGCGCGGTGTCGTGCTCCAGCAGCGCGTAAAGCGCGCCGAGCGGATCGTATTGCGCGTCGCCGGTGGCTTTGTCGATTTCATCGACCGTGATGACGGGGTTCGCGTAACTGCCGTTGACGAGCGCATCGAACACTTTGCCCGGCTTGGAATTGCGCCATTGCGACGACGCGCCCGACAGAATCCAGCCCGCCGTCAGCGAACTCATCGCCACGTAATGGCAGGACGTGCCGAGCAGCCGCGCCAATTGCTTGGTGAAATGCGTCTTGCCGATGCCCGGTTCGCCGAGCAGCAACATCGGCATCAGTTCGAGGCGATCGTCGGTTTCGAGGCACAGCGCAATCTGCTTGCGGATATCGTCGAGCGGCTCGGCAAAATTCGGCAGATTCGCCGCGAGATCGTCGATGGACGGCATGCGATTCGGCTTCACGCAAAAGCGCAGATTGCCGATCTTCAGCATCTTTTCGTAGGTGGCGCGCAGCGCGTCGCTCGCGTTTTCGGACAGATCGTTCAGCGCGGTTTCCACGTCGTCGAGACTGTAGACCTTGCTGAACGACGCCACCGCCAATTCCTGTTTGACCACGGCCGTCGTCATATCGCACCCCGTCTTTTATATGGTCGATGAGTTCAGTGTATCGACGACAAAACCACGCGCAAGCGAGCAGTCTGACGGGTCTGCTGCCAATTTCGCGGTCCTTGCCGAAAACGCAGCGAAGGACGCGCGCGGGTATCATCGTTCGAATCGACATAGCGGGTTCGGATCGTGCTCTTATTTTTCCGATTGAGATGCGCGCAGCCGGCCTCACCTCTTGTCAAAGAAAAATCGCCGGGAAACGCCGATCCAGCGGCTCACCGCCGCTCTTCCGAAGCCCGCGCCGGAGAAGCTTTCAATGCAGAAAAAAACACGTAGCGCCTGTTTGTTCGCCAGTCTCACGTTCGCGTTCGCGGTCGTCGCGCACGCGCAAAGCACGCCGCCGCAGCCCGTCAAATGGGAATTGCAGGTGATCCGCGACGGCCAGCAAATCGACTCGTTTTCAGCGACGACCAACGTCGGTCAGGCGAAAACGGATACGCACCACAACGTGACGCAGAATCGCGTGGGCTGCGCGAATCAGCCAGCCGGCGATATCGACCTGCAACGCACGCTCACCGTCTCTCCCACGCACGCGAACGCGGACGACATCACGCTCGCCATCGACGCGCAGGAAACCCTGCAATCCGATGCCTCCAGCGCGCTGCCTTCGGGCTGCAAGGTGCCGCCCGCGCCGCGCCAGATCAGCGCGTCGCATCCGGGACTCATGCTCAAGCCGGGCGAATGGGGACAATGGCAGATCGTGGATCACGATCCATCGCTGGCGTACCGGGTGCGCGCCAGTCTCGCCGCTTCGACGCCTGCACAATGAATGATCTAGACTCGTTGATGCCCGTGAAGACCGCGTAAAAGAGGCAGCCGCACAAAACACTTCGAACGCATGCGAAACCCAGAACATCTTCCGCCAGGCCCGTCTGCACGTTCCGCCACGCCGGATTTCACTGCTGTGAGCTGGAACCTGCACAAGGGCCGTTCGCCGCTCGGCTTGCGCGCCTGGAACGCGATGCAACGCTGGGTGCAATCCACCAACGCCGACGTCTACTTTCTTCAGGAAGCGATGGCGCGCCGGATGCCCCAGCCGATTTTGTCGAGCGGCTTCGGCAAACCGCTGAACGCGCCGCCCGACGATGTCTGGCATTGCCAGGCCACCGAAATCGCGACATCGCTCGAATTGCAGATTGCGCTCGGGCCGAACGTGTTCAAACCGTCCTGGCGACACGGCAATGCGATTCTCTCGCCGCATCCGCTGGACTTGAGCGGGCGATGGGATATCTCAGCGCATCGTTTTGAAAAGCGTGGCTTGCTGGTCGCGCGCGCGACCTTCGCGGGTCACGGCATCACGCTGTTGTGCGCGCATCTGGCGCTGACGCGTTCCGCGCGATTGCGGCAGATGAACTGGATCGCGCATTGGATTGCCAAGGAAGCGCCGGAAGGTCCGCTCGTGCTCGCCGGCGATTTCAACGACTGGCGCAACGACTCCGTGCCGCTGTTCGCCGAACTCGGCATGCAGGAAGTCGCGACCATGCTCGGCGAATCCGGCCGCACGTTCCCGGCGTTTTCGCCTGCGCTGGCGCTCGACAAGATGTTCGTGCGCGGCCTGAAGCCGGTCGAATGGCTGGTGCCGACGCAAGATACCGCGTGGCTTTCGGACCACTTGCCGTATATGGCGCGCCTGCGGGTGGAATAGGCCTTACTTCGAACGCTATTTCGCCAGCAGCGCTTCGAGATCGACGATGGAAACCGGCTTCGTGAGGTGATGATCGAAGCCCGCGTCCTTCGCGCTCTGACGGTCGGCGTCGCTGCCGTAGCCGGTCATGGCGAGCAGCAGTACATCGCGGGTGAGCGGAAGCTGGCGCATCGCGCGGGCGACCTCGAAGCCGTCCATGCCTGGCAGCCCGATATCGAGCACCACGACGTCGGGCCGAAAATCATCGATCGATGCCAGCGCGCGCGGGCCATCGTGTTCCGTGCGTACTTCGTGACCGAGCGCTTCGAGCAGCATCGACATGGCGAAGGCTGCGTCGGCGCTGTCATCGACGAGCAGGATGCGGCGGTTCGATGCCGCGCCGCCGTCCATATCGGCGGTGATATTCATGTGATTCCCCGGTTCAGCAAAGCAGCGAACCATTCGTCGCAGCTTTTTTGAGATAAGTGCGGCGACTGTAGCATAGGGGCTTCCGACGCGGAAAATAAGCCCGCAACATGGGTGTCCTGCCGCTCTGATATTGTGCGAAATACGCCGTTGTGCTCGTAACTTGCCGCCATGTTCGACCTTTTCGACGACATCCCCAAACCCGACATCGACTGGCATCCTGACTGGCTCGATCCCGACGCCGCCTCCGATCTGATGGGCGCGCTGATCGCCGAAGTAAGCTGGCAGCAGGACACCATGACGACGCCCGGCGGCCGTGTGCCGCTGCCGCGCCTGACCGCCTGGCAGGGCGAACCAGACGCGGTCTACGTCTATTCGGGCATCAAAAACGTACCGAAACCGTGGACGCCCGCCGTCTTGCAACTGCGCGCGGCGGCGGAAATCGCCAGCGGCGCGAAGTTCAACAGCGTGCTGCTGAATCGCTATCGAAGCGGCCACGACAGCATGGGCTGGCACGCCGACAAGGAACGCGAACTCGGGCCGGAGCCGGTAATTGCATCGGTGAGTCTGGGCGCGACGCGCACGTTCGAATTCCGCCACGCGCGCACGCACGCGACGCATCAGCTATTGCTCGTGCACGGCAGTTTGCTGGTGATGCGCGGACGCACGCAGCTCGAATGGGTTCATCGCGTGCCGAAGGAGCCGGAAGCGCGCGGCGAGCGCATCAATCTCACCTTCCGTTCCGTCGATGCCACCAAACGCAAGTCCTAGCGCTCAAGGCCGTTTCGCGACGAAATCGATCTCCACGAGCGCATCGCGCGCCAATCCCGTCACGCCGATGCACGTGCGCGCCGGCAGCGGTTTCGGCAAAAAGTACGAGCGATACACCGCGTTCATCGCGTCGTAATCGCGCTTGAATTCGGTCAGGAAGATGCGCACGCTCACCACGTTGTCGAGCGATAACTCCAGTCCCGTCAGCACGAGAATCAGGTTGTCCATCACGCGGCGCGTCTGCGCGGCGATGCCATCGGGCAAAGGCGCGCTGTCGTCGTCGGCGTCGGTGGGCATCTGGCCGGTGAGGAACACCCAGCCATCGGCTTCGGCTGCGTGCGAGAAGGGGCCGACGGGCGTCGGCGCGGCGTCGATCATCGAAAATTTGGGAAGATGGCGCACGGCGTCTCGTCTCCTTTTGCTGAACGGGAAATCGCACGTTAGCGCGTCAAAATGTCAGTGCGAGCAGCTTTGGTGCAATATTGCTGCTTCCCTTTCATCATTCGTTCGTCCACGAGCCCGCATGCTCCCTTTGCCTCTCCTGGCCGATGCCACCATTCGCATGCTTTTCGCGCTGCTGATCGGCGCGATTATCGGGATCGATCGCGATCTGCACGGCAAGCCAACGGGCATCAAGACGCTCGGGCTGGTGTCGCTCGGCGCGTGCATCGCTACGATGTGCGCGATGGATTTTTCCGCCGATCCCTTTTCTCAACACACGGATGTATCGCGCGTGGTGCAAGGGATCGTGACCGGCATCGGCTTTCTGGGCGCGGGCGTGATCATTCAGAATCCGCGCGAAAACCGCGTGCGCGGGCTGACCACGGCGGCGTCGATCTGGGTGACGGCGGCGGTCGGCATTCTGTGCGGCATGGGCGTGTGGAGTCTGGCGCTTGTCGCGACCGTTTTGCTGATCGTCACGCTGGTGATCGGGCGCGGTATCGAAAAGCATCTGTTGCGGCGCTGGTTGAACAAGCCGCCGCACGAAAGAAGCGTTTTCGACGATGTCGGCGATTAAACCAACGCGTCTTCCTCGGGCGCTTTCACGCGATTGCGCCCCGCGACCTTTGCCGCGTAAAGCCGCGCATCCGCACGCGCCATCGCCGATGCCAGCGTTTCGTGTCCGTCCCACGCCGCTATGCCCGCGCTGAAGGTGTAATGCAGCACGCCGCCGCCCGGCACGCCACACGGCGTCGTCGCGACCGTCACGCGCAGCCGTTCGATCAGCGCGGTCACGTCCGCGATCTCATCGGCGCGGCATACGAGACAAAACTCTTCCCCGCCGATCCGCCCGAATTCATCGCCATCGCGAATCCTCGCTTTCACGATCGATGCGAAATGGCGCAGCACGTCGTCGCCTGCTGCGTGGCCGTATCGATCGTTCACGCTCTTGAAGTGGTCAATGTCCACCACCACGACATATTCGCGATGCCCGCTCTGCGCCGCCCGCGCAAGCCGATCCGTGGCCGTTTGCAGCAACGCCTTGCGTGACAGCGCGCCGGTGAGATCGTCGAAGCGCGCGAGGCGTTCGAGGCGTTGCGCGAGGCGATCGTGCGCCATCATCACCAGGCCGATGGACAGCGTCGGCAGCACCAGAATGCCGAGCGCGAGAAACGCGATTTGTATCGGTCCGGGTTGCAAAAGCGAGATTTGCGACGGCGGTGCGACCGCGTAGATCGCGCCGCGCACGGTATTGCCGACCGCGCCGAGTGCCGCCGCGCCCGCCACGAACATGTAGTTGTACGCGGGCCGCTCGGGTGGACGCGAGAGCATGACGCGCCCGGCGATCGCGAGATCGCACGCGCCGTGGAACGCGGACACAATCACCACGCGCGCCGGCATATCCGGCACTACGTACGTGTAATACACGATGCCCGCGAGCACGCCGAGCCACATGGTCCAGCCGACCGCGCGCTGTGTTGGCCCGACGCGTACATCGAAAAATTCGTTGCAGCCTCCGAACACGCGCAATACCGTCGCTGCCAGCAATTGATTCGACACCACGATGCCCAGCCACGCAGGCGACATGCTTTGCGTCGAGACCAGCGTCAGCGAAATCACCGCGATCAGGTTCGCCCAGATCCAGCGCGTCACGCCGGGAATGGCGTGCGGACGCAGCGAGATCAGCGCGAGTATCGAGAGAACACTCGATAGCGCGGTGACGACGAGAATGCTGAGTGGGCTGAACATCGCAAAGGGGTTTCGGGAACGCGCGGACGGTGGCGAAAAAGTGAATACCGTCTCGGGTTTTACGGCTTGCTACGCTGGAACTTGAATCAGGCATTTCCGACGCAGAACGAACGAACAACGACGAAACACGACGAACCAACGAGCAAACGGCGAGCCATCGACTCGCCGTTCGAAGCTGCATCACGCCTTACCAGCCGCGATGGTAATCGCGCCAACGCTCCTCGCGACGCTGTTCGTGACGCCACTGACGCTCGCGCCATTCATGACGACGCCACTCGCGCTCACGCCAGCGATCATCGCGATACCCGTCGTATCCGTACACGACCGGCACGGCGGGCTGCGCGTAATACACCGGCCCGCCGACGCCGACCGCCACATCCACATGCGCCGAAGCCGATGCGGACATTGCCAGCGCCGCCATCCCCGCCAGGCCGATGATCGTACCCAGAATCTTCTTCTTCATCTCGCTTATCTCCCTGCAATGAGTGCATGAAATGCTCTGCGCGTCACAAACAGGATAAGAGGCGAGTCCGGACACAAGTGCTACGACACTGCCAGAAAGGTAACGTCAGGTAACGGTCAGCGAGTCAGCGGATCAGCGAACGCGCTTGCCGTGCTCGTCGATGACGACTTCGCCGTCTTCCTTCGTGAACGGCCCTTTCTGCGGCGACGGCAGAATATCGATCACCAGTTCGGACGGACGACACAGACGCGCGCCCATCGGGGTATCGACGAAAGGACGATTGATGAGAATCGGATGCTCGATCATCGCGTCGATAAGTTGTGCGTCGGAAAGCATGGGATCGTCGAGACCGAGTTCGGCGAACGGCGTGCCTTTCTCGCGGATCGCGTCGCGCACCGTCAGCCCCGCGCGCTGAATGAGCGATGCCAGCGTCTCGCGGCTCGGCGGATGCGTCAGATATTCGACGATGGTCGGCTCGATCCCCGCATTGCGGATCAATTCGAGCGTATTGCGCGACGTGCCGCACTTCGGGTTGTGATAGATGGTGACGGTCATGATTCGAGTCCCTGGGTTCGTCCGTTCGTGAATTCGTGGATGCCTCAGTGCTGCATTCTAGGACTGCCGCTCACGAACGTGCAGATTCATCCTCGATGACGCATGAGTCACATTCGTGTCATGGCATCGACCAGATGCGCGTTTATGCCTATAAATAGGCTGTCAAATGCGTCAATCCTTGCCTATAACGAAATGTGCAGTGCGGCATGAAGGCCGCGCGCCGCCAGCGTTTTGCCGGAGCTTCCCACGCACCGCGCGTGGCACGCTTCCTGCGCTAACCCAATTCGTTTGAAAGCAGCGAACCGAGCGGCGCTATCTTTTGTCGATACACCGCGCGCCTGCTCCCCGATCAAAGGAGTCGATGATATGAAATCACGTCTGATCAAGACGGCGCTCGCCGTCACGCTGATTGCCGCTGCCGGAGCCGCATCGGCACAACAGATGTATTACCGCACCGCGCAAGTGCCCGGACAAGCCCAGGCCGATACGTACACGCAAGCGCAAATGGATCAAGGCACGACCATGCAGTCGCAATCCGGCGACACGTCCTACGGTGGCGCACCGATGTCGCGCAGCGCGGCGGGCATGGGCGGCAGCACAATCTCCAAGCCCTGCACGCGCGGGCCAAATTGCGACATTTTCTTCGGCAACTGAACACCAGCAAACGCGTTAGCATAGGTTTCGCATAAGGCGCGATCGGCATCGAACGATCGCGCCATTTCCTACAATTTCAATCGATACCGCCATGCAACGCGACGAATTCATCGCCCTTCTCGACGCGGAAGGGTTCAACGAAGTCGTGACCGTCACGCGCGATCCAAACGGCTCGCTCGATGTTCATACGCATTTGTTCGAGGCCAAAGCTCTGATCCTTTCCGGCGATCTCATCATTCGTTGTGGTGACGATGCGCGGCACTATCACACTGGCGATGTTTTCCATCTGGCGAAGAACGTCGAGCACGAAGAGAACTACGGTCCTGAAGGCGTGAGCTATCTCGTCGGACGCAAGTGATGGCGTCGAAGAAAGCGGGCATACGTGTGGGAATCGGCGGATGGAATTTCGAGCCGTGGCGCGGCACGTTTTATCCCGAAGACCTGACGCAGAAACGCGAACTCGAATACGCGAGCCGCGCGTTGACGAGCATCGAAGTGAACGGGACGTTTTATGGCTCGCAGAGTCCGGCGACGTACGCCAAGTGGCGCGATGAAACGCCCGATGACTTTATCTTTTCGCTGAAAGCGCCGCGCTTCGCGACGAACCGACGCGTGCTTGCCGAAGCGGGCGATTCCATCGAACGATTTTTCAAGAGTGGCGTGCTCGAATTGCAGGACAAGCTCGGGGCCATCAACTGGCAATTCGCGCCGACCAAACAATTCGATGCCGATGATTTCGAGCGCTTTCTGAAGCTGCTTCCTGCGAAAGTCGAAGGCCACGCGATTCGTCATGCGCTCGAAGTGCGCCACGAAAGTTTCGCCGATGCCGCGTTCATCAAACTCGCGCGCAAGTACAAAGTCGCCGTGGTAATGGCGGGCGATTCGAAGTATCCGCAAATCGCCGATGTGACCGCGCCGTTCGTCTACGCGCGCATCATGGGCACGACGGAGAAGCAAAAGAACGGCTACGCGAAAGCGGCGCTGGATCGCTGGGCGGAGCGCGCGAAGGAATGGGCAGCGGGCGGAGCGCCTGCGGACTTGCAGACGGTATCGGAGACGGCGGCGGCCAAGGCCAAATCACGCGATGTGTTTATCTACGTGATCAGCGGCTTCAAAGAGCGCAATCCCGCCGCCGCGATGGAAATCATCAAGCGATTGAAAAAGGCGGAGTGATACTCCGCCTTCTTTCGACGCGCGTTATCGCACGAGGCACGGCTTCTTGTTGTCGAATTTCCAGTTCGGAATCAGGTATTGCATGGCGACGCCGTCATCGCGCGCGCCGAGTCCATGTTGCTGATACAGCGCGTGCGCTTTTTCAACCTCTTCCATATCGAGTTCGACGCCAAGACCCGGCACTTCCGGCACCTTCACTTTGCCGCCGACGATCTGCAACGGATCGCGCGTCAGGCGCTGGCCGTCTTGCCAGATCCAATGCGTATCGATCGCGGTGATTTTGCCGGGCGCAGCAGCGGCGACGTGCGTGAACATCGCCAACGAAATATCGAAGTGATTGTTCGAGTGCGAGCCCCATGTCAGGCCCCAGTCGTTGCACATCTGCGCGACGCGCACCGAGCCTTGCATGGTCCAGAAATGCGGATCGGCAAGCGGAATGTCCACTGATTGAAGCTGGATTGCGTGGCCCATTTGACGCCAGTCCGTTGCAATCATATTCGTTGCGGTCGGCAAGCCCGTGGCACGGCGGAATTCGGCCATCACTTCGCGGCCCGAATAGCCGTTTTCTGCGCCGCATGGGTCTTCGGCATACGCGAGAACATCGTGCTTGTCGCGGCACAGGCGGATCGCTTCGGCGAGTGACCATGCGCCATTTGGATCGAGCGTCACGCGTGCTTGCGGGAAGCGTTCGGCAAGCGCTGTTACCGCTTCGATTTCGGCATCGCCTGCGAGCACGCCGCCTTTGAGTTTGAAATCGTTGAAGCCGTAACGGGCTTGCGCGGCTTCGGCAAGACGCACGACCGCTTCGGGCGTCAGCGCGACTTCCGTGCGCACGCGTTCCCAATCGTCCTTACCGTCCTCGCCCGATGCATACGGCAAATCGGTTTTGTTACGGTCTCCGACATAAAAAAGATAGCCGAGCATTTCGACTTCGTCGCGCTGCTGGCCTTCGCCAAGCAACGCAGCAACCGGCACACCGAGATGTTTGCCGAGCAAATCGAGCAACGCGGCTTCGAGTGCGGTGACGGCGTGAATCGTCGTGCGCAAGTCGAAGGTTTGCAGACCGCGACCGCCTGAATCGCGATCGGCAAATGCGGTGCGAACTTTGTTCAACACCGCCTGCATATTGCCGATCGATTGCCCGACGACGATAGAACGGGCATCGTCAATCGTTTTGCGGATATTCTCGCCGCCCGGCACTTCGCCAACACCGACATTCCCCGAACTATCCTTCAGGATAACGATATTTCGCGTAAAGAACGGACCATGCGCGCCGCTCAGATTCATCAGCATACTGTCCCGCCCGGCGACGGGCACAACGCGCAATTCGGTAACTTTCGGAGTGTTCGACATGACGTAATCCGGTGACAAAGAGAATGAAGTGAATCAGGACTGAGCGACGATTTCGACCCAGTTTGCGCCCTTGCCGCCTTCGCATCGCGAAAGCAAGGTGAGCGCGCCGGTATCGGCGTCGATCGAATAAGCCGATACATGCGACGACTTTTCGCCGCACGCAATAAGAAATCGTCCGGTCGGATCGATACGGAAGCCGCGCGGTTGCGCCTCGGTATCCGTAAAGCCGATGTAGCGCAGCGTCTGCGCGTCATACGCGATCAGCCGATTCGACGTGCGCTCGCAAACGTAGACGAAGCGGCCATCGGGCGTGAGCTGCATATCCGCGCCCCAGATCAGTTTGGCGAGCACGGCGGGATCGATCTGCTGGCCGCTCGCGAAACTCGGACGCACGCGGCCATGTTCGAGATGCGCGAGCGCTGCGGGCGGCTCGGACATTTTCATCGCGCCGAGCTTGCCGGTGGCGGCATCGCGCTTGAACGCGGCGACGGTCGCGCGGAATTCGCTCACCACGTAGAGCGTGCTTTCGTCCGGTGAGAAGCGAAGGTGACGCGGGCCGAAGTTTTTATCGACAGTGACGACTTCGAGTGCGTGCAACGCGCCGTCGCGCAATTCGAAGACGTGCAGCGTGTCCGCGCCGAGCGACGCGGCGTATGCAAAACGGCCGTCGCGCGTCGAGACGATGGAATGCGCGTGCTTGATGCCATCGGCGAACTGGAGCGCCGTGCCGCGCGCGGCATCGTACAAGCTCACGCGATCTTCTCCGTACGATGCGCCGAGCAAATAGCGGCCGGTGGCATCGGCGGAAAGATAGGCGAGGTTCGATTCGATCGGCGCGGCGTGCTTGCGCGTAAGCGTGCCGTTCGATGCATCGAGCGCGAACGTGACGATGCTCGGCTGCGCGCCGCGCGTGGCCGCATAGAGCGACGCGCCATCGGACGACAGCGCCAGCGGCATGACGTTGTCGTCGGCGCGATAACGGGCGTGCGATTCGAGCTTGCCAGTGGCGGGATCGAGCCGATACGCGCCGATTTCACCGTCCGCCGCGTTCGAAACGAATACCGAGAAAGCGTGGGTCATCGCTGAATCCTGTGTGTGATACGTTGTCTGATGACATTGTATGTTGATGTGGTCATGCGGCCAATTACGCGTTTACCCTTTAACGCCTCAAATGCCTTATGTACAAGGCTCCGAAGCTCAGGAGCCACATTCCAGCAAGCGCGTCCAAACGCCGATTTCAAGACATCAGACAACTGAGCAAATAACAAAGCCGGCTCGCGCCGGCTTCTTGGCCCTCGGAAGGCTCGTTATCTTTATTTCGTCTTCTGACCGATTTCGTGGTCAGCCAGGAATTCCAGCGCGCGCACCATGCCGGAATGGTCCCACGCCTTACCGCCGTGCGCGGCGCACGCGTTGAACAGTTGCAGACAGTTCGACGTCGCCGGCAGCGACACGCCCAACGCTTGCGCCGTTGACAGCGCCAGATTCAAATCCTTCTGATGCAGTTCGATCCGGAAGCCTGGATTGAAGGTGCGCTTGGTCATGCGCTCGCCGTGCACTTCCAGAATGCGCGACGACGCGAAGCCGCCCATCAGCGCGTTGCGGACCTTTTCCGCGTCCACGCCCGCCTTCGATGCAAGCAGCAAGGCCTCGCCAACCGCTTCGATGGTCGCCGCGACGATCACCTGATTCGCCACCTTGCAGACCTGCCCCGCGCCGACTTCGCCGATCAGCGAGACGTTCTTGCCCATCATGTCGAACAGCGGCTTGACCTTGTCGAAGGTCGCCTGCGCGCCGCCGACCATGATCGTCAGCGACGCGGCCTTCGCGCCGACTTCGCCGCCGGAGACGGGTGCATCGAGATAATCGGCGCCTTTTTCGCGCACCTTGGCCGCGAATTCGCGCGTGGCGATCGGCGAGATCGAGCTCATATCGACGACGATTTGCCCCGCGCGCAAGTTCTGCGCGACGCCGTTTTCGCCGAACAGCACGCGTTCGACGTCCGGCGTATCCGGCACCATCACAAAGATGATGTCCGCTTTCGATGCGACGTCGGCCGGGCTGTCGCACGCGGTCGCCCCTGCCTGCGTCAGCTCGGCGGACACGCCGCTGCGCGTGAACGCCGCCAGCTCGACGCCGTTCTTGACGAGATTGGCCGCCATGGGATTGCCCATGATGCCCAGTCCGATGAAACCTGCCTTTGTCGCCATGAAATCGCTCCTTTGAATGTCAGTGTCGGTTCAGCGGAAGAGTCGCGCGAATCTCGCAGCTTACTCCGGGTAAAAGTGTTTCTTCACGGCCTGCGCGGCGTTGCGCAGCATGCCGAGATCGGCGCAGACCGCGACCATCGATGCGCCCATCGCAAGATAGCGCTCGGCGTCGGCCTGCACGGGCGCGAGGATGCCGCTCGCCTTGCCCGCCGCGTGCGCGCGCTCGAAGACGTGTGCGATGGCCGCCTGCACATCGGGATGATTGGCGTTGCCGAGATGTCCGTAATTCGCCGCGAGATCCGACGGGCCGACGAACAGCGCGTCCACGCCTCCGACGGCGGCGATTTCATCGACGGCTTCGACGGCTGCGCGGCTTTCGATCTGCACTGCCACGCCGATGTTGTCGTTCGCGACTTCGAAGTAGTTCGCCACCGTGCCGAATCTGTTCCCGCGATGCCCAACCGATACCCCGCGAATGCCCTGCGGCGGATAGCGCGTCGCAGCGACGGCGCGGGTGGCGTCGGCGGCGCTATCGACAAAGGGGATCAGGAAGTTGACGAAACCGCCGTCCAGCAGCTTCTTGATGGCGATGGCATCGTTGGCCTGCGGACGCACAACGGGGGCGCTTACGCTGTCCTTGAGCGCCATATGCTGCGGAATAAGCGTGATGGCGTCGTTGGGCGCGTGCTCGGCGTCGAGCAGCATCCAGTCGAATCCGACGACGCCCAGCATTTCGGTGACGGCCGGACTCGCCAGCGACAGCCAGCAGCCGATCAGCCGCTCGCGCTTGAGCAGCGACGCTTTGAAACTATTGGGCAACGCCTGGTACGGGGTTGATGACGGCATGAGTGTCTCCCTGTGACGGACAGCGATCTTCGATGGAAAGCGGTACGTCCGAGAGATTCAAGTTATCAGACGTCTTAACACAGAGTACCGTTACTTTAAGCTGCTGAGGCAGACGCGTAAACCCTTAAGTCGCTTATCTTCAGGCAGTTTCGACGTATTGATCGATACACATGTTATACGACGTCTTAACACTAAGAACGATCGTTCGCCGTTGACGCGGTTCCAATGCGAATACATGATGCGTCCGATGTCTACTCCACTCTCCGCAGAACCACATGGCCAGCCTCACCGATAAAGTCGTAGCCAATCTGATCGAAGATATCGAGCGCGGCGCGCTGCGTCCCGGCGACAAGATTCCGACCGAAGCCGCGCTAATGAAGCAACTCGAAGTCAGCCGATCCGTGGTGCGCGAAGCCGTATCGCGTTTGCAGGCGGCGAATATCGTCGAGACGCGGCATGGCGTGGGCACGTTCGTGCGTGCGCCAGCGGATCGCGAAGCGGTCCGGCTTCAGGATGCGGATCTGTCGAGCTTGCTGGATATTCTGGCGATCATCGAATTTCGCATCGATCTGGAAGGCGCGGCGGCGGCCTGGGCGGCGGGACGTCGGACAGAGCAGCATCTGAAGCAGATCGGCGCAGCGCTCAAACGATTCGAAGAACAAGTGGCCAACGGCAGCACCGATGTGCTCGAACACGATGTCGAGTTTCATCTGCAAATCGCGCGGGCGAGTGGCAATCGATATTTCTACGACGTGCTGAGTCAGATGGGACGCGGCGTGAGTCCGCGTACACGGTTAGGCAAAGCGGAGATTGCGGAGCTGGATCAGATCGAACGATTGCGTCACGTGCTGAGCGAACACAAAGCGATCTATCAGGCGATCGTGCGTCAGGATGCCGACGATGCGCGTGCTGCCATGCGGCTGCATTTGAGCAATAGCCGTGAGCGCTTGCGACAGGTACATGCCTCCGCTTCTCCTTCTCCTTCGAAGTGATGCGCTTTTCTTTTGAGCACGTCTGCTGACGTCTCTATGTAAACAAAAGAGATCGTATGTATACGTCGTAGTAGTTAACAAGCACGACGCATTTCAGTGGATAAGTGCCTTCAGCCGTTTCGCGTCAGAGGTTTACGCGAGCAATAACTTCGGTATGAACGGACGGTTTGTGAAGTGAAGCTTGAATAACTTTGGCGGATTCTTCGTGCAAACGAAGTTGTTCAGAAAGCGTGAACAGTTAATCGGGTGAGGTTTCGACAGGGTTGTCCACAGAGGCGTCAGTGCATGCGCGCCTGGTTTGCGCGAACGACCTTCTCCATCGCGTCCAGCGTTTCCGATTCCACCGGCAGATCATCGGCGAAGCTGCGGAAGCGGGAAGCGACATCCGCGATGCGTTCAATTGTTTCTTTCGCCGTACGCTCCGGCACTTCGGTGAGACTCGCGAGCTTCATCAGATGCTCACGCGCGGGCGCTCGCGCCTCGCCGCAAATATCCATTTGATGCTCGCCACCAGGACCTGAATTGAACGTGAGGTCATACGCCGGAGAGAACAGCCAGCGCCCATCCGATGCCATCACGAACGAGAAGTTCTTCGCGTGATCATCGCGATTGTTGAACACGACGTTGAACACGCAGCGCTCGAACGCTTGCGGCACTTCGCGCAGGTCTTGCGTCATGAACTTGGTCAGTCTGAGCAGCGCGACGTAGTCCATCTGTGGCACGCGAAAGTCGGCATGAGCGACGCCTGCGGCCGTGTGCATCGGTACGCGCATACCGTCAGTGCGATCGAATCGTTCGATGCCGAATGCCGATAGATTCGCGCCGAGGTCGAAGTATCGCGTGACGGGAATACGCAGACCGCATGCGGATGCAATGGCGCCATACATTGCTTCGACTGCGCAGACTTCTTTGTGCTCGTGCTGCGCCGGAAATTTGACGAGCCAAGGTGTGCCCGCGCCGTCTTCCGAGTTCGACATGCGGTCGGTGGCTGCATCGAAATTGACGAGCACTTTCGGCCGCGCGCCATGCGGCGAGCCGCCCATCAGCGCAAGTTCGCGCAGCATAGATTCGCTGCCGTCAGTCATGACCTGACGAACTTCCCGTGCGAGCTTCAATAGCTCGATATCGTGATGCGCCGGTTCTTCTTCCGATGCCGGTTCAAACGTGAGCGCGCCCATCGCCCGATCACCGATGAAAGCGAGCCGATCAAGCGGCGAAACGCGCTGTGGTTCCAGCCCTTGCTTTCGGAATAGCCGATCCATCAGCAGCATGCCCCAGCCATCGGGAAGCGAATCGCTGATCAGACCGGGTAAGTGAAGTTGATGCGCGGGAAAGTTGCCAAATGATTCGGGACCGAGCGGCAGTTTGAATGGCGACAGTTGAAGGCCGCGTCGAAGCGCTTCGCCTGAGTATTCGAACAGCAGATCGCGGCCGTCGTTGGCTAAACGCGCGAGTTGGAAACGCTCGCCCCAGCCTGCATAGATGACGTTCAGCTTTTTCATGACGCGCGTTTCCGTTTGATGCTGGCCGCTTCCATCGCCTTGATCGAACGCGGCTTGAGGTCGAAGAGCGAGTCAAGATCGCCGGCGAGGCCCAACGCCTGCGCAACGCGAACGATGTTTTCGAACGTGCCTTTGCCGCCGCGTTCGATATTCCGCAGCGCCCGTTCGGAAATGCCCGCGCGCCCGGCAAGCTCGCTTTGCTGAAGATTTCGAGCGAGGCGATGCTCACGCAGGCGTTGCCCGAGCGCTGCCGTGATTTCGTCTGCGGTGGAAAGCTGGAACATCATATTTGTGCCGGTTAAGGCCGAAAAATGGCGTTATCGGCATGATTTTACCGATTAATCGACGGTTCGCATGCCGATGAAATAAAAAAAACGCCTCGCTAGAGGCGTTTCGTTTAGCGAGTTCAATATCTCGATTCGAGCCACCAAACGCTGAGTCCGCGTCACGATTTCACCGGCGTGCCACAACTACTGCAGAACTTCGTGCCCGCAGCCAGGGGCTGGCTACATTGTGAACAGGCTTGAGGCGCAAGCCGTGTGGCGCATTGACTGCAAAAGCGAGAACCCTCTACGTTCGACGCGTTGCACTTCGGGCATGCCACTTCGGCTTGCGGCGCAGGCGTGTTGCCCGGTGAACGCCCCCATTCTTCGCTCGAGTATGTGCGGCCATCGCGATTCCACCCATCGCGGGCGTGCTTGTCACCATGATGGCTTCCGCGGTTGCCGTGCGAGCTATCGTGACCGCGTCCATGACCACCCTGCGAATATCCGCCGTGGTGGCCTCGAAATATCTTTTCTAACCAGCTCATGGGATTCTCCGGAATTTTCTCGGTTCATTTACGAAGCAGTCGCAGGCCATTGGCGACCACAAGCAGGCTTGCGCCAACATCGGCGAATACGGCCATCCACATGGTCCCCAGGCCACTCAGCGTCAGTGCCAGGAATATCGCTTTAATGCCGAGCGCGAGCGTGATGTTCTGAATCAAGACTGCGTGCGTCGCCCGCGAGAGGCGGATGAAGGTTGGAATCTTGCGCAGGTCGTCGTCCATCAACGCAACGTCGGCCGTCTCGATGGCGGTGTCGGTGCCCATCGCGCCCATGGCGAAGCCGACGTCAGCGCGCGCGAGCGCTGGAGCGTCGTTTATGCCGTCGCCGACCATCCCCACCATGGCCTTGCGATTCGACAGACTCTCCACCACGCGCAGCTTGTCTTTGGGCAGTTGGTCGCCCTCTGCGCGGTCGACGGCAACCTCTTGTGCGATAGCAACTGCCGTGTGGACGTTGTCGCCCGTAAGCATGACGGTCTGCACGCCAAGCATACGAAGTTCGGAGATGGCCTCGCGGCTCGTTTCCTTTACCGTGTCTGCTACAACAAACAAGGTCAGCACGCGTTCGTTGTCGGCCAACATCACAACCGTCTTGCCTTGACTTTCGTACGGTTCCAGCCGTGCCTCAAGTTCGGGCGAGCAACGCCCAAGCTCCTCGACAAGGCGATGGTTGCCAAGCGAATATCGACGACCGGCGATAAACCCGGCGATGCCGCGTCCCGGGATCGCCTCAAACCCGCCGACATCAAGTCGGGCGATACCGCTCATTTCGGGAGCCCCGGCGATTGCCGTCGAAACGGGATGATCCGAGCGACCGGAGAGACTCGCTGCGACGGTACGTGCGAATTCAGTCTCAACATCGGCGGCGAGCATCTCGACCGCGACGAGCACTGGCTTGCCATGCGTGATGGTTCCCGTCTTGTCGAGAGCCAACCACCGCAGCTTCCGTCCCTGTTCGAGGAACGTGCCACCCTTGACCAGAATACCCTTGCGCGCCGCAGCCGCGAGGCCGCTGACAATCGAAACTGGCGTCGAGATGACTAGCGCGCATGGGCACGCAATGACCAGAAGCACCAAGGCCTTGTACACCCAGTCGAACCATCCATCCCCAAAGAAAAGCGGCGGCACGACAGCAACCCCGAGCGCAATCAGGAAAACAATCGGTGTGTAGACCTTGGCAAATTGGTCGACGAATCGCTGCGTCGGGGCTTTGGCTCCTTGTGCCTCTTCCACAGCATGGATGATGCGGGCGAGCGTCGATTTGTTTGCAACAGCGGTTACCGAGTACTCGAATGACCCTGACTCGTTGATGGTGCCGGCGAAGACGCTATCACCGGGCCCTTTCTCAACTGGCATGCTCTCGCCGGTGATGGGCGCTTGATTGACAGTGGACCGACCCTCGCTGACTGCGCCGTCAAGCGCGATACGTTCGCCCGGGCGAACTCGGACGATTGCACCCAGTTCAACCACCTTCGCTTCCACGTCTGCCCAGGAGCCATCTGGCTGTTTGACTGTGGCGGTCTCAGGGGTGAGATTCATCAAACCTTCGATGGCATTGCGCGCGCGGTCCAGCGACTTCGCTTCGATGAGTTCAGCAATTGTGAACAGGACCATCACCATGGCGGCCTCGGGCCACTGCCCGAGCGCCAGCGCGCCTGTTACCGCAATGCTCATCAGCGCGTTGATATTGAGGTTGAGGTTGCGGATGGCCACCCAGCCCTTTTTGTAGGTATTTATGCCGGAGAAGGCGATCGCGACCAGGGCTAGCGCAGCGACTGCCCCCACCGGCACTCCCAGCCAATCTGCGACCTCAGCGCCCAACGCTGCACCTGCCGCTACCGCGAGTGGCCACCAAGGCTTCCTGGCCGGCGCCGCCGCACGATCACTCGCCGTGTCGTCTCCGCTTATTTCAGGCGTGAAGCCCAACGTTTCGAGTGCGGCAACCACGGATTGGAGGCCATCCGGGCGATGCACAACGGTTAGGACACGTTGCATAAGATTGAACTGCAACTCAGACACTTCGGGCATTGCCCCGAGTTTTTTGCGAATCAGCGCTTCTTCAGTCGGGCAGTCCATCTGCATGATTCGCATCTGAGTGCGAACAAGACCTCCGGCCATAGCGGTCTGCTCGAGCGCGCGCAGAGGCTGCGCGTCGCTGTTATCCGCATGGATATGGCCACATCTTTCGTTTGGGTCATGCTCTTCTGCCGCGACGACCGTGGCATTGTCGGCGCCCGCTTGCTCGGCTGAACGGCCCGGGGGACTGGTGGAGTTACTTCCGCAGCAGGGGTTCATGTCATCTGTCCGGTTGGTATATGCTCCCAGTAGACACCTTGGAGCAACTCCAAGGTCAAGCGCGATCCAAGGGGCAGATGATGAGAATTGGCGAGTTGGCGAAAGCCGCGAGTTGCACGACCGACACCATCAGGTTTTACGAGAGAGAGGGCCTGCTGCCGCCGCCCGAACGGACCGACGCCAATTACCGAACCTATTCCCGCGAGCATATTGAGCGACTGCGATTCATTCGACATTGCCGTGCACTCGATATGACGCAAGACGAGGTGCGAACACTGCTCGCAGCTACTGACGAATCAGCTAACGGATGCGGCACCGTTAACGCTCTAGTTGACGAACACATTGCGCATGTCGAAGAACGTATCGCCGAACTTGTTTATCTTCGCGAGCAGCTAAGCGCTCTGCGCGCCCGGTGCGGCGGCGAATCCGCAGTCGATGAATGCGGAATCATGCAGGGGCTGGCTTCTATGGAGACAGCACCTGCCAAAACTCGGGGAACCCATCTGGGCTGACTGACGTTCGAGGGCGAGTTACGCTGGCTCATCGATACGGAAACCCTGCGCGAAATCGACGTGGGTCATCGCTCTACGAAGCGATACGCGCGATGGCTGCGTGGGCGCTTGCCTTGCGGCCATTGACTCGAAGTCAATGGACCAACGAAGCACATAGGCTTTTGATTTCAGCGCGTTATAGATGCGATACGTCCCGATGTCCGTCTACCCAACGGATCGACGTGGTGAGAAGCCCTCGATTGAGAGGGCGGGCATGGGCGCGGCGGGGAATTTCGACGCTCCAGCCTCTGCGTTCACACGCTGAGGTCCGCACAAGTCGCGCGGACCTCGTTCAAACTCGCTACGTTTTCTACTGTTATTCCACCGTCACAGACTTAGCCAAATTTCTCGGCTTATCCACATCCGTCCCACGCGCGCACGCCGTGTGATACGCGAGCAACTGCAACGGCACCACATGCAGAATCGGCGACAGCGCGCCGTAGTGCTCCGGCATCCGAATTACATGAATGCCATCTTCACTGACGATCTTCGTATCCGAATCCGCGAACACGTAAAGCTCGCCGCCACGCGCGCGCACTTCCTGCATGTTCGACTTGAGCTTCTCCAGCAGCGTGTCGTTCGGTGCCACAGTCACCACCGGCATCGCTTCCGTCACCAGCGCGAGCGGCCCGTGCTTCAGCTCACCCGCCGGATACGCCTCAGCGTGGATATACGAGATTTCCTTCAGCTTCAGCGCCCCTTCCAACGCGATCGGATAATGCAGCCCGCGTCCGAGGAACAGCGCATTCTCACGCCGGGCAAAGTCTTCCGACCACGCGATGATCTGCGGCTCCAGCGCGAGCACGCTATTCAGCGCCGCCGGCAAGTGCCGCAACTGGCCGATGTACTCCGCTTCCAGCTTCTCATCGATGAAACCGCGTTGTTTGCCCAGCGTCGCGGCCAGCACGAACAGCGCGACCAACTGCGTCGTGAACGCCTTCGTCGATGCCACGCCAATCTCCGTCCCCGCATGCGTCAGGAACGCGAATTCGGTGAGCCGCACCATCGCGCTGGTCGCGACGTTACAGACGGCGAGCGTGTGCTTGTGACCGAGCGATTGCGCGTGCTTGAGCGCGGCGAGCGTATCGGCGGTTTCGCCTGATTGCGAGATCACGACCACGAGCGCGCGCGGATTCGGCACCGACTCGCGATACCGATACTCACTCGCAATTTCCACCTGCGTCGGAATCTTCGCGATCGATTCGAGCCAGTACTTCGCCGTCACGCCCGAGTAATAGCTCGTGCCGCACGCGAGAATCAGAATGCTGTCGATCTCGCCGAACGTCTTGGCAGCGGATTCACCGAATAGGCTCGCGTCGAAGCTATCGGTTTGCGGGATCGTGTCTGTGATCGCGCGCGGCTGCTCGAAGATTTCCTTCTGCATGAAATGGCGATACGGCCCGAGTTCCACCGCGCCGCCATACGCCGCGACCACGCGCACTTCGCGCTCCACCGGCGCATCGTTGCGATCGGCAATCTTCACGCCATCCAGACTGATCTCGACGACATCGCCCTCTTCCAGGAACGCGAATTTATCGGTGCTGCCAGCGAGTGCGAGTGCATCGGATGCGAGGAAGTTTTCGCCTTCGCCCACACCGACCACGAGCGGCGATCCCTGACGCGCGCCGACCACCGTATGCGGCTGATCCTTGTGAATCACGGCGATGGCATACGCGCCGTGCAGTTGCTTCACGGCATCGCGCACGGTCTGGAACAAGTCGCCCGTGTACGTGCTGTGAATCAGATGCGCGATCACTTCCGTATCCGTCTGCGAGACGAATTCGTAGCCCTTGCCCTTCAGCATCTCACGCAAGGACTCGTAATTTTCGATGATGCCGTTATGCACCAGCGCCACCGTATCGCGCGAAAAAATCGGGTGCGCGTTGTTGGTCACCGGCGCGCCATGCGTGGCCCAGCGCGTATGCGCGATGCCCGTCATGCCGCTGAGTTCGGTTTCGCGCACCTGCGCGTCGAGGTCCGATACGCGCGCGACGCTGCGTGCTCGACGCGGTTCGCCATTGGCGAGCACCGCGACGCCGCACGAGTCATAGCCGCGATATTCGAGGCGGCGCAGTCCTTCGACCAGCACCGGAACGATGTTACGTTGCGCTACCGCGCCGACAATTCCGCACATATGCGTTCATCCTTTGGTGGGTTCGTCTCTCAACTTTTCTTCTTGGTCGGCCGGACGTAATCGTTGCGGCTGATCTGCGTCTTCTCGTTCAGCACGAGTTCGCCTTCGCCTACGTCCTTCCAGACCGTCGTGCCCGCCGCGATCGTCACGCCACGGCCCACGCGCACCGGCGCGACCAGCTGCGTATCCGAACCGACGAAAACGTCGTCTTCAATCACGGTGCGGAATTTATTCGCGCCGTCGTAATTACAGGTGATGGTGCCCGCGCCGATATTCACGCGCGCGCCGATATCCGCATCGCCGATATAGGTGAGGTGGTTCGCCTTCGAACCGTGCCCGAGTGTGGCGTTCTTCACTTCGACGAAGTTGCCGACGTGCGCCTCGTCGCTGAGCTTCGCGCCGGGACGCAGACGCGCGTACGGGCCGAGCACGACCTTCGCGCCCGCCGTCGCGCCTTCGATATGCGTGTAAGCATCGATCCGCGTGCCCGCACCGATCGACGCATCGCGGATCACGCAGTTCGGACCGATGCTCACGTTATCCGCAATCGTCACGTTGCCTTCGAACACGCAATTCACATCGATCGATACATCCGCGCCGCACGTCAACGTGCCACGCACATCGATACGCGCAGGATCGGCCAGCGTCACGCCCGCTTCGAGCAGCGCATACGCCACATTGCGCTGATGGACGCGCTCCAGTTCCGCGAGCTGCACCTTGCTGTTCACGCCGAGCGTTTCCCATTCGGCGTCGGGTTGCGCGGTGACCACATCGACGCCCGCTTCGATCGCGCGCTCGACCACGTCGGTCAGATAGAACTCGCCCTGCGCGTTGTTGTTCTTCAGCGACGCGAGCCATGCTTCCAACTGACGCGTCGGCGTCACGATGATGCCCGTGTTGATTTCGGCGATTTCCAGTTGATCCGGCGTCGCGTCTTTCTGTTCGACAATCTTCGTCACATTGCCATTCGCGTTGCGCACGATGCGGCCGTAGCCCGTGGGGTTATCTACCGTGACGGTGAGCACGCCGTACTTGTCGGTGCCGGCGGCATCGAGCAGACGTTGCAGTGAGCTTGCGCGCGTGAGCGGGACATCGCCGTAAAGCACCAGCGTGGGCACGGACGGATCGAGCAGCGGCACGGCCTGCTGCACGGCGTGGCCGGTGCCGAGTTGCTTGTCCTGCGAGGCGAATTGCACATCGGGTGCGCCGACCATCTCGCGCACTTTCTCTGCGCCGTGACCGACGACCACGACGAGGCGCGTGGGCGACAGCGTGCGCGCCGTGTCGATGACATGGGAAAGCAGCGGCTGGCCCGCCAAAGGGTGCAGCACTTTCGGCAGGGCGGAACGCATACGCTTGCCCATGCCGGCAGCCAGAATCACGATGTTCATCGTTGGGAAACCTGCAGGATTGATAGGAGGAAAGCCAATGCTATCACGCGAATTTGACCATCATTTACGCGTGCAGCGGCGCGGCGCTGACGTGTCGTCAATGCAGGCCGCGCATGATCCGGCAAGGGTTACATGTCGTCAAAGTGCACAATTTGAATGGCATTCGACTCTGGCGACGGTTCGCTCGCGCACGGTTCCTCGTCGAATGCGATATCGCCTTGCGGATCGGCCTCGCCGGTGGCGCGCAGATCGCCGAACGGGAACAGCTTGTGATCCATCAGATGCGAAGGCACCACGTTCGTCAGCGCGTTGGACATATTGTCCACGCGGCCCGGAAAACGCTTGTCCCAGTCGCGGATCAGCGCCTTCATTTCGGCGCGCTTCAGGTTCGGCTGACTGCCGCACAGATTGCACGGGATGATCGGGAATTCGCGCAGTTCCGCGTACTTTTCGAGATCCTTTTCCTTCACGTAGGCCAGCGGGCGAATCACGATGTTCTTGCCATCGTCCGATTGCAGCTTGGGCGGCATGCCCTTCAGCTTGCCGCCGTAGAACATATTGAGCAGCAGCGTCTGAAGAATGTCGTCGCGATGATGGCCGAGCGCAATCTTGGTCGCGCCCAACTCGCCCGCCACGCGATACAGAATGCCGCGCCGCAACCGCGAGCACAACGAGCATGTGGTCTTGCCTTCCGGCACCAGCCGCTTGACGATGCTGTACGTATCCTGATTTTCGATGTGAAACGGAATGTCCAGGTTGCTCAGATAATCCGGCAGCACATGCTCCGGAAAACCCGGCTGCTTCTGATCGAGATTCACCGCGACGATCTCGAAGTCGATCGGCGCGCGTTCGCGCAGGCGCATGAGGATATCGAGCATCGCGTAACTGTCTTTGCCGCCCGACAGGCAGACCATGACCTTGTCGCCGTGCTCGATCATCTTGAAGTCGCCGATCGCCTGGCCGACCTGACGCGCGAGCCGCTTGAACAGCTTGTTGTTCTCGTACGCTTCTTTCTGCTCGCGTTTGGTCAGCGCTTCGCGCTCGGCTTTCGGCTCTTCGTTTGGCCCTTCATTTGGCCCTTCAGCCAGATTTTCACGCGCGTTCATGCTCGCTCCTCTTTGATGCGGAAGACTTCGACGCCCACCGCGTCGCAATCGTGATAGACGTCGGGCTTTTCCGTCGATACCACGACGGCGCGCACATTCGGATGCGCGAGGAGCGCGGCGGCGACGTCATCGCACAGCGTTTCCTGCAAATGGATATGGCCGCGCTGCACGCGCGCCGCGATGGTCGAGCGCATGAAGTCGTAATCGACCACTTCGTCGAGCTTGTCGGCGCGCGGCGTGGAAAGCGCCAGCGGCACGAACAGTTCGACATTGATAACGACGCGCTGCTCGCCGCGCTTTTCGAAATCATGCACGCCGATATTGATGCGGACTTCGTAATTGCGCAGAAAGAGCCGCCGGCAATCGGCGAGCCGGGGATGCGAAAGTGCGGCAAGCATGTGTGTTCCTAAATTCAGCTAAATTCGGTAAGCGCGTTTACGGCTTCTGCGTGCCGATCATGTACATCACGTCGCGCGGGCTCGGCACCAAATGCTGCCCGCCATCGACAACGAGCGTCGTGCCCGTCACGCCATGCGCGTTCGCCAGATAGCATGCGGCCTGCGCCACGTCGTCCACCGTCGATGCACGATTCAACGGCGTCACGCGATGCGCCGACGCGAACGTCTCCGGCGTCTGCCCGGCGGAAATCAGCGTCAAACCCGGCGCGAGACCGACCACGCGCAGCTTCGGTCCCAGCGCCTGCGCCAGCGCGATGGTCGCGTTGTCGAGCGCGGCCTTCGTCAGCGTGTACGACAGGTAATCCGGGTTCATGTTGTACAGCTTCTGGTCCAGCACATTGATGACGACGCCGCGCTTCGAGTCGTCGCTGGCGGCGGCATCCGGCGTGATTTCGTGCAGCATGCGCGTGAGTGTCAGCGGCGCGGCGACGTTGACGGCGGTCATTTCCAGCAATTTCGCGTAGCTGAAGTCGGCGGCGGTATCTTCATCGAAACGCGAGGCGCAGTTTACGACGCAGTTCAATCCGCCGAACGCTTCGACGCACGCGGGCACTAGCCTGACGACTTCGCTTTCGACGCCGAGATCCGCTTTCAGCGCGACCGCGCGCCGCCCGAGCGATTCGATTTCCGCGACGGCTTCGGCAGCGTCACGTTCGGAGCCGCCGTAATGGATCGCGACATTCCAGCCCTGACGCGCGAATTCCAGCGCGATTCCCCGTCCGATGCGCTTCGCCGCGCCGGTGACGAGAACGCTTCGGGAATGCGGGACAGAACCGGATGACGGCACGTTGGCGGAAGAAAACGGCGTGGAAGCGCTCATTTACAATACTGGGATGAATCCGATAGCCCGACAAACCGATAGTTTACCTGCTCCGGGCGCCGAAGCGCTCGAGCAATCCGAAGCCCTGATCGATCTGATCCGCGAGCGCATTGCGGCTGCGGGCGGCTGGCTGCCGTTCGATCGATATATGGAACTCGCGTTATACGCGCCCGGCCTCGGCTACTACAGCGGCGGCGCAATGAAATTCGGCCTGCGCGGCGACGATGGCAGCGATTTCGTCACCGCGCCGGAATTGTCGCCGCTGTTCGCGCTGACGCTGGCGCGGCCGGTCGCGCAGGCGCTCGAGCGCAGCGATACGCGTCGCGTGATGGAGTTCGGCGCGGGCACGGGCAAACTCGCTGCGGGCTTGCTGAACGCGCTCGGCGAGAAAATCGACAGTTACGCAATCGTCGATTTGTCCGGCGAGTTGCGGGCGCGTCAGCGGGAAACCATCGAAAAGTATGCGAAGGCGTTTGCATCGAAAGTGGAATGGCTGAGCGCGTTGCCGGAAAGTTTCGAAGGCGTCGTGATCGGCAATGAAGTGCTGGACGCCATGCCCGTGCGCCTCGTGGTGCGCAAACTCGGCGCGTGGCACGAGCGCGGCGTCGTGCTGCTGAACGATCGTTTCGCCTTCGACGACCGCCCGGTTTCCGCCGATATGCAAATCGAACTGATCGATACCGCGATCGACGAATCCAACGATGACGAGCCGTTCGCCGAATACCTCACCGAAACGCACGAAGCGGCGCTCGCCTTTACCAAGACCATTTGCACGATGATCACGCGCGGCGCGGCGTTTTTCATCGACTATGGTTTTCCGCGACGCGAGTTCTATCACGCGCAGCGCGCGACGGGCACGCTGATGTGTCATTACCGGCATCGCGCACATTCGGACGCGTTCGTTTATCCGGGTTTGCAGGACATCACGGCGCATGTGGAATTTACGGGCATCGCGGAAGCGGGAACGGATGCGGGCGCGGACTTGCTCGGTTTCACCTCGCAGGCGCGCTTTCTGATGAACGCGGGCATCACCGATGTGCTCGACGAACTCGATCCCTCCGATGTCAAACGCTTCCTGCCCGCCGCGAATGCCGTGCAAAAGCTGCTGTCCGAAGCGGAAATGGGCGAGTTGTTCAAGGTGATCGCATTCTCGCGCGGCATCGCCGATACGCTCGATGCCTTCGCCACCGGCGATCGTTCGCACACGCTATGAGCGCGCCATCATGATCCGCTGGGTCATCACCACCTTCATCGCGCTGGCGATTTTGTCCGGCTCGCTGCCGTGGCTGAAGAAGCTCGGCATCGGCCGGTTGCCCGGCGATTTCACGCTGCGTCTTCGCGGCAAGGAATATTCGTTTCCTTTTATGTCGACGCTGTTGTTATCGATTGTGTTGTCCTTGATTGCGCGGGCGCTTTGAGCGCAAATTCGAATTACGGCTAAAGAGCAAGCCGTGTTAATCGTGGAAAATCGCGCGCAAGCGGGTGCGCGATCTTCCTGGCAGGGCGCTGCACTGTTCTTTTGAAACATGGACAGGAAGCTCGAATGTCGAATTCCGAAATAGACGCGTCATACGCCGAACAACAATATCTCGAAGCCGAGCGTCTTTATGCAGCGCAGCGTTTCGCCGAAGCGCTCGCGGTGCTCGAACCCGTGCTGCATGCCGGTTTCGAATCTCCGGCCATGTGGAACGTTGTCGCAGCGTGCAACCTCTCGCTGAACAAACCGGACGACGCCGAACGCGCTTTCCGGCGCGCAATCGAACTGCATCCCGCTTATTGCGAGGCGCATTCGAATCTTGGCGTGTTGTTGACGAATCAGAAACGCTATCCGGAAGCCGAAGCCTCGCTACGCGAGGCACTCAGGCACGATCCCGCGCACGCGGCGAGTTACAGCAATCTCGGCGTGGTGATGCAGGCGCGCAATCGCCTGCCGGAGGCGGAAAAAGCATATCGGCAAGCGCTCAAACTTCGCCCCGATTTCCCCGATGCCACGATGAATCTCGGCGTCGTGCTGCGTGATCAGGGTCGTCTTGCCGAAGCCGAACAAACGTTTCGGCGCATTCTCAACGACCAGCCGGAAGGCGACGCAGCGTTTCGGGTGGCATCGGATGATCATCCGGTGCAGGTGTCAGCGAAGGTCGAGCTTGCACACCTGATGTTGGCGACGGGACACTATGCGCACGGCTGGCGTCTCTATGAAAATCGCTACGACGCGCGGCTTGGGCATCGGAACACGGTGCCGCCGGCAATCGAATTGCCGCAGTGGCAAGGGGAATCGCTGAAAGGCAAATCCGTGCTGGTGTATGCCGAGCAAGGCAACGGCGACGCTATTCAGTTCAGCCGATATTTTCCCGTGCTGAAGCAAATGGGCGCGAAGCATGTTGCGTTCGTGTGCCCGGATCAGCTGCATCGGCTGATGAAGACTGCGCGCGGGCTGGACCGAGTGATCAGCGAAAGCGCGTCGCCCGATCCGCGACACTACGACTGCTGGACCTTTTTGCTGAGCATTCCGCTGCACGCGCGCACTACGCCTGAAACCATTCCGTCCGCCGAAAAGGTGCTTTCCGTGCCGGACGCAGCGTTCGAGCACTGGCGGCGAAGGTTCAGTCTGCTTCCCGGCGCGAAGGTCGGTCTGGTGTGGAAAGGCAGTTCGATCCACCCGAACGACAAGGTACGCTCGCTGCCCGGCCTGACAACGCTCGCGCCGCTGTGGTCGTGTCCATCGGCGAGTTTCGTGAGTTTGCAGAAAGGACAGGGCGAAGACGAAGCGGCTCGCCCGCTCGCTGGCCAACCGTTGATGCATGTCGGCTCCGAGATCGAAGATTTCGCCGATACCGCCGCGATCATCGCGCAACTCGATCTGGTGATTACCGTCGATACCGCCGCCGCGCATCTTGCGGGCGCGCTCGGCAAGCGCTGCTGGGTGCTTCTGCCCGCCATCCGCACCGACTGGCGATGGATGAACTTCACATCGTCTACGCCGTGGTATCCCGAAACGCGTCTGTTCCGGCAGACGCGCTTCAACGACTGGACCGCACCGCTCGATGCAGCGCGCCACGCTTTATCGAACCTTCAGCTCGCTTAATCCGCGACGCCCTTAAGCGATACCTTCACCGCCGCAACGCGCGCATCGTGCACGGCGTCCTTGATCTTCGCGGGCTGATCGGCGTATTGCTGCGCGACCGCGCCGGCATCGACGCTGCGTGCGGCGACCAGCGCTTCGCGCAAGCGCTCGGCTTGCGGATACGCTTGCTGTTCGAGGCCGAGCCGGCCGCGCGCATCGGCGAGACAGGCTTGCAGAGCTTCAGCGAAGCGCGCCGGTTTGCGCAACGCGTCGGAGCGCTCGAACAGACGCACGAGCGCGGCCGCGCCCATCTCCATGACGCGATGAATATTGCCGTGCTCGCGCGCGACCAGCAGCGCCAGATCGCGGCATTCGTTCGGCACACGCAGACGCTCGCATAACGGCCGCAACAAATCGACGCTGCGCCCTTCATGACCGATATGACGCGGCAACACATCTTCCGGCGTGGTCGCCTTGCCAAGATCATGCGTCAGCGCGGCAAAGCGCACCGGCAGCGCAAAACCCTGCGATGCCGCGTAATCCAGCACCATCATCACGTGAACGCCAGTGTCCACTTCGGGGTGATAGTCGGCGCGCTGCGGCACGCCCCACAGGGCATCGACTTCGGGAAGAATGCGGGCGAGCGCGCCGCAACTGCGCAGCACATCGAACATGCGCGATGGCTTTTTCTCCATCAGCCCGCGCGATATTTCCTGCCATACGCGTTCGGGCACGAGCGCATCGACTTCGCCGGCGGCGACCATGCGCTTCATCAGTTCGGCGGTTTCCGGCGCAACGCTGAAGTCCGCGAAACGCGCGGCGAACCGCGCGAGGCGAAGAATGCGCACCGGATCTTCGATAAACGCATCGCCGACATGGCGGAACAGCTTGCTTTGCAGACCGGCACGGCCATCGAACGGATCGATCACGGGGCCGGTGAGTTCGCCGCTCGGACTCACTTCGCGCGCCATCGCGTTGATGGTCAAATCGCGGCGCGTCAAATCCTCTTCGAGCGTGACGTCCGGCGAATAGTAAAACTGGAAACCGTGATAACCCGCCGCCGTTTTGCGCTCGGTGCGCGCCAGCGCGTATTCCTCCTGCGTGCGCGGATGCAGAAACACCGGAAAGTCCTTTCCGACTGGCCGATACCCCTGCGCCACCATTTGTTCCGGCGTCGCGCCAACCACGACGTAATCGCGATCCACGACCGGCACACCGAGCAATTCATCGCGGATCGCGCCGCCCACGGCGTAGATGTTCATCGGCCGATTTCCTTGCGCGCGTCATCGATCCATGCGGCGACGGCGGGCAATTCGGTGATGCGTTTTGCGTACGCTTGCGACTGCGCGCTCAGTGCGGGCGCGTAAGTGTTGAAACGCATGACGACGGGCGCGAACATGGCATCGGCGATGGTGAAGTCACCGAACAAAAACGGACCGTTGGATTTGCTCAGACACTCAGCCCAGATCGCTTCGATGCGCGCGATATCGGCGAGCGCTTCGGGCGTTGCGCCTTCGCCCGGCGCACGCTTGAAAATTTCGAGCGGCATGTTCTTGCGCAGATCCGAGAATCCCGCGTGCATCTCCGCGCTCACGCTGCGCGCGTGTGCGCGAGCGATGGCATCGCGCGGCCACATCGCGTGTTCGGGATGCATCTCAGCGATCGTTTCCATGATCGCGATCGATTCCCAAATCGTGTCGCCCGAATCGGTGATGAGACACGGCACTTTTCCTGTCGGCGAGACCTTGCGCAGATTCGCTTTGGACTCCGGCGCGTACAGCGGAATCAGCACTTCATCGAACGCGATGCCGAAATGTTTGAGCAGAACCCACGGCCGCATCGACCAGGAAGAGGCATTCTTGTCACCGATAACGAGCTTCATACCACTCCAACTAATTTAACGATGCGCCGTAGCGCGAAAGGAACCAAACCGCGAACGCGGTGCATTGCCCGTGAGATAAAGCGGCGCGATCGCCTCGATGCTCGCCGGTTCGTCGATACCCAACTCCGGCGCCAACGGCCCGCTGGCGATATTCGGCGTCTGCATGGAGTCGAGATTGTCGCGCGAAATGATCGGCTCACCCGGCGCCATTTCCATAGTCATTGCCTGAAGTCGGCCAAGACTGTCCGGCAATTTGATGATGCGCGCATGCTTGCCGATGGTCGCGCCCGCGAATCGCACGAGTTCCGCGAGCGTGTAGACGTGCGGCCCGGCGAGTTCGTATGTTTGGCCGTTGGCGGCATCGAGATCGAGCACGTTGACCATTGCTTTCGCGACATCGCCGACGAAGACGGGCTGGAATTGCGCATCGGCGCAGGCGAGCGGAATCACCGGGAACACGCGTTCGAGAAACGCAAACTGATTGAGCAGATTGTCCTCGGGACCGAACACGACCGAACTGCGAAACAGCGTCCAGTCCAGACCGGATTCGCGGATTGCTTTTTCGCCGTCGCCCTTGGAACGCAGATACATGCTCGGACCTTGCGAATCCGCGCCGATCGCGCTCATATGCAGCAGCCGCCGCACGCCCTTCGCCTCGCACGCCGCCGCGATCTTGCGCGGCAATTCCACATGCGCTTTCGCGAACTCCGGCCCGTACGGATCGCCGCGCCGCCCTTGAAGCACGCCAACGAGATTGATTACCGCATCGGCCTGATCGATGAAACCGGCGAGTTGCACGGGATCGTGGATATCGCATTCGATCACATCGATCGGCAGCAGCGTCAGATGCTGCGCATTCACGCGCCGCCGCGTGGCGACGCGCACGTTCTTACCGAGATCGACCAGCGCATTGATCAAGTGACTGCCGATAAAACCCGAACCGCCAATCAGCGCTACTTTCTGATGTCGCATATTCGCCTCTTCGCGTTCTGGACTGCGGTCTTGGGTTGCGCGAGACGCACATGAAAACGAAAACGCCCGCGCATCTTTCCGTTCGACGAATCGCCGGAAGAAGCGCGGGCGCGGACAAAGCGCTCAAATAACGATCAACTCACGATCAGGGAGCGATATAGCCCAGGCGCGCCTTCAGCGATTGCGGACGGCCTTCGAACAAAGCAGCGTAATACACGGTGTTCGACAGCACGTTCTTCACGTAATCGCGGGTTTCGGCGAACGGGATCGTTTCAGCAAAAATCGCGCCCTCGACAGGCGCACGCAAATCCTGCCGCCACTGGCGCGGCCGACCCGGACCGGCGTTATAACCGGCGGTGGCGAGCACGGGCGAATTATCAAATTGATTGTAGATCATCGAAAGATAGTTCGTGCCGAGCAGGATATTGGTGTTGATGTCGTTCATCTGCGCGCGCGAGACGCTGCCCAGACCGATCTTCTTCGCCACCAATTGCGCGGTGCCGGGCATCAATTGCATCAGGCCGCCCGCGCCCACTTCCGAACGCGCGTTGATGATGAAGCGCGATTCCTGGCGAATCAGCCCGTATGCCCATTCGACGTCGAGGCTCGTATCCTTCGCGTCACGTTCGACGATATCGCGGAACGGCGACAAATAACGCAGCGTGAAATCGTGCTCGGTCTTGGTCTTGTCGGCGGTGTTGACCGTGCGATCGAACAGTTCGATGCGCTTGGCATACTGCGCCGCCGCGATCAACTGGCGATCCGTCATGCTGCGCAGCGGCCAGTTCCATTCGCGATTGCCTTCCAGCCGCATGTTCAGCGCATAGAACCGTTGCGACAGCGCGAAGCCCGGCACCGACTGCATCTGCGCAATTTCGGCGTCGCTGACGGTCGTGCGTTGCGGCACGGTGATCTTCTGGCCGAGTTCTTCGAGCGCGAGCTGGCCGTAGAAGTTGTACTGATCGGAAATGGTCTGGAATTCCTGATTCGCCGTGGCCGCGTCGCCCGCTTGTCTGAGGGCGCGTGCGTGCCAGTAGACCCACGACGGCTGATTGCGCAGCGTCGGCGGCATCTGTTCGATCGACCAGCGCACCATGTTCCAGTCACCGGCGAGCAAGGCGCTGCGCGTGCGCCACTCATACGCCGGATTCGACAGCGTCGCATTCGCCGACAGCCGATACCAATCCGCCGCCGACGGCATGCGCTTCAACGCCGCCTGATAGCCGATCGTGCCCCAGCCGATCGCGCGTTCCTGCGCCGTCAACCCCGGCGCAACGGACGAGAAAGTGGCCGCGGCCATCGCCGGATCGTTGCGCGCCAGACGCGTGATCGCGAGCAGCGTCAACTGATGCGCGGGCGTGTTCGGCATGACGCCGCGCGCCAGATACAGCGGCGGCTTGTTGACGGCGTTATCGAGCAATTCGGGCTTCGGCTTTTCCTGACCGAGCGCATCGACGATATTCGAGCCGGTGGTCGTGTAGTTCTGCTCGTACGCAATGCGAATTTGCTGCCAGATATCGTCGCTGGTGAACTGACCGGATTCCGCGAGCGCGCCGATCAGATCGACGCAGCCGTCGCCGTACCACTTCGGATCGACGAGCAGCGCACGCGCTGCATCCGCGACATTCTCGCCGCGCGACATGCGGGCTTCGAGCGCGTAGCACTTGACCTGCGTGTCGTCGTTGAGCACGAAACGGGCATATTGCTGCTCGAAGTTTTTCCAATCGTGACGGCCGCCGAGCACGACCAGATAGTCGTTGCGCATGCGGTCGGCAATGGCCTGGCCGTCATAGCGTTGCAGGAACGACAACACCGGCGCGTCGGGCGCATCCGCGCGCGCGTGGCCTTGCGAGTCGAACAACTGCGGCTTGATCGTGAAATATTCGATGTAGCTCGGCGCGGGATAGTTCGGAATCTGCGCGGCGAGCACGGCGGCTTTGCCGGCATCGTTGTTGCGGGCTGCGTCGCGCAACTGCATGAAGATGCGGTCGTCGGACGACGGTTGAGAATCGGCATCGGGCGGGACGGCGGCAGCGGTTCCGCAGGCGACCATCGTGAACGCGGCGATCGCTGAGAAGGCCGCAAGATATACTCGGCTGAGACGTTTTGACATCGTTATTTCTGGAGCGCAAATTGGTCCTAAGATCGGTCCAAAGCATAGCACGCAACGATTCGGCAGAACTCAATGTTCAGCCTAAAAGCGCATTGCGCGCGAGGCTTCTGGCAAGCCGTGAAGCGCACAATGAAAACCCCGCGCGCGCCGCGATGGATCAGGCGCTCGCCGCGCAGTTGAAGCGCGTGATCGATGAATACGACATCGCGTGTATCGGCTTTTATTGGCCGGTCGCCGGTGAGTTCGATGCACGCGGCGTCATGACGCAGTGGCTCGCTGCTTCGGATGCGCGTGAAGGCGCGTTGCCGGTCGTGGTGACACCGCATTCGGCGATGGCGTTTCACGCGTGGCACGCTGAATCGCCGATGAAGACTGGGCGTTACAAGATTCCCGTTCCACAAGAAGAACGCGTGATCGTGCCGGACGTGCTGCTGATTCCCTGCGTCGGCTTCGATACGGACCGATTCCGCTTAGGCTACGGCGGCGGTTACTACGATCGCACGCTCGCGGCGTGGCCTGTGGACAAGAAACCGGTGACGATCGGCATCGCGTTCGAAGCGGGCAAGTGCGATTCGCTGCCGCGCGAAAAGCACGATATGCCGCTGGACGCCATCGTCACCGAATCGGCGATTTATTAAAGCGATGCGGCCGCGCGCGCCGCTGTGTCGTACAGACCGGAGGCGTTGCGCATCAACTGCGCGGCATCGCCGATTTGCTCGTTTGTCATGCCGCTTTCACGCAGCGTCGCCATCAGGCAACTCTCGCGCACTTCGCGATACTTGCCGCACAACTCGCGCCCTGCCGCCGTCGCGGAAAAAAGCACTTCCTTGCCGGTTTTCTCGCTTGTCACATAACCGCGCGCGACGAGTTTCTTCAGCGCGTACGTGGCCACGTGCGTGTCTTCGATATTCAGCACAAAGCAAATATCCGCCAGCTTCTTCTTCCGATCACGATGGCTCACGTGATGCAGCAGCGACACTTCCACCGCAGTCATATCCTTCGCGCCCGCCGCCGACATGCAGCGCACCATCCATCGATTGAATGCGTTGCTGACCATGATGAGGCCATACTCGAACTCCGAAAGCTCCGCGCTGGTTTCGGAAACGAGATGCTCGGACGAGACGATCTTGGTAGGGTGACGCGACATGGTTGAACCCGCTGAAAGGTGCATCGGAGTGTAGCGCGACGTTATTCGCCAGCACGCGTGCTGAGCGCTTTGCAACGCTCCGGACAAACCTGAATAGATAATTTCTTGATAATTTATTGACAATGTAACATTGTGTGGCGACGTAAGGCAGACCTTTCGCGCCGCATCCAAGGCAAAACGAGGCATGACAACACCACGCATTTATCCGTTGGGCGACACCGCACTGGTGTGCGAATCCGCGCCGCCCGCCACGCTCGACTGCCAGCGCCGCATTTGGGCGCTCGCGGATATCGCGCGCCTGATGCCGCACGTCGTCGAGGTCGTGCCGGGCATGAACAATCTGACGATTGTGTTCGATCCGCTGCAAGCCGATTACGAATCGCTCGCGTCCGAGCTGGAAGCGGGCTGGGAAAGCGTTGGCGTCAATGACGACGCGGGCGCGGACATCGAAATTCCCGTGTATTACGACGGTCCCGATCTCGCCGATGTCGCGAAGCACGCAGGTTTGTCGGTCGATGAAGTCGTGAAGCGGCATTCGGATGCCGAATACGTCGTGTTTTTTCTCGGTTTTCAGCCGGGATTCGCGTATCTCGGCGGACTCGATGCGTCGCTGCACATGCCGCGCCGGACGGAGCCGCGGCTGGAAGTGCCGGCGGGTTCCGTGGGAATCGGCGGAGCGCAGACGGGGATTTATCCGGCGGTTTCGCCCGGTGGATGGCAATTGCTCGGACGCACGGAACTCAAGCTGTTCGACCCGTCGCGCAATCCGCCCACGTTGATGCAACCCGGCGACCGCGTGCGCTTCAAGCCCGTGGAGGTGCGCGCATGATCGACGTGATTCGCGCGGGCCTGCTGACGTCCGTGCAGGATTTGGGGCGTCACGGTTACCGGCATCTCGGCGTCAGTTCGGGCGGGGCGCTGGATGCGCTGTCGCTGGAAATCGGCAATCGGATCGTCGGGAATAAGCCGGACGCGGCGGGTATCGAAGTGACGTTCGGGCCGATCGTGCTGCGCTTCAAGCACGCGACGCGCATCGCCATTACGGGCGTCGATTTCGGCGCGACGCTGGACGACAAGCCGATCTATTCGTGGTGGAGCGTGCCCGTGCGCGCGGGTCAGGAATTGACGCTGCGCGCGGCCAAGCGTGGCATGCGCGGTTATGTGGCGATCGCTGGCGGCATCGACGTTTTGCCGATGCTCGGTTCGCGCAGCACCGATCTCGGCGCGGGCTTCGGCGGTCTCGGCGGCCGCGCGCTGCGCGACGGCGATCGTCTGCCGGTCGGCGTGCCGCAGCCGCACAAGGGCATCGCGTTTTCGCCGGAAGAACCGGCGTTCGGCGTGAAAGCGCCTGCATGGTGCAAATTCGTTCTCGTCGATGAACCCATCCGTCGCGGCCGTCACGCGCCCGGACTTGCGTGGTCGGTGCCGATCCGCGTGCTGCGCGGCCCGGAATATGCAAGCTTCACGCAGCAGGCGCAGCGCGATTTCTGGAACGAGGAATGGACCATCACGCCGAACAGCAATCGGATGGGCTTTCGTCTGGCCGGAACGGAGTTGCAGCGCGAAGACAAGACCGAGTTGCTCTCGCACGCGGTGCTGCCCGGCACGATTCAGGTGCCGCCGAACGGCCAGCCGATCGTCCTGATGGGCGATGCGCAGAGCACAGGCGGTTATCCGAAGATCGGCGCGGTCATCAAGGCGGATTTGTGGAAGCTCGCGCAAGTGCGCCTGAATGGTGGCGTGCGGTTTATCGAAACATCGGTGGAAGAGGCGCGTAGCGCGCTTGCGGAAGAACGGCAGTACGTAAGTCAGGTGGAAACGGCAATCGCGATGCACGAGGAACGCATCGCGCGAGTGTGACGCGAGCTGCGCACAAGACGCGGCCGGATATCCCAACGTAATGACTACTTCGAACGAACGACGAACCATCATGGAAATCGATCTGAACGCCGATCTCGGCGAAGGCTGCGGCACCGACGAAGCGCTGCTCGATCTCGTCAGCTCTGCGAACATCGCGTGCGGCTGGCATGCGGGCGGCGCCACCGCGATGCACGAGTGCGTGCGCTGGGCCGTGCAGAAAGGCGTCGCGATCGGCGCGCATCCGAGCTTCAACGATCCCGAGAACTTCGGCCGCAAGGAAATGAATCTGCCGCCCGGGGAGATTTACGCGGGCGTGTTGTATCAGCTTGGCGCGTTGTCGGCGATTGCGCAGGCGGAAGGCGGGCGTATCGCGCATGTGAAGCCACACGGCGCGCTATATAACCAAGCCGCAAAAAGCCCCGAAATAGCCGATGCCATCGCGTCCGCCGTGCATGACTTCGATCCGTCGCTGCTGCTGTTCGGCCTCGCCAACAGCGGATTGATCGATGCCGCGCATCGCGCCGGTTTGATCGCTGTGGAAGAAGTATTCGCGGATCGCGGCTATCGCGCCGATGGCTCGCTCGTGCCGCGCAAGGAACCGGGTGCGCTGCTCGACGATGAGGATCAGGTGCTCGACCGCACGCTTGCGATGGTGCGTGAACAGCGCGTGCAGGCGGTATCGGGCGAATGGGTGCCATTGAACGCGCAGACCATCTGTCTGCATGGCGATGGCGCGCACGCGCTGGCTTTTGCGCGTCGCATTCGCGGCGCATTGACCGATGCGGGCATCGACGTACGCGCAGCCCGCGCCGCTTGATTGGTTTCGAGAAACGCCCCGCCTAACGCGGGGCGTTTCAACAAGTGGCCACAGAGCCGCAAGCAAGAGCGCCCGTCCGAGGTGCGGTGCTTCCCTGTCCGTTTGGAGAACTTATGACTACGTCTGTGAATTTATGGCCGCTCATCGGGGTGGCTGTCATCATCGTGGGGTTCGTGCTGCGCTTCAATCCGATGCTGATCGTCGCCGCCGCCGCGATCATCACCGGATTCGCAGCGCATTTTCCGGTGGAGCGCATTCTGACCGCCATCGGCAGCGGGTTTCTCAAGACGCGGAATATTCCGCTCATCATTTTGCTGCCGCTCGCGGTCATCGGCTTGCTCGAACGACACGGTCTGCGAGAACGCGCGCAAATGTGGATTTCGGGCATCAAGGCGGCGACGGCCGGGCGTTTGTTGATCGTTTATCTGTTCGTGCGTGAAATCACGGCGGCGGTCGGCTTGACGGGACTCGGCGGCCATCCGCAGATGGTGCGCCCGCTGCTCGCGCCCATGGCCGAAGGCGCGACCGAAGCCCGTTACGGCAAGTTATCCGATGCCACGCGTTACAAGCTGCGCGCGTATTCGGCGGCGACGGACAACGTCGGCTTGTTCTTCGGCGAGGACATTTTCGTCGCGTTCGGCGCGATCGTACTGATGACCACGTTCCTGAAGGAAGCCGGCATCGTCGTCGAACCGATGCACGTTGCCGTGTGGGGCATCCCGACCGCGATCTGCGCGTTTCTGATCCACGGCTTCCGCCTCTGGCTACTCGACCGCCGCCTCGCGCGCGAACTCGATGCGCTCACCCGCCACGTCGCCGG
>NZ_JAQFVG010000311.1:268736-277281 GCF_029439455.1 Caballeronia sp. BR00000012568055 | reverse complement strand
CTCCGGGGGAAAGCGGGCTCGTGCAACTAATCGTTATGAATAGTCAATTTAACGATTTTTCAAGCGCAATCTCGACGGGAACAGGAATCCAAGATCTGCAACTCATTGGCAACCTATTTATAGTGCAGCCCAACACAGTTTCATTGAATCTTCAAAATACAGAGGCTACGACGATAATTGGAAACACATTTGAACCTCAAGGAGTCACAAACAACAACTACGGGATAGTGTTCCAATCCTATAACTACGGAGCGTCGATCGTGATGGGAAATTCTTTTTATGCAATGAGTAATGGAATTGTTCTGACCGCCTCTGCTAAGAACGTCAACGTCCAATCGAATGCTTACTACAACACGACCAATAAGGTGTCAAATTCCTGCAGTACGTGCATAGTCGGCGGTGGTTCCATGTGACTGGATGATGAGATTCCGCGATTGATTTGAAGGTTTGCAAGCCTCAGTTCGTATCATGCGAAGCCTTCCGAACTGGCGCTCTTCTGTTTCACTTGGATGCTAGCTTTTGCACATGCCCTTAGCGACAGTGAGTAAGCCAAAAGTGCAATAGGCTAAACTGCGACATGTGAATGTTCAGTCTGATCGACGAGGCCTGGACGGTCCCATCCGGAGACTCGATAGCGAGCAAACTGCTGCACATCATGCGTGCCACAGTTCGAAGCCGATTGTTCCTTCGTGATGTCCCTCCTCCTGTATATGTGCCGCCGTACCTTATAGCCACCCAATTGATCTTCGTATTGATGGTCGGACAGGATCATTCATTACCCCATGCATGCACCGCGCTCGGTTGAGAATTCCCGCACTGCTGCCAGCTTCTCACGGCCCAATATCTTCGACCGATCGATATCCCGATCGGAGATGGAATGGACGCCCCCCACCCCAGCGGGTGAGGTGAGGCAGTAGAAGCGGCGGAGCCCTCGCTGTATCCGACGGGATTGAAGTGCCAAATTGGAAGTGTCGAAATGACCGCTGAGGGTAGCGGTTGGCGAAGTTCGAGTGCCCGACTCAGACGCCAGTGCCCTTTACGGCGAAAATCTACCGGCGCATATATGCCGGAAGAATCACGCACCTAGACGCCGGAAATTCCCCGGCACCTTTGCCGAAAACCGTTTGGCTTCATAACGCGAAAGCTCACATCCCTAGGTCAGTGACGCATGGGCCTTTATGTCATGAGAGTCGTTCATAGCCGTATGATCTGTGATCTCGAATGCAGCCACATTGTCATTCGACGCTCCAAATATTTGCGAAAGGCAGCCTTGTCGGAACGCGCAACGCGCGTAAGTGTATGCGCACTCGCTTGCGCCCAGTACCCGAAGATAAGCACCATATCGTCTTGTTGCAGCGGCTGCAGCCAGGACTCCTGACTGCACCAGACACTTGCACCGACAAGTTCAGCGACGGTCGAATCACGCACATATTTCTCCGGTGTCGACGGCATTAGCTTCACCACGTGCAGAAGCCGTCCGCGAGTTTTGATTGCCTCGATCTTCGAGACGCGGCCAGCAATTGCGATTGGAAACGAAGCGTATTTCCTACCGAGCCATCGATAGGCCGCAAGGTATCGTTCGGGCTCGTAATAAAACTCGTCCCAACTTATTGACAATCCGTTGAAGACTAACTCAATAACATGTCGAAGCGAATTATCGGCTTGACATCGCGCATGCAGCTGTAACACTCGTTTCGCGGTATTTAGGTAAGCCGATAATAAGAGATGCTCAGCAATCGAGGCCGACGCACTGTGTGCTTCCCTCTGGTCGTATCTGCGGCTAAGGTTGATTCGAGACGAGTGAAGCGATAGATCACGCATTTCTTTATGCGCGAGGAGGCGAAAGCGGTATTGCCCTTCTTCCAAAGCCTGCAATACGCCAAGCGATCGACGAGCAATGGTGTCCAGTTTCCCCTGAATGTTGAATGTGCAACGCTCGTCATGCGACGTTTTAGGCAGCAATCGGAAATATCCTTGAACCCCAAATACTTTACCGCCAATTTCGCGCGTGTGCTGTGGGACGAAACTAACGCCCGCGCCGCAGTATAAGCATCTCAACGGCGGGGCCTTAGGGAGAATCCCAATCGTCTCGGCGTAGACTTTTGTTCGATCTATTGTTGCGGCGACCGACATCTTCGCTGCCATCGCGCTCCCCTTTCTGTTTACGTCGCGTTCGTTACCTTCGTCAATCAAGCCAGCCCTCCGTCTCTTGCTCGTACATGACTCTTCCAGCACACTGAAGGAAGATTGAAAACCGATCCCACCACCTAGTCCAACGTTGGTACCGGCGCCCGCTAGGCATGTCAGATCTGAACTCAAGTGTCGCTCGTGCGAGAAGTTCGCCTACCTATCCGCTAAAATACGGCATTAGTCCCTTCGCGAGATCCTCTCCTCCGGGCATGCTGATTGGTCGGTGCTAAGCCGATGACAGGCGTGCGGCTTCGGCACCCATCGCGGCTATTAAGATCGCGGTTGAAGCCCATTTGGCTTCGCCCATCAAGGACGAATGATCTCTCAGGCGCCGCTCGTACTATGCTTTCATGCATCGATCTGCCTGTTACTGACCATACTTATCGACAATTAAGCTCAAAGCGGTACGGCGTTGGCGACTCGACACATCTGCGGGCAATCAACAAAGTATTGCCAACATCACGAGGAGGAGGGCTCTCCGCTTTCCAACGGCGCGACGGCGTTTCAAACGCTTCGAGGTAGGAAACTGTCCGCGTGAGAAAGCGCGCGTTCCTCCGCGCCGAGGAAGATGCGAAGACCACGGGCACACCGATCGAATTCGAGCGAGTGCCCAGAGACTTGGATCCGCCGGACAGGTATAGCGGACTCGTCATTTGTATAGAGGCCATGAAATGAACGCCTACCATCCCTGCGATCGGTTCGGTAAGCCTGGATTCAGACTGACTCTCGCGAGCCGACAGCATCAGAGGGTGCCCAAAATGGAGGATCATCAAGATCTTTACGGACAAACTACGCCAGCTGGCGTAGTTTGCGCACTTAACGTTGCTTAGGCCGAAAATGTTCGAGCACTGACGAAATGGTCGAATCCGATGCTAAAACGAGAAGGTGTCTTCCAAGATGCTCGATCAAGTCGATTCGTAGTCAGCCGGAAAGCACATGTGTCCGGCGACGAACAACGCCGCCGATACGGCGCAAAGTAATAAGGCTTCGACGATTACATGTGTGTCCCAGCTTTTGGTCGATTGGACGAGGTAGCACGCGCCGATTACCGAGAAGGCGCTCAGCATGTGGGCAAAGCGCCGGTTAAGCCGCCGTTGAGCGGCATTCGGTGAGGCGACGGACTGCAGCCCCCTGACCAATTGCTCTGCAAAGCCAAGCTTGGAGCCCAAGGCAAACTCGGTGTCCGGCGAGCCTTCCACGCGATAGGTGACGCCGTCCACCATAGCGCTAGTCGACGTGCGACGCTCGCTACGCTCGAGCTCGGCAAGTAACGCAGTCAAGCGCGGCGGTAGAATAATTCGGGATGACGTCTGAACAACAACGCGGTCAGTCAAGATCAACCCGCACGCATAGCGAACTTCCAGTACGGCGATTTTCATAAAGTCTCCATGGCGAAGAAAGTAGCGGCTTTCGGCGAAATGCCGAAGCCAGACTACGGTGGTGAAGTAGGACAGCGGTGGATACGGCGCGACGCATAGCTTGTCGCGCAGCGGGACCAGCGTCGCGGCGAGATGCTTAAAACGAATCGAAGAGCAACGTCCGGCGACCGCGCGTGCGCAGGCGTCGCCGTCTAACAGATACCTATCTCGGTGGATGCGAGGCAAAGCGTTTGTTCCTGCGGAAGGCCTGCTTGTCTTGCACGAGAACACGAAGGACGACGCGGCTTGGGAATCAGCGCTCGTAGACAACGATGGAAAGCGATTGCGTGTCGCTCAGTGAGCTTGCCTGCGAACCGGTTCAGCGATTTCGCCGAGGGGCCCAGTATAGAAAGAAGTGGCAAGCGTGCGTCAGCCGTGCGCTTGCTAGGTCGATGCGTAAATACGCGGTGGGTTCAGCTAATATAGAGTACCCATAGGACGGTTTTAGTTGGAAAGCTTCGTAAAAATGCTCTCTTTTCACTTTGACCGCAGATGTCGATGTCACGGGACGGGTGGCTCGAACAGCGTTTGTCGTTTGGGGCTACGTAGCAAACGTCCCGGCAATTACTCGGATTCTCAGGTGACGGCCGCGCGGCGCTGCGATACAACGAACAGCGATTGCGGGCCGCGATATTACGGGCGCGAGCGCCTGCGTGAGCACGACCAGTCGATTTGAGAAGCGACGCTGTCCGCGTTCAAATAGCGCCGATGCGTTGCGCGAAAACGGTTCAACCTCGTGCGCAAGAAGTAGCGCAAGTCCGACAACATCAAGACGCCATCCGGCACAGTCGGATGCAGGCTGCATTCCGCTTCGCTTAAGACGGCGATACTCTCAACCGGACATTCGTGGTCAGACAGCACCAAGCGCAAGTGCCGCACGGCCGGCTTCGCTCGACGCAGCGGTGACGTATGAACCGTAACGCCGCCGAAGTCGTCGACGACGAGGAGTTCATCTTCGTTGGTTCCCGGTTTCACCAGGCCTGTCCAGGCGAAGTGGTTCACGACGAAGACGCCAAACGGGGTGATCGCGAGGCAACCAACCAGAGTTATTGGGTTATTCGTGCCCGGTGCGTGTTCGAGTTCGATTGCATGGCGCAGATGCACTCTGCCATCGAACGCATGTTGAAAGACAGGCGCAATGCGCATCAGTAACGAGTGGCTGACGCGTTGACGGTCGGCCGCGCCGTTAATTGCCTCTGTCCTAATCCTGCCGGACTGGCTGAAGGTATCGTCAGCGGCGGCTGTCGTCTCGTTAGACAGGTCGTGTGTCGGCATTCCGTTTCGATCAAGCTTTCTCATTCGGCCCCTCGGCGTCTGTAAATTGAATGGACTTTTAAGGAAACTCATCGCTTGACGCGCGTGATCTCCCTGCAAGCCACGCCACCTACCGCCGAACACATCTACCGGAGCATCTCGACCGGGCAGAGTGCTGTCACGCGAGCGGTAATAGGCGAATATGAAGATGGGTAGGTTGCGCTAGCGGTTACCGCCGGCGGGACCTACGCGCATTGGCACTGATGCGGTTCGCTCTCCAGCAGCAACCTTCGCAATGCCTTCATGCGATTCTGCTGAGCAGGAATGAGGCAAGTCGTTCGCTCGATTCGCTCTAGCCGTATAAGCCAATAGGACTGCGGCAGGTACGCAGGAATCGACGGGCCATGAACAGCAACAATATGACGTATCACCACTTCAAGATGCCGGATTTCGTTGTCCGCGCACCGTGCGGGCAGACGCACCGTCGGGGACGGTACGTTGTGGGCCAAAGGACTTTTCAATCGCGCTAGGTCTTGCCGGCGGCAATGCTTGGGCGCTGCATGCACTGGCATGCGAGTGCATTCACGTGCCGACGCGTGTTCGTTCGACCCGCGAATGTGAGAGGTTCTCGCTCGTTGGGGGGAATGCGCGTGGCACAAACGTTTCTGTATTGGCATGTCTGCAATGGATCTGATTGGAACAAATCCAGAGTGCCTGCTATATCAAGAAGTCAAGGCCACGCCTCGACTCGGCGACAGACTTTTGCAGACGAGGAAAGTCGGCCGCTTGGCAGTTCGCATGCGTGAACGACGTTGCTTCAAAAAACCGCTCAACGCATTTTTGCGTGCCGAACGTTCCAAAGGATGTGCTAACGCAATAGCCTGCTCGGAATGTATAGGTCCCCCTTTCATCGTCCCCAGACATGATAGGCTGGGATCGCCAACCACCGTCTGCGATCGCCTCTTCCTTAGGATCCCTACATGATTAGACTGCGCACGGGCAGTTTCGTAGCATGATAGGCACCCGAGAAGATGATGACGTAGAGCGCAATCTTAGAGGGTGGTTGCCGAGTCTTCTGATTTCTCGCGTCTTCGCCTGCAGACATCAGGCTACAACAGCAGGCAGTCAACCGGTGAGGGACGAATTGTTGAGTAACTTATCGATCTCGCGAACGATCCGACCGCAAGCGAAGATGGACGCGCATTCGTCATCCGCTATATCGAGGACGAGGCGGCCGTGGACGCCTTTCATTCGTTGCGACAGCGACGGCGCGCGAAGCCGCTAGGCCAGTCGAAGTGCGTCCGGTGCACCGAAAGACCCTAGCCTCCGAGCACACCGAATGGGTCAGGATGAACGCGGGCGGAATGTACTTGGAAGGAGATTCGCAAGAGACGTGGCCGCGCGCTGAGTGCTACTCATTCCGCGCATGAGCTCAACAAACTCCTCATCTGTAACACGCTTCTTCAGAACCTTGCTGATCGCCATCTCGATCTCACGGCGGTATCTGAGAAGCAATTTCGGATCTTTACATTCGATAACAAGACGATTCGGGCCTCGTCCCTTCTTAATCTGGATACGCCTGAAGGCGCTCAGCGGCCGAATATTCTCCTCGTTTATTTCCGACAAGATGTTGTCGGCAGTGCGCCCGCCTACATCGTACATCGAGTCCTTGTATCTCGCCCGCAAGAGTAGTTCGTCGAGGCCGAGTTCGCGCTTAAGCGTGAGCAGCTTTCGCCCGACGGAAAACGTCAAGTCCCTCTCACGAAACAGATGGCGGATCGAATCTGGCAGCTCCCGGATGGCAACGGCGTCGCTGATATTTCGTCTTGATATACCCAGTGCCTGCGCGCATGCACTGAAAGAATTCCATTCTCCTTGTGTCACACCCAAGTGATAGCGGTCAGAAATGTTTTTAGGGAGAACTAAGGTGCGAGACATAATCTTCGCTGGATCTTCTCCAGACCATCGCAGCATTTTCTTGGACTCCAGCGCTTGACCTTTGACGATACTCAACACGGTCCTTTTCGAGTGCTTTGCGCCGGATGCCCCGCTTCGGTCGATGCGGCCCAGAACCGTGTTAAGGCCGTCGCGACGGATCGTATGTCGAATGATGCGGACCGTATGGCTGCTGATGTCGACGTGATCTTCGAACAGGTCAAGAATCTTCTCAGGCAGTTGGTGAAGCTGCATCGCCATTGACAAGTCACCTTGACTGACGCCAAGCGCATTCAACGCGCCAAGTTGCGTAGTCCATTTTCCTTCAGCAAGTCCTTGGTGATAGAGCTGCACGAGTCGCCAGCAACTGCGGCGGCTAATCAATCGATAGGGCCTTTTGAAATTTCTCATTATGGTCACCTTAAGTCGTGTGACCGGATCATTCCATACTGACAGTATGGATGCGCAACTATTTTTTCTAATTAAAATTTGAATCTCTTAATCAAAAACGAAAGGCGTATAAAAACATGCTTCTTTCGCTTCGACACGGTGAAAAGAGGTATAAGAAACCGCCTCTTTTCACTAATTTCAGTTACTGCACCATCAATAGTCCGACGCGGGTAGACCGGACGGCAAGCGTTCGTATTAGCTTGCGGGGCCGTGCGCTCGGCATGCCGCTTGCACGCGCCCACGAGTCTCGTTACTCTACCTAACAGCAGTTCTCTCAAGCACGCCTAGACGGCGTCAAGCGGCACGGCCGGTCAGCGACAAATGGAATGAACGCCCCCACCTACCAAGGGGTGACGCCAAGGAGGTGGACCCTCACGGGCCGACGGCATCAAAGTGCCCAAATGGAAGATCATTGAGGTCTTCACAGGCTAACCGGAGGGTCCGAAATGAAGTATACGACGGTCGGGGTGGACATTGCGAAGAACGTCTTCCAGCTTCACTGGGTGGATGCCGGCACGGGCGAGATTGTGAACAAGCAACTGAAGCGCGCCGCATTCCTCGAGCATTTTGCGAATCGCGAGTCGTGTCTCATCGGAATGGAGACTTGCGGCGGTGCCCAGCATTGGGCACGGCGATTGATAGAGATGGGCCATCAGGTCAAGCTGATGCCGGCGAAGTTCGTCAAGGCTTTCAACATCGGCAACAAGAACGATCCTGCCGATGCTCGTGCGATCTGGATGGCCACGCAGATGCCGAGCAAGCCCGTCGCTGTGAAGACCGAAGCCCAGCAGGCCGTATTGGCGCTGCATCGGTTGCGGCAGCAGAAGATCAAGTTCCGCACGATGCAGATGAACAGTCTGCGGGGCTTGCTGACAGCATACGGCGAGGTGATGGCCAAGAGTCGCGCCGCGCTGGATAAAGCAATTCCCGGGGTGCTAGCGAGGCTAGCCGAGCGTCTGCCGGCGATGCTGATCGACTCGCTACGCGAACTTTGGAATGACCTTGATCGACTCGACAAACAGGTCGCTGACATTGAACGACGTTTGCAGGCGTGGATGAGGGAGGACAAGGCATGCAAGGCAATCGCCGCGACCCCCGGCGTTGGCCTGCTAACGGCGACGGCCACTGTCGCGACGATGGGTGACGCGAAGGCGTTCAGGTCCGGACGGGAGTTTGCCGCGTGGCTCGGTCTCGTACCAAAGCAGATCGGCACAGGCGGGAAGGTCCAGCTATTCGGTATCAGCCGACGCGGGGACACGTATGTGCGAACGTTACTGATCCACGGAGCACGCAGCGTG
>NZ_JAQFVG010000311.1:89459-268680 GCF_029439455.1 Caballeronia sp. BR00000012568055 | reverse complement strand
TGAGCAGTTGCAGAAACGACGGCCATCCAACGTGGTGACCGTAGCACTTGCTAACAAGATGGCCCGAACAATCTGGGCAGTTCTCGCACATGGTACGGCGTACAACCAGGGGCACGTCAGTGCACGACCAGCTTGATAAGTAGAACCGTATGGAAGATTGAAGCTTGCAGGATGACTTCGAAAGGTTGCGTTGGCAATCGAGCGTGATGACAAGACAGGTCGGACCTGAACTCGCTAAGCCTGAAAGATAGTTTGAGCGCGTAGCTCGTGCGACAAATGAGGAGCGAGTCAGCGGATTTCATCGGGGCCCGCAGCGTATCACGCTGCAATGAGGCCGCATATAAAGCTGCAACCTATCCTGTCGATGCAACACGCAAGAAAACCTGGCGCATCGGGGGCGTTCATATAACTATCTTGGCCGGCCAAAATAATTGTCGCCGCCCATACGCCTGCATCCCGGCGTCGCCGTCACGGCCCCCTTCGCTTTTCCCCGTTGGCCCTACTAGTCGTATTGAACTGTAAAACCCGGGCCGAAGAGTTCGTCCTGATATTTCCACTTCATCGGACTCCAATCGAGTCTACATCCCTGATTCTAAAGGATAACAAGTGGATATTGCGAAATCAGTTCGGCCCGGCTAATTGCACAACAATCGCATCGCCTGCTTACAAATTGCTTCCTCACAGTATGTTTGCCGAAAAACGATCTTGGGCGGGATGCCATGACACGTTCCAAATGCGCCGTGTCGTAACGAACGACATCGTCAGCGACGAGACCTAATGTAACTGTGAGCTTACGCCAGGGTTGGACGGTCGACCGGTGCGCGAGACTGCTCCGATCTGAGCACCGACTTGGCCCACCATTACGCGCACGGCGCTCGTCAGGCATTAAGCCATCACGTGCCTATGCTTCATCCACTTCCTTGTCCCAATCACGACACCCTTGGCGAATGCGCGCACTGATTTGGTTGACGTCGAAGAAAGACCACTGCACTCCAACGAAGGGGGCATACCTTTGTCGCAGAAACTGATCCAATTCGTGCAGTTTCATAATCGATGGGGGAAGGTCGAAGTCGATCTTGCAAGCGTCGTCGGTAGTGATCGCGATGGCCTCAACTGGGCACTTCAGATCCGACAGTAGCGCGGACAGGAAATGCACGACTGGCGCGGCTTGCCAAAGAGGACATCGAATTACGTGCGCCGTGTCGGACTCGGTGACGAGAAGTTCATTTGCCTTGGTCGTCAAGCTAAGGGCACCCATCGACCGAATGCGCGTGATGACAAAGACGCCGAAGCGTGTAACAGCTATGCAGTCCGCGCCTGCGGCCCCGCCCGAAAATCCTAGACTCGTCTGCACCATCATGTGTTCGTGCAACGCATACTGGTTCAGTAGCAGCGGAGCGAAGACCGCGCGAAGCTTGCGCGAGAACTCGGCGTATTCGCGCCTGCGTTGCCTAAGCGAAGGCTCCTCCTGATAACTTTTAGGGTACCCGAGGTACGCCTGCGTGGGAAAAAAGGCGGTAAGCTGCATTTGAGCGTGCAAGCGGGATCGTTTTAACATAGCAAAGCTCCAGGTCTTCGGTGGTCGTTAGCTTTCGATTTTTCGTTTCGAGTGCTGCAGAAACAATCTTAAATTCGACGACGCGCATCAGGAGCTGGTAAAGGTCGCGATTTCGATAGCCCATTCAATTAAGAGGAAGACACATCGCTCGTCAGGCATTGCGTGGCGCTTGGAAACGCCCGACGCGGTATGCAGGTACAGTGCCGAAGAGATTTGAAACATACAATCGTAAGATCAAACTCCGTCGCGGATGATCGGCTAAACGAGTGAATTGCTGGAAGCGCCGAAATTGGGTCTGAATCGGCGGAGCATCCATCGTAGGCTTGGTGGATGGAAGCGGCGATGACGTAAGTAGTATGTCGCAGTGCGTGAGGGACGCCGGCCCGCGTCTAGCATGACAGGGTTGCCAGTCAGGCTCTCGTCAAGCGACAACGAAGCTTACGTCATCCGGGATGTCATAACGAACAGGCGGCGTGGCGGTGCATCGGAAAAGCGCCGGACGCGCTCCGGACCACCGTTGAGATTATCAGGATAATTTGAATTTCGTAGAAAGAGCCGCGAAAAGGTATCGCTTCGTTCCTGATAGATTTACAGAGACTTTTCGAATAAACCGCAAAAGCCGCACACAGTACGGACACCAACAGCGCGGAGGTAGCACCAACCGCTCTTTGCATGATGGGCGGCGCCGCGCTGACTCGCAATAAAACTGCTGGCTAGTACAGCAGGCCACGTCGAATGGACCTTACGGGACTATCCGCTGCAAACGGGCGCATCGTAATCGAGAGACAGACATGCCAGCCATACCCACCAAAGATTACGCGGCCGAACTTCAGCGTCAACTGAGCAGCTTGCTCGGCCGCGAGCAGATCGTCACACAAGGCTACGAGGGACACCTGCTGAACAAACGTCTCGATGATGAGGAATCGAATGTTGTGGCACGCCTTACCGAGCTCGTCCGCAATCGTTATAGTGCCGCCTTTCGCAGCCATACCGGCCGATGGGAACCTTCACCGGGCAAGCGCCCTATTTGCAGCCGCATAACTATTAAAGTTATTTGAGGGATGTTGTGCCAGCAGCGTGAGTCCGCAGTTGTTTGGCCTGCGAGCGACACTACCCAGATAGCGTCCCACTAGATTCCAAGACCAGCGTAACCATTGATTCGCTGAGTAAATTTTCCTTTTACTACACGTGCCATATAGTCACCTCGCCCTTATTCGGCACACTTTTTACATGACGAAATGGCGTTATCGGGTGCGGAATCCTGCTTTTCCAGCCAAAAAACAGGTCGTGCGGGACCACTAAGAGCGGCGCAATATGAAACGCGGTAGGAGACGTGCTTTTACGGCGTCTTTCAAAACGAGCGGGACCATCCTTTCGCATGAGCCCGGAGTTCATTGAAAATCCGAGCACAGTGCGTAAGTGCAACTCCTGTGACTACTGGAAAAAACGACGAGCGGCGCGGGTGTGAGCAAAGGCACGGCTTCATCCTTGCTTGCGCCGAGTATTGCGCTGATAGTGATGGCCGTTCATCGTAATCAGTGTCGACTATGCACCATATCTAAGGGCCGAAATCCGTCGCCGATCATGACGACGGGACGTCGTCCGTTAGCGATGGTAACCCTATTCGGCAAGCAGTGAAAGTTGGCCCGGCGTCGCGTTGTTGATTATCTGAGCCAACACTGGACCTTCGAGGGCCTCGTTAGGCGCGGATGTTGACGGTGCTTCGGTCTCGGCGGGGTTTGCAGGCGCTACAGTTGGCAACGGGCCACCTTTTGCAAGTATCCGATAAAACGCTTGCCTTGAAATTTTCAGGCGCTTCGCCGCCTCCGATTTGACGCCGTTCGCCGCATGAAGAGCCGCGATCGCCTGCTCGAAGGTCACCACAGGCCTAGACAGGCGCTCCGCCGTCGCGAAGGTTGAGATGTAGGCCGTCGCCTTCGCTGCAAGGCTATGCCCCGCGGCTTCGACCAGCTGTTGCATGGCCCTTTTATGAAGTTCCGGATCTGGCCGGTGATCTGGCAGTTTGATCGGTGCCGGCACCCCGGTTATATCCTCGTACATCTTTTGGAGGTAAGCGTGGCGCAGCCCGTGGACCGTGACACCCAAGCCACCGCGCGCGATGCCCTCTTTCTGGAGCACGTGATAGAAATGGCGGTACCACCGCTTGAGCGACCATGGCTCCGGAATCATTGAGCCGGTGCGAGGATTCGAGAGCCTCGCTGCACGGATGAGGACTTCGTATTGCCATTCAGCATCGATCGGCACGAGCCGGGGCCTGCCACCCTTCGTACCGTCGATGACGTGCAGGTGGCCCGAGATACGCAGACATTGCAATGGACGCAAAAGCATGCTTTCTTGGGCGCGCAAGCCGAACGTCGCTTGCAATTCGACCTGAATCGCAACCCACCGATCATGCTCACAAAGCCGGGAGATCACTTCGTTGACGTCAACGTTCGCCGCTTCCCAGGATTTATCTTCCTGCGCCACGTAATAGCGGCGATATCCGTCGGGCCGCTTGATGTAGTCATCGACCGTGCCCACTAGCTGGTGCTTTTTCATCCAGGCGGCAAGTGTCCGCCAGTAGGTCAGCTTGTTCTCGACGGTGCCCGGTGCCTGGTCCTTTTCCGAGACCCACAGCTTGACCAGATGAGCGATGTGTTTTTCGGACAGGTTCCAAGGCGACTGCAGTGCGAAACCGCCCTTGCGCAGTTCGCGGAAGCCGGCAATGAGATGCCGCACGCGATAGCTTTGCGTTTTGATGGAGATGGCGTTCGACGTCACACGTGTCGTGCTATGAGCTTTCGATAGATGGCGGTTGAAAAGTTCGGCAAGCTCTTTGGTAAGCCGCTGAGGAAGTCCCGCGTTATCTAACAGGGGCGAGAAATTGAATAGTATTTTCACGGTCGTCGCATCAAAGGCGACGTTCTCACCTATCAGAAGAACGTCCCGGGTTGTTGAAAGACTGCGCGCTTTGCTTTCCGGGATCTTAGAGATCAGATTTTCGATTCACCCGGCGCAGGGAAGCACTGCCGCCTGATGATCCATGCGTCGGATGAACCGAAGCACGGCTACTTGACCGCAGGCGTTAGCCTGTCGAGTCAAGCAATTCCTTTTGCGCTTTTTGGTATCGGCAGCGCGAGCCGACAAAATGGGATCTCGAAATCCGCACACAGGGTGCAAGTGATTTCCCGTCTTGCGAGCATGTTCATCACGGTCGCCTTGATTTGGAACCGCGCGAAGCAAGCTTGGCGAGAGTCGCCTTCGACGACTGGCATAGGTGACGTTCGCACTGTCCGTGCGGAATTGTTCTCAAACGATGCGAAACTACGTTTCGCTTGAAAAGCCAATGCTGAAGCGGTCCTGCGAGAACTCAGTTTCCCGCACTACTCGCACACGGCCAAATTGCATGGCTGCTGCAGACGAAGAATTTTGCGTCCATCAGACGCGTGCCAAAAAACGGAGCGTATTGCGCTCGGGTCGATGCGTCGAAACGCAGATAGGTGATTAGGATGATGCGCCTCTTTTTGAGCTATCGCGCCCAGAAAGCTCGCGATTTTGATACCTCTTTCGGAATAGTTCGCCTTACATCCAGTCCCGCAGGCTTGCGCGGTGCTGAGTTCTGTTGCGGGACCGGTGCGGTGTGCCGGCGTAACCAGCCGTGCTTAGAATTTTGTTGTGCCGGATGGCTCAACGCCTTAATCTAGGAGACGTGATGTTGCGAGTGCAAAGTGCCGTTAATTTCGTGGCGCGAATCAACGGGAAAATCAAAATCTCGAAGGGAAGTCCTGTTTTCACTTTGGACAGATCCGCCTAATCGCCGAAGCAAAACTTCGGAAATTTCATGCCCTGATTTGTGACGACTTGCGCCAAATCGCTCTTATGCGTTTCTACTTGACCGCATGTATTTGCATTTCGATCCAAGCAAATCCTTTTGCACTTCTTGGCATCCGCAGCGCGAGCCGACAAAATGGCATCTAGAAATCCGCTTACACGGTGCAATTGATTTCCCGTCTTTCGAGCTTGCTCATCACAGTCGTTTCGATTTGGACACGCACAAGTCAAGCACGGCAGGAGTCGCCCTCGACGAAAAACATAGGTGACGTTCGCATGACCGACCATGCCTCGTCGGTGTTACTGGAACGGAAGTCCGCAATGGCATGCCATCAAATCACCCAAAATAATGCGACAAGAGGAAGTGATTCGGCCACGTTCGTCGATACCGTAAGCTGATTGCTGTTCGCAAGGCCCGGGACACCAGAGACGTGGATTGCAGCAGCATTCTGTTAAACTCACGTGCCCTTTCAACAAAGCGACATTGCCATGCGCAAGGCGTATCTGGATGGTATGCGAGGATGGGCCTCGCTGATGGTGGTGCTTGCTCATGTCATCCGAGGGATCGCGGCGCCCGCGGTGAATTCATACGAGAAACCTTGGCTTTACTTCGTAAGTGACGGAACGCTCGCCGTCTATATTTTTTTTGTAATTTCGGGGTTCGCCCTGTCGTGCGGATTTTTCGAAACAGGTCGAACGAGTATCCTGGCTCAGCTGGCGCTTCGCCGGTATCCGCGCCTCACCCTACCTATTCTCGCTTCCTGCCTGATATCGTTCGCGTTGCTCGAAACCGGTTTGGTTTTCAATCATGAAGCAGCCATATACGCAAAGAGCGCTTTCTGGCTCGGAACTTTCTTCGGCTTCACGCCCGCTTTCCCCGATCTTCTTCGTTTCTCTTTATTTGACGTCTACTTTTCATACGATCCTGCTCATACGTACAACTCCGCGTTGTGGACCATGAGCACCGAGTTATTCGGTTCGATGTTCGTGTTCGGATGCTTAGCCTTATTTGCCGAGACGTACCTGATTCCCGTCTATATCGCGTCGATGGTGATCTTGATCTTGTTGCACAGTCCGCTCGTCGCGTTTCTTCTTGGAATGATGCTGGCCAACGCACAAACGAAATCGCAATGGTTTCGTGAAGACAGCGCCGCAAAGACCGTTTCTGGGTTTGTTGTTATCGTCACTGTCGTTGCCTTATGCACATGGAAGAAAAATATTTCGGGCGATCCAAACATTATGGCGCTGGTGGCAGCATTGCTCGTAACCGCGGTCGCACAAAGTCGAACCCTTCGGGCCTTCTTCGAGCGGCGTCTCTCGAACTTTCTCGGCCATATCTCCTTTCCGCTTTACCTGGTCCATATGTCCGTGATCGTCTCTTACTCCTCGTTTCTTTTGATCACGCTGCCGGAGCACGGCGTGTCGCGGCAGGCAACGGTGAACTACATGGTCTTGACGACGCTGCCACTTTGCATTGTCGCAGCGATTCTCTTCGCTCCGATCGAGACAATAGCCATACGAGCAAGCCGTGCGTTCGCAAACGTCATATCGAATATTGCACGGACGAAATGATTTGATGGGGCGACGCATTGCGAACAACGAGGTCGCCGTGTAAATGCTCAGACCCGACCCCGCCATGCGGAGACGAGACGTCTGAGCGGTGCAGTGAGTCTCCAGGAGGTCGAAGCCCGAAGCGCCGATATGGTTTCGACGAGGTACAAAGTCTTCTCGTGTGCAATGGCCAACTCCGTCCGGTAATGTTCGCGCTCCGCATCGCGCGACACCAAGTTGGAATCGAGCGTCGCCATCTGCTGCCGGATCATCTCGAAGCCAGTCTGTATGTGCTGGATTTGCTGGCACAACCCTTCCGCCGAAGTTCCTGAATTGGCAGGAGCAGTGTTTTGCCTGATTTCATCCACCAGTTCATCAAATCGCCGATGAATATTGTCGACCGGATCAACGCGTGCTTCATGGCCGAGCGTCGAAGTTTCGGATGCCTCATCGAGAACCCGGTGCGCCAGCGCATCGCGGATGGACTCGTAATCCGCCGGACGCAAAACCGCCGGATTGGCGACCGCACGAAGGTGCGCGAAAAAATCGACGCCAGGCGACTCAGAGATCTCAACGATTTCGAACGGAATCAGCCCCAGATAGGAGGCGTCGCGTATCAGCAGCTCAAAGGACGCCGGCGTGAAGACCGAGCAATGCGCGTCCTCGTAGTCGCGATCTTGCAATTTGTTGCCCTCGAGCCATTCGTCGAAATCTTTCTGCAAGTTCGCGCCAACCGTAATGCCGGTCGGAGGCGCACCGCGAAAAAAACTGCCGTATGGCTCGCCGTGGTGATCGTAGGTGCAACGCATCCATTTATTGTCGAAGACTTGCGCAAGCGAGGGTTGTCGACGACCTTCGAAATACGCCTCCAGCCACTCGCTCAGCGGCGTCAGTGAACGGAAATAGTCATAACATGCGCGGCGATCCGGCATTGCCATGGAAATCAGACCACCAGGCCTCAAAACACGAGCACAACCTTGGAGAAAACGAATAGGATTTGGCAGATGCTCGAAGTTATGTGAGGAAACGATGTAATCGAAGCTTCCGAGTCGATGGTGCTCCGCCACGACTTCGTCGATATGCGTCGATGATCCAACCAGATCGACAGCTTCCAGTTGCGCTTGCTGCTGTTCGGCAGAGTATCCGTTTCGGGTCGCAAGAGCCTTTAAAGCATCCGTGTCGAACACGTCCATGACTAAACAGTTGTAACCATCGCGCTTTGGCGTCAGAGGCCACAAATACGGTCCAATTTCGATTCCCAGGTGCGCTTTCGTAATGTATTTGAGGATGACATCGCGACGATCCATGCACGAATCTCCGGAAGGAATCGGAATAAAGGCACAAGCACCAATGCGCAACTATCCGCCACAGCCGCAATTGCACGCGTTCGAATCCGATCGAGAACACGCCGTAGTGTCGATAACGCATACTCGGTGAATGCAACTCGACTTGCAAGGCTCTCTTATACGTCGCACATCGTTTTCGACTCTGGTGCCTCGATTGCATGTTTTCTTGCAAAGTCTAGCAGCAAAAATACGACCACATCGATTTTGTCGCGTTTCCTGAATATACTGCATCGGCAGGCCCATGCGTACTGGGACACCGGACAGAGCAAAAAAAGCGCGTGGTAGTATTGGTTGCACCGTACGATTGATTCATCAACAAGGGGCGTTTGTTTAGACGAATTTATGGCGACTATTTCAAAGCGTCCGAACAGTATTTTATGGATGACTGGCTTGTCGGGCGCAGGGAAAACGACCATTTCAAATGCTTTCGCCGAGTCGCTGAAGGCTTCGGGCATTACTTGTGCCGTCCTCGACGGTGACGAGCTTCGCAAGGGCTTGAACGCCAACCTGTCGTTTAGCCCGGACGATCGCAAGGAAAACGTAAGACGAATCGCACACGTAGCGAAGCTATTAACGGCATACGTCGAAGTTGTTATCGTCGCAGTAATCTCGCCCACCCGCGCCTGCCGAGAACTGGCGCGCGGGATCATCGGCGAGCACTTCTTCGAAATTTTCGTGGATGCGCCGATCTCGATTTGTGAGTCGCGTGACCCCAAGGGCCTGTACAAGCAGGTGCGGGCGGGTCGAATCGGGAATTTCACTGGCCTGTCCGACACCTACGAGCCGCCCTCCTCGCCTTCTCTACATCTGCAGACAGACCGGCTTTCCGTTGACGAAGAAATAAGGCAATTGAAAGAGTTGCTTTATGCGCGGACAACCATCAATGCGGCACGCCAGGAGCAAGTCGATGTTCATCGCTTGGACATTCGTTGAAACGTTTGTGTTCTATAAGCGTCCGGCGTAACGGTGGGCAAACCTGCAGGATGCAAGTCGAGGACCCCGCGCGCGGAGTCGCACGGGTAGATCCTATTCAATACACATGAATCATCACCTTTTCATCGCGGGAACGGGTCGTGCGGGAACAACTTTTCTCGTTCAATATCTGACGTCGTGCGGTCTTGAAACGCAACTTAGCCTGCATCCCGAAGCCAGGCTTAATGAACATGCAAACGCTGGGCTCGAAGACTATCCGTCGAAGGGCGCTCACCTGCCCTACGTGATCAAATCCCCTTGGCTGTATGAGTTCGTCGATCAGTTGCTCGAACGCAATGATGTTACGATCGATGCCGTCATTATGCCGATGCGGGATCTCGTGGAAGCCGCATCCAGCCGGGTCATTCTGGAGATGCGCTCGCGCTACGGCGACGATCGTCTGAACGATGATGTCCGCCAGTGGGAAACATGGGGTTGGACGCCGGGCGGGATGGTCTATTCGATGAATCCGATCGATCAGGCCCGCCTGCTGGCGCTCGGCTTCCATGACGCCGTGTTCGCCTTGGTCAAGAAGCAGATTCCTATCGTCTTTGTGGACTTCGAGCGTATGATCGCCGACGCCGAATACGCGTGGAGTGCGCTCGAACCCGCACTAAAACACAAGACGGACCGCGCACGAGCGCTAGCGGCCCACGCAAAAACCGCCGACGCAAGCAAGATTCGGGTCGGAGCCGCGACGGTGCGCCGTGTCGACGACCAGATGTCTGGGGTAAATCGGGAGCCGTCTCCGGTAATGCATGTCGAACATCCGAGCATGGCTCGGCTCGACCGCGCGGCTATTCTTCGCGAGTTGAACACCGTCCGATCCGCGCATGAGCAAGCGAATCACGCGCTGGCGCAGCAGACGGAACGTGCGAACACGCTAGACCTCAGACTCAACGCCGTCGAAACCCAACAAATGCATCAATCCGACGCGCTCGACGCCGAACTGAACATCCTTCGAGCGCAACTTGCTCGTGCGCGCGAAGCTCTGACAGCAGCAAACGCAAACGCGGAACGCGAGCGCTTGAATTTTGCGCAGCAGCGCGCACTTGAGCGCGGAAAGGTGACGAAGACAGAAGGTGACCTGCGGGCGCTACAAGAGCAGTATGATCGGATAACTGCTCACGCACACACGCTCACCATGGCGCTTAGAGAGCTGGAAACGTCGAACTCATGGAAACTAACGCGTCCGCTGCGCGGATTGTCTATGTTTCTACGCAGTCTGTTTTGGCGGCTTTCGCCACGCCGACATCGGCATTAACGCTCTCAAGCCTTCGTGAGAGAACAATCGAATCAAGACAATGGTCCAGTCCAATCAGGAACAGAAACGCTTGAATGCGCTACAACCGGCGATATCCGGAAATCAGACGCAAAATACCTTTCTCGTCACCGGGAGCAGCGGCTTTCTCGGCCGTGCGCTCGTCGGGAGGCTGCTGTCTCGGGGACATGCGGTACGTACCGCACGCCCGCTCAAGGAAGCCCGGGATGCATCCTCCGGACCTTCTTCGATCCGCATGGACGCTTCCGTTCAGGAATGGCGTGAGGCGATGGAAGGTTGCTCCGGCGTCTTTCATTTAGCCTGGTCGACAGTCCCGAGTACGGCAAACATGGACCCCGTAGCAGACCTCGAAACCAATCTCGCTGGTACGGTTCGAATGCTCGAAGCACTCAGGAGCCGGCCTAGAGTGACAGTAGTATTCGTCTCGTCGGGCGGCACTGTCTACGGCACGGCGGACACGCTGCCGATTCTCGAGACGCATCCATTGCAGCCGCAAACGGCGTACGGGGCGTCGAAGGTATCGGTTGAACACTACATGATGCTATACCGTCGTACGTGGGGATTGGATACACGCATTGTGCGTCTTTCCAATCCGTTCGGTCCGGGTCAGAACATCAAGGGACAATTGGGCGCCGCATCGATCTTCGCCGCCCGTGCGCTCGCCGACGAGAAGATCGAAATCTGGGGTGACGGCAGCACTATCCGCGACTATGTGTATATTGACGACGCCATAAACGGCTTCCTCGCCGCGATGCTTACGCCGAATCAGCGCTTCGGCACGCTTGATCCGATCTTTAACGTCGGCTCCGGGCGCGGTATCTCGCTGCGCGAACTGATATCGGTGCTAAGGACGGTGCTGGAAAAACCCGTGGAAGTCGACTTCAAGCCGTCACGCGGATTTGACGTGCCCTCCAACGTGCTCGACATCTCGCGAGCCCGGACCTTGCTCGGTTGGACGCCTACGGTGACTTTCGAGGAAGGCCTGGCGCGCTATATCACTTATCTCAAGGAACACGCTCAGCCCGCCTGAATCACAGGCCTTCGTGACCGCAGTCAAGGCAGCACGTCGGAGCGCTGCACCTTTGCCGCAGCCGGTTTATCGCACAATGCCCGGCAGAAACGTCGATGCGAATCTAAATCCGGCCTGTACGGCGGATACCGGAACAAGCCGCTCGATCGCATGCAAGATCGTACCGTCGACCGGCAGCGGCTCCATCGGATATTCCGCCGCTTTCAGGCCGAGGGCACGCAGTCCTTTGAGCGCCGCGGGGCGCGCCCAGAACATCGTACCGACCGGGAAATCGAGCGTGCGCGGCACTGCGCCCTCGAAGGACATGCGCGCGGCGAGTTGCTCACCGATTTCGAAGTTCTCCTCCCACCCGATCAGATGCGGATCTTCCGGAAATACCAGCCCGAGCCGCGAATCGCCGGCAAATGCCTGAAGGATGAGGTCCATCGCAGGTACGTCATCGCCAATCAGGTGCTGCCACAAGAAGTTGCGCCAGCGGTCACCGAAGTCAGCGCCGACATCTTCCGTGGCAAGGCTGCGCTTTCCGTGAACGTGCCCGATCACGTCGCATTGGCCTGCTAACTCGTCGAGCAAATCGAGGAACGGACCGACATCACGCCCCCGGTTTTCAACTAGTCTGACCTGGGCCACGACACCGTTGCGCTGTACCTGCTTTTCGATCTCCGCGCGTTTTTCTTCGGTGTCCGTTGTCAGGATCAGTTTGCAGGCGTGCTGATTCGCCACTACCGCATTGAGCAGATCGCCCACGTGATCGATGTAATGGAAATGACCGTGAAGGATGACCGACAAGCCAGTGGATCGTACGCGGCCGGCTCCCAGCCGGATCACCTGATGCTCCCAAGGGCCCGCCGGCCTTCCCGCCCGCAGAAAGCTGGCAAAGGGCTCGCCCTGCCGGTCGTCGCGGAATTCAGCGTTTTCCAGCGCGAAGGTATAAGGGTTGAAGCCCGCAAGCGGCCGACGCGTGTAGGCGCCTGACTGCGGAATCTTCCGGTAGTCGATTTTCGACGCTTGCGCGACATAAATCTCGACCGCGCGTTCCCGCGACACGCCGCGCGAAAACGCACCAAAGAACATCTCGGGGTCAAAAGCATTCTCTGCAAGGATGATTTCGACATCGCGCCGCTCCTGCGCTATCGATGCCCCCGACGACCGCCCCAGGCGATCAAGCTCGGCCACGTACCGTTTCATGTCGAAGCGATCACGGGCAACCGCGCTCACCGCCTCTCCGAATTGACGGAGGCGCTCACGGTTCGCTGCGAGCCTGCCGATTTCGAGTGCTGCCGCGCTCGCGTCGAGGTGGGGCACGACGAGTTGTTTCGTACGGTCGTCCGAGGCCAGGATTTCTGCCATGCCGCTCGCCTCAGCGAAACAAACGACCGGGATGCCTCGCAACGCGGCGTCGATAGAGACGTTAGGCAGCGGGTCGAGACGCGAACTGAGAAACAGGACATCGGCTTCGTCATAGATTTCCTCGACGTTCGCCACGGCATCGACGAAGCGGAATCGGTCGCTGATGCCCGAGCGTTCGACCTGCTCCGCGAGATACGAGGCGATATCGAGCGTGTCCGTCACTTTGAAGCCGTGCCCAACCCAGACGAAGCGCACGTCGAGCTCGGGCTGATTGGTATGCAGCGCCGCAGCCGCGCACACGAACAGATCCACTCCTTTGCGCCAGTCGACGAAACCCATACCGACCACCAGCAGCGCATTCCTTGCATGCACGGGGCGCAGCTTGTCTCGCACCGACGCGGGCTGCGACGTGCTGACGACCGCACTTTTCGACTTAGTTGCGGCCGGAACCTGCGACGGCCCCTGCGGCAGGATGTGCGTTTCCCGCAGCCGCAGGAACGGATAGTCAGCTTCGGACGACCGACGCACGATGTCCGCCGGAAATACGACATGCGCCGCTCGTTCATACAAGTGCTGCAGACTTCCGACAGGCTTTGTATATCCGGAGAACTCGTGCACCAGCGCGACGACCGGTACGCCTTCCGACGCGAGACCGGGAACGAGCGATCGCGTCTCTACGCTGTTTGCGATCACATAAATCGGCCGGTAATGCTGCGCGAGCCTGCGCCCAAAACGCGAACCATCGGCCGGATTGAAGACGTCGTACTTGATCGGACCGACGACTTCATCGGAAACATCTCGAAAGGCCTCGACCATTCCGCCAACGCGAAGGATCACCGTCACGACGTTGACGCTTTCGCGCAGCGTCTTCGCGATATTCCAGCCGAGAATCGGCGCACCGGTGCGCGAGCCTTCGTGCAGGAGCATCAGCACCGTCGGCCGCGCGGGATCGAGATTCTGGTCGGGCAAATGTAGCGCGTCGGTGAACGGCGTTGCCATGCGGCCTTCTGCACGCCCGCGCTCGACGAAATGGCCGAGGCGGTTGCCGCCCCAGGCAACGATGTCGGGATAGCGGTCGCCGTAGTAGACGGGATCGAAGCCCGAAGATGGCGCATGACCTTGCGCTTCACCGTACAGGACGTAGTGCAGAGCCGGATCCATGCCGCTTGCAGCGGCAGCGCTCCGTTGCATATACGACGGGGCATCGAACAGATCGCTGTGACGAATCACCTCGGCCACACGCCGCGCCTCGGGATCAATGCTCGCACCCGGCGTGTGCATCATCGGCCCGTTGCCAACCGGCTGCACGGGCGCTGATGACACTTCGACCGGCACCTGCTGCCGTAACGATGCGCCTGCCTGCTGCCGTGCGAGATCCTCGGCAACTGCGCGGCGCTGCGGATTGCGCCACGGTGTCGCCACACGCCATGTGCTGCGCAGCGCTTCCTTCAAGGACCGGCGCAACTCAGGCGAAAGCGCCGTGCCGACTTTGCGCAGCGGCTGGCCCGCACGCCAAAGGGTTGACGCTCGCATTTCCGCAAGCGTCCGCTGCGTCGCGTTAAGCCGCTCATCGAGTCCATCACGTTCACGCTGCAGGGTATGTAACGCTTCGTGATGTTCGTGCATGATTTGCTGATGTTTTGCGGAATCCGTCGCGGTGATGCTGGCCAGCTGCTCGGTGAGGGATTGCACGGCGCGATTGCTTTCGTTGCGCTGCGAGTTCAGGAGCTCCGCGTCGCGCCTCAAAGTTTCAATGAGCGTCGAACGCTCTTCCAACTCTGCGTACTGGCTCGCGACCTGCCCCGTCAGCTCGCCGACGCGTTGTTCATATGCCGCAGCAGTTGTGCGTGTCTCGGCCCATTCGTCGTTCACACGGCTCAGTTCCTTCACCGTGCCGAACAGCTTGCCTTCGCGATCAGCAAGCTGTGCATCGTATGATGCGATAAGTGCATCAACGTCTGTACGCGACTTGGATTCGCGCTGCCACAGCTCCGCGAGCAAAGGTTCGACACCCTGTAGTGCGTCGTGCAAGGCGCTCGCGATGCGATCCATCTCGGCGCAAGCCGCGGCATCTGCGGGATCGCGCGATAAAGTGAGGGCCGCTTGCCATGCTCGCTCGGCCAGCCGTTCCAGCGGCTGATCGCGACTTCCCTCATGACTCTGCGGTGCATAGGCCTGTGAGTCGCGCAGCGCGGCATCGATCGCATATTCGACATGATCGAAGTCGACGGGCCATACGAGATCGAGTTGATGGGCGACATCCTGCATAACGCCGCGCCAATCAGCGTTCAAACGATCAAAATCGACAAACGCACGCTGGTGTCCGCGCGAAGCGGCTTCGGCTGAAAGGAGCGAACGGAGCCAGATCAGCAGTGCATGTGCTCGGCTCTTCGCGTGTCGATACCAGAGCGAAGGCAGCATGTCGGCCGGCCGCCTGATCGGGATCAGCGTCAGCGCGGAGTGTTCGCGCACTTCAGCGGCGCGATACCACGCCGGCAACAAACGCGGCATGGCGTCGTCGCACAATACTATCGTGGCGTGATCGCAAACCGCGTCGGCGAGCAGTGATGCCAGTCGCGCAACGGCCTGCGGTCCCATGGGACTGGCGAGCCAGTCGGCGTTCGTCGCGAGCGGATCATCCCATGCGGAACGCACGGACTCCAGCATATTGCGTTGCGTCTCGCTGACTATTTGATCGAATTCGGACTGCGAGGCATTTACGTCTTGCGCTCCCTGAGAAGCGACGCCCAGACCAAGCGACCTCAGTAAATTTCTGATCTCCGGACCACCGCTGTAAGGAGGGCCGGCCACCAAGAACAGTAGAGGCAGATGATGTTCGGAAAAACTCATGAGTCAGTGCGATGCCAAATTGATAAATCTGATTGATTGACGCTTGCGATCTGTGCAGCGTGGTCCATGCGGCCAGTCTCCTCGATACACCATTCGGATGTGCTCGGAAGAGGCATCAAACGCGGATGGCGCCCGCGACATGGCAGGGTCGGCCCTTTCAGGTTCCGAGAGGATACCGTATTTCGTTTGAAGCCTCGACCGTATGGGGGCGACTCATTGCACACATTGCACATCGAAAGGAACCTTCGGAGAACGCAGCGGGATACTCGACCCGTGTAACGAGCGAGTGTTATATTCTCGCCACGAGCGTGTGCCGCGTGTCGGGTACCTCGTCTGTTTATCAAGAGAACGTCTATGCTCCCGAACGCACCACGGTCGCGCTTCGGCGCTCTGGCGGCACAGCTTCGCTCAGCCGTCTGGCCACCCCGTTTATTCACCCCGCGCAAGATAGAACAATCCGCTATGAACGCTGGACCTTTCCGCTTCAAAGATCCGCTGTCCTTCCCGGTCATAACGGCGGCTGCCTTGCAGGAAAGAAGCGAAGGCGTGTGGGTCGGACCGCCCGCCGCGCCGGTTACGCGTTTGCGCGTGCCGCCTTCGTTTCATGATTACCCTGTCGGCGAAAGCATCTTTCCGCCGCTGCACACGCGCCCACCCGTCATCTATCCGCCTGCTTTTGCGCTGAAGCGCGAGAAAGCGGTGCTGACCGGTTACCGCACCTTGCTGGGCGCCGACGGCACGTTCTGCGGCGACGAGTCTTTCACCGAACCGGCTGCGCTGAAGAATGCGATTAACCGCCTTTCGTTGGCCGACGAATTCAATAACGAAGCGACGGGACTGGTCAAGACCGGCGGTGACGATGAAGCCACCGAATTCAGGTTCGAGCAGAACGGCCGCCCGGTCATCCGCGACGCCGAGCCCATCGTATTACTCTGCTCGACCGAACCTTCGAACTACGGCTCGTTCTTGTTTCGTGTGCTTCCCAAGTTGCGCACGCTGCAGAACGCGGGCTTGGGACAGTTTCGCATCATGGTCCCGCAGTACTATCAGTCGATGACCGACTACCTCTCGCTCAGTGGCTTCGGTGAAAAACGTCTGGTCCCGCATTACGCGAACGCGGTCTATCAACTCGACCAGTCCATCTTGGTGAGCCTGCGCAATAGCCAGGCTTATCTCGACGACGAAAGCCTGGCTTATTACAAGCATATGCGGGATACCTACGGCGTGCCGTCGCAAGGCCGGCGCCTGTACCTCACGCGCCGCACGCTTGGCAAGGCGTCGAACGCCGCTGCGACTCGCGTGATGCGGAACGAGGAAGAACTGATCACGGCACTGCAAGCACATGGCTTTGAGGTCGTGGAACCATCGCGTCTGACAGCGATCCAGCAGATCCGGCTGTTTTCGTCCGCTGACATCATTATCGGGCCGTCCGGTTCGGCGATGTTCAATGTGGTATTTTGTCATCCGGGCACCAAGCTCATCGACATCGAAACAGAGCCGCACTGGATTCATGCGCATATGTGCCTATTCGGGTCTCTGGGGCTCGATTACGGCATTTTTGAAGGACAGACAGAGGACCGCGATTTCAGTGTCGTGCACAAGCCCTTCTCAGTCGACATAGAAGCGCTGATGCGTCGTCTGCTCAACTTCGAAAAAGCGCCGCGCCCTCAGTTCTGAAACGATCAAGCGCTCTGCGGCGCGCCCATCGCGCCACAGGGCAGACTTCACTTTCGAAGCGTTCCGAGGAAGGTGTCGAACGTCGCATCGAGCGTGAAGCCCGCGCAATGGCTCGCACCTGGATATGCCAAGCACGTCAGCGAGTTACAGGGCGAGCAGTTGACGATCGGTCCTAGCGCAAGCGCCCGATTACCCTGATCAACAAAGTATTCCTTGGTCCGCACGTGATCGGGATGCGTCGCCCCGAACATCGTGACTTGCGGAATATCCAAGATGGATGCGAAATGTGCGGTCCACGAGTCCACACCGATCAACGCGTGACCGAGTTCGAGAATAGCCCGCCAGCGCGTGGGAAGGAAGTTCTCAAGGATGGCACCGTCGAAGGCATCGACGCGGAGGTCCGCCGCACCGCCCATCTGCACGAGCTTGAATCCGGCCGCGTGTGCGCGCCGTACGAGTTCCTGCATCAGCGTCGGGGGAATGCTCTTGAGTTCCCAGCCACCGAAAGGATGGACGAAAATTACCTCGGTACCAAATGGCGCAACGAGTTCGCGCGCGATTGCGCGGTCGTTGTCGTCCGGCATCGGCTTGATATTGATGAGGCGCGTATCGGGCGGCAAGCCCGCCTCGGCGATCACGTAATCAAGAAGGTTTTTTCCTGTTTCCGAAAGACTTCGAGCCGGGTGGCAGCGAGCCATATTAGGTGATGCATCTGCGCGCCGCGAGACGAAGGCGAAAGCATTGAGCAATTGCGGATAGGTATCCTGCGCAGCCGCCACCGGGACCGGAACGCTTTGCACATCAAGCAAAGGATCGAAGTCACGCGCCCATCTTTCCAGCCCCGCCGCAACGTGCAGACGAACCGCACGTCCGTGCTTGCGAATATGCGCGGCGACTTGCGTGGCCAGAACCACGTCGCCCCGGTGAAACGGACACACGATTTCGAGGCGCTCCGGCTTTCGTAAGGCCGCATGTTTTTCGCGCAGCCAGCGGGCATCATGCTCGTCTTCCCAAGGCGCCGCGCCGTCGAGATCATGTTGGCGCAGACAACGCGCGACGCTCGCCGGGCATGTCAGAAGTTCGATACCCCGCGCGCGCAAACGCATGCCGAGATCCGTCGCCGCGACGCCCGTGATGAAGCGCTGGTCGAACAACGTTCCGTCACGCGCCTGCATCACAAGCTGCTTCGCTCCACCAAAGATGCCGGTATGAAACGATGTGCAGGTTTCCAGTACGGGGCGCTCGCTCTCTGACATCGGCGCCGGACGCGGGGACAATTCGTGTGGGACGGCGTGTTGCCCGTTGGCTCGATCATCATTACCGTCAAAGTCGGAGCGGATGGCCGTCGGTTCAATGGGCACTGCCGTCCCGTCAGGCATCATGCTCCTGCTTTTGACGACGGATTTCGCGTCCGAACACACGCAGGCTTTCAACAGATATTCGAACCCATGGGCGAACGGAATGTAATCGCGTCCGGCGAACCAGAGATACGCACCTTGCGATGCCTGCGCGCCCAGTTCCATCGCACCGGCGAACTTCACATCCTGTCCGGAATACTTCACCACGTTCAGACGAGTGCGCGGCAAGCGCAGTCCCCAGTTGGCAAGCAATGGATGAATGGCCGCTCCGGGAAGCGTCTCGGCCGTCGCGTCGACAATCACGAGTTCACCGAGGACTATCCGTTCCCTTGCGAGAGCATGGACCAGCATGGAAACGTTGACGAAAGGCGCAACGCCAAGCACTACCATCGTCGACTCGCCAGCTATACGCTGAACGTGTTCTTGATTCGTTGCGTATTGCGCATCGAACGCACGTTGCAGTTCGCGCACGCTATTCGCGCAGCGCGACTCAGCCTTGCTGGCGCGGTGCAAGAGCACGATTGAACTTGCTCTGTGCACGCCACGGCGCAGGAATCGGATTGCCTTTCTAGCCATGAGTAAATCGCCCTGCATCATATTCCTTAAGATTCAAGCCAAGGCTTGCGAGCGCGTGGCGGAAATGCAAGACCGAAGTTTTCCGACGTGGTGGTCAGATTGGGACTGTAGAACGGGTCGTTGGCGATGACTTCCGGCCAGCGGGCGAGCATATACGCTCGCTCCTGGGCGTCGCGCTCGATCTGCGCAGCGGAAAGATTCTCGCCTCGCGACACCGACTCCAGGTGATACAACTCCGCATAGGGCGTGTAGATGATCGAATAACCCGCCGCGCGGATCTTAAGACAGAGATCGACGTCGTTATAGCCGACCGTGAGATGTTCTTCGTCGTAGCCGCCGACTTCGTCGAAAACGCCCTTGGACACCAACATGCATGCGGCAGTGACAGCCGATATGTTTTGCGTGAGCATCGGCCGTCCGAAGTAGCCCACGGTGCTGCGGGGAAAATGCCGGTGGCCATGAGCCGCGACGCCGTATAAGCCGAGCACCACACCCGCATGCTGGATTGTCTCGTTGGCGTAATACAGCTTCGCGCCGACCGCGCCGACACCCACGCGGCTGACTTGTGCGACCATCTCGCTCAGCCAGTCGGCATGAATCACCTTGATATCGTTGTTGACGAAACCGAGGATCGTGCCGATCGCGTGCTTTGCTGCCTCGTTATTCAACTTCGAGAAGTTGAACTCGCCTTCCACTCGGACGATTTTCACGCGCGTGTCGCCACGCATGGAGTCGAAATACGCCAGCGTCGCCGGTTCAACACTGTGGTTATCGACAATCAGAACTTCGAGATTGTCGTAGTCCGTCTCGTGTAACAATCCGTCGATCGCAACGCGCAGCACGTCGAGGCGGTCCCGTGTCGGCACGATCAGAGAAACTTTTGGCAGAACTGTGGGCAACGCGCGCCGAATCCGCCACCAGCCTGGAAAAGCGGCAACCGGTTCCACGCGCGCGGCGCGATCGACATCGGCGAAATATTCATCGAGCGCGCGCTGCGCCGTGATGACCGACTTATCTGGATTGTCGGTCGAGAAGCTCGCCACGCCCGGGAAGATGCGCCAGTGATACAGCACGTGAGGAATGTGGCGCACGCGCGATGGCTCGGTGAGCTTCAGGAAACGTAGCGCAAAGTCATAATCCTGACTGCCCTCGAAGCCGACGCGAAAACCCTCCGTCCGCCGCACGAGTGACGTGCGGTAGACGCCCATGTGGGCAATGACATTCTGCGCGTAAAACAACTCCGGGTTCCAGTCGGTCTTAAAATGTGCATCGTGACGGCGATCGTATTCGTCGATCTTGTCTTCATCGGTATAGATAAGATCGACGTCCGGGTGCCGTGCTATTTCGTCTGCAACCAAGTAAAGCGCGTGCACGGGCAACGCATCGTCATGATCCATCAGGGCGATGAATTCACCCTTCACGAGTTCGATCGCCGTGTTGCTCGCCGCCGATATATGTCCGTTCGTTTCGCGAAACGCCACTTGGATTCGTGGGTCGCACCGAGCATATTCCTTCAGTACGACGCGCACTTCAGGGTCCGTCGACGCATCGTCGGCAATGCAAAGCTGCCAGTTCGGGTACAACTGCCGCAGCACACTGTCGAGCGCCTTGCGCAGATACTTCGGACGGGGGTTATAGACCGGCATCACAATGGAAATCAACGGCTTCGTTTTGATGCGCGTGATCTTGTCTTGGATGGCGCTGCAATCCTCGGGCGTCAGCGTGTCGTATAGTTCCACCCACGCTTTGTACTCCGTTCCTGCGTCTTCGCTCAAGAGCTTGTTACGCACGTTCGCCTTCACCGCGCCGAGATTGCCGTGCAGCAGGTCCCTCAACAGCTTCTTGCGCTCATTGATATCGAGCAGGCGATAGACATGCAGAAGCAAACCAAGCCGGCCGACCTCGCGCACAGACGCTTTTCCCAAGGCGAATTCAACGCCCGCCGTCTCGGTCGGGTCCAATCGCAGACTAGAGACGCCGGGCGGCAAGGGCATCGCCTTTCGAATCATGCCGCGAGTGGTGACGGGCAGACGATACGACATGACTTTCTCGCCGCGATCGCCATGGAAGGCAAAGAGCACCGGACGCAAGGGCTGCAGCGCGTAACGAACATCGACGTTGACAACCGCCCATCCGCCGGAGAACGGACGCCACGAGCGACTCACCGCGAATTGCGGATCGCTCCCTGTACTGACATAGACGCCGTTGCCGCGGCGTTCGAGGTCATGGACTGGCGTCAGTACGGGACGGCTCGCCGCGCGCGCCATGCGTGCGAGCCTCTTGAAGGCGGTAAATTCCATAGAAGACTGGTAATCGAAATGTCGGCATTCAGTCGAATCTGCCGATGCGGGGTGGAAACGCGAGCGAAAAAGCAGCAGCTCCGGAAAGCGCGAGGTTCGGGTTGTAATAGGGATCTTGCTCGATGAGGCTTCCCCATCGCGCGCGCATGGTTTCGATATCGCGCCGAAAACGTTCGGCGTTCGGACCACTTAGGTCGCTGCTGCGAGTCGCGGATTCGTGATGGACAAGTTCGGCGTACGGAACATAAAAATTTTTCAGGCCCGCTGCGCGCAACTTCAGGCAGAAGTCGACGTCGTTGAAGGCTACGGAGAGATGATCCGCGTCCAACCCACCCACGCGTTCGTACGACTCTTTGCGTACCACAAGGCACGCCGCCGTGACCGCCGATACTTCCTGCGCGAGTATCGCACGGCCGAAATAGCCAGCGCCCCCCTTCGACAATAGATGATGAAAGTGCCCCGCGAGATCTCCGATTCCGAGCAGCACGCCACCGTGTTGCAAACGCATGTCCGGATACCAAAGAGCGGCTCCCACCGCGCCGGCGTCAGGCAGGCAGGCGTAACCGCACAAGAGGTCGAGCCAGTCGCCGGAGATGATCTCGGTATCGTTATTCAGAAGGCAGAGCAACTCGCCCTTTGCCACCCGGACCGCACGATTGTTGAGGTCAGAGAAGTTGAACGGCGCGTCGACCGTCAGCACGCTCATGCCTGCGGTACGCCGATAGCCATCCAGCAGTTCGAGCGCGTCCTTCTGCGCTGAACCGTTGTCGACCACGATGATCTCGTACTCGCGATAAAGTGTAAGCGCGCGCAGGCTTTCAATGCATCGCGAAAGCAGGTCGGCCCGGTCTCGCGTCGGCACGATGATCGAGACCAGCGGGCGGGGTTGCGGAATGTCGAAGCGCACACGCAGCATCGATGAGCTGGCAGACAGCGGTTCGACGGACGCTCCGAGTCCGCATCGCGCGAGGTGCTCCCGCACGGCTAGCAACGATGCATCGCGCACATAGGGCTTAGCGCCGATATCGCGTGCGGTGCTTTCCTCGCTCACGCGCCAATGATAGAGCACGTGACGGATGTGCACGATTTGAGTTGGCTCGACCCGTTCCGCACAGCGCAGCGCCAGGTCATGGTCTTGACTGCCTTCGAAGCCCGGACGAAATCCGCCCACTTCGCGCAGAAGGTCGGCTTCGAACACGCCTAAATGCGAGAACATATTCTGTCCCAGCATGAGCGCGGCATTCCAGTCGGATTTGAAGTACGGCTGCACTCGTTTGCCGGACGGCGTGAGCTTGTCTTCATCGCTGAAGAACATCTTCGCGTGCGGGTACTTCTGCGCGTAAAGCGCGACCATGTACAGTGCATGGTGTGGCAGCACATCATCGTGATCGAGCAGCGCGATGAACCGGCCCGTCGCGAGTTCGATGGCGCTGTTGCTAGCTGCACAGATGTGACCGTTTTCACTTCGCATCGCGAGCTTGATTCGCGAGTCCCGCATGGCATAGTCGCGCAGTAACGGCGCGATTTGGGGCGCGCTGGACGCATCGTCGGCAATGCAGAGCTCCCAGTAGGGATAAGCCTGCGCCAGAACCGATTCGATCATCTCACGCAGATAGTCGACCGGCGGGTTATACACCGGCACTACGATCGACACGAGAGGATGCTCCCGCAGCGCTTGCACACGCACAGCGAGGTCATCGAGCGCTTCATGGTCGTTGGTGTCGAAGCGGGCGATCCAGTCGCTATAGTCGTTCTCGTTCGCCGCGCGCGCAACGCGCGAGCGGAAGCTACGCAGTCCATCACGTCGGGCAGTCTCGCAGATGGCCCGCATTGCCGGTAACGTGCCGCCGCGCAATTCCGCAACCTGCCGAAAACCCTTGAACAGGCGCCAAGGCAAGTGCAGGACGGACTTAGCCTTCGCCGACATGGCTTTCGTAGGCGGAGACGACCTCCTCGACCGGACCGAAGGCCCGCACGCGGCCTCGCTCCATCCACAGCGCCTTGTTGCACACGCGGCGGATTTCCCGATTCGAATGCATTGCAAGGACAACGATCTGGGCGCGTTCATGCAGCGCTTCCAGTCGGCTTTCGGCCTTGTGCATGAACGAGGCATCGCCCACGCCCATCACTTCGTCGAGCAAAAGAATTTCTGCATCGACTGCGGTGGATACCGCGAAGGCGAGACGCACGCGCATACCACTCGAATAGGTGCGCAACGGCAGATCAAGATAATCGCCCAGTTCGCAGAAATCGACGATGCCCTGAGTCTTTTCCTTGATTTCCGCGTCCGTCATGCCAAGCAGCAAGCCACGCAGCCGGATGTTTTGCAGACCCGTGGAGTTGTCATCCATACCCAGGCTGATATCGAGCAGCGGCACGATCTTGCCTTCGGTCTGGACCACGCCCGAACTCGGGTAATAGATTCCCGCCATGGTCCGCAACAGTGTCGACTTGCCGGCTCCGTTGTGGCCGATGAGCCCGATCCGGTCGCTAGGGTTCAAACGCAGATCCACGTTGTCCAGCGCGCGCACCACTACCACGCCTTCGTTATTTTCCGCAATCGTATTGCGACGGCCAAGCCGGAGGACCTGCTTTTTGAGTGATCGGCCTTGCACGTCGTAGATAGGCAAATCGAGCGTCGCGCTCTTGAGTTCGATAAACGCCATACAATTTCCTTTCTTCTCAAACCCAGTACGGGATACGCTTGAGGAATCGCCCGGTCATACCGAGAGCTAAGATCCAGCCGACCACTGCCATGCCCACTGTGACCTCCCAAGTCAAAAGACTCGGCGGCACGCCGATTAGCGGCGAGCGCACCAGCTCGATCAGATGCGCCAGCGGATTCCACTCAACGATGAAGGAGAACCGCTTGAGGGCATCCGGCCGATAGATGATCGGCGTCACGTAAAACGCAACCTGGATCAGCGCAGCAATGATCTGCGGCAAATCGCGGAAACGCGCCGACAGAAGACTTGTTACCATTGCAATCCAGGTCGCATTCAGCATGAAGACGAAGAGCGCCGGGATGAAAATCGGCAGTGCCTCCCAGCTCTTCACGCCGAATCCAATCAGCAGCAACAGGATGATGATGAAGTTATGCGTGAGGATCACCAGATTGCGCCACACCACCTGAAGGATAAAGATCAACTTGGGCGTCGCGGCCTGCCGAATGTAAGTGGAACTGTTGATATAGGCGACGCTTCCTTCCTGAACCATTGATGCAAAGCTCTGCCACATGACGAGACTGACCGCAAGAAACGGCAGATAGTCGCTCATCTTCATGCCGAACAGCGTGCCGTAGACGATACCAATGGACGCGACCATCACGCCCATGCTGATGGTTAGCCAGAATGGTCCGACGCGTGAACGGGCGTAGCGTTGTCTAACTTCAAGCCAGCCGAGCAGTGTCCACAGACGCCACGAAGAGAGGCTCTGCTTCAAATCTTCTAGAGCTAATTCAAACATTGTGATGAGTACAAGTTTCTAGTAATTGAATCGATAGCGGAAACGCTTGGTTGGAGCACGCCCGACGCCTGCTGGCAGCGATCAGGTGGCCCGCCGCAGTCTGCCCATCTTGCCAGTCAATCCATGCCATATGCCGATCAACGACATGCGGATATGCGTGGCACGCGGATTCAGACACATTGCGTAAATTGCCAGACGAATCGGCATTGCCACCAGCTCGGTCCACTTCCAGGTCCACGGCATGTAGCCGCGCAGCATTAGGTTCGTGGCGTTGCGAAACAGATAGTAGTGTCGAAGCGGCCCGTGACTAGGATAGGCGCGGCCCAGAATCCGGATCGGTTCGTCGCCGAGCGAATGCACAAGTCTAAACTGCGGCGCGCCGAGCACGGCGTAGCCGGCACGCCTTGCACGCACGCACCATTCGAGATCAACGAAATCGATGAACAGCGCGTCTTCCATCGGACCGATGTCGGCCCATGCACGCGCATTGACGCACGAACCCGATGTGATAAGGAAATCGACGTCGATCAGCTCGCGTCCGGTCGGCGGCACGCGCTTCAGCGCGGGAAACCCGAAGCGCACGAACGGCGTGACGCCACCCAGACGTGGATCCTGATAAGCGGGGCCGATAACGGCGACGCGTCTGCCGTCAAGCACGAGTTCCCGCATGGCGAGCGGCAATCCCGCGAGTAGTTCCGGCGAGGGTTCGCTATCCTGATCGAACAGCAAGATGCTGTCACAGCCCGCATTGATTAGCCTTTCCACGCCTTGATTCAGAGCAGTTGCTATCCCGAGATTGGCGCCGTTGGGCACGTAGACAAGACTCTGCACGAGGCCTCGTTCCGACTTGTTGCACGTCGTCTCAGAGTTATCGACGACAACACACATTCCGAACGCAGCAAGCCGGTTCGCCCGTTCGATACACGCCTGATCGGGTCGATAGAAAACGATGACGATGCCAGTGCGCGGCTCAATCATTCCGATTGTCATCCACCGTACATAGTGGTCGACGCCCTCCTGAGCCGCCGGGAGAAGCGCTTCGTAACCGGCCGACCGCAGCTTCGTCCGGTCCACTTGCGCGGAACACTGATGCTTGCCGCACAGTGCCTCCAGGAACGGCACGGACTCGATCAAGCGACGCGGCACAAACTCCGACAGCGAGAGCGCGGCCTCGCCATTGAGCGCGCACAGCGAATCGACGACCGTCGAAGCGATGTCGTTGAACGGCTGCGCGTCCCGTGCCGATGTTGAAAATGCCCGACTTCTCCGAGTGACCGAGGAAGTTTAGATTCACCTTGAACACGTTTCCGACGGAGACGGAATCGCGCGTCTGCGCTCCTGTAGCACAATCGTTGTAATTGCCCAAGAGATTGGGCTTGCCTTCTGAACCTAGCTGATCGAAGTTATGGAACGCGACGGACACTATGCACCCATTGTGAGTTTCACGATGACCGTCAATGCCCGCCTTCGGCATCATCTGACCCAGGACCTGATCGCACAACAACTTCGAATGATCGTATACATTCAGCGGCAGATCAAATTCACACTCTTCCACAAAGCGAGTCGACCCACCACAAATCGCCGCCGCCGACGACGCATATAGGAGCTGCGCATCTCGTTCGAGACAAATATTCATCACGTCGCGGCTATTGCGGAAGTTGTTCTCCGTCATGCAGCGGCCGTCGGTTTGCACCGTGTCCAAAAAGGCTCGATCTTGGAAAACCGCGCGCATTTTGCCAAAATTGTCACGCAGGAAGCCTTCGATGAGACTCTTGAACTTGTCGGCTTTGGTTAGATTGTCGATCGCGATCACGCGCGGTTTGCCGCGTTCGTTGAGAGCCTTTACGGTATTCCTGCCGATTGAACCGACCGCACCCGTTACGATGATAGTCATGAAGTGCTCGCTCCCGAACGATATGGCCGACACGTCTTAGCGAGAGGAATTGTTCGGACAGTCACCGAGACATTTCCGGCGCAAAGTGTATGTGACTTGCTGCGATCTTCCTGCAAAATCATCGCAAGAAACGAAGTCGAAGCGGCTTGCGCTGAGACTTGGGCGAATCGCATGAACGAAAACGCGCAGAAATGGATGCAACTCTCTTCGCGTCTGGCGGACTTGACCAGGGTGAACATCAGCGGGACATGCACAAACGCAGCGCGTCATCCCACGCTGGCGTCCGAAGGCCAAAGGTGTCGAACAGCTTCTCGTTGGACATTCTTGAATTGGCGGGCCGCGCCGCCGGAGTCGGGTAGGCGGTCGCTAAAATTGGCTTCACGCTTGGCTTCTTCGGCATATCCGAAAAAGCAAAGATCTGCTCGGCAAGACCGTGCCATGATGTCTCGCCCGACGCGGTTAGGTGGTAGACGCCCGAATTCTCAGCCCACCATTGCCGGTCGTTCTGCAAACCTTGCGAGAGGATATTCGACGTCACCGTGGCAATGGTGTTTGCCCAAGTCGGCGCACCCATCTGATCTGCCACCACGCTCAATTCGCCGCGCTCGGCGCCGAGTCGCAGCATCGTCAGCAGAAAGTTCTTGCCGCGCGTGCCATATACCCAGCTCGTACGGAAAATGAAATGGTCGCAGCCCGATGCCGCAATCGCCCGCTCACCCGCCAACTTGCTTTTGCCATACACGTTTTGCGGGTTCACTGCATCGTCTTCGACATAGGAGCCGTCCTTGGTGCCGTCGAAGACGTAATCGGTCGAGTAATGAACCAGCGCCGCGCCGAGACGCTTCGCTTCTTCGGCCAGCACGCCCGGCGCTTCGCCATTCGCACGCATTGCAGCGTCGACATCGCGTTCGGCTTTGTCGACTGCTGTGTAAGCAGCCGGATTCACGATCAGCGCAGGCTTCACCTCCCGCACAACGCTTCGAATCTGATCCGGATTGCCGAGATCGAGCCGGCTGCGATCAACCGCAATGACACGCCCCAAACCCTGCAGCGTGCGCGCGAGTTCAAAGCCGACTTGACCATTGATTCCAGTCAGCAAAATCGTACGCTGATAGTCGCTCATGCAAACACCTCGGCTTCCTTCAACATCTTCCCCGCCGTATCTTTCGCCGCCAGCGTTGGCGCGAAATCGATCGGCCATTCGATACCGATTTCCGCATCGTTCCACACAAGGCTGCGTTCGAACTCCGGGTACCAGAAGTCGGTCGTCTTATACAAAAACTGCGCCGACTCCGACAACACTACGAAACCATGCGCGAAACCCGGCGGCACCCAAAGCTGCCGATGATTCTCTTCCGACAAATTCACGCCCACCCACTTCCCGAAGTTCGGCGAGTTTTTGCGGATATCCACGGCGACATCGAACACTTCGCCTTCCACCACGCGCACGAGTTTCCCCTGCGCATGCTGAATCTGATAGTGCAAACCGCGTAGCACGCCCTTCGCCGACCGCGAATGATTGTCCTGCACAAACTCGACGCCCGCTTCGACCTGCTCGGCGAACTCACGTCCATTGAAGCTCTCATAAAAGAATCCGCGCGCATCGCCGAACACCTTCGGCTCGATGATCTTGACTTCGGGCAGTGCCGTAGCAGTTACTTGGATGGCCATGCGACTTGGTCCTTCGGAAGATTGAGCAAATATTGACCGTAGGCGTTCTTCGACAGTGGCTTGGCAAGCGCGAGCAGTTGCTCGTCACCGATCCACTCTTGCCGATACGCGATCTCTTCAGGGCACGCCACCACGAGTCCCTGGCGCTTCTGCAACGTGGCGATAAACGTGGCCGCTTCGATCAGCGATTCATGCGTGCCCGTGTCGAGCCACGCATAGCCGCGCCCCATGATTTCGACGTCGAGCTTTTTCTGCGCCAGATAGCGCGAGTTCACGTCGGTGATTTCGAGCTCGCCGCGCGGCGACGGCTTGATGTCCGCCGCGATATCGCACACCTGATTGTCGTAGAAGTACAGGCCTGTCACCGCGTAGTTCGAACGCGGTTTGACCGGCTTTTCTTCGATCGACAACGCCTGAAACTTGTCGTCGAATTCGACCACGCCGTAGCGCTCCGGATCGTGGACGTGATACGCGAACACGGTCGCGCGATCGGTGCGTGCATCGGCGGCGGCGAGTTGCTTGGCCAGATCGTGACCGTAGAAAATGTTGTCGCCGAGAATCAGCGCCGACGGATCATTGCCAACGAACGCTTTACCGATGATGAAGGCCTGCGCCAGCCCGTCCGGCGACGGTTGAACCGCGTAGCTGATGTTCATGCCCCACTGACTGCCGTCGCCGAGCATGGACTCGAAGCGCGGCGTGTCCTGCGGCGTCGAGATGACCAGCACATCGCGGATGCCGGCGATCATCAACGTCGACAGCGGGTAATAAATCATCGGCTTGTCGTACACGGGCAGCAGTTGCTTGGACACCGCGTGCGTGATCGGATAAGGCCGCGTGCCGGAACCGCCGGCCAGAATGATGCCTTTACGAGCCATCGTCAGTCCCCTTTCGCTTACGCGCGCTGCGCGTAGTTCGTCTCGACCCACTTCCGGTATTCCCCGGAAGCAACTTCGTCGGCCCACGGCTGATTGTCCAGATACCACTGGACCGTCTTCTCCAGACCGGTTTCGAAGGTTTCCGCCGGCTTCCAGCCGAGTTCGCGTTCGAGCTTGCGTGCGTCGATAGCGTAGCGACGGTCGTGACCCGGGCGATCGGTCACATACGTGATCTGATCGCGATACGAACCGCTCGCCCTTGGCTTGAGCTTGTCGAGCAGATCGCACAGCGTATGCACGACTTCGAGGTTCTTCTTCTCGTTCCAGCCGCCCACGTTGTACGTCTCGCCGAGCGCGCCGCGCGCCAGCACTTCGCGAATCGCGGAGCAGTGGTCGCCCACGTAGAGCCAGTCGCGTACGTTCTGACCGTCGCCGTACACCGGCAGCGGCTTGCCCGCGAGCGCGTTCGCGATCATCAGCGGAATCAGCTTTTCCGGGAACTGGTACGGACCGTAGTTGTTCGAGCAGTTGGTCGTCAGGACCGGCAGGCCGTAGGTGTGATGATACGCCCGCACCAGATGGTCGGAGCCTGCCTTCGTCGCCGAATAAGGACTGTTCGGCGCGTACGGTGTGGTCTCGGAGAACTGCGGATCGGTTGCGGAGAGCGAGCCGAAAACTTCGTCGGTCGATACATGCAGGAACCGGAAGGCCTGCTTTTCGGCCTCGGGCAGCTTGCTCCAGTACATGCGCGTTGCTTCGAGCAGTGTGAACGTGCCGACCACATTGGTCTGAACGAAATCCGCCGGACCGTGAATGGAGCGGTCCACGTGACTTTCCGCGGCGAAATGCAGGATGGCGCGGGGCTTGTGCTGGGCGAGCAAGGTGTCGAGGGCGGCACGGTCGCAGATATCGGCGCGGGCGAAGACGTGGCGCGCGTCGTCTTTGAGGGATTTAAGGGTGCCGAGGTTGCCGGCATACGTCAGTTTGTCGACGTTCAGAATTGCTTCGTCAGAGCCTGCGAGCCAGTCAAGAACAAAATTGGCGCCGATAAAACCGGCGCCGCCCGTCACGAGAATCATAGATACCCTCTTGGCTGCTTTCGATCTGACAAACTGCCGAAAGCTTGCTCGTATGTGTGGAAAAAAATGCGCACTCAGCGCACGCGGCACGCTGAAAGTGGAACGTGTGACCGAAATAGAATCCGCCCGCGCACCGTCCGGTCAACCTCCAATTATAAAGCCAGGCTGTGCAAAAACTACACGCATAACAACTTGATACAGCTAGGCATTCCGGGTTGCAACCGTTTCATTGTGTAACTGGTACGACGAAGGCATGAAAATCGACACCGTTGCGCAATCACACATTTGGCTGCCTGTTTCATAATGCAATCGTCATGCTGCTGGCGACACGACGCATCGCCTAAGCTTTCCGCCATCTTTCCCGATTCAATGACCGACGCATCCAAATCTCCCGCCCCGCTCGTTTTTGGCGATCTTCAAGGCTGCTGCGATCCATTCCAGCGGCTCCTGAAAAAAGCCGCACCCGCCGCCGATACCCCGCTCTGGTTCGCAGGCGATCTCATCAATCGCGGCCCGAAGTCCTTGCGGACGCTGCGCGAGGTCATTGCGCTCGGCTCGCAGGCAACTGTCGTATTGGGCAATCACGATCTGAACCTGCTTTCCGTCGCCGCAGGCCTTCGCAAACCGAAGAAAGGCGACACGCTCGACGATATCCTCAACGCGCGCGATTCCCGCGATCTCATCGAATGGGTTCGGCACAAACCGGTGGCGCACTTTGAGAACGGCGCGTTGATGGTTCACGCGGGCGTGCTGCCTCAGTGGGACGTGACCACGACGATGGAACTCGCGAATGAACTCGAACGCGCGCTGCGCGCACCGGACTGGAAGAAAACGCTGGCCGAGCTTTACGGCAACGAGCCGCATCGCTGGGACGATTCGCTGAAGGGCATGGACCGGCTGCGCGTGACGTACAACGCGTTGACGCGCATCCGCTTCTGCACAGTAGAAGGTGCGATGGAGTTCGCCAACAACGGTGGCCCCGATGCCGCGCCGCCTGGCTATATTGCGTGGTTTGACGCACCGAACCGCCGCACTCAAGATGCGACGATCGTGTTCGGACATTGGGCGGCGCTAGGCCTAATGATCCGCGACGATGTGTTGTGCCTTGATTCCGGCTGCGTTTGGGGCAACAAGCTGTCAGCGGTATTGCTGACGAAAGATCCCGCCGGACGGAAGGTCACGCAGGTGAGTTGCGCGGTCAATCACCCCGGCGCACGCCGGAGCTCATGAAGTATTCACGAGCTCGAGATTGACCAGACCCAGCGCTCAATGGCGCTACGTTGTGTGGAGACAGAAGACTCACCGTCGAATGCTTCCTCAGTTCGACGCTCTGGAAGTCGCAGCAGCAGACAAGCCTCGGGTAGGTACGAAACGGGCTGCGACGGAAGCGAAAGCTTCACCTGCCGCACAACATGGTCGAGGGGAGCCATGCCAGAAGGTATGCGTCACTAGGCCCGTAAGGGCACCCGCGCCGGACGGAATTCGGCTGCATTGACAGCGGAGTCGTTGTGGCTGTTTTTGTGTTGGATCGAAAAGGTCGGCCGTTGATGCCGTGCAGCGAAAAACGCGCAAGGTTATTGCTCGTGCGCGGCCGCGCACGCGTGCATCGCGTGATGCCATTTGTCATCCGGCTCGTGGACCGCGAAAAAGTCATGAGCCAGTTGCAACCATTGCGCGTCAAACTCGACCCGGGCAGCAAAGTCACCGGGCTCGCGCTCACGCGCGAAAGTGAAAAGGTTCACATGGCGACCCGCGAGCTTCATCGCGGCGCGGCCGTGCTTAACCTGTTCGCTCTTGTTCACCGCGGTCGGCAAATCAGTGAAGCTTTAACGGCCCGCCGAGCCATGCGTCGGTGGCGCCGCGGCAAGCTGCGTTACCGTTCGCCGCGCTTTTTGAATCGTTCGCGCTTTCCCGGCTGGCTCCCACCGTCCCTGCAACATCGGGTCGATACCACGATAGCGTGGGTGAAGCGCATCGTGCGGTGGGCACCAGTAATGGCGCTATCAAGCGAACTGGTCCGCTTCGACATGCAACGCATTGATAACCCGGAAGTCAGCGGCGTCGGGTATCAGCAGGGCACACTGGCAGGCTACGAAATCCGTGAATACTTGCTGGAGAAGTGGGGGCGGCATTGCGCCTACTGCGACGCGAAAAACACTCCGCTGCAGTTAGAGCACATAGTGGCTAGGTCTCGTGGTGGCAGCGACCGTGTGTCGAACCTAACGCTAGCCTGCGAGCCTTGCAATACGGCGAAGGGTGCGCTGCCCGTCGAACAGTTTTTGGCCAAGCGGCCGACGCGGCTCGCGCGCATTTTGGCTCACTCAAAGCGTCCGCTGAAGGACGCGGCAGCGGTGAACGCGACGCGATGGGCGTTGAGCAACGCACTGAAGGCAACCGGTATGCCATTGGAGCTCGCGTCGGGTGGACGCACCAAGTTCAACCGGATGGTACTAGGTGTACCAAAAACGCATGCCCTCGATGCCGCTTGTGTCGGCGCCCTGTCTGGGCTGACTCACTGGAAGCGGCCCACTCTTTCCGTAAGCTGCACCGGCCGCGGAAGCTATCAGCGCACGCGGCTTGACAGATATGGATTCCCGCGAGGGTATATGACACGGACAAAGCGTGTGCACGGTTTCCAAACCGGGGACATGGTGCGCGCTGAAGTGCCCACCGGCAAACGGGCCGGCACGTATGTAGGCAGGTTAGCGATTCGCGTCAGCGGGAACTTCAACATTCAAAAGGCCAGCGTTGTGGTGCAAGGCGTCGCGCATCGTCACTGCCGGTTGATCCAACGAAGCGACGGCTACGGATATGCAACGATCCCTTTCTCGAATGAAAACTAAAATCTGGACCCTGCCGCGCACCACCCGCGATCCCTTCGAAGCTTAAGTGCTGGAGCGTTCAACGCGCTCGGATGACGACGTGGGGATTGCATCGCCGCTCGGCACGTTGGCCGCAATAGTCAGCGCACCGCGCATCAAATCGAGCGCCGCCTGAACCGAAGCCTGCGCTTCGCTCGCAAGCAGTCGCCGATCCGCGCCCGGCGCAAGCGGATTGCACACGTACAAATGCGCGGTCATCGGCGTTGCGCTCAGCACGGCATTGAGCGAATCGTTGAGCGTCATATCGCCGATATACGCAGGCGCGGTTGACAGCCTGCCGCTCGCATCTTCGTACATCAAACAAATCGGCTGCACCGGCACCGATGCCGACACCGCCGCCTGAAACATATTCGCATGAAACGGCAGCAGCGTCTGACCATCGGTCGTGGTGCCTTCGGGGAACACGCACATCAGCTCGCCCTTCTGCAGTCGATCCGACAACTCGTGCATGATGCGTTTCGCATCGCTGCGCTTTTCGCGCTGCACGAACACGGTGTCCAGTTTCTCCGCGAGCCAGCCGACCACCGGCCACTTGCGGATCTCCGCCTTCGAGACGAACGGCGTCGGACGCCACGCGTTGATGACGTATATATCGATCCACGAAATATGATTGCCGACCACGAGCGCGCCCGCGTCGAGCCGTGCTTCGTCGTTATGCACGACCAGCTTCATGCCCGACAGCCGCAGCATGTCGATCGACCATTCGCGATTCAGCCGCATGCGCTCGTCCGCCGACACTTTCGAAAAGCGCGTGGCGACAGTCCACATGCCGAGCAGCAGATGCACGACCAGACGAAGCTTGCGTAACGCCGTACCCATAATCAGCGACTCTCGAATGCAACGTGGCCGGCGACGATCGTCGCGCGCACGCGGGCCGGCAGTTCGTAGCCCAGGAACGGCGTATTGCGGCCCTGGCTTTTGAGCTTCTGCGGATCGACACGCCACGCGGCATCGGCATCGAATACGCAGAGATCGGCGAGCGCGCCGTTCACGATGCGCCCCGCCGGCAGCTTCAGCACATCCGCCGGCGACGACGTGATGCGCGACAACGCCCTCGCCAGCGGCACATTCGCCTCGCGCGCCCATTTCAGCGTGAGCGACAGCAGCAGTTCGAGACCCGTCGCGCCCGGCGTGGCTTCGGCGAAAGGCAGCAGCTTTTCGTCGTCGTCGAGCGGCGTGTGATCGGAACAGATCGCATCGATGGTGCCGTCCTTCAGGCCTTCGCGGATCATCTCGCGGTCACGTTGCTGACGCAGCGGCGGATCGAGCCGGAATTGCGCATCGAAATAGCCGATGTCGAGATCGATCAGATGCACATGGTTCACCGTGACATCGCACGACACCGCAAGCCCTTCGGCCTTGGCCGCGCGCACCAGCGCCACGCCCGCCGCCGACGACAGATGCGAAAGATGCACGCGCGCGCCGGTCACGCGCATCAGTTCGAAAATGGTATGCAGCGCGATGGTTTCCGCCGCCACCGGCACGCCCGACAACCCGAGCCGCGATGCCAGCGCGCCACTCGCCGCCACGCCGCCCTTCGACATGAACGCGTCTTGCGGCCGCAACCACACGGTATAGCCGTACGTGGTCGCGTATTGCAGCGCGCGTTGCAGCGTGCGCGTATCGACGATGGGGTTATCGGCCTGAGAGAAGCCGACGCAACCCGCTTCCGTCAGTTCGACCATCTCGGTGATGGTCTCGCCCTTCAGCCCGACCGTCAGCGCGCCAAGCGGATAAACATGCGCCAGATGCAGTTTCTGCGCGCGGAACTTGAGCATTTCGACCAGGCCCGGCTCGTCGAGCGTCGGGTCCCTATCGGGCGGGCAGACGAGGCTCGTGACGCCGCCGGCCATTGCCGCGGCCATTTCGGATTCGAGCGTCGCCTTGTGTTCGAAGCCCGGTTCGCGCAGACGCGCGGCGAGATCGACAAAACCGGGCGCGACGTACAGGCCCTTCGCATCGATCACCTTGGCCGCGTGAAAGTCCGCCGGCGCCTCGCCAATCCCGACAATGCGCCCCGCCGCGATAAACACGTCCTTGCGTTCTTCTGTGCCCGCCGTCGGGTCGATGATCGTGCCGTTCTGGATTTGAATCTTCATTGTTTGATCGCTGCTCAGTCGCTATTGCCGGCCACGATGCCCATCACCGCCATGCGCACGGCGATACCGAACGTCACCTGATTGAGAATCACCGACTGCGGGCCATCAGCCACTTGCGAGTCGATTTCGACGCCGCGATTCATCGGGCCGGGATGCATCACGATGGCGTCGGGCGCGGCAAGCGCGAGACGCTCGGGCGTCAATCCCCAGCTCTTGAAGTACTCCTGCGCGGACGGCAGCAACGCACCGCTCATACGCTCGTTCTGCAAGCGCAGCATGATGATGACGTCGACGCCCTTCAGCCCTTCGTCGAGGTTGTGATGCACGTGCACGCCCATCTGATCGAGATTGCTCGGTAGCAGCGTACGCGGACCGATGGCGCGCACTTCCGGCACGCCCAGCGTCGTCAGCGCATGAATGTCCGACCGCGCCACGCGCGAATGCAGAATGTCCCCGACAATCGCCACGCGCAGCTTCGTGAAGTCGCGCTTGTAGTGGCGAATGGTGTACATGTCGAGCAGGCCTTGCGTCGGATGCGCGTGACGGCCATCGCCTGCATTGATCACGTGGACGTGCGGCGCGCAATGCTCGGCGATCAGATACGGCGCGCCGCTCGACGCATGACGCACGACGAACATATCGGCGTGCATCGCGGAGAGGTTGTTGATGGTGTCGAGCAGCGACTCACCCTTGCTCGTCGACGAGGCGTTGATATTCAGATTCAGCACGTCCGCCGACAGCCGCTTGGCCGCGATCTCGAACGTGGTGCGCGTGCGCGTTGAGTTCTCGAAGAACAGGTTGAATACCGACTTGCCGCGCAGCAGCGGCACCTTCTTCACTTCGCGATCCGTCACGCTGACGAACTGCTCAGCGGTGTCGAGAATATGCGTGACGATGGCGCGTGGCAGACCTTCGATGGTCAGCAGATGCTTCAGTTCGCCGTTCTTCGTGAGTTGCGGATTGCCTTTGAGAAAGCCGTAGCGGAACGTGTCAGGCGCAGCCGCGCCATCGGTTGCGATAGTCATGATTTCGTCGCTTTATTTCGTCGCTTTAAAAGGCTCAAGCACGCGCTTCGGTCGTGAACGCGAAGCGGCCGTCGTCGCGGCGCGCGAGTACGAGATTATCGTTTGCCGCGAGATCGACCACCGCGCCCGTGAAGCGCGCGCCGATCGGCATTTCGCGTCCGCCGCGATCGGCGAGCACGGCCAGATCGATCGATGCAGGTCGGCCGAAATCGTACAGTTCGTTGATTGCGGCGCGCACGGTGCGGCCGCTGGACAAGACATCGTCGATCAGCACGATACGACGGCCGTTCACATCGAACGGCAGCGAGGTCGGACTGGCCTGGCTATGCAGCCCCTTCTTCGCGTAGTCGTCGCGATGCAGCGCCACGTTCACCACGCCGAAGCTCGGCACGTTCAGGTCCTTCGCAAGGCGCTCGACAAGCCACACGCCGCCGCTATAGATGCCCGCCAGCACCGCGCCGTCTTTTGCCGTCAGCGCCGACCCGTAAGCCGCGCGAATCTGCTCGACGAGCGAGCGATAAAGCGCCTCGGCGTCAATGGAACTCATGATCGTCGGGAAGTCCGTCGAGATATTGTTGAAGGATCACGCGGGCGGCTTCGGCATCGATATCGTCGAAGCGGCCTTTTGCGTTGGTGCGCACGCCCCGTTCGCGCAGATCGGCTTTGGCATCGACGGAAGAGTAGCGTTCGTCGACCCATTCCACGGGCACGTTGAAACGGCCGTTCACCTGATTGCCGAAGCGCTTCGCCAGCAGCGTCATTTCGTGCGGCGTGCCGTCCGGATGCATGGGCATGCCGACGACAACGGCGTCCGGCTTCCACTCACCGAGCAGCTTGCCCACTTGTTCGAATCGATAGTCACGGCTGCGGTTTTCAACCACGATCAGCGCGCGTGCGTTTTTCGTCAACGTATTGCCGACGGCCACACCGATGCGCTTCTCGCCATAATCGAATGCCAGCAGCGTGGCTTCGCGGCTCATGCGTGCCCTGCTTCGCCGGACAAGGTCGAACGCGATACCCCGAGCAGCGAAAGCGCCGCTTCCAGGCGATCTTCGGCGGGCACATCGAAAATGATGCGCGGATCGGCTTCGACTGTGAGCCAGCCGTTCTTGGAGATTTCTTCTTCGAGTTGCCCCGCGCCCCAGCCTGCATGGCCGAGCGTGAGCAAGAAACGTTCGGGGCCTTTGCCGCTCGCGACTGCTTCGAGCACGTCTTTCGACGTGGTCATGGCGAGGCCGCCGGGCACGCTCATCGACGAGCTATAGGGTTCGCCGTCGCCTTCTTCGTGTAGCACGAAGCCGCGTTCGGTCTGCACGGGACCGCCGAAGTACACGGGCAAATGAACCAGCGGTTCGATCTCCAGCTTCAGATCGATGCGCTGAAAAAGCGATTGAAGGTCGATATCCGTCGGCCGGTTGATAACGAGGCCGAGTGCGCCCTTCTCGGTGTGATCGCAAAGATAGACCACCGTTCCTGAAAACGTAGGATCAGCCATGGACGGCATGGCGATCAGGAACTGATTCGTCAAATTGATGCGATCGGAAGTCTTGGACATAATCAAGGATTTTAACAAAGGCGCTGCGAGATGGCCGACTTTGATCTGGGTTTGGTCTGGTTTCGGCGGGACCTGCGCGCGGCAGACAATGCTGCACTCTATCACGCGCTTACACGGTGCCGCCGCGTGCTGTGCGCGTTCGTTTTCGATCGCGAAATCCTTGATCCGCTCGATAAACACGACCGGCGCGTCGCGTTCATTCATGCGAGCGCGGTCGAACTGGATCGTACGTTGCGCGATGCGGGCGGCGGTCTGATCGTGCGGCACGGGCATCCTGTACACGACATTCCGGCGTTGGCGCGCGAATGCGGGGTGAACGCCGTGTTCGCCAATCGCGATTACGAGCCGAGCGCGAAGGAACGCGACGACGCGGTATCGAAGAAACTGGCGGGCATGGACATCGCGTTTTTCACGTTCCGCGATCAGACCATTTTCGATCATGACGATGTGATGACAGGCGCGGGCAAGCCGTACACCGTCTTCACGCCGTACAAACGCAAATGGCTCGACACGCTGACGCCGGATGCGCTGAAGCCGTACGCATCGGAAGATCATTTGCAGGCGCTGGCGAAACCGCCTGCGGGCGTGAAACACGCCATGCCATCACTCGCCTCACTCGGTTTCGCCGATGCCCACGCGCCCGCGTTTCCCGCCGGCACCAGCGGCGCATACGAACTGTTCGATGACTTCCGCGACCGCATGGCCGATTACGACCATGCACGCGAATTCCCCGCGCAGAAAGGCCCGAGCTATCTCGGCGTGCATCTGCGGCACGGCACGATCTCGATTCGCGCGCTCGCTCGCACCGCGCACGATGCGCAGCGTCACGGGCACGGCAAAGGCGCGCAAACGTGGCTGGGCGAACTCATCTGGCGTGACTTCTATTTCTCGGTGCTGCATCACTTTCCGCAAGTCGGCGTGCCGGGCGATCATCGCGCGTTCAAACCGGAATACGACCTCATTCAATGGGAATCGGGCGATGCCGCCGATGCGAATTTCGCCGCGTGGTGCGCGGGACAAACCGGCTATCCGCTCGTCGATGCCGCCATGCGCCAGATCAACACGTCCGGCTATATGCACAACCGTCTGCGCATGGTGGTGGCGAGCTTTCTGACCAAGGATCTCGGGATCGACTGGCGTCGCGGGGAGGCGTATTTCGAGGCGCTGCTCAACGATTTCGAGCTGTCGAGCAATAACGGCGGATGGCAGTGGGCTTCATCGAGCGGTTGCGATGCGCAGCCCTATTTCCGCATCTTCAATCCGATCACGCAGTCCAAAAAGTTCGATGCCGCGGGCAAGTTCATTCGCCATTACGTGCCGGAAATCGCGGGTTTGTCGGACCGCGATATTCACGCGCCGTGGCTCGCCAAACCGGATGCGCTGAAGGCCGCGAAGATATCGATGGGAGCGGAGTATCCGCAGCCTATCGTCGATCACGATGCGGCGCGCAAGCAGACCCTCGCGCGTTATGACGTGGTGCGCGGGCCGGGCAAACGCAAGGCCGCGGCACCAGAAACCGACGACTAACGCGTGAGCGCGGTGGGCCGTTCGATCATCGCGGTGAGCGCGGCGATCGACGCCCGCCCTTCCGATGGCGCGATGCCCGCTGCGGCCTGATGCAGCATCGAACGGAGCATTTGCGCGGCGCGTTCGGGCACGCTGGCGTCGAGTCCGCGGTCGTTGACGCTGGTCTGGCCCTCGCCGTGATACGCGACGCGCCGCCACGCGAGACCGAGCGTATCGGCCAGGAGCGCGACGTGGCCCAATCCGAGCGCGCACGACGCCGCGCCCAGCCGATGCGCCGCGTTGGCCGCGTTCAACGCGGCGTTGGCATCGACGGTGCCGGTTTCGCTGGCTTGCGTGCCGCGCTCGACCAGGGTGTCGATCGATGCTTCGGCGCTTTGCAGAAAGTCTTCGTAGGCCGCTGCGTTGACGCGCAGCACGCCGAGGTCTCGCGTGGCGGTGTCGCGCGCGCCCTCTTCGCCTGCCTGCACCGCTCCCTGTTCCCACGCCGCCTCCGACGCCGAATCCGATGCGACGTGCCACGCCACCGTCAACCCGTAATCGCGCAGTACATCGACGCGCTCGGTGTCTTCCGGCCGCGCGCCGTAAAGCGCGAAGTCGCGCCACAGCAGCGCGAGCGTCGCGCGCACCAGCGAACGCGGCGCATACATCGATGCGTGCGCCTGATCCGCGAGCACCAGATTGAAGCGAGCGTAGAGACGTTTTGCGTCGGCGTGATCGGCAGACTGAGCGGCTGATCGATCATCGTCACGGCGCTCGGCGCGCTCGCGCAGCGCCCAGACCGTATTCAGCGCGAGACGCCAGAAATCGTACGGGTCCGCGCCGCCGAGTTCGCCGAGGCATTCATCAAGCCGTACGTAAATCTCCGCGCTTTCATTGGCGGGCGCGCGCAGCAACTTGAGCAGCGCTTCCTCGTAATGTGCCCGCACGCGCGCTAGCCGATCCGGCGCGATGCCCGACAGCGTCGCTGGCGCGATGGCGCGGCCCGCGAGGGCGAGGTCATCGTACGAAACGGGTGCGATGCGCGTGTGCATGGCCAGCAGCGCATGCAAGCCGCGATAGTGATCGAAAAGCACGGTCGAGCAGGAAAGCTCGCGCAGATTGCGGCGCTCCACCGCTTCGCCGAACGCCAGCAGCGCTTCCGTGATGCGCGCGCGCGTGGGTTCCGCCTCCTCGCCGAGCGGCATGACGAGCGCGAGCGCTTCGGCGAAACGCTGCGCGGGCAGCCAGCCCGCCGAATGCAACGCGGAAATCGCGCGCTTCATCGCGAGCGCGGTTTCGCCTTGCCGCTGGAACGCGTGCAGCGCATCGGTGAGCGCCATTTCGGCGAGTCGCACCGATCCGCCGCGCGGATTGGGCAAGGCTTCGAACGCAATAGGCAGATCGGGGCGAGATGTCATGACGAACGCTCACAGGCTTGGTCGCGGCGCGGCGGATAGAACTGCTGCGCGTGCGGGTGAACTGTGTATCGGCGGAACGGAGCGCTTGCGCGCCGCCTTTCCGCAGAACGGAAGCCGACGCGCGTGGTGCCGCTGCCGGCCATTCTCGCATCTAGCGTATGCCATGACGCGCCGGAGCGCGCGCGGCAACGCGCCCGGACGATGCACGCGAAACATAGCGCCCGCTCGTCCACACAAATCGAAACTGCGAACCGTTTCCGCACGCGCCGCAGCATCACACGGAAAATCTGTCCGCAAAAAACGCGCGCCGCATGACGCGAATCATGCGGCGCGATCGATCACGCTGCTTAGATCTGGACCATCTCGAAATCTTCCTTGCGGGCGCCGCATTCGGGACAGGTCCAGTTGATCGGGACGTCTTCCCATTTCGTGCCGGCCGCAATGCCTTCATCGGGCAATCCGGCTTCTTCGTCGTAGATCCAGCCGCAAATCAGGCACATCCAGCTCTTGTATTCCATACTTATGTCGCGTCGAGAGGTCGATTCAAATTAGGACAAGATGGTACCGTGTTGCTGTGTCACTGCCTAGCAAACCGCCCGCACGGCTGGCATCCGTCATTGAAATTGAAATTCCGGACGGCGCGCACGCCATCGCCATGCCGGAAAAAAGTGCGCAAAGACAGCAGCCGGGCCGCTTTAGGCCGCATAATCAAACCATAGTCGATACATGACCGAGCGTGCGGATGTGCTGCTTTCGGGCACTTCGCCCGCCGCCGACATCATTCCAATCGAGCAAACCCGAGCAATCAATAACACATGTCCGTATTTGCCATGACCGGAGACTCCCCACCGATCGTCCTCACTTTCGGCCTCTCGGACCCCACAGGCGGCTCGGGCATCCAGGCCGATCTGCTGGCGCTCGCCAGCATGGGCTGCCACGGCGCGACCGTGCTCACCGGCTATTCGGTGCGCGACTCGGCAAGCTGTGACGAAGTCAACGGCCTCGATCCCGACACCGTCGCCACTCAGGCGCGCATGTTGCTGGAGGACATGCCGGTCACCGCGTTCAAGATCGGCGCGGCGACGCGGGCCGAAGTGGTATCGGCGATTGCAGAAGTGGTCTCCGATTACGACGACGTCCCGCTGATCCTTGCACCCGACTTCACGCTCGACGACGAACATGTACTGTCCGCCGACGAACTGCGCGAATCGCTTGCCGATCTGCTCGTGCCGCAAACGACCATGCTGATCGCCGATCACGCCACGCTCCTGCAACTCGCGCAGCCGGACAGCGATGCCGAAGCGCCGACGCTCGACACCGCGATCTCGCATATCCTGTCGCAAGGTTGCGAGTACGTTCTGGCGATGGAAACCGGCACGCACTATCACGTCAACACGCTGTACAGCGAAGAAGGACAGGTGCGGCAGGACATGTGGGATCGCGGCGTGAATCGAATCATGGGTGTGACGGATACGCTCGGTTCGGCGGTAGCCGCGTTGCTGGCGAACGGGCAGGAACCGGCAGAAGCCGCGCGCGAGGCGCAGGAGTATGTGTTTCAGGCGGCGCGCGCCGCGTTCCGGCCGGGCATGGGCGCGTATCTGCCGGATCGATTTTTCTGGGCGCGTTCGAACGATGCAGACGAAGACGAAGCGTCCGCGCTGCCGGATGAACCAACGGGATTGCCCGGAGAAGCGCGACACTGATTCACGCTGATTCAGCCAAGGGAGGCTTAGCGAGCGCATGCCGTATCGACTGCCCCATTTGCACAAGCCCGGCCCGCAGGGCGCGATCCGCATCGGCTGCGCGGGCTGGGGTTTGTCGAGCGCTGTTTCATCGAGCTTTCCGCACGAAGGCTCGCATCTCGAACGCTACGCGCACGTGCTGACGTGCGTGGAAATCAACTCCAGTTTCTACAAGCCGCATCGCGCGGAGACGTATGCGCATTGGGCGGAAAGCGTGCCCGATTCGTTTCGCTTTTCGGTGAAGCTGGCCAAGTCGATCACGCACGATGCGCGGCTCGTGAATACCGAAGCGCTGATCGACGAGTTTTTGCTATCGGCGAGCAAGTTGGGCGATCGGCTCGGCTGCTGGCTCGCGCAATTGCCGCCCAGCCTGCCCTTCGATCACGATTCAGCCGACGCCTTCTTCAAGGCCCTGCGCGAACGCACGAAGCTGCCGGTGGCATGTGAAGCGCGCCATCCGAGCTGGTTCACGACGCACGCGGCGGCGCTCCTGAAAGCGCATCACATCGCCTATGTCGATGCCGATCCCATTCCCGACGAGTGCGAGGTCAGGCATCGCGCGGATACGTCGCTGGTGTATGTGCGGCTGCACGGATCGCCCGATTTGTACAAGTCTTCCTACAACTACACCTATCTCGACGATATCGCTCGCACGTTGCACGCGCGCGCGAAGAAAACCGCGGAAGTCTGGTGCGTATTCGACAACACCGCCGATGGCCACGCCCAGCCGAACGCGCTGCATCTGATGGACCGGCTGCGAATTCATCACAAAGTCTGACTCTTTGGAGATTGCCCGATGCTCAAGCTGCTCGCGGCTACGCTCGTCGCGTCCGCGTTTTTTTCGATGACGCCCGCGCGGGCGCAAACCGCCGTGCCCGCGCCGGTCGGAGATGGCACCTTCCTGCTGACGATCTTCCTCAAGCACGATGAATCGAAGACGCTGCCGCAGATCAATCAGCAATTGAAGGAGCAAGGCTACTTCAAGCAGTTTCCGCCGCCGGGCGTGGAAGTGGTGTCGTGGTACGTGATGATGGGTATCGGTCAGGTGGTGACGCTGCGCGTGCCCGCCGACAAGTTGCGCGAGGTAAATCGTGCGATCGAGAGTACCGCTTGGGGCGGCTATCGCACCGAGTTCTATCCGACGTACGACTACAAGGCCGCCGCGCAGAAGTTGCGCGAAGAGATGAACAAATAAAAAAACCCGCATTTCTGCGGGTTTTCTTTTGGCATGACGCGAGCCTCTTTCGAAGCTCGCATCATTGGACCGATATTACATGTCCATGCCCATGCCGCCCATGCCGCCGGGCATACCGCCAGGCATCGGAGCGTCGTCCTTCGGCAGTTCAGCGACGGCTGCGTCGGTCGTCAGCAGCAGACCTGCCACCGATGCCGCGTTTTGCAGCGCCGTGCGCGTCACCTTGGTCGGATCGACGACACCGGCTTCCACCAGGTCACCGTACTCGCCCGTTGCCGCGTTGTAGCCGTAGTTGCCCGAACCTTGGGCCACTGCTGCCACCACGACCGATGCTTCTTCGCCGCCGTTAGTGACGATCTGGCGCAGCGGTTCTTCCATTGCACGCAGAACGATCTTGATACCGGCGTCTTGGTCAGCGTTTGCACCCTTCAGGCCGTCGATTGCACGGCGAGCGCGGATCAGCGCAACGCCGCCGCCAGCCACGATGCCTTCTTCCACAGCTGCGCGCGTTGCGTGCAGTGCGTCTTCGACACGTGCCTTCTTTTCCTTCATTTCGACTTCGGTCGCAGCGCCGACCTTGATCACGGCAACACCGCCAGCCAGCTTGGCCACGCGCTCTTGCAGCTTTTCACGGTCATAGTCCGACGTCGCTTCTTCGATCTGCTTGCGCACTTGCTTCACGCGCGCTTCGATGTTCACGGCTTCGCCAGCGCCATCGATAATCGTGGTGTTTTCCTTGCCCACTTCGATACGCTTCGCCTGGCCCAGTTCAGCCAGCGTTGCCTTTTCGAGCGTGAGGCCGGTTTCTTCCGCGACGACTTGACCGCCGGTCAGGATCGCGATGTCTTCCAGCATGGCCTTGCGGCGATCGCCGAAGCCCGGAGCCTTGACAGCAACCGTCTTCAGAATGCCACGGATGTTGTTCACAACCAGCGTTGCGAGCGCTTCGCCTTCGACGTCTTCAGCGATGATCAGCAGCGGACGGCCAGCCTTCGCGACTTGTTCCAGTACCGGCAGCAGATCGCGGATGTTCGACACCTTCTTGTCGTGCAACAGCACGAACGGGTTGTCGAGCACGGCAACTTGCTTGTCCGGATTGTTGATGAAGTACGGCGACAGGTAGCCGCGGTCGAACTGCATACCTTCGACGACGTCGAGTTCGTCTTCGAGCGACTTGCCGTCTTCGACGGTGATGACGCCTTCCTTGCCGACCTTGTCCATTGCTTCAGCAATGCGATCACCGATGGACGTGTCGCTGTTTGCCGAGATCGAGCCGACTTGCGCGATTTCCTTGTTGGTCGTGCAGGGCTTGCTGATCTTGCGCAGTTCTTCGATCGCAGCAGCAACCGCCTTGTCGATACCGCGCTTCAGATCCATCGGGTTCATGCCCGATGCAACGTACTTCATGCCTTCGCGAACGATCGACTGAGCCAGAACCGTAGCCGTCGTCGTGCCGTCGCCGGCGTTGTCGCTGGTCTTAGAAGCAACTTCCTTGACCATTTGCGCGCCCATGTTCTGGAGCTTGTCCTTCAGTTCGATTTCCTTCGCGACCGAGACACCGTCCTTGGTGACCGTCGGGCCGCCGAACGAGCGCTCGAGCACGACATTGCGGCCCTTCGGACCGAGCGTGACCTTGACCGCGTTGGCCAGGATGTTCACGCCTTCGACCATCTTGGCGCGTGCGGAATCGCCGAACGTGACTTCTTTAGCTGCCATATCCAAACTCCTTGATTCGATTCAGTTTGCCGGGTCCGCTGCGGATATTCGCGCGAAACCCGATGCAGGAAGGATGCTTACTTAACCAGAACGGCCATGATGTCTTCTTCGCGCATGACGAGCAGTTCCTGCCCGTCGACCTTGACGGTCTGGCCGGCGTACTTGCCGAACAGCACGCGGTCACCGACCTTCACGTCGAGGGCGATTTGCGCGCCCTTGTCATCGCGCTTGCCCGGGCCGATGGCCAGGACTTCGCCTTGATCCGGCTTTTCTGCCGCTGCTTCCGGGATCACGATGCCCGATGCGGTCTTGGTTTCCTGGTCCAGACGCTTGACGATGACGCGATCGTGCAAAGGACGAAGGTTCATACACACTCCTCTCTTGAATGAGACTGAAAACGCGGGAAAAACCCGTCTGGTGAGACAAACCCACCCAACGGCGAGTCTGTTAGCACTCTCGTGCAGTGAGTGCCAATTATATGGATGGGTTTTGACAATTTCAAGGAGGGGACGGCGGGGGAATCCCTGTGATGGCGATTTATCGCGCGTTGATGGAGCCGGGCGCGCCGCTCGACGCGAATTCCGTCTGTCGCTTTTTTCCGAACGCGGAGAACGCGTTTCGTAAAGTGACCTGACCAGAACCGCAAGTGAAAGTTTCTGTTACGGCTCGCATCTTTCGCGGCTTCCTCGCTCGTAGCGTGATCGTGGCTGCCAGGCATTGCGACCGGTCTGCTCACCACTGCTGATCCGATACAAACGAACGGCGACTACTTGCCGATTCAATCAGCAAAGCCGCCGTACATCTCATATTTATCAAGGAAACGGCCATGCGTGACGATACGGTGGTGATGGCAGCACTTGGACGGCGCGTCGAGCGGCGCGAAAAACGCCGGCAATTTTTCAGAAGCGCCGGAGGGCTCGGACTGGGTCTGATCGGCGGAACCATACTGGGTGCCTGCGGCGGCGGTTCGGGGGATAACGCAAACGCAGCGACGGGGCCAACCGACGCAGAAATCCTGAACTTCGCGCTCAATCTCGAGTATCTAGAAGCAACTTTTTATGCCTACGCGACGACCGGATCAGGACTGCCGGCGAATCTGATGACAGGCGTTGGCACACCCGGCAAGGTGGTTCCCGGCCAGCAGGTCACGTTCTCGGATCCCGTCGTGGCAGCCTATGCGCGCGAGATTGCCAAGGACGAACTGGAGCACGTCACGTTCTTGCGAACCGCTTTGGGCGCTTCCGCCGTCGCGATGCCCGCGCTCGATGTCGGCGGCACCGATCCCAACGGCGCGTTTTCACTCGCCGCACAGGCTGCGGGCCTCGCACCGGCGGGCACCGCCTTCAATCCGTACCTGAACGACAACAACTTTCTGCTCGGCGCGTTTATCTTCGAGGACGTGGGCGTCACCGCCTACAAGGGCGCGTCCCCGCTCATCACCAACAAGACCTATCTCGAAGCGGCGGCGGGCATCCTTGCCGCCGAGGCCTATCACGCGGGCCTCGTTAGAACGGTGCTGTACTCGAAAGGGATGCAAACGCCGAGTCTTATCACCGCGACGCAAGCCATCTCGGACGCCCGTGACTCACTCGATTCATCGAGCGACGACGACCAAGGCATAGCGGGCGCGAACGCGCAGATCTCCAACATCGTCCCGCTGGATAGCAACGGTATTGCGTTTAGCCGAAGTTACGACGACGTGCTCAACATCGTCTATCTCAACAAGGGGGCGGTGACGCAAGGCGGGTTCTTTCCGGCGGGCGTGAATGGAACGCTTCACATGAGCAGTGCGTTTGCGTGATGCCAATCTGAAGACCTTGAACGCCGGGCGGAAGCACAGCCCGGCGATTCGCTATGCCTTATTTCACGCGACACGGTCGGCGACTATCAGCCTGCATCGCCCCATCGACACGATTAATGCCAAATCCGGAATTCAGACTTTGCTTACCAAGGGTTTTTACCTAGACCGCCGAAGCCTAGACTGCATTTCAACGACGACGCAGTGAAGAGCAAGACTCCTCACCCGCAACGTTCCCTCAAATGAGTTTTCGGAGGTTCATCATGTTCAAGTCTCTCGTTCCGGCTCTTGTCATCGCTTCCGCTCTTGCAGTTCCGGCTCTTGCACAAGCACGCGAAGATGGTCCCGTCACCCGCGCCGAAGTGAAGGCCAATCTGGTTCAACTCGAACGCGCCGGCTACAACCCCGCCAGCGATCAAACCACCTATCCCGCCAACATTCAGGCAGCAGAAGCGCGCGTGAATGCGCAACCGGCCGCTTCGTCCTACGGCGGCGCAAGCGAAGGCAGTTCGGCTTCGGGTCACGTCGTGCATTCGAACTTTCTGAGCCGAATCGTGCGTCCGCAGGCTGATGCGAATCCGGTTGATTTCAATCGCCCGTAAGCTTCGCCCCTGGCGACAGCATCGAAAAGAAAGTCCGGCGAACGTGCCGGGCTTTTCGCTTGCGGATCAACTATTTATCGATAGAAACGCACGCGATTTTTCATCGACTACCCTGAGCGCACTACAATTTCGGTCTGCCGCCGTCATCCAATTTGTATCGCTCATGCTTATCCCGAATTCGTTCCGTCTGATATTCGCTTCGCTCGGATTGCTCGCGCTCGCTGCGTGCGGTGGGCGCGCCTCCACCACGCCGAGCTATCAGCAGGAGTTGTTCAGCTCCGGCCCGAGTCCGTTCGCGCATAACTTCGACGCCACCGTCAACGAAACCTGCGAAGCCGCCCGTCGCGCGCTGCTCTCGCAAGGCTTTCTGACGACCACCGCCCAGGCCGATACCGTCGATGCCACCAAGAATTTCCAGCCAACCGCCGATCAGCACGTGGTCGTATCGTTCCACGTGGTGTGCACGGCGGGCGAGAACACGACGAATACGAGCATCGCGTATGTGAATGCAGTGCAGGACGGTTACGCGCTCAAGAAAAGCGATACATCGGCGAGCGTGGGTTTGAGCGTGCTCGGCTCGCTCTCACTGCCGATCCGCTCGAACAGCGATGCGATGGTCAAAATCTCCAGCGAAACCGTGCCCGCAGGCAAGTTCTACGATCGCTTCTTCAATCTGATGGGCCATTACCTGAACACGGTGCCGCGCAGCTCACCCGTCGCGGGCGATGACGTGAAGAGCAAGCCGCTCGCGCCATCGCTGATCGTGAGTTCGCCCGAGCTGACGCCGACGCCGATCGTCGTGCAAACGCCCGCCGCCGCCACGGCGATTCAGGCGTCCGAGGCCATCGCCGCGACGAAGCGGCAAGCCGAAGCGGTGGCGGCATCGGGCGCAATCGCTGCGTCCGCGCCGCCGCAATAACGCATCAGTTCGGCACGTTCACGATCCCGCCGCTCACGTTGATCGCGTTCGCGCCGGGACTCTGCGCAATCGCCGGCAGATTCGCCGTCGTCAGCGCGGGCGCTGCGCCCGCCGTGCCGCCGCGCGCGACCGTGCGCACCACTTGCGACGGCGGCAGCGGCGCGTTGTTCTTCAGATGCGCCCACATCAGATTCAGCGCCTGAAGGTTGTAGTAGTGAACCGGGATAAAGCGTGTATCGAAACCGGCGACGCTGAGGAACGCATCGAAGTGCTGACCGTTGGTGATCTCATAGAGCGATAGTTGGCTCTTGTTGCCCTCCGCCACCTGATTCGCGCCGAGATACGGACGCGATGCGTGGTTGATCGGCACCAGCGCATCCGCGCGTCCCTGCACGATGATCGCCGGTTTGCCGCGCAAATTCGCATTCACGCGGATAGCGTTCACGCTCGATACCATCGTCGCGCTGCCTTGCGTCCAGAGCGCGCGCAGACACAGCGCGCCGCCATAGCTCCCGTCAGCCGTCGCGAGCCGATGATCGGCCGCGCCGCTCGTGCCCGAGTTGTAGACGAGGTTGATGCCGTTGGTCGGCGGCACGCCATTGCCGTTGCCGAAGACCGTGGGCATCGGCGCGACGGCTGCGGGAACGCCTGCTGCGCCCGTCGCGCTCGTGGTGCCGAAGCTGAAGTTGCAAAGGTTATCGACGACGCTCGCCTTCATATACGCGTTGGCATACGTGACGGCCACGGCGGGCACGGCTTGCGAATCCCACATCGGGGCTTGGAGCGTGTCGGAATCCGATTGATAGCCCGCCTGATGCAGCGCGATGAGCGCGTTGTTCGCCTGCGTCTGCGTATCGCCCCCAGCGATCAGTCCTGCCGCCGCAAGCGATGTGCATCGCGCGGTGCGAATGGCGTTGGTGATCGCGAGCGGTAACGCGGTCAGATAAGGCGAACCCGCTGCCGCCGTCGCCAATGCGGCGCACGGTTGCATCAGGTTGGCCGTGGTCATGTAATCCGCGAGCGGACGCCCGAACGATCCGACCGGCACGCCGCCCTGCCGCACCGAAACCTGCGACGGCATGTTGATATTGATCTGCGGCTCGCCGACCACGACCGCCGTGATCCAGCCATCCGTATCCTGCTCCGCTGCCGCCAGCGCCGCCCCGCCGCCATTGCTCACCGATGCCGCGATGGTCGTGATGCTGCCCTTGCCGTATCGAACGGAATGGGACGAGCCGTTGACCGCGCCGAACATGTCGTTGAGCGCCCAGTAAGCGAACTGGATCGCCTGCAAGGTGTTCTTGCCCCAGCTCGCTTCCGGGTTCTGCTGCGAATGCGCGTGCTTGAACGCATAGCGATTCGGAAAGCTGCTGTTGTACGAAGCCAGCGCCGAGGTGCTGACGTTCGCCTTGAAGATGGCCTTGTTGCCGACAAGCGTCGTGTTGGCGAGCGTGCCGTCGATCTGCGTGACAAGACCCGTCGCGATTTCCTGCGCGCCGTTGCCGCTGCCTTTATCGGTGTACGCGACCGCGCAGCCGCGCTTCAGCCCCCACTCGCCCGCGGCCGATATCGCGCCATAAATGCCCCGCGATCCCGACGATGTCGCTGTGACGATGCACGGCTGATCCGGATTGAAGCTCGCCGGAATCTGCACCATCAGGCTGACGTTCTGTATACCGCTGCCATCGTCGGCGAAAGCGAGGTATTCCTTGCCCGCGATCTTGCCTTCGCCGAGCGTATCGTTACCGTTCAGATCGACGTTCGGCCCCCAGAAGCGTCCGTAGCCGCCGTTCGACGACATATCCACCAACGCGCGATAGTTCGACCAGATCGCGAGCCTGCGCAGTTCCGCCGCCGTCGGCGATGCCGCGTTGGCGATCGACGGCGCGGTCGCGGATGCGAGGCCGGTTTTGCCGAGGCCGGCGGTCAGCAGGTCGTCGGTATTGCCATCGTAAGTTTGCGAGTTGACTGAGCCTGAAACGAAGCCGGGAAGGTTGTTGGTTGGCGTGCCGTTGTTGTTATCGTCGTCGCCGCCGTGACAGCCGGACAGCATGGCCAGCGCCGCTGCACACAAGAACGCGAGTTTCTTCATCGAACGTCTCCGCTATCGTTTTTGGAGTGATGTGATGCGAAAACTGCAAGCTGCTCGTCAAGTATTGCGCGTATTGCCTTTTCTGTCGCTCCTTAACTTTCCTTAGTTCTGCTGGCATAAGCTGACACAAAAGGCACGCGCAAGGCACGCGCGTAAACGACAAACGGGCCTCGGTGCATCACACCGAAACCCGTTCGATTTCAACAGACACAATCACGCCCGAGCAGCGCACTCGCGCGCGCCGCCGGTCACGTCGTGTCAGGCGAAGCTCAAATGCGGCTTAGCCTCCGCCGCCCTGCACGCCCAGCGTGATCTTGTTCGACACCGACTTCACGCCCGGCACGCCCTTCGCGACTTCCGCCGCCTGTTCGATCTGGCCACCTTCCGGCACCGTGCCGGTCAGCGTCACCGCGCCGCCACGGGCACGCACGAACACGTTGGATACATCGAAGCCCTGCGCCTTGGACAGCGCACGGCGTACGTCGTAACCGAGCTTGCGGTCGGTCTTCTTGGTCGCCGATTTCTGAGCCTTGGCCGTTGCCGCGGAATCAGGGGCGGCCGTATCGCTCGCTTGGGCATAGGCGCTCGATGCCACTGCGACGCACACCACAACGCCCAGCGCCTTCAACAGATCGACTGCTCTCATGGTTTCTCCTTCTCCTTTTGTTACGTTTGTTGACTTCGCACAGTTGCCTTGCTACTTCGCTCGCTTTTCACTTTCTAGTTGCACTTCAAAACGGACCGCATGCAGAAAGCGGCCGGATAAGCGATGTGCGCGTACCCGCCCGTGCGCGCTCCGGCGGGTCGGCACGGAGAGCGGCGGTCAACAAGCCATGAGACGGCCTGTTGCTGCAATGCGGTACTGCGAGAGGCTTGCGGAAGAAACAAACTTTGGCCGGTGTCCGGGTACGGTGCCCGTCGGCTCGACTACTTATATATGGCTTTGCGATTTGCTGCACGGCACGTGATGCACGGCACGCTATCAACAACCCAAATGCCGGGCTGCAACGCGTGGTTTTCCTTACGTGCTGCGGCGAACGTCAATTTAGCCCAGCGCGGCCATTAGCGCAAAACATTTAACGACACGGCCCCGCGCGATATACAAGCGCGCAACAGCCGACACGCGCCTGTCACACTGCCGATGCTCGCCGGCGGCGCGTCGAAGTCACTTCGAACTCATGTACCATCGACGGCACGACCGGCTTCGCTGCGCCACGATCGGTTAAGCTCGCGGCCTCCCTCGACGTATCACGATCACAACGAGATGACCCAGCCTTCAAAACGCGATCCGGATACCGAATCGGACGTGCAAAGCACGCGCCGCCGACCCCAGCCGCGCATCGTCGCGCGATTCGTGGCGATCTCGTGGCGCGATCTCGCGCTGACCTTCGGCCCCATTCTGCTCGTCTGCATCGCGGTGATTTATCTGGCCGTGCGGCTGATCCAGCCCGCGCCGCCCAGCACGCTGACCATCGCCGCCGGTCCGAAGGGCAGCTTTTTCTGGAACAGCGCGCAGAAGTACAAGACCATCCTCGCGCGTAATCGCGTGACGCTGAACGTGCTTGAAACGCAAGGCTCGCTCGACAATCTCACGCGGCTGGAAAACCCGAATTCGAATGTCGATGTCGGGTTCGTTCAAGGCGGCATGACGCAGCCGGGCACGACGCACGATCATCTGGAATCGCTTGGGAGCGTGTCGTACGTGCCGCTCGCGGTGTTTTATCGCGGGGCGCTGGTGACGCGTCTGTCCGAACTCAAAGGCAAGCGGCTCGCGATCGGCGCGGAAGGCAGCGGCACGCGCGTGTTGTCGCTGCAACTGCTGAAGGCGAACGGCATAGAACCGGGTGGCGAGACGGAACTGCTGCCGCTCTCAGGCGACGAAGCCGCCAAAGCGCTCGAAAACGGCGATGTCGATGCCGTGTTCCTCACCGGCGATTCCGCTCAGCCGCCGACGATGGCCAAACTGCTGCGCACGCCCGGCATCCGCTTCATGGACTTCTCGCAAGCCGATGCCTACGCGCGCCGCTTCCCCTATCTCACGATGATGGAATTCCCGATGGGCGCATTCGACTTCGCCCGCAATCTGCCGCCGCGCCCGGTCCACACGATCGCGCCGACCGCCGAACTCGTCGCGCGCGACAGCCTGCATCCGGCGCTGTCCGATCTGCTGATCGAAGCGGCGCGCGAGGTGCACAGCCGCGCGAATCTGCTGCAACGCGCGAACGAGTTTCCCGCGCCGCTGGTCCACGAATTCCGCATCAGCGATAACGCCGAGCGCTACTACAAGTCGGGCAAGAGCTTCCTGTATCGCACGTTGCCCTTCTGGGTCGCGAGTCTCGCGGATCGCGTGCTGGTGGTGCTGGTGCCGCTGATCGTGGTGCTGATTCCGGGCTTGCGGCTGGTGCCGGGTTTATATCGATGGCGCGTGAAGTCGCGGATCTATCGCTGGTACGGCGCGCTGATCGCGATCGAGCGCGAGGCGATCAGCGGGCCGGAAGCGTCGCAGCGCGATGCCTTGCTCGAACGCATCGACGCAATCGAAACGGCGGTGAATCGCATGAAAATGCCGCTCGCGTTTGCCGATCAGTTTTACGTGCTGCGCGAACATATCGGCTTCGTGCGACAGCGGCTGGCGCAGGCGCCGGTGGCATCGAACGAAGAAGACGAGCCTGTGACGGCGCAATCGCACGCTTGAACGCAGAGCGCGGATTTTCGGCAACACGTAATATCAGAGAAGAAGCGAACTCAAAGCGGCTCGGCACAGAAGCGGCGGCGGACAAATAACGAACAATGGATGAAGGCCGATGCGCCCGGCGCGCGGCCAGAGCAAGGGAGAGCAAGAACATGAAGGCCCAGCATTCGGCCGATTCCGGTCATCCGTACTTTTTCTTCGATTTCATCTCGCCGTTCTCGTATCTCTTGCTGGAGCAGCACGAAAAATGGCCTGACATGCCGTTCGAACTCGTGCCAGTTCAGTTGCTGAAGCTGCTCGACCGCTGGGGCCAGCCACACGCGACTACGATTCCCTCCAAGCGCGTCTTCACCTATCGGCACGCGCTGTTCCGCGCCGAGCAACTGGGCATTCCGTTCAAGATGCCGCCCGCGCATCCGTTCGATCCGAGTAAAGCGTTGCGTCTGGCGGCGCTCGCTGACGGCGACATTACGATCGTGCGCGATATCTTTCGCTACATCTGGCGCGAAGGGCGCGATTGTTCATCGGCGGAAGGCTTTCGCGCCTTGTGCGAGCGCGTGGGCATGCCGGAGGCGGAAGCGCGCATCGACGATGAAGACGTGAAGGCCAAACTCCGCGCCAACGATGACCGCGCGGTGGCCGCGGGCGTATGGGGCGTGCCGACTTTCGTGGTCAACGAACAGATTTTCTGGGGCGAAGACACCTTGCCGATGGTGCTGTGGGTGGCGCGCTCGCCGAACTGGCTGGACGCGGCGGAAGTCAAGCGCATCAGCACACTGCCGATGGCCCCGACCGACGCCGATTTCAGCTAAATGCGGCCGGAAATGCCGTAAATAGCGCATGCGCTATGGCGTCAAAATGAGATAAGCGTTTAACTTCGGCTTAGGCTGCGTGAATCTTCGATGACGGCGGGCGTTTTCAGACGCGCGCGCCGTCGGTCGGCGTGCGCGCGCCTGCCCGTTTTCAACCGCTTCTGGCCATGAACGATCCCGCCGATTCACTCGATATCTGGCTTATCCGCGTGCTGCGCACTTTGTTGCAGGAGCGCAGCGTCACGCAGACCGCGCAGCGGCTGAATCAGACTCAGCCGGCGATCAGCACGGCGCTGCGTCGTCTGCGCGAGATTCTGGGCGACCCGATTCTCGTGCGCGGCAAGCAAGGCATGGTGCCGACCGAATACGGCGAGTCCTTGCTCGCGCCGGCGCAACGCGCGCTGCGCGAAGTCGAATTCGTCGCCACGCCGCACGGCGATTTCGATGCCGCGAGTTCGCGCCGCACGTTCCGCATCGCCGCGCCGGATTATCTGAACGATTTCTTCATGCCGACGCTGATCGCCGCTTTCCGCGATGCCGCGCCGCACGCGCGTCTTGAAATCGAATCGCTTGCGCCGATGCGCGATCACGAGCGCATGCTCGACCATGGCGAAATCGATCTGATGGTCGCGAATTGGACGAAGCCGGAGCCGCGTTTCGAACGGCAGGATTTGTTCTCCGATGTATTCGTCTGCCTGATGCGCGCGAATCATCCGTTCGCGCGCGAGCCTTTGACGCTCGAACGCTATGCGGTGGCCGCGCATCTTGCGCCTACGCCGTATAGCGGCGGCAGGCGTCATCCGATCGACATCGGGCTGGCGAAAGCGGGCGTGAAACGCCGTATCGTTGCGACGATTCCGTATTTCGGATTAGTGCCGCAAGTGCTGATGCAATCGGACCTCATCTTCACCGCTCCGCGCCGTTTTGCGCAGCATTACGCGTCGATACTGCCGCTCGCGGTGCTGGATTCGCCGGTGCCGTTTCCGCGTATCAAGTGCTATCAACTGACTTTGCCGCAGCCCGATCAGCCGACTGACGTGGCTTGGCTGCGGGCGTTGATGTCGAATGTATCGGAGACGTTGACTGGTAAAAAGACTGCTGCGCTCGTGCGTGCGGACAACGATGTCGCGGTGATTCACGAGTAGCACGCGTCTCCGGTAGTATCGAATCTCTTTCGCTGCTATCGCCGATATGGACGCTCTCGACCGTCTGATTCAGCTTGCCAATCTTTCTGGCGCGCTCGATTTGCGCTGCTTTTTGGGCGGGCCGCTAGAAGTGGATCATCCGCATGCGGCGGCCGGTGAAGCGACGTATCACGTCGTGCTCGATGGCACGTGCAAGGTTTTGCGGCAAGGTCAGCCGCCGCTCGAACTCAATGCGGGCGATATCTTCTTTTTGCCGCGTGGCGATGCGCATGTGTTGAGTATCGAGGCGGGTTCTGGACGCGTTTCTGCGCTTAAGAATAAGGACAACGGCGTCGTTACCGTCAAGAGCAATAGCAGCGAAAGCGGCGCGCATCTCGATTTGCTATGCGGCCGCTTCTTCTATGCGCCGCGCGCGTTGCTGATCGATGTGCTGCCGGATGTGGTGCGCGTATCGTTTTCCAGCGAGAGCGCGCCGTATCTCGAGCCGCTAGTCATGGCGATGCGGCGGGAATCGCAGGATGCGCAGCTGGGCGCACCGTCTATCGTTACGGCTTTATCAACCGCGCTTTTTACGATGGTGTTGCGTGCGTGGCTCGTGGGGCAGCCTTCCGTGGCGGGTGTGTTGGGGCTGCTCGCTAATCGGCGGTTGGGGGCTTCGATTATTGCCATGCTCGAACGGCCGGCTGATCCCTGGACTTTGGAATTGCTCGCTAAGGAAGCGGCCATGTCGCGTGCGACTTATATGCGGGCGTTTTCGGCGCATTCGGATAGTTCGCCGCTGGCGTTGCTTGGGCATGTGAGGATGCAGCTTGCCAGTACTATGCTTACGCGGACTAAAAAGAGTATCGCTGATGTGGCGGCTGATGTTGGTTACCAATCCGAAGCGGCGTTTTCTAAACGCTTTAAGGAGCTTTATGGTGTTGCGCCTGGGAGGTTTCGGGCTGGGAATGGGTTGTTGGGTTGATTTTTTTGGGTGCTGCTGCTGGTTGTTGTTTGGTTTATTCAGTAGCGGCCTCCCCGGCGGGGGATCACTTTCTTTGCTGCTGCAAAGAAAGTCACCAAAGAAAGCAGCTTTTTCAACCGGACACTGCCTCTTGAAACGGCAAGTGGATTAATAGGCTCTCTCGGTAACAATAGCCCGCCGCCACGGAGGCCTGCCCGGCCTGTCAAGTGCTCGGTACGCACCTACAAGCACCTCTTTTTCCTTAACAAAGCGGCACGCGCTCATCCGCGCGGCGTGTCCGGCGCTCACGCGCCATCGCCGTAGGGGTTTGCAAGGGAAACACAGAGAATGAGTAGTATCACGAATGAACAAGCGTCATCGTTTAAACGCTATTCGGCCCTACCGTTACTTTGAGGCGTGAGGGAACAGGAGCGCTAAACGGCGTTGGGCCGAATAGCGTTTGTGCGTTGCCATTTGCTTTGGCGCTGTCTCGGTTCTCTGCCGGGTTCCTTCGATTAGCGCCCAGCGGCGCGCAGGGCGCGCACGCTGGAAGCATGAGCGCGAACCGCTCTGCTTAGGACACAGAGGTGCTTAAACCAGACCGTCCCTATTCCCTGACAGGCCGGGCAGGCCTCCGTGGCGGCGGGCTATTGTTACCTAGAGAGCCTATTAATCCACTTGCCCTTTCAACGTGCAGTGTCTGGTTGAAAAAGCTGCTTTCTTTGGTGACTTTCTTTGCAGCAGCAAAGAAAGTTACCCCCCCGCCGGGGAGGCGGCTACTGCATAAACCAAACCCAAAAAAGAATCAGCACCCAACAGCGCCAGCGGCATAACCAATACGACCAAACCGAGCCGTCATCTCCCGCACGCGCAACAGTTGCGCCGCAACAGCCAGCCCAATCGACCAAGGCGCCTTATCGACAATCCCTTCGACGCCAATAGGACAGGTAATCTCCGGCAACCGCTCAGCCGGAACCCCGCGTTCCACCAACCGCCGCTCAAACTTAACCCGCTTGGTCGCCGATCCAATCAGCCCGAAGTACGCAAAGTCCTCACGCCGCATAATCCGCTGAGTCAAAGAAAAATCCAGCGCATGATCATGCGTCATGACGATGAAGTAAGCCCCCGCCGGAGCCTCATCGACAATGACGTCAGGCAAGTCCGTAGCCTCGATCTGCACATTGGCCGGCACCTCGTCAGGAAAAAGCTCATCCCGCGCATCGACCCATTGCACGACGCACGGCAGCGTGCCCAGCACTTTCACGAGCGCGTGCCCCACATGCCCCGCGCCGAACAACACGACGTGCATCATGACCGCGCGCTCCTCACCGCATTCACGGCCTTGAGAATCTCTTCGGCCGTCGCCGGCGCATTCAACGGCGGATTCACGCGATGCTCACCCACAGCCGAAACCGCATCGCGGATGGCGAAGAACACGGAGAACGGCAGCAGCAACGGCGGCTCGCCGACAGCCTTCGAGCGATGAATACTGTCCTCCACGTTCCGATTCTTGAACAGATCGACGCGGAAGTCCGCAGGCATATCGTTCGTAGTCGGAATCTTGTACGTGGACGGCGCGTGCGTCATCAGCTTGCCCTTATCGTTCCACCAGAGTTCTTCCGTGGTCAGCCAGCCCATGCCCTGCACGAACGCGCCTTCCACTTGCCCCTTGTCCAAAGCCGGATTCAGCGATGCACCGACGTCATGCAACGCATCCGCACGCAGCACGCGCATTTCGCCGGTGAGCGTATCGATCACGACTTCTGAAACCGCCGCGCCGTACGAGTAGTAGAAGAACGGACGACCCTGCATCGTCGCCTGATCCCAGTAGAGTTTGGGCGTGGCGTAGAAGCCGTCGGACCACAACTGCACGCGCGCGAGATACGCCTTCTGCACGACTTCGCCGAACGGAATCGCATCGTTGCCGACGATCACGCGGTCGTTCGCAAAGCGCACTTGCTCCGGCGCCACCTGTCCGCCGCCGAACTTCTCCGCGGCAAACTTAGCGAGCCGTTCACGCAACTGGCGCGCCGCATCCTGCGCGGCCTTGCCGTTCAAATCCGTTCCCGTCGATGCCGCCGTCGCCGATGTATTCGCGACCTTGCTCGTATCCGTCGCCGTCACGCGCACGCGCTCGAAGTCCACGCCAAGTTCATGCGCCACGACTTGCGCAACCTTCGTGTTCAAACCCTGGCCCATTTCGGTGCCGCCGTGATTCACGAGCATCGAGCCATCGGTATAGATGTGAACCAGCGCGCCGGCCTGATTGAAGTGCGTCACATTGAAAGCGATGCCGAATTTCACCGGCGTCAGCGCCATGCCCTTCTTCAGAATCTCGTTGTTCGCGTTGAACGCGTCGATCTCGGCGCGACGCTTGCGGTAATCGCTGGTCTCTTCCAACTCGGCGATCAACTCGTGAATCACGTTGTCTTCGACGGTCTGTCCGTACGGCGTCTGGTTGTTCTCCGTCTTGCCGTAGAAATTCGCGCGACGCACATCGAGTGAATCGCGGCCGACCGAACGCGCCACGTTGTCCATGATGTATTCGATCGCGAACGCGCCCTGCGGTCCGCCGAAGCCGCGAAACGCCGTGTTCGACTGCGTGTTGGTCTTGCCGCAATAGCCTTCGATCTTCACATCCGACAGCCAGTACGCGTTGTCGAAGTGGCAGACGGCGCGCGTCATCACCGGGCCGGACAAGTCGGCGGAGAAGCCGCAGCGCGACGTCATATCGACGGATACGCCTTCGATCTTGCCGTCGTCGTCGTAACCGACTTCGAAGTCGTAGATGAAGTCGTGGCGCTTGCCGGTGATCATCATGTCGTCGTCGCGGTCCGGACGCAGCTTGATCGGGCACAGCAGCTTCCACGCTGCCAGCGCCGCGCAGCACGCGAACAAACCGGATTGCGATTCCTTGCCGCCGAATCCGCCGCCCATGCGCCGGCATTCGACCAGCACGTTATGTGAATGCACGTTCAGCACGTGCGCGACCAGATGCTGCATTTCGGTCGGATGCTGCGTCGAGCAATAGACGTGCATGCCGTCGTCGTCCTTCGGCACGGCGTAGGCAATCTGGCCTTCGAGATAGAACTGCTCCTGACCGCCGAGCTTCATCGCGCCGCGTTCGTGATGCGCGGCTTTCGACATGCGGCCTTCCGCATCGCCGCGCGACAGTTTGAGCGGATTCAATACGTACGATTCGGCCTTGCGCGCATCCGCAGGCGTGAGGATCGGCACGAGGTCTTCGAATTCGAGCCTCGCGCGACGGGCGGCGAGACGCGCCGTATCGTGCGATGTCGCCACCACGATGAACATCGGCTGGCCGACGTATTGCACGATGCCCTGCGCCAGCACCGGATCGTCGTGGATGATCGGACCGCAATCGTTGGTGCCGGGGATATCGTCTGCCGTGAATACGGCGACGACGCCGGGCGTGGCGCGCACCGCATCGAAGTTCATCGACACGATTTTTGCGTGCGCTTTCGGGCTGGTGCCGAGCGCGGCGTGCAGCGTGCCCGCGATAACCGGAATATCGTCCGTATAGCTCGCGCGGCCGCTTACATGCAGATGCGCCGATTCATGCGGACGCGACACGTGGACCTGCTTGAAATCATCGACTTCGTTCGCGAGCGACTGGGCTTCGGCGAGAAAGGCTTCGGCTTGCTGATTCATTTGTTCTCTCCTTTGCTTATTTCGCTTCGACCAGTTCGATGGCGCGCACATCCAGTTGCGACTTTGGCAGCGGATTGTTCGGCCGCGTTTCCAGCCAGAAGCGATACAGCAGGCTCTTCGCCGTGTCGAGGCGATAGTCGCTGCTGGCACGCATATCGGTGAGCGGCGCGTAGTCCTTGCCGAGCGCGATCATCGCGGCTTGCGCGGTGGCTTCGTGCCATTGCGCATCGCTCAAAATTGCTTCGGCGTGCGATGCACGCTTCGGCGTCGCGGCCATGCCGCCGTACGCGAGACGCGGCTCGCGAATAAAGTCGCCATCCGCGATAAACGAAAACGCGGCGTACACGGCGCTGATGTCCGAGTCGAAACGCTTGGACAGCTTGTACGCGCGGAATTGCAGCTTCGCGCGCTGGCCGGTGCGCGTCGGCACTTTCAAAGCAGCGACGAATTCGTTCTCCGCCATGTCCTTCTTCTGATACGCGATGTACAAATCTTCGAGCGCCATCTCGCGCGGACCGTCCACGCTATGCAGCACGACACGCGCGTTCAACGCGATCAGGCCGGGCATCGAATCACCGATCGGCGAGCCGTTGGCGACGTTGCCGCCGAGCGTGCCCGCATTGCGGATCGGCAGCGAGGCGAAGCGCAGACGCGTTTCTTCCAGCTCCGGATAAATCTTCACGATCTCAGAATACGCACGTTCCACCGACACGCCCGCACCGATCTCGATCCACTCGTCCGTCGTCCGAACCTGTTTGAACGACTCGATCTGCCCGATATAAACGATATCGCCGAGATCGCGCAGTTGCTTGGTTACCCACAAGCCGACGTCCGTGCTGCCCGCGAGAATGCGCACGTCCGGCTTGTCGGCTTTGATCTGCGCGAGCGCATCGACGGTGCGCGGCGCGTCGAAGGCGCGGCCCGCGTGTTCGTAGTGGAAAGTGTCGTCGCGCTTCAGGCTGTCGAGCGTGCGCGCGAGTGCGGGCACGTTGAGCGGTGCCAGCGGCGCGTGATCGAACATCTGCTCCGCCGCCTCGATGATCGGCCGGTATCCCGTGCAGCGGCACAGATTGCCCGTCAGCGCATCGCTGATTTCCTGGCGCGTGGGTTTGGTCTTGTCGCAAGCGCCGGAACAGCCGGTGGTCGCATGACCGTGCTTTTCGTAAAGCGCGAACATCGACATGGCGAAACCGGGCGTGCAGAAACCGCACTGCGATCCGTGGCAATCGACCAGCGCCTTTTGCACCGGATGCAGCGAGCCGTCCGGCTGGCGCAGATCTTCGACGGTGAAGAGCGCGCGGCCATCGAGCGTCGGCAGGAATTGCACGCACGCGTTGACCGCCTTGAACGCGACGCCGCCCGCGCCGTCCGGCTCGCCGATCACGACCGTGCACGCGCCGCAATCGCCTTCCGCGCAGCCTTCCTTGGTGCCGGTGCAGCGCGCGTCTTCGCGCAGATATTGGAGGACGGTGCGCGTGGTGGACACATCGCTCACTTCCTGAATCGCGTTGCGGTGATAGAAGCGGATCGGCTGGCTCATGAGTCTGTCTCGGGGGCGTTCTGGTACTTTTTTGCTGGTTGCGCGGGGTGCGCAGCCGGTGGCTGTTGTCGCTGCGTGTGTCGCTGTTATTGCGGTGAGGTGACTTTCGGAAAATTCCGGTCGCCTCGATGATTCGAAAGCTATCACCGCCAAAATCGATAACCCATAGGTGACATTGCATGCACGACATATTCCTATCCCGATATGTCGTGTAAGCCTTATCTGGCGCGCCTTTGCGCGACGCCATCCGACCGTTCGGACAGGCGATTTGTCCCATCTGGTTACAAAACGGGCGCGACGCGGTGCCGCATCCTATGCGACAATCATGCCTTCGCGCCGAATTCAACCCCGCAATTTCCCTATGTCCTCCGAGCCTCGCACCGCGCCGCAAGGCGATTTCGCCGTCACGCTTCGAATCGTGTCGGTCGTCGTGTACACGTTCCTTTGCTATCTGACGATCGGCATTCCGCTGGCGGTGCTGCCGGACTTCGTGCACACGGATTTAGGATACGGCTCGGTAATGGCGGGCGCAGCGATCAGCGTCCAATACTTCGCGACCCTGGCGTCCCGCCCGCTCGCCGGCCGCACTGCCGACACGCTCGGTCCCAAGAAAACGGTGCTCTACGGCCTGGCGGCGTGCGCGGTGAGTGGCGTGTTGCTGCTGGCATCGGCGCTGGCGGCGCAGTGGCATGCGGTGAGTCTCGTGCTGCTGGTCGTCGCAAGGCTCGTGCTCGGCTTCGGGGAAAGCTGGGTCGGGACCGGATCGATTACGTGGGGCATCGGGCGCGTGGGTGTATCGCACAATGCGAAGGTGATTTCGTGGAACGGGATCGCGACGTATGGCGCATTGGCGATCGGCGCGCCGCTGGGCGTGGCGATCGAACATTCGATCGGCTTTGCAGCGCTGGGCGTGATCGTGATTGCGTTGGGCGCGCTCGGTTACTGGCTCGCGACGCGCATGGCGCCGGTGCCGGTGGTGCATGGCGAGCGCATGTCGTATCGGAGCGTGTTCTTCCGCGTGCTGCCGCATGGCCTGGGATTGGCGTTGGGATCGGCCGGGTTTGGATCGATCGCCACGTTCATCACCTTGTTCTATGCCGCGCACAACTGGCCGAATGCGGCGCTTTCGTTGACCGTTTTCGGCACGATGTTTATCGGCGCGCGTTTGCTGTTCGCCAACACGATCAAAACGTTCGGCGGGTTCCGCGTGGCGATCGTGTCGTTCTCTTTCGAGTGCGTGGGTTTGTTGCTGCTGTGGCTTGCGGCTGAGCCGACTTTGGCGCTTGCTGGCGCGGCGTTGACGGGCTTTGGTTTCGCGCTGGTTTTCCCGGCGTTGGGCGTTGAGGCGGTGGGTCTTGTGCCTCCGGCGAGCCGTGGCGCCGCGCTGTCGGCGTATTCCGTGTTTCTCGATTTGTCGCTCGGGCTGACCGGGCCGCTCGCGGGGTATGCGGCGGGTGAGTTCGGGTATGGATCGGTTTATCTGTTCGCGGCGCTGGCGGCGGCTGCGGCGGTGGCGTTGTCGGTCGCGCTTTATGTGCGTGCGGGGCGGGGGGTGGGTGGGCCGGCGACGGCTTGGCCCCACGCTCAAGGGCTGAAGCGTGATCCTTCAGCCCAAATTCCGGCGTGCGCGTGCGATAACCTCCCGCACATGCGCCATAAAGGCCGGATCATCTCTGCCTTCCTCCAGACAGGCATCGAAAAATTCTTCGATGTCCGCCTCGGTTTTCAGATATTCCGCCGAATCCCACGGCCGCGTTTCTAGTTTTTCCATCGCCCTCTCCTTTTCGAACGAGCCAGCTTGGCAGAACGCATGCCGTGAATCCAGTGCGTTTGTCTTAAAATCCCCCTCTGGCCCCTTTGCGTCCGCTTTATGAACTCGACCTCGGAAGACCGCTGGCACGAACTGCGCCCGGACCCGGAAAGCGACACTCCGCTCTATCTGCAACTCGCCCGCAAGCTGGCCGATGCCATTCACGACAATCGCTGGAATGCCGGCGAAGCACTGCCCTCGGAGCGCGTGTTGTCCGATGCGCTCGGCGTGTCGCGCATCACATCGAGAAAGGCGATCGCGCTCCTGGTCAAGCAAGGGCTGATTCGACGCGAACAAGGCGCGGGCAGTTTCATCACGCCGCGTTACGAAGATCCGCTCTCGCGTCTGTCGAGCTTCTCGGAGATGCTGCGGCGACGCGGTTTCACGCCGAGTTCTCAATGGCTCTCGCGCACCGTCGAGCCGGCCAATCGCGATGAAGTCATTCAACTCGGTCTCTCGCCCGCCGCCACCGTCACGCGTCTGAAGCGTCTGCGTCTGGCCGATGACATCGTTATGGCTGTCGAGAATTCCACGTTTCCCGCGTCCTGCATTCCCGATCCGCAAGCCATCGGCGATTCGCTCTACAGCTATCTCGATACGCGCGGCCTCGCGATCGTGCGCGCCTTGCAGCACTTTCGCGCCGTCAACGCGAGCGAGGAGATCGCGCAGCAAATGAGCATCACGCCGCACGATGCGCTCTTGCTCATCACGCGCGTGGGCTACACCGCCGATGGCCGCGCGATCGAACTGACCGATACCTACTGCCGCAACGACTACTACGACTTCGTCGCCGAACTTCGTAAATGACCGATCTCACCGCAGGCACGCCGTCAGACCGCTCGCTTTCGATCATGCTGTGGATCGTGGCGACCGGCTTCTTCATGCAGACGCTGGACTCGACGATCGTCAACACCGCGCTGCCCGCGATGGCCCGCAGTCTCGGCGAAGCGCCGCTGCGCATGCAGGGCGTGGTGATCGCCTATTCGCTGACGATGGCGATGATGATTCCCGTCTCCGGCTGGCTCGCGGACAAGCTCGGCACCAAGCGCGTGTTTCTGAGCGCGATCCTCATTTTCACGATCGGCTCGCTGTTGTGTGCAAAGGCGCAATCGCTGACGGCGCTGGTGTCGTATCGCGTGGTGCAGGGTGTGGGCGGCGCGATGTTGCTGCCGGTCGGGCGGCTGGCCGTGTTGCGCGTGTTTCCGGCGGAGCGCTATCTGTCGGCGCTGGCGTTCGTCGCCATTCCCGGTCTGATCGGCCCGCTGATCGGTCCGACGCTCGGCGGCTGGCTGGTGCAGGTTGCATCGTGGCACTGGATCTTTCTGATCAACGTACCGGTCGGCATCGTCGGGTGTATCGCGACGAATATGTATATGCCCGACAGCCGCAACCCCGCGACCGCGCCCTTCGATCTCGCGGGTTATCTGCTGCTTGCCATCGGCATGGTCGCGCTGACGATTTCGCTCGATGGTCTCGCCGATCTCGGTCTGCAACACGCCGTCGTGATCGTGCTGCTGATTCTGTCGTTCGGATGCTTCGTCGCCTACGGTCTGCACGCAACGCGCGCCGCCCAGCCGATTTTTTCGCTCGATCTGTTCAAGATTCACACGTTCAGCGTGGGCTTGCTGGGCAATCTGTTCGCGCGTATCGGCAGTGGCGCGATGCCTTATCTGATTCCGCTGCTGCTGCAAGTGAGCCTCGGCTACACGCCGTTTCAGGCCGGCATGATGATGCTGCCCGTCGCCGCTGCGGGCATGGCGTCGAAACGGCTCGTGACGCGGCTGATCGAAAAGCATGGGTATCGGCGGGTGCTGGTGGTGAACACTGTGCTCGTCGGTTTGATGATGGCGAGCTTCGGCCTGATGAGCGCAAGTCAGCCGCTTTGGTTGCGCCTCGTGCAGCTGGCCATCTTCGGCGCCGTCAATTCGATGCAGTTCACCGCGATGAACACGCTCACGCTCAAGGATCTCGGCACGGGCGGCGCGAGCAGCGGCAACAGCCTGTTCTCGCTCGTGCAGATGCTGTCGATGAGTCTCGGCGTGACCGTCGCGGGCGCGATTCTCGCCACGTTCACAGGACTTCTGCCGCGCGTTACCGAGACGAACTCGCTACCCGCGTTTCATGCGACTTTCCTGTGCGTCGGCATCATCACGGCGGCGACGGCGTGGATTTTCGGGCAGCTCGCGCCCGAAGTGCGCTCGGTCAAACGCAAGCCGGACCCGTCTGAATCGAACTGACAGCGTGCGCGGCGCACCGATACGGTGCCTGCAGCACCGCATCGACCATATTCGACACACAAATGCAGTACCTTTACGCCGGTAAATCGCCCGCCCAGCCGCGCCGCGATTGAATTTGCATACTTTTTGCTCAATCGTTTTGCAAGCTCGTTCCGGTAAACTGTCGCCGAGCTATCTCAATAAAGCTGCGCACCGACACATCGACACCATGAGCATGGTTGACCTCGACCCTCCCCGCTTCAGCCCGCCGCGCCCCGTCGCTGGCGATGACGGCTCGCGTCGCACCGTGCTGTATGGCGAATACACCGTGTTCAGCGTGTTTCAGCCGGTGTTTTCGGTTTCGCATCGGCGCGCGATCGGTTATCACGCCTCGTTGCGCGCGCGTGACGATACGCATCGGCATGTGCCGTCGCATGAAGTGTTCACGCAGGCCGCACGCCGTGGCGATTTGCTCGAACTCGGGCGGCTGGCGGAATCGCTTCATCTGGGCAACTTCAACGCGTTCGACAGTCACGACGAATGGCTCTTTCTGAGCCTGCATCCCGCCGCGCTGATGGACACCAGTTACGGCGATGCGCTCGTCTCCGGGCTCAAGGAAATTGGTTTGCCGCCGCAGCGCGTGGTGCTCGAAGTGCCCGAACAGGCGGGCGGCGAGACCACGCGCTTCACCGAAATCGTCGATACGCTGCGCAAGTCGGGCTTTCTGATCGCGCTGGATGGCTTCGGCGTGAAGCATTCGAATATCGATCGCGTGTGGCAACTGCGGCCCGATATCGTCACGCTCGATCGATGCATTCTTCAGCAAGCCACCGAGCATTCGCATATCGAACGTGTGTTGCCGCGGCTCGTGTCGCTATTGCACGAATCCGGCCAGCTCGTGCTGATGGGCGGTTTGTCCTCGGAACGCGAGGCGTTGTTCGCGCTGGAATGCAATGTCGATTTCGTGCAGGGCGCATATTTTGCACAGCCGAGCGTCGAAGCCGTGCATAGCCAGGTCGCGGCAAGCGTGATCGATGCGCTGACGGCGGCATCGCGGGAGCGGATCGCGGCGCGGGATCGCGCGCAGTCGGCGCGGCTTGAGCCGTACGTGAGCGGATTGGAACGTGCGGCGGTCAAGCTGATGGAAGGTGAATCGCAGATTGCGGCGACCAGCGAATTGCTGCAACTCGCCGATACCGCGCGCTGCTTCCTGCTCGATCAGGCAGGGCGGCAAATCGGCGATAACGTCGTGCCGATCGTGCGCACCTCGCAACGTGCAAAACGCTTTAGTCCGTTGCTGCATTCGGAAGGCGCGAGCTGGGAGCGCCGGCCGTATTTCATCGAGGCGCTGCGTGCGCCGGGACGCGTGCAACTGACCGCGCCGTATCTGTCGATCAACGAGGCGCACTTGTGCGTGACGGCATCGATCGCGGCGCAGACGCCTTATGGCTTGCAGGTCTTGTGCGTGGATATCAACTGGGAAGCTGCGCCGCGCCGCCGATAAACTCGTTCAAACGCGTTCAGGTCGGCTTGTTCGTATCGGGCCTTAGCAGATCGAAACCCGCCAGCACGAGCACGCCTGACAGCACGATCAACGCGACGGAATGTTGGCCGAAATAAAGCAGCGCGGCGGCTGACCAGGCCGTGGCGCAGAGTGCGGCGAAGCGTTTCATGATGGACTTCTTGATGCGTGGCGACGGTGTACCGAGATTGTAGAGCCGCTGAAAAAGCCACGCAGAAATCACTCTGGCAACAACGCCGACAACAATCGCCTCAATTCCCGCCCTTCCGCCGCCGTCAACTTCGCGGTCAGAATCCGCTCCACTTCCTCCACACGCGGCCTCAGCGTCGAAAGCTGCTTCTTTCCCGCCGATGTCAGATACAGCACGTAACTACGCTTATCGACCGGATCGTCGGTGCGTTCGATCAACTCGTTGCGCACCATCCGCGCGACGAGATCGGCGATGGTCGATCGGTCTACATCGAGTTCATCGCCTAACTGACGCTGGTTCACGCCCGGCGTGCGCTGAAGAATTTCGAGCGCCGCGTACTGCACGCTCGTGATCTCGGTCGATACCTCGCTCTGCCACACCGCCAGATGCCGCTGCTGCGCGCGGCGCACGAGACTGCCGGTGAATTTGGCGAGCGGGTCGGGTTGATCGTTTTTTGCGGCCACGGGTCAGTCTTCGGATCAGTCGTTGGATTGCGATTTCAAAATAGGCCGCAGGAACGCATTCAGTTCATCGAAGGCATCGAGCGGCAGCACATGCGCCACGTATTGATCGGGACGCACGACCACCAGCGCGCCCCGTTCGCGGTCGATACCGCGCGCATCGAAGATATCAGTCGATGCGTCGCTCGTAAATGCCTTCTCGTAGTCGATCAGACCGTAGCGTCCCTTGCGCGGCAACAGCGCGCGATGCAATTCCTCCAGCTTCACTTCGCGATGCGGCGTCTGCAAGACTGCACGCAGATCGATCACGCTGTCGGCATCGGCATATTGTGGCGTGACAGCGCGCGCAAGCGATTCGACATGTGTACACAGCGCGTCGAACGCTGTGCCGCTTGCGTCCGAGAACGCGTAGAGACGCCAGCGGCCATCAGCGCGTGCGGCGTGACCGAGATGCATCGGTTTGGCATCCGCGATACGCACGACGGGCGATGAATGAAAACGCGCGCCGATCGTGAAGCCGCTCGCAAGCGATTGATGCGTCGTCTCGCCCGTCAACGTCGTGCCGGGACGATAACGCGTCGCCACGCCTGCGGTGTATCGGCCGGCACGAACGAAGTACGCCTGAAGCTCGGCCGGATCGACACCGCCCGCTTCCGGATGCGCCGGATCTTTAGGTGGCGCAGCCATCATCGCGGACCATTCCTTGTCGAAGTCGATCAGCTCTTGCGCGACCGGCTGACGTTCATCGGAATACGTGCGCAAGAGGCTCGCATCGCTGCGGCCTTCGAGCACCGCGCCGAGTTTCCAGCCGAGATTGAAGCCGTCCTGCATCGATACGTTCATGCCCTGGCCCGCCTTCGCGCTGTGCGTATGACACGCATCGCCGGCGATAAACACACGCGGATCGCGCGACTCGCCATCGTCGAAACGCTCGGTCAGACGCTGGCCGACTTCATACACCGAGAACCACGCGACCTCTTTCACATCGAGCGTATAGGGGTGCAAAATCCGTTGCGCCGTTTCGATGATGCGCTCCACCTTGGTCTGCTTGATCGTGTCGCGATTCTCCGGCGTCACTTCGCCGAGATCGACGTAAAAGCGCACGAGATAACCGCCTTCGCGCGGAATCAGCAGCAGGTTGCCCTTGCTCGCCGATTGAATCGCGGCCTTGAGGCGAATGTCGGGAAAGTCGGTGACGGCGAGCGCATCCATCACGCCCCACGCGTGATTCGCGGCATCGCCCTTGAGCGTCTGTCCGATGGCCGTGCGCACCACGCTTCGCGCGCCATCGCAACCGACGACATAACGCGCGCGAACCTTCACATGCTCGCCGCTTTCACTTCGACGCAACGTGACATGAACTGGATAGTCATCCGAATCATTGCGCATGATCTCGACGACTTCCAGCCCATAATCCGGCTCCAACCGATTCGCAGAACGACGCATCAGATCGAGCAGATATTCCTGCACGCGCGCCTGATTGACGATCACATGCGGAAACTCCGACAAACCTTCTTCGGTATCCTGAACACGTCCGGTACGACGAATTGCGCCGCGATCATTTGCGTCCGGCCGCCAGAAGACGGTCTCGTTGACCCAATACGCTTCGCGCAGCAGACGCTCGCTCAGTCCGAACGCATTGAACATTTCAACCGTGCGGCACGCGACGCCATCCGCTTGTCCCATCAGCAACGGCCCCGCGCGACGTTCCACGATACGCGTGGTAATCGACGGAAACTGCGACAACTGCGCCGCGAGCACCAGCCCCGCTGGTCCGCTGCCAACGATCAGCACATCGACTTCTTCCGGCATCTCGATGCGCGGCGCGCCTTTAGCGGCGGGTTCGATCATCGGATCGTCCGTGCGGAAACCGTTGAGATGAAATTGCATGATGTCGTCCTCCATGTAGTCTCGAATCACCTTGGATCGAAATATACTCCGTACACCAACTATATCCAAGGAAAACTCGCTTTCCTGCGGTTTACCCCGATGACATACGCGTGTGATGGTCGCGGTTTATCATCGACACGACCCACGCTGGCGCACGCTTCGCACTGTCTTGATGCGTGCGCGGCAAGACCGCTTCCGAAACACGTCGTCTCGCGCGATGGTCCTGAAGTTGCTTGCATCGGCCCGCATTGACGATGAGACGAACGACAACCCAAGGGCTTTCCAACATGGCAAAGATCTCCGCAGGGGTAGGTCCGAAACTTCCTCAGGTCGTGATTCTGTTCGGCGCGACCGGCGACCTTTCACGTCGCAAGCTATTGCCCGGACTCTGTCATCTGTCCAATGCGGGATTTATTCCGGGGTGCAAAATCATCGCGGTCGCGCTGGACGATATCGATGTGGACGAGTTTCGTCGGCAAGCGAAAGCCTCGCTCGATGAGTTTTCGACTCGCAAGATTTCGCAGGAAGAATGGGACACGTTCGCGGGAAACTTGAGTTACGTTCCGCTGACGGCCGGCGCCGAAGCGCTCAAAGCCGAAGTGCGCCTTGCCGAGCAAAGTTTCGATGGTGAATGCCAGCGTCTGCATTATTTGAGCGTGCCGCCGAATGCTGCGCTCTCCGCCGTCGCCATGCTTAACGACGCCGATCTGGTCGAGCGTTCGCGCATTATTATGGAGAAGCCGTTCGGCACGAATCTGGCGACGGCCGTGTCGCTGAACAAGCGGCTGCATGAGGTGTTCGAGGAATCGCAGATTTTCCGTATCGATCACTTTCTGGGCAAGGAACCGGCGCAGAACATTCTCGCGTTCCGCTTTGCCAATGGCTTGTTCGAACCGATTTGGAATCGCAATTTCATCGATCATATTCAGATCGATGTGCCGGAGACGTTGGGTCTCGGCAAGCGCGCAGGCTTCTACGAGCAAACCGGCGCGTTCCGCGATATGGTCGTGACTCACCTTTTCCAAATCCTCGCGTTCGTGGCGATGGAACCGCCTACATCGCTCGAACCATCGCCGATCAGCGAGGAAAAGAACAAGGTCTTCCGCTGCATGCAGCCGATCGAACCATCGGATGTCGTGCGCGGGCAATACACGGGTTATCGGCAGGAAGAAGGCGTGAGTCCGGAGTCGGACGCGGAGACGTTTATCGCGCTGAAATGCTCGATCGACAACTGGCGATGGGCGGGCGTGCCCTTCTATCTGCGCACCGGAAAGCGCATGGCCGAAGGACAACGCATCATTTCGATCGCGTTTCGCGAGCCGCCGAAGAGCATGTTTCCGGCTGGATCGGGCGTTGGATCGCAAGGTCCGGATCATCTGACTTTCGATCTCGCCGATGCGTCGAAAATGTCGTTGTCGTTCTATGGCAAGCGTCCCGGTCCGGGCATGCGGCTCGACAAGCTCAGCCTGCAATTCGCCATGCGCGATACCGGTTTGATCGGTGACGTGCTCGAAGCCTACGAACGCCTGATTCTCGATGCAATGCGCGGTGACCGCACGCTGTTCACGACGGCGGAAGGCATCGAAAGATTGTGGGAAGTTTCGACGGCGCTGATCGAATCGCCGCCGCCGGTACGGCTGTACGCGCCCGGATCGTGGGGACCGAACGCGATTCATCAGCTCGTCGCGCCGCACGCGTGGCGCTTGCCGTTCGAGCGCACGTGGCGCGATCCGAACGCCTCAGGAAGTTAATCAGGCAGTTAGTTTTTACAAAAAAAGGCCGTTGTCGATAAGGACAACGGCCTTTCTTACAAGCAAGCTCAAGAAAAACTATTGCGCAGCAGGCGACTTCACGCTCGGCGTGGCCAGCGTATTGTTGCTCGTCGGAGGCGCCGCATTAAGCGTCGCATTGCTGTTCACGCCGCTCGGCAGGCCGGAATTCGGCGCGCGCGTGCCCATGTCCGAGTTCGTCGTGCCCGGCGTGCCATAGCCGCCCGACATGTTGCCGCCGTTGTTCACCTGATTTGCAGGGCTGGCCGTGCTGCCCGACGATCCACCGCCACCATTCGCGCCACCGGCCGATTGCGCATAGACGCCGCCCGACATCGCGAGTGCGGCGACGGCCGCGATCAACGTGCTGGTTGCCTTGTTCATGATGCGTGCCTCCTTGATCGGAATGAAAATAGGTCCACAGACTCCACCGTCTGCTGGTGTCAAGGAGCGCAATCATCGTGCCGCGTACGAAGTCTGTGCATAACGAAAAAAAGCCCTCTTACGAGGGCTTTTCTATGTACTACGGCTTTCCGACAATCGTTACGATGTCTTGAGCAATGAGCTTAAGCACCAAAATTCTTCGATGCAAAATCCCAGTTCACGATGTTCCAGTAAGCCTCGATAAACTTCGGACGCGCATTGCGATAGTCGATGTAATACGCGTGCTCCCACACGTCGATGGTGACGAGCGCCTTAGCATCCGTCGTCAGCGGCGTGGCGGCGTTGCTGGTCGAGACGATATCGACGCTGCCGTCGGTCTTCTTGACGAGCCACGTCCAGCCCGAGCCGAACGTGCCGGTTGCGACCTTCGCGAATTCTTCCTTGAACTTGTCGTACGAACCGTACTTGGCGTTGATGGCATCAGCCAGCGCGCCGGTCGGAGCGCCGCCGCCGTTCGGCGACAGGCTGTTCCAGAAGAACGTGTGATTCCAGACTTGCGCCGAGTTATTGAAGATGCCGCCCGACGACTTCTTGACGATTTCTTCCAGCGACGCGTTTTCGAATTCCGTGCCCGGAATCAGCTTGTTCAGATTCGTCACATAGGTCTGGTGATGCTTGCCATAGTGATACTCGAGCGTTTCTTCCGACATGTGCGGAGCGAGCGCGTTCTTGTCGAACGGCAGCGGCGGGAGCGTATGTTCCATGATGCGAGCTTCCTTTCTATGTGGTTTGTGGGGGATGTTCTGTGTGACGCTGGTTGCAGCAAGTAGAGCAATGGATTGTAGGTGAGTTGGGATAACCCCGCAAACCGCATGCCTTTTATGAGTAAGATCGCTTTCGAAGCGCCACGGACGGCGTAAATAGTGCTCGCGACGTGTGAATGTGGCGCGTCAAATCTACGTTCAGAAGTCTTCGGGCAGGCGCGGCTGGACATCGGCCAACAAGACATCCGCGGAGCCTTCTGCGAGATGGACGGTGAGCGGGCGCTTCGGTTTCAGCGCGCCCGGCGCACGCAATGCGCGGCCCGTTTGGGTATCGATCAATGCGGCATAGCCGCGTTCCAGCGTGCGCTGCGGACTGAGCACCTGCAAGCGTGCCGCCAGTTCCGATACGCACGCTTTCTCCCGCTCCGCGCGACGTTCACGCGCATTCGCCACGCGCTGCGACAAGCGCATCAAATGCTCGCGATGCGCTTCCAGATTCGGCCGCTTGCGTTCCCACCGATACTGCACCAACGCGAATTGCGCACGCGCATCGCGTACGGGACGCGCGCCCGCTGCCGCCAGCCGGCTCGCCAATTGACGCAGATGCACCCGCTGCCGCGCCAGACGCTCAGCGGGACTGACCAGCCGACGCGCAAGCCAGTCGAGTTGCTGCGCGCGTCGCTCCATCATGCGACCGAAACCGCGCGTCAGCGTCGCATGCCGATGATCCAGCTCGCGCAGCAGCAGCACGCGCTGCGGGCTGACGAGTTCGGCGGCGGCGGTCGGCGTCGGCGCGCGTACATCGGCGGCGGAATCGGCAATGGTGAAATCCGTCTCGTGACCGACGCCGCTGACAACGGGCAACTCACTCGCGGCAATCGCACGCGCGAGCACTTCTTCGTTGAACGCCCACAAATCTTCGATCGATCCACCGCCGCGACACACGATCAGCACATCGACTTCACGGCGCGCGTTGGCGGCTTCGACCATCGCCGCGAGCTTGGTGCTCACGCCCGCGCCCTGCACCGGCGCGGAATACACGACGACAGGCACATGCGGCGCGCGGCGCGCGAGCGTGGCCAGCACACCGCGCAAAGCGGCCGCCTGCAACGACGTCACAATCCCGATCCCACGCGGATGCGAAGGCAACGCACGCTTGCGCTCAGCCGCAAACAAGCCTTCGCTTTCGAGCTGCGCCTTTAGCCGCAGAAACGCTTCGTACAGACGCCCCTGCCCCGTGCGCCGCACCGCTTCAACATTGAGTTGAAGCTCGCCGCGCGGCTCGTACATCGTCACCAGCGCGCGTACTTCGATCTTGTCGCCTTCGCGCGGCGTGAACTCGGCGTACTGCGCGCGGCCTCGGAACATCACGCAGCGCATCTGCGCATTGGCATCCTTGATCGAGAAATACCAGTGGCCGCTCGCCGCCCGCGTAAAGTTCGACACCTCGCCCGATACCCACACGAGCGGAAACGAGCGCTCCAGCATCGTGTTGATCGCACGATTGAGGACGGAAACGGGAATGACGGCATCGCCGCCTTGCGACTGCAAGGAATCGGGAGTCATAGGCGAAATCGAATGAAAGATGCGGCGCACTATACGTCAAACCATCGTCAGACTGACGATATGACGTATGGACAAAATCCGCCGAACGAGGTACGCAAGTGTAGCAAGTGTCCACACAGAAAGACTTACCGAAAACGCTTCTCAACACGCCTGAAAGCCGCGACACACCGTAGCAAGCCATTGATTTAAATAGATTAAATTTGTCTGATTAGGATTTTCTGCGGAGTAACGCTTTCCTGACGCGGCATTGCGCTTTCCGGACGACAACTTGTTCACAGAGTTATCCACAGATTGCGGAATCAGGCGAACGGCCGATAAAGACGCTCGCAGCCCGACACGCCGACTGGCGCGCACGCCGCTCGCGCGATAGAGTGCCGGGTTCAACGCTCACCTGAATCGAAGGAGCTGCCGTTGCGCGCCATGCCGTTTCTACGAATTAAGACCGTCACGAAGGCGGTCCATGTCTGATCTCAAAGCGCCGATCGAAACCTTCTTCGCGCGCGAATGGCGTGCGCGCGGCCCGATTGCGTGGGCGCTCACGCCGCTCGCCTGCGTGTTCGCCGCGATCACCGCGACGCGCCGCTCGTTCTATCAACTGGGCTGGTTCAAACAGGTCGATGTCGGTGTGCCCGTCGTTGTGGTCGGCAATGTGACCGTCGGCGGGACCGGCAAGACGCCGACCGTGATCGCGCTGGTCGAAGCGCTGCGCGCAGCGGGCTTTCAGCCGGGCGTCGTGTCGCGCGGTTACGGCGCGAAAATCAAGCAGCCGACCAGCGTCACGCCGGCCAGCGCGGCATCGCAAGTCGGCGACGAGCCTTTGCTGATCGCGCGCCGCACGCATGCGCCGGTGTTCGTCTGCCCGAATCGCGTGGCGGCGGCGCAGGCGCTGTTGAAAGCCAATCCGAATGTCGATGTGCTCGTCTCCGACGACGGCCTTCAGCACTATCGGATGGCGCGCGCCTTCGAACTCGTCGTATTCGATGACCGTCTGGGCGGCAACGGCTTCCTGCTGCCCGCCGGTCCGCTGCGTGAACCGATGTCGCGCCACCGCGATGCCACGCTCATCAACAGCCCGTACGACAAAACGCTGCCGCCGTGGCCCGACACCTTCGCGCTCGAACTCGAATCCGGCGACGCCTGGCTGCTTGACGATCCTTCCGTGCGCCGTCCGCTCTCGCAATTTGCGAACGAAAAAGTGGTCGCGGCGGCGGGCATCGGATCGCCGGAGCGCTTCTTCGCGACGCTGCGCTCAGCGGGCATCACGCCCACGACGCGCGCGTTTCCGGACCACTATTCGTATCGCACGAATCCGTTCGAATCCGTGCAGGCCGACGCCATCCTTGTGACGGAAAAGGATGCAGTAAAATTCGAGGCCTGGCGCGACGCACGCATCTGGGTCGTTCCTGTGCAAGCCGTGCTTCGGCCCCGCCTTATCGCTTTGGTTGTGGAGAAACTTCGTGGACGCACGCCTGCTTGAAATCCTCGTCTGCCCGATCTGCAAGGGCCCGCTCACCTATGACCGCGCGGCGCAGGAACTCATCTGCAACGCGGACAAACTCGCGTATCCCATTCGCGACGGCATTCCCGTGATGCTCGTCGATGAAGCGCGTCAGACGGTGGAAGGCACGCCCGTCGAACCGCTCAAGCCCGTTGACGACAACTGATCTTCAGGCTTAGTTACAGGCTTATCGAGTCATGTCCGTACCGTTCATCGCCATCATTCCGGCGCGTCTCGCGTCTACGCGTCTGCCGAACAAACCGCTCGCGGATATCGGCGGCAAGCCGATGGTCGTGCGCGTCGCCGAACGTGCGCGCGAGTCGGGCGCATCGCAGGTGCTGATCGCGACCGACTCCGGCCTCGTGGTCGATGCCGCGCGCGATCACGGCATCGAAGTGATGTTGACGCGGCCCGATCATCCGACCGGCACGGATCGTCTCGCCGAAGTCGTCACGCGGCTCGGCTGCGCGGACGATGCGATCATCGTCAACGTTCAGGGCGACGAGCCTTTGATCGATCCGCAACTCGTACGCGATGTCGCCGCGCATCTCGCCGCGCATCCCGCATGCGCGATCGCGACCGCCGCGCATCCCATCCACGATCCCGCCGACGTGTTCAATCCGAACGTCGTGAAGGTCGTGCTCGATGCCAGGAGCGTCGCGCTGTATTTCTCGCGCGCGCCGATTCCGTGGACGCGCGATGCCTGGCAAGCGCATTGGCCTGACGTTTCCGCGCTGTCGAATCTGCCGGCCGTGCCGGAAAACGTGCTGCGACATATTGGCCTATACGCATATCGCGCCAAGTTTTTGCGAACGTTTCCAAGTCTCGCGCAGGCGCCGATCGAATCGGCCGAAGCGCTGGAGCAATTGCGCGCGCTGTGGCATGGCGAACGCATTGCGGTGCGCGTCACGCAAGACGCCCCGCCGCCCGGTGTCGATACACCGACCGACCTCGAACGCGTTCGCGCGCTGTTCCCTGCCTCGAACTGAAAGCTGCGCACAACCCGTGTAAACCCGCCAAAGCGTTGATTGGCGGGCTTCGCGACGTTTTCTATCCGCGTTATTACGGCTGAAACTGTCATTCTCCGTGGCATAATCAAGCGATTGCGCGAGCCGTCCGGTCAGCGCCACGCTCAATATTGCGCCGCTGTCCGTGGGTGTCGCGCCGTCTCCGTTACGGCCGCGTCTCTCCCCCGTTGACGCCGCCCGAGCCAGCTCACCGGATCACCCATCAGCCTCGCGGCACGATTTCTAGACGATTCGGAGAGTTCATCATGCGTTTGATCCTGTTGGGCGCACCCGGTGCGGGCAAGGGCACCCAGGCAAACTTCATCAAGGAAAAATTCGGCATTCCGCAGATTTCCACCGGCGACATGCTGCGCGCGGCGGTCAAGGCGGGTTCGCCGCTGGGCGTCGAAGCCAAGGGCTATATGGATGCCGGCGATCTCGTGCCGGATTCGCTCATCATCAATCTGGTGAAAGAGCGCCTGCTCGCGGACGACTGCAAGAACGGCTATCTGTTCGACGGTTTCCCGCGCACCATTCCGCAAGCTGAAGCCATGAAGAACGCCGGCGTGGCGATCGACTACGTGCTGGAGATCGACGTGCCGTTCGACGAGATCATCACGCGTATGAGCGGTCGTCGCGTGCACGCGGCATCGGGCCGGACGTATCACGTCAAGTTCAATCCGCCGAAAGTGGAAGGCAAGGACGATGTCACCGGCGAACCGCTGATCCAGCGCGACGACGACAAGGAAGAAACCGTCAAGAAGCGTCTGGACGTGTATGAATCGCAGACCAAGCCGCTGATCGCCTACTACAACGATTGGGCGAAGAGCGGTGCATCGAATGGATTGGAAGCGCCGCAGTATCGCAAGATTTCGGGCCTCGGCGCGGTCGATGAAATTCGCACGCGCGTGTTCGACGCGTTGAAGTAAGCGTCTTCGTTTGCGCTTCTCAGAAAACCCGCTCCATGTGAGCGGGTTTTTTTATGCCGCGTCGCTTCGATGCGCTTCGATACAATCGTTCGACTACATAAAAGGAGACACGCAGATGGATATGCAAGGCAATGTGTTCGTGATTACCGGCGGCGCGTCGGGACTCGGTGCATCGACGGCTAAGTTGATTGCGCAGCACGGCGGCAAAGTTGTGCTCGCGGATATGAACGAAGCGGCGGGCGTCGAACTCGCGCGCGAATTGTCCGGCGAGTTCGTCAAGTGCGACGTGAGTCAGGAAGCCGATGGACAACGCGTGATCGATACAGCGCTCAAGCTCGGCACGCTACGTGGACTCGTGAACTGCGCAGGCATCGCGCCCGCATCGAAAACCGTGGGACGCGATGGGCCGCATCCGCTCGATCTGTTTTCGAAAGTCGTTTCAGTGAACCTGATCGGCACGTTCAACATGATCCGGCTCGCGGCAAACGCGATGTCGAAGAACGAAGCGAATGCAGCGGGTGAACGTGGCGTGATCGTGAACACGGCGTCAGTTGCAGCGTTCGACGGACAAATCGGTCAGGCGGCGTACGCGGCATCGAAAAGCGGCGTCGCGGGTATGACCTTGCCGATTGCGCGTGATCTGAGCCGAAGCGGCATCCGCGTGATGACGATTGCACCGGGTCTGTTCGAAACGCCGATGCTGCTCGGCATGCCTAAAGACGTGCAAGACGCGCTCGGCGCGATGGTCCCCTTCCCTCCGCGCCTCGGCAAACCCGACGAGTACGCGATGCTCGTCAAACACATCTTCGAGAACACGATGCTGAATGGCGAAGTGATCCGCCTCGACGGCGCGATCCGCATGCAGCCCAAGTAGTTTTTAGTCGCCGTGCTGTGTGCGCTGACGCAGCTCATGCAGTTCGGTTTCGACGACCGTCGCGTCTTCCGCGTCGGGACGGTCTTCGAGATAGCGCGCGAGGTCTTCGAGCGCAGGCCGGAGATAATCGAGCCGCGCATAAGCAAAGCCACGATCCCGCACTTCTTCGATACTTCCCGGAAGCACGATCACGAGCCGCTGCTGCACGGCGAGCAAACGTTGCCAGCGCTCCGTCTGCAAATAGATGCCCTTCAGATTGCGCAGCATCCGCGCGATGATCTCGCGGCGCGTGGCAGGCTGAAGCAACACGCGCAACGCACTGCTGATCGATTCCCCGACGCGCTGCACATAAGGTTCGAGCATCTCGACCATCTGCGCTTCGGAGAGCGTCTGACCGTTGGTCGGATCGAGCATCAGGTCCTGACCGGGCACAGCGACGCGCAGCAGAAAATGCCCCGGAAACGACACGCCGCGCACCGGCAAGCCGAGTTGCTCCGCCATCTCCAGATAAACGACCGCAAGCGTGATCGGAATGCCGCGACGACGGCGCAGCACCACGTTCAGATGGCTGTTATCGGGATCGTAGTAATCGTTGAGATTGCTGGAGAAGCCCAGTTCGCGGAAGAAATAGCGATTGAGCGCATCGACTTTTTGCTTGATGTCGGCATCGTCGGGCATGCGGCGGCGCGCGCGGACGACGAGTTCGTCGATCTCCGCGAGCGTGGCCTGCAAGTCGAGATCCGGATACGCATCCTGCGCAATCGACAACGCCGCCTCCGTCAGCGGAAGACTTTCGTCATCGGCCATCAGCGAGGAGAAGTAATCGAGGATGCGCGTCGTTGTCATCAAAGCGTGCGTCTCTTGAAGTAGGCGTATTTGAAGCCCATGGCGGACAGCATACCGAAATACAGCGCAGCGAACACGACGAGGCTCGCGCCCATCAATGCGATACGCATGAGCGGCGTGGCGCGCATGCCGATCCAGTCGAAGTTGATCGCCACCCAATGCATCACGCCAGCAAGAACCAGGCACGCGCCGATCAACTGCACGAGAAAGCGCAGCCAGCCCGCAGACGGCGTGTAGATCTTGCGGCGGCGCAGGCCGATGTAGAGCAGCGTCGCGTTCGTAATTGCGCCGAAGCTGATCGAGAGCGTAAGACCGGCGTGAGCAAAAATCGGCACGAAGATGTAGTTGCTCAACTGTGTCATGAACAGCACGAAGATAGCGATCTTCACCGGCGTCTTGATGTCCTGCTTCGCATAGAAGCCCGGCGCGAGAATCTTGATCACGATCAAACCGACCAGTCCGATGCCATATGCGCCCAACGCGCGGCCGACCATCACGACCGAGTGACTATCGAACTTGCCGTAGTGGAACAGCGTGGCCGTGAGCGGTTCGGCGAAAAAGAACAGCGCGACGGCGCTCGGTGCGGCCAGAAGGAACGTGAGACGCAGGCCCCAATCGAGCAGTGACGCGTATTCGTCGTTGTTTGCATCGACGTGGGCTTTCGAGAGACTCGGAAGCAGGATGGTGCCGAGCGCCGCGCCGAGCAGCGCGGTCGGAAACTCCATCAGCCGATCGGCATAGTTGATCCACGATACCGCGCCCGGCCCGATATTCGACGCAATGTTCGTGTTGATGATCAGACTCAACTGCTGCACCGATACGGCAAACGTCGCAGGCAACATCTTCCACAACACGCGCTTGACGCCCGGATGCGCAAGCGCCTTCATGAAGCTCAGACCGATGCGCGGCACCATGTCGATCTTCTTCAGCCCCGGCAACTGCACCAGCAATTGCAGCACGCCGCCCGCGATTACCGCATAAGCGAGCGCGTACACCGGCACCTTCAGATGCGGCGCGACGAACACCGCCGCCGTGATGAACGCGACATTGAGCAGCACCGGCGCGAACGCGGGCAACGAGAACTGCTTGTACGTGTTGAGCACGCCGGACGCGAGCGTGGTCATCGAAATAAGCAGGATGTACGGGAACATGATCCGCGTCATCTCGACCGCGAGCGTATAGCCGATGCCCTCGTGCTTCAGCCCCGATGCCACCGCGAACACCACCCAGCTCGCTCCCGCCATGCCGACCAGCGACAGCACGACGAGCGCCCAGGTGAGCACGGTGGACATGGCATCGACGAGCGCCTTGGTCGGATCATGGCCTTGACTGTTCTTGAACTCGGCGAGGACCGGCACGAAGGCTTGCGCGAACGCGCCTTCCGCCGATAGCCGCCGCAGCATATTGGGGATACGGAACGCGACGTAGAACGCGTCGGTATAGAGACTGGCGCCGAAGGCTCGGGCGATCAGCGTTTCGCGGATCAGGCCGGTCACGCGCGACAGCAGCGTGAAGCCGCTGACCGTCAGGAGGGCTCGGAATAGATTCATGGGGCGCTTATTATACGGGCCGGGCGTGGCGCGCTCAGGTTACAGATCGTGTCGCTGGCGGCGTTTTGCGTACGTTTGACCGATTTCGTTTGTCTCGGCTCGGTGGCGTCTTGTTTCGCAAGCCGAATCCATCCTTGTCATATCTCGTATTTGATTGCTATAATCGCCGGTTCCGAAGCTCCGCTTTAGGCACTTCAAGGCTGCTTCGCGCCTTTTCCGGCTCGGACCCGCGTGTAATCTGGCGGTCCGGAACCCGATCGGCGTAGTTTTAAAGGTTCTCGGGCAATCGTTCCCGGGATTTCAGATTCAGGCAGTTCGTCCGAAAACGCCCCGCTCCGGGCTTTTCCACGGTCGCTTTTAGTGCGGCCAAGACGGCGAGCGCCGAACAAGTAACAGCAGAAACAGGACAAGGAACCGTCATGGCAAATACCGCACAAGCACGCAAGCGCGCCCGTCAGGCCGCTAAGGCAAACTCGCACAACTCGGCGCTGCGCTCGAAGTTCCGCACGGCCATCAAGGCAGTTCGCAAGGCTATCGAAGCCGGCGATCAAGCCAAGGCTGCCGAAGTGTACAAGGCGTCCGTCAAGACGATGGACATCATCTCGGACAAGAAGATCGTCCACAAGAACAAGGCAGCTCGTCATAAGAGCCGCCTGGCTGCAGCCATCAAGGGCCTGCAAGCCCCCGCTGCCCAGTAATTCCGGCTCGCTTCCGGCGAGCGCTTCCTCGTGAAGCGTGCGCCGGGGCAGCTTCCTGTTTCCGCTGCGCAGTAATGAAAAAGCCCGCTGTTTTTACATCAGCGGGCTTTTTTGCGTCCTGGCTTTTTGCTTACTCTTTCTCGGGAGCAGGTGCTTCTGCCGGAGCGGGTGCGGGTGCGGGTGCAGATGCAGGCGCGTGCGCCTGATCCGCGCCGTGATGCAGCGTCAGTTCGCACGCCTCGGTCACCAGCAGATCGTTGTCCTTGGCGAAGTTCAGCACGAAGTCGAAGGCCATCGGTTCAATGTCGCGCAGGCGCGAATCCAGAATGACGACCTTGATGTCACCGATCATCGTCGGGCGGACGTAGATGGAATATTGCAGGCGGGCGTTCGGCCCTCGCGCCTTCGGCCCGAACCCCGACATCACACCGCACAGGCGCTCCGACCAGTCGCTCGGCCGAAACTTTCTCCCGTTCTTGGTGATGCCTTGTATGAAGTACTCGGTTGGGGTTGTTTCAGCCATGTATAGCATTACCTTTTGACAGCCGATGATGCACACCGGCAAAAACGACGCTCGACGTTCGACATTCGGAGACGGCGTCCCGGCGACGCGGGCGCGTGCACGGAGCTACCTGACGACCGCTTGCGCGCCTTCGCCGAACGTACGCTTGAAACCGTGCTGAATGTTGCAGAGTTGTTGAAACGAGCGAGCAGGATTATACCGCAGCCCCCTCTTTTCCGCACTGCACACAAAACGCGGTAACGCCCGCGAAGGCTTGCTGCAAGCCTTACAGCGAGGTATCGGAGCTTTCTGCCAGCCCCGTGCCAGCCTCGTCAAAGATCGCGAAATACTTTATGCTCGAATGCGATACCACTCCTTACGGCGGCATCGCCCGGCTCGTTCGATGTGACGAATGCATCGAAGTATGCTGGTCGGAAGCCGCCGCTTGCGTTTCATGACCGCCAAAAAAATTCGCCACTATCTTCAGTTCAAGGATTTCTCCCTCGACGACTATGAGTACGTGCTCGAACGCGCGCGCATTCTGAAGCGCAAGTTCAAAAACTACGAGACCTATCACCCGCTGCACGACCGCACGCTCGCGATGATCTTCGAGAAGAACTCGACGCGTACGCGGCTTTCGTTCGAAGCCGGCATCTTCCAGTTGGGCGGCCACGCGGTGTTCATGAACACGCGCGATACGCAACTCGGGCGCGGCGAGCCGATCGAGGATTCGGCGCAGGTGATTTCGCGCATGGTCGATATCATCATGATCCGTACGTTCGGTCAGGACATCATCGAGCGATTCGCGGAAAGCTCGCGCGTGCCGGTGATCAACGGTCTGACGAACGAATATCACCCGTGTCAGGTGCTGGCGGATATTTTCACGTTCTACGAGCATCGCGGACCGATTTCGGGCAAGACCGTCGCGTGGGTCGGTGACGCGAACAATATGCTCTACACGTGGATCGAAGCGGCGCAGATTCTTGGGTTCAAGCTGCGTTTGTCTACGCCGGAAGGCTACAAGCTCGATCCCGCGCTGGTCGCGGAAGCCAGCAAGCCGTTCTTCGAGGAATTCGACGATCCGAACGAAGCCTGCGCCGGCGCGGATCTGGTCACCACGGACGTGTGGACCAGCATGGGCTACGAAGCGGAAAACGAAGTGCGCATGAAGGCGTTCGCCGACTATTGCGTCGATGCCGAGATGATGGCGCGCGCCAATGCCGACGCGCTATTCATGCACTGCCTGCCCGCGCATCGCGGAGAAGAAGTGAGTGCGGATGTGATCGACGGCCCGCAAAGCGTGGTGTGGGATGAGGCGGAAAACCGTCTGCATGTGCAGAAGGCGTTGATGGAATATCTGCTGCTGGGCAAGCTGAACCACTGAGTTTTACAGGCAGACGGGTTCCATTTCGAGGTCTACGCCGAAGCGTTCGAGCACATCGCGCTTGATGGCTTCGGCGAGTTCGAGCACTTGCGCGCCCGTCGCGCCGCCGCGATTCACCAGCACCAGCGCCTGACGCTCGTGCACCGCCGCGCCGCCGATGCCGCGCCCTTTCCAGCCGCATCGGTCGATCAGCCAGCCGGCGGCTAGCTTTACTTGGCCATCGGCCTGCGCATAAGAGACGATGTCCGGTTCGCGCTGCTTGAGCGCATCGAACGCGGCTGCGTCGATAACGGGATTCTTGAAGAAACTGCCCGCGTTGCCGAGCTTCGTCCAGTCGGGCAGCTTGGCGCGACGCACCGCGACGACGGCATCGAAAATGGCCTGGGCGTCGCGCTTCGTGGAGTTTTCGAGTGCGCGGGCCACGTCGGCGTAATCGGCGCGCGGGGTCCATTGCTTCGGCAGCCGGAACACGACCGACGTAATCATGAAGCGCCCGCGTCCATCGCGCTTGAAAAAGCTATCGCGATAGCCAAATGCGCAGGCCTCACGATCAAACTCCGCGCGCGTCCCCGTCGCCAGCTCCACCGCATGCAGCCGCTCGAAGCGCTCGCCCATCTCCAGTCCGTACGCGCCGATATTCTGGATCGGCGCAGCGCCGACGGTGCCCGGAATCAGCGCGAGGTTTTCGAGTCCCGGCATGCCTTGTGCGAGCGTCCAGGAAACGAACTCGTGCCAGTTTTCGCCCGCGCCGGCTTCGACGAGCCACGCATCGCCGTCTTCGCCGATCACGCGCTTGCCCGCGATATCGACGATCAGCGCCACGCCGTCGAAATCGCGCGTCAGCACGATATTGCTGCCGCCGCCGAGCACGAGTTGCAACATTCCGGCGATACGTTCGTCACGCGCCAGCGCACACGCCGCCTCCACGCTGTCGATGCGCATGGCATAACGCGCGCGGGCATCGAAACCGAAGGTGTTGTGGCGAAGCAGGGAATAATCCGCGAGAAGCATTAGATTGGGGAAATTCGAAGCGCGTCGGTAGAATGACGCAGGTCAATGATTATAGCGAGTGAGCGTGCAGGTTTAGACGCGCGCCGCCTCAACGAAAAGCTAAGGAGTGAAGCGATGCCATCGTTCGACGTCGTCAGCGAAGCAAATATGATCGAAGTGAAGAACGCCATCGAGCAATCCAATAAGGAAATCTCGACGCGCTTCGACTTCAAGGGTTCGGATTCACGCGTCGAGCAGAAGGAGCGCGAACTCACGCTCTACGCCGACGACGATTTCAAGCTCGGCCAGGTGAAAGACGTGCTGCTGAACAAACTGGCCAAGCGCGGCGTCGATGTGCGTTTTCTGGATTACGGCAAGCAGGAAAAGATCGGCGGCGACAAGATCAAGCAGGTCGTGACGGTCAAGAAAGGCGTGTCGGGTGATTTGGCGAAGAAGATCGTCAAGTTGGTGAAGGACAGCAAGATCAAGGTCCAGGCCAGCATTCAGGGCGATGCAGTCCGCGTGCAAGGCACCAAGCGCGACGATTTGCAAAGCACCATCGCGTTGCTGAAGAAGGATGTGACGGACACGCCGCTCGACTTCAACAATTTCCGCGACTGAGTTTGTTTGTCGAAAAAAAGCCGTTCCGACTCACATCGGAACGGCTTTTTTACTTACTCGGCAGCCGCCTTTTTCTTCTCGCCGATCCGGCTTTCCTTCCCCGCCAGCAACTTCGAAATATTCGCGCGATGCCGCCAGATCAGCAGCAGACTCATCGCCAGCACGGCGAGTGAGATGCGGCTCGGACCGAACAGAAACACATCGAAAAACGGCGCAAAGACGGCCGCAACCAGCGCCGCCAGCGACGAAAAGCGAAAGAAGAACGCGATGATGATCCACGTCAGCAGCGTCGCCAGCCCGAGCGCGGGATGGATCGCGAGCAGCACGCCCGCGGCGGTCGCCACGCCCTTGCCGCCCTGAAACTTGAAGAAGATCGGGAACAGATGGCCGAGGAATACGGCGATCGCCGAAAGCGCGACGGCTGTCGTGTAGGCCGTTCCGTCCAATCCGAAGCTCGCGCCATAGTTCACGACGATCCACACCGGCAGCCAGCCTTTGAACGCATCGCCAATCAGCGTAAGGATCGCGGCTTTCTTGTTGCCGGTGCGCAGCACGTTGGTCGCGCCGGGATTGCCGGAGCCGTACGAGCGCGGATCGGCGAGGCCCATTGCGTGGCTGACGACGACGGCGAATGAAATCGAGCCGATCAGATAAGACACGACCGCTATCAGGAAAATCATGATGTCTCTTGTTTGGACTAAAAGAATGCGGAGTGCATTCTAATCGACGCTCGCGCACTGAACGGGCTTCGCCTTCAGCAACTCCGTCAGAACCTTCGGCGCAATGCTGATGAGATAGCCGCGCTTGCCGCCGTTCAGATAGATCGTGTCGAGTTCGAGGATGCTCGATTCGACGAACACCGGCATCGCCTTTTTCGTGCCGAACGGCGACGTGCCGCCGACCAGAAAGCCCGAATGCCGGTTCGCCACTTCCGGCTTGCACGGCTCGATGCGTTTCGCGCCCGTCTGCCGCGCCAGATTTTTCGTCGATACCGTGCGGTCGCCGTGCATCAGCACGATCAGCGGTTTCGCGTGCTCGTCTTCCATCACCAGCGTCTTGACGACGCTATGCTCGTCCACGCCAAGCTGCCTCGCGGATTCTTCCGTGCCGCCATGTTCGACGTAATCGTAGGGATGTTCGCCGAAATCGACCTTATTGCGCCGCAGAAATTGCGTCGCGGGCGTCTCGGAGATGTGCTTGTTTTTGGACATGGCCGAATTCTATCCCCGCGGATGATGCTCCCGATGCAGCTTCTGCAATCGCTCACGCGCGACGTGCGTGTAGATCTGCGTCGTGGAAATATCCGAGTGGCCGAGCAGCATTTGCACGACGCGCAGGTCCGCGCCGTGATTGAGCAGATGCGTCGCGAACGCGTGGCGTAGGGTGTGCGGCGACAGCGGCACATGCACGCCACCATTGAACGCGTGGCGTTTGATGATGTTCCAAAACTGCTGACGCGTCATGCCATCGCCGCGCGCGGTGACGAACAGCGCATCGGCGGCGCGCTCGCCGAGCAAGGCGGGCCGCGCGTCTTTCAGATAGCGCATGAGCCAGTCGTGCGCCGCTTCGCCGAACGGCACGAGACGCTCTTTCGAGCCTTTGCCCATCACGCGCACGACGCCTTCGTTCAGACCGACTTCCACCGTTTTCAGCGTGACAAGCTCGGTCACGCGCAGGCCGCTCGCATACATCAGTTCGATCATCGTGCGGTCGCGCAGACCGAGCGGCGTGTCGATATCCGGCGCGTGCAAAATCGCTTCGACTTGCGATTCGTTGAGCGTCTTCGGAAAGCGCGGCGCTTGTTTCGCGGAACGCATCTTCAAAGTCGGATCGGACGATGTTCGATGCTCGCGCAACGCCCACGCGTAATAGCGCCGAAACACCGAAAGCCGCCGATTCGCCGACGTCGCCTTGTCGCTGCTGCGCGCGGCGGAATACGCGGTGAGATCGACTTCCGTGGCCGCATCGATGGACGTGCCGTTGCGCTTGCCGAGCCATTCCGCGAAGAGCTTCAAATCGCGCCGATACGCATCGAGCGAATTTTTGGCGAGACCGTGTTCAAGCCACAGCGAGTCGCAGAAAAGGTCGATCGAATCCGAGCTTGCGGTGAAGCCCGGCGTTGGCAATGCTTCAGTCGTTGCGCTCGTCATGCGATCGATACACCTTCATGCGCCAGCAGCCAGCGCTTCACGTCACGGAAAAAGCCATCGCCGGGATGATGCGCGAATCCGCCGATCCCGCCCGATGCCACTACCCGGTGGCACGGTATCACGATCGGCCACGGATTGGAGCCGCACGCCTGCCCGACCGCGCGCGGCACGCTGCCGATTTCGCGCGCAAGCTGGCCGTACGTCCAGACTTCGCCCTGCGCGATTCCGCTGATGCCGCGCCATACGCGGTTCTGATGCTCGGTGCCTTTGGCCGCGAGCGGCAGGTCGAAGCGCATCGACGGTGAGGCGAAGTAGCGGCGGATTTGCGCGGCGGCTTCTGCGGCCAGTTCGCTTTGCGGCTCAATCGAACGTGTGTCGCCGGGCAGATAGACGATCTCGCGCACCGAACGCGCGTCCACGCGAATGCCAACTTTGCCGAATGGCGCATCGATCACGGCGTCGAAGGGTGTGTCAGTTTTCATGCGTGTTTTCCTGCTGCTGCAGAGCCCAGCGAACATGCTCGCGCACGATCTCCGATGAATCGTTTTCGCGTGCTCTCAGGGCGTTCACGAACGGCGCGCGTGCTTCGTTGTTCAAAGCGCGCAACGCGTTGCCCATCGCCACGGCGATATTGCGCAGCCATCGCTCATGGCCGATACGACGGATCGCGCTGCCCTGCATGCGCGTATCGAACTCCTCCGCGCTCCACGCAAACAACTCGATCAGCGACGCGCGATCCAGCCCGTGACGGACATCGAAATCGGCGACGGGCGCGGCCTGCGCGAACTTGTTCCACGGACAGATCAGCTGGCAATCGTCGCATCCATACACGCGATTGCCGATCAGCGGACGCATCTCCTCGGGAATGCTGCCGTGCAATTCGATCGTCAGATACGAAATGCAGCGCCGCGCATCCACGCGATACGGCTCGACGATCGCGCCCGTCGGACAGGCGTCGATACACCGCGTACATTGCCCGCAATGCGCGCCTTCGGTCGATGGATCGGGATCGGCGGGAAGCGGGATATCGACGAAAATTTCGCCCAGGAAGAACAGCGAACCGGCATCGCGATCGAGCAGCAAGGTGTGCTTGCCGCGCCAGCCGGTGCCTCCTTTCTGCGCGAGCGCGACTTCGAGAACCGGCGCGGAATCCGTGAATACGCGATACCCAAACGCTCCGATTGCATCTTCGATTCGCTCGGCCAATTGCTGAAGCCGATTGCGCATGACCTTGTGATAATCGCGGCCACGCGCGTAGATGGAGACCACCGCTTCCGAAGGCATCGACTGCCGCGTCCACTCGATTGCGCGCCAGTCGTTCTTCTGACCATCCGCTGTCGCGACACTTTCATCGCCCTTCTTTTGCAGCGTTTCTGCGGGCAAATAGGCCATACGAACGGTAATCACGCGTAGCGTGCCGGCCACAAGCTCGGCGGGTCTTGCGCGTTTCGTCCCATGTTTGGCCATATAATCCATTTCGCCGTGATAGCCTGCATCAAGCCATTCGGCCAGGCCCTTCTCGGCATCCGACAAGTCGGTATCGCTGATCCCGACCGCGCCGAAACCCAACTCGCGCCCCCATGTCTTGATTCGCTGCGCGAGTTCCGTCAGCGCCTTTTCATCGTGATTCAAGGCGCGTTTTGCATCGACAGACTCAGCGGCGGCGTCGCTGGACGCAGTCGTGAATTCAACGGAGTGTTCCGGCAATCGGTTCATCACGACATTTTACGAGCAATGCCCGAAAGCCCCGAACGTACGACGCCTGACCTTCCGCCCGCGCGCCTCGAACGCCGCTTCGAATTGCGCGACGAAGCCGCCACGCTCGCCTTCGGAGAACGCTTCGCGCGCGCACTCGACGCCACGCGCATGGCTTCACAAGCGGCTTCGTCTGAACGATTCACCGGATTGCAGGTCCAGTTGATCGGCGACCTGGGCGCCGGCAAAACCACGCTGGTTCGTGCGACACTGCGCGCGCTCGGCCATGCGGGACGCGTGAAAAGCCCGACCTATACGCTCGTCGAGCCGTACTCGCTTGAGACGCAAAGCGGTCCGCTCGACGTCTATCACTTCGATCTCTATCGCTTCGCCGATCCGGCCGAATGGGCCGATGCCGGCTTTCGCGAATATTTCGATGCAGGCGCGTTATGCCTCGTCGAATGGCCGCAGCAGGCCGGTGGTCTGCTCGGCGTGCCGGACCTTGTGTTCGAACTCGCCCTGCCCGACGAGGCAGGCTCGAACGGTGAAGAAGGCCGCGTGCTCACCGCGCGGGCATTCAGCGAAACAGGAAAGACATGTCTCGAAAGATGTTGATCAAGCCATTTCATTCGATCGAATCGAGCGCCTGCGCGCCGCACAACTGGCGTCGTCGCCAGGTGCTGCGCGCAGGCGCTTCGACGCTCGTGCTCGCGCTCGTCGCACCGAAGCTCGCGCATGCGAGTTCGGTGCTCGGCGTGCGCGTGTGGCCCGCGCGCGACTACACGCGCGTGACGATCGAATCCGACCAGCCGCTGCAGAACGCCAATCAACTGCTTCAGGGACCGGACCGGCTGGTGGTCGATCTCTCGGGCATCGATCTGGATCAGGCGCTGCGCGACCTCGTCTCCAAGATCACGCCGAACGATCCGCAGATTCAGGCGGTGCGTATCGGGCAATATCAGCCGCATGTGGTGCGGATGGTGTTCGATCTGAAGGGATCGGTGAAGCCGCAGGTGTTCACGCTCGGGCCGATCGGCAGTTATAAATATCGGCTGGTGTTCGATCTTTATCCGGCCGTCGCGCCCGATCCGCTGATGGAACTGCTCGCACAGAGCGAGCGCAAGCAGGAAGCGCTGGATCGCTCGAATCCGAATCCGTCCGCGCCGCCGCCCGCAACCTTGTCCGGACCGACGCCCGCGCCGCATGCGGCATCGCCTGACAATCCGGACGATTTCTTCCAGAAGTATGCGCAGAACGATTCCACTGCGCCGAGTGCGTCTGTTCCGCCTGTGATCCCGAAGCCGACGGTCAAGCCGCGCGTGCCCGTTGCGCCGCCTGTCATCGCGCAGAAGGACGACGACGATCAATACACCTTCGCTCAACCCAAACAAGGCACCGGCACCACGCGTTTGCTTACGGTCGCGATCGATCCCGGTCATGGCGGCGAAGATCCCGGCGCGATTGGCGGTGCGGGGACGTATGAGAAGCACATCGCGCTGGATATCGCGAAGAAGCTGCGCGCGAAGATCGACGCCCAGCCCAATATGCGCGCGATGATGACGCGCGACGCCGACTTCTTCGTGCCGCTCAATGTGCGCGTGCAGAAGGCGCAGCGCGTCGGCGCGGACCTGTTCGTATCGATTCACGCGGATGCTTTCACCACGCCGGATGCGCGCGGATCGTCGGTTTTCGCGCTGTCGGAGCATGGCGCATCGAGCGCGGCGGCGCGATGGATGGCGGCGAAGGAAAACTCGTCGGATCAGGTCGGCGGCATCAACGTGAAGAGTCAGGACGCGAGCGTGAATCGCGCCCTGTTCGATATGTCCACAACCGCGCAAATTCGCGATTCGATGCGCTACGGCAGTTTCGTGCTGAACGAGATTGGCGGCATCAACAAGCTGCACAAGGGATCGGTCGAGCAGGCGGGATTTGCGGTGCTGAAAGCGCCGGATATTCCGTCGATTCTGGTGGAAACCGCGTTCATCAGCAATCCGGACGAAGAAACGCGTCTGAATGACGATGCGTATCGCGACAAGATGGCGAACGCGATTTTGAAGGGCATCAAGCGGTACTTTGCGGCGAATCCGCCATTGGCGAAGAGTCGGATGACTTGAGGGTCAGGTGTCTCAGCGGGCCAAGCTGAACTGCCCGCTGAGACAAACGATTCACCCGCGCGTTTTGTTGCGGCGCTTTAATGCATCGTCGATTTGCCTGAGTTGCTGCGGCACCGACACCAGCATGATGATCGCGAATACCGCGAGAATAGTCGCTACAACTTCAAGAAACACCGGACCAAACGCATCCAAAAAACTTGCGTCCATTTTTTTCACCATCAGTTAGAAGGATGACTAAAAGTCTTAGCGGAATGAGCGCCCCTAGCGCTACCTCGCCGGGTCGATTTTCGAACTCTGGCGGTTAGAAACCGTGTATACCAGCCCAAGATAGCCGAGTAGAAGAGACATCCGATACTTACCCAAGCACATACGGTAATACGCCGCGCGATCGGCTCCGTATCGAATTGGAAATGCAGTGCTGACACTCTGGCAAATAGGTAAGTGGCAAGGACGAATATTCCAGACAGGAATGAAAATGCCTTGCTCCTATTGAACATTTCTTCGCCAAGTTCCCACTCCGTCTTATCTAACTCGACGTAGCTGTTCATCAGAACAAGGGCTCCAATCCCTAAGAGATCTCCTGTAGAAAACACTTTCTCGAACAAATGGGGCTCATCCTGAAGCAACAAGCCACCGGGAAAATACACAAGCACTACCAACAAAAGCAGCAGCACCACCTCGTAAAAGAAATACTTCATCAACCGGTCCTTTCACAGTCACATCAACCCACGATCAAGCGTCGGTGACATGAGAGTTCCCGTTACCGCTTTTCAGAAGATGCTATAGCAGCACCAAGCGCCTGAACACTTGGCCAGCGCTGCGATTTTTCCTAAAAATGTCGATTACCGCGCGGCCAGTCCCAACCGCTGCGCAATCCGTCCACCGAACACATTCACCACCAGTCCCGCCATCACCAGCGCCGCGCCTGCGATCTGCACAGACGTCATTTCCTCGCCCAAAAACACCGCCGCCGATGCAATCCCGATCACCGGCACCAGCAGCGAAAACGGCGCGACCTGCGCCGCCGGATAGCGCGTCAGCAATCGGCCCCACAAGCTATAACCCACGATCGTCGCGACGAACGACAGATACGCAATCGCGAACACGGAAATCAGCGGGATATGCGCGAGACTCGACTCGATGCGCGCCGGGCCTTCGAAGATCAGCGACATTACGAAGAACGGAATCGGCGGAATCATGCTGCCCCAGACAACGAGCGACAGCAGATCGACCTTGCCCATGCGCTTGGAGACGACATTGCCGAGCGCCCACATCGACGAAGCGGCGAGCGTGAGGATAAAGCCGAGCGCAGTCATCGAATGGCCGCCCTGCATGCCGATCACAGCCAGCCCCGCCGCCGCGATCAGCAAACCCGCGACGTTCGCAGCACGAATACGCTCACCCAGAAACATCGCGGCGAAAATCAGCGTGAAGAATGCCTGCGCCTGCAACACGAGCGATGCGAGTCCGGCTGGCATGCCGACTGACATCGCATAGAAGAGAAAGGCGAATTGCCCGAAGGAAATCGTGATGCCGTACGCAAACAGCCAGCGCAGCGCGATTTGCGGGCGTTTGACGAAGACCGCAGGCAACGCGGCGAGCGCGAAACGCAACGCGCCGAGCAGCATCGGCGGAACTCCGTGCAGGCCCAGTTTGATGACCACGAAATTCACGCCCCACGCGAGGATCACTATCATCGCGACCAGCAAGTCTTTTGGCGACATCGCCGTTCCCCAGGTTTCAGTTTAGGGAACGAGTGTAGCGAACCGTCTATAGACGGTATTGTGAAAACCTGCGCTCGACGCGGATAAGACATGACAACGCCCGCGCCGTGATGAGCGGCGCGGGCGCAGTCAAAGCGCAAAAAACGCGCAAAAACTTACTTGCTCTGACCCGTCGATGCCGCCGCATTATTGCCTGTTTCTACAGCAGGCGTCTTCTTTGTGCCCGCCGATGCATGTCCGCTGTGCTTGCGCATCTTCTGCTTCTTGGCTGGCGCGGGCGCGGCGGTCGCGGTATCGGTTGCGGCGGAATCGTTGCCTGCACCGGTCGATGTCTGGGCGAACGCGCCGCTCGTCGCGGTGGCCGCGAAAACACCGGCCGTGAGGGCGATCAACAATTTGCTCTTGCTCATTTTTCCCACTCCTTTTAGTTAATCTCACGCCGCTCGTGCGGATACGTGATGTTCAGGAACCACCTCGAATTCGCGAAGTTGCCAGGCATGTGCCGAGCGCCTGTGCATGACGGCCGGTAGAATCGGCGGACCAGCGGCGCTGCTTTTGCGCCAGAACGCGACCTTAAGCCCTCAAGTTACGGTGACCGCCATGCCTTCGACGATCCGCGCCACGCTCAAGCCTCATGAACACGATGTCGGCGGGCTGATGGTGAGACGCGTGCTGCCCGCGCTCGCCGCCCGCACAGTCGGGCCCTTCATCTTTTTCGACCATATCGGTCCCGCAACCCTCATGCCTGGCAAGGGTCTGGACGTGCGGCCGCATCCGCATATCGGTCTGGCGACGGTCACGTATCTGTTCGATGGCGCGATCATGCATCGTGATAGCGTGGGTTCGGTGCAGAAGATCGTTCCCGGCGATGTCAACTGGATGACCGCAGGACGCGGCATCGTCCATTCGGAACGCACGCCCGATGAGGAACGCGCCAGCGGCCAGACCATGCACGGCATTCAGACGTGGGTGGCGCTGCCGGTGGCGAGCGAGGAAGTCGAACCATCGTTCGAGCATCATGCGGCCGCTGCGCTGCCACAGATCGAGCGCGATGGCGTGACCTTGCGCGTGATCGCGGGCACCGCGTTCGGCGAAACAGCGCCGACGCGCACGTTTTCACCGACGCTTTACGTCGCCGGATCGTTCAAAGCGGGCAGTACGTTGACGCTCGACACCGAGCACGAGGAACGCGGCGTGTATCTCGTGGACGGTGATCTCTCCATCGACGGTGAAGCCATGCCGCTTCATCAAATGGCCGTGCTGACGCCCGATTCGCCCGTCCAACTCGCCAGCACGAACGGCGCAACGGTGATGATTCTCGGCGGCGCGAAACTCGACGGCACGCGCTTTATCGAATGGAATTTCGTTTCCAGTTCGCGCGAAAAGATCGACGCCGCGAAACAGGCGTGGAGCGAGCAGCGCATGGGCCATGTGCCGGGCGAAACCGAGTTCATTCCACTGCCGCAACCGCGCCGCGAGGCATGAAGCGTGCGTTGCACTTGAGAGTCGCGCGGATCGTCCCTACCTATAACGAGATAGACCACACGCATTAGGAGAGAACGCATGGAAACGACCCTCGCCACCTTCGAGAACGACGTAATCAACGCGTCGATGCTCGCACCCGTTCTCGTCGATTTCTGGGCGCCGTGGTGCGGCCCGTGCAAGACGCTCGGCCCGATGCTGGAAAAGCTCGAAGCCGAAGGCGCGGGCAAGTGGAAGCTCGTCAAGGTGAACGTCGATGAGAACCAGGAACTGGCGGCGCATTTTCAGGTGCGCAGCATTCCGCACGTGATCGCGTTCGCGGAAGGCCGCCCGGTCGATCAATTCATCGGCGTGTTGCCGGAAGGGCAATTGCGCGAGTTTCTGGATCGGCTGGTGCCGCAGGGCGCGGATGCCGAGCGCCAGGCCGCGCATGACGCGTGGGCCGCGGGCAATCGCAAATTGGCCATCGATACCATCAAGGCCGCACTCGCCCTCGATCCCGGTTATGACGATGCGCGTCTCGATCTGATCGAATGGCTGATCGCGGAACGTCGTATCGACGAGGCGAAGGACGAAGACAAGCTGCTTTCGCCGAAGACGACGCAAGGTATCGACGCACGCTATAACGCGATCAAAACCGAACTCGATGCCGCCGATGCTGCCGCCGATCTCCCGCCCGCCGATGCGCTGATCGCCGCGGTCGAATCGAATCCGGACGATCTGGACGCGCGTTTCGCGCTGGCGAATCGGCTGATTGCGGGACGTGATTTTGCAGGCGCGCTGGAGAATCTACTGGCGATCGTCGTGCGCGACCGCGCGTTCATGGACGATGTCGGCCGCAAAACCATGCTGTCCGTTTTCGATCTGGCAGCCGGTCAGCCGGATCTCGTCGCGCAATGGCGTCGGAAGCTGAGTGCGGCGCTGAACTAGGCCTGCTTCGCCAATTCGCGCAACACGAACGCCGCCGCCGCGAATCCGAAACTCGCGGTCACGCAAACACTCGATCCAAAGCCCGCGCAATTAAGTCCGACCGGCCCGGCATAACCGGCGCCGGTTTCCAGATGCTCCGCGCCTTCGCTCAGATCGCACACGGGCGCATCCGGGTAAATCAGCGGCTCGTCCGAATACACCGCGCTCACCTTGAAACGCGATTTCGGCCCGCGCGGAAAACCGTGCATCTTGCGCAACTGCCCACGCACTTTCGATAGCAACGGGTCCTGAATCGTCAGCGCCAGATCGTCGATACGAATGCGCGTCGGGTCCAGTTGCCCGCCCGCGCCGCCAATCGTGATCAGCGGCTGCTTGCGCTCCACGCACAACGCGATCAGCGCGGTCTTCGTACGCACGCTGTCGATGGCATCGACGACATAATCGAAACGCGCGCCGAGCGTTGCATCGAAATTGCCGGGTTCGACGAAGTCTTCGATCTCCGTTACTTCGCACGCCGGATCGATCAGCTTGATGCGCTCGGCCATTGCGGTGACCTTGGCCTTGCCGTAATTGCCGTCGAGCGCGTGAATCTGCCGATTGGTGTTGCTCTCAGCCACATTGTCGAGATCGATCAGCGTGATCTTGCCGATTGCGCTGCGCGCGAGCGCCTCCGCCACCCACGACCCCACGCCGCCGATGCCGATCACAGCGACATGCGCACGTTCGAAAGCTGCGAGCGCAGGCGCGCCGTACAAGCGCGCAATGCCGCTAAAACGGCGTTCGCGATCAGCGGAAAGGTCGATGGAAGAAGCGGTCATATGGTCGGATCAGAAAGCAAAACTAAAGCCAAGAGGCGGGTCCCATCTTGCGCAAGGTCAACCGATGCTTACAGATAGCTATCGATTGTGCCGACTTGCATGGTCATTCATGCAAAATGTGGCCGAATTGCGTATTCTGCCTTATCGATTCCAACAACGTGATAGGCGAAGTCGAAACGATCGGCATCACCTACCGACTCGACCGGGGAATCAGGGCAAGAACGACTTACCTTGGCTATACTGACGCGACTGTAGCGTTTGCATAAAAATGACCACCCTCGCAGACCTTCGCAAAAATTATTCACGCGGCTCACTGGACGCCGCCGACGTCGATCCGAATCCGGTCCGTCAATTCGAGACCTGGTTCGCGCAGGCGCTCGACGCACAACTGCCCGAGCCAAATGCCATGACGCTCGCCACCGTTAGCGCTGACGGTCGGCCTTCCGCGCGCATCGTGCTGATCAAGGGCGTGGACGAACGCGGGTTCGTGTTCTTCACTAATTACGACAGCCGCAAGGGGCGCGAGATCGCTGCCAATCCGGCCGGCAGTCTGCTGTTCCACTGGGTCGAACTGGAGCGTCAGGTGCGTGTGGAAGGCCGCATCGAAAAGACCAGCGCGACGGATAGCGATACCTACTACGCGTCGCGTCCGCTCGGTTCGCGCATCGGCGCGTGGGCGTCGGATCAAAGTCAGCCGATCGACAGCCGCGAGTTACTCGAATCGCGCGAACGCGAAGTCATCGCGCAATACGGCGATGAGCCGCCGCGCCCGCCGCACTGGGGCGGATATCGTCTCGTGCCCGATGTAATCGAATTCTGGCAAGGCCGGCCGTCACGGCTGCATGACCGCATCGTCTATACGCGCGGCGGCACGGATGGCGCATGGAGCATCGCAAGGCTCGCACCGTAATCAAAACAAGCGCGGGCCTCACAACGACGCAGCAACACGCAATGAACATGAAGGCGCAGGCCTTCACCTTGATTTCCTTAGCGCGGAGAAACAAGCATGTTCTGGGAGAAGAAGCTGACGCAGTGGGTCGAGGACGTTCGCGACAGGGTCAACCTGCCCGCGCGCCTCGTGCTTTGGGACGGACAGCAACATGACTTCGGCCAGTTCGCCGCGCCGCAAGTCACGCTGCATGTGAAAAGCGCAACCGCGCTGCCCTATTTGCTCGAACCGAGTTTAGATAATCTCGGCGAAGCTTATGTGAAGGGCAAGATCGATATCGAAGGCAAGCTGAGCGATATCATCAACATCGGCTATTCGCTGGCCAAGAACACCGTGACCAGTGCGAGCAAGCTGGCGCGCGTGCGACGTTACTTCAATCATTCGAAGACGTCGGACAAGAAAGCCATTCAGTACCACTACGATGTATCGAACGAGTTCTACAAGCTCTGGCTCGACCAGAACATGGTGTACTCGTGCGCGTACTTCGAGAATGGCGATGAAGATATCGACACGGCGCAGCTCAAGAAGATCGATCACATTCTGACCAAGATTCAGGTGCAGCCGGGGCATCGGCTGCTGGATATTGGCTGCGGATGGGGCGCGCTGGTCATTCGCGCGGCGCAGAAGTTTGGCGCGCGGTGTGTCGGTGTGACGCTTTCCGAGAATCAGTTCAAGCTGGCGACGCAGCGGGTGAAAGACGCCGGGCTGGAAGACAAAGTCGAAATCCGCTTGCAGGATTATCGCGACGTGCCGGGTCAGTTCGATCGGATTACGAGCGTCGGCATGTTCGAGCACGTGGGCCGCAAGAATCTTCCGGAGTACTTCGCGAAGATTCGTGATCTGCTGGTGGATGACGGCATCGTGATGAATCACGGCATTACATCGTCCGATGCGGATAGCGGCGAGACCTCGCTCGGTGGCGGCGAGTTTATCGACAAATACGTGTTTCCGGATGGCGAGTTGCCGCACATCGGGCTGGCGCTGGAAAGCATGCAGCGCGGCGGGCTGGAAGCGCTGGACGTCGAAAGCCTGCGCCGTCATTACGCGCATACGCTGGATGTGTGGGCGGATCGGTTCGAGGCCAATGCGGAAGAAGCGAAGAAGCTAGTCGATGATGAACACTTCCGCATCTGGCGCGTGTATCTCGCGGGCTGCGCGTACGCGTTCGAGAACGACGATGTGTCGATCTATCAGGTGATTTGCCGTAAGGCCGGACGCAGCGCGCAGACCTTGCCGTGGTCGCGCCGGTATATTTACGATAAAGCGCTTTGAGGTCAGTGGATGCAACGGGAAGCAGGCGTAGCGCAGGAAGACGAACAGTCCGATCTATTCGGCGCGCCTGCTTTGACACCGGCATCTCCGCCTGCGCGCAAGGCGGCGAAGCCACGCGGCGTGCTCCCCGCGCCCTCACAACCCGAACTCGAATCGCTCGCGCGGCGCATTCCCGACGCAATTCACCTCGGCACATCGACATGGTCGTTTCCGGGCTGGCGCAGCATCGTTTATGGCGATGAGTATTCGAACACCAAGCTTTCGCGCGATGGTCTGAGCGCGTACGGCGCGCATCCGCTTCTGCGATGCGTTTCCATCGACCGCTCCTTCTACGCGCCGCTATCGCTTGCCGAATACGCGCGATACGCGTCGCAAGTGCCAGAGCATTTCCGCTTTATCGTCAAGGCGCCCGCCTCCGTCACCGATGCCTTCATCCGCGGCGAACGCGGCACGCCCGATGCCGATAACCCCGCGTTCCTCAACGCGCAGATCGCCATCGACGAATTCGTGACGCCGTGTACCGGCGGTCTCGGCGCGAAAGCGGGCGCGCTCGTGTTCCAGTTCTCGCCGCTGCCGGACGCGATGATCGTCGATCCGGCGCAGTTCATCGACCGCTTGTCGGCGTTCTTGAAAGCGCTGCCGACGCTCGATCACGACACCTGCTACGCCGTCGAAATCCGCGATGCGGTGATGTTGACGCCGCGCTTTATCCGCGCGTTGAAGGATGCGAACGTGCGCTATTGCATTGGCGTTCACGCGCGCATGCCGGACGTGCGACGTCAGGCCAAGGCGCTCGCGATGCTGGACGAAGACAAACCGGGACCGCTGATCGTGCGCTGGAGTTTGCACAGCGGCTTTCGCTATGAACAGGCGAAGGCGAAGTACGAACCGTTCGATCAGATCGTCGATGAAGACCTGGACACGCGCCAGGCGTTGGCCGAACTGGCCGCGCAATACGCGATTGCGGGCCAGCCGGTGGTGATTGCGGCGAACAACAAGGCGGAAGGCTCCGCGCCGCTCACGTGCTTCGAACTGGCGCGGGCCATTGCCCGATACATCGAGTAAGCATCGACTAAGCCGTTACGCCTTCAGGCGATGCGCGAACTTCTTGCGGAACTTGGCCACCTTTGGCCCGACGATCGCCGCGCAATAACCCTGATTCGGATGCTGCGCAAAGTAGTTCTGGTGATACGCCTCGGCGGGATAGTAATCGTCGTCGAGCGCCGTGACTTCGGTGACGATCTTGCCGCCGAACACATCCTCGCGCTGCAACTCGTCGATCACTTCGAGCGCGGTCGTGCGCTGCGCATCCGACAGCGCAAACACCGCTGATCGATACTGCGTGCCCACATCGTTGCCCTGCCGATTGAGCTGCGTCGGATCATGCGTGGCGAAGAAAATTTCGAGCACTTCGCGATAACTGATGATGGCCGGATCGAACACTACCTTTACGACTTCGGCGTGCCCGGTATCGCCTTCGCAGACTTGCTCGTACGATGGATCGACCACCTCGCCGCCCGCATAGCCCGATTCGACCGACTCGACGCCCTGCACCGCCAGAAACACCGCTTCGGTACACCAGAAGCAACCGCCGCCAAGGATCGCGGTTTCAAGTTTCGTCTGCTGGGTCATGCCTGCTCCTCAAGAAGTGCATGCGGCCACGCCGCGGACCACGAATATGGATGCGCATCCACGTTTATTCAACGCGATGCAATCGGTCCAGCTTACTGTGTTTCGCGAAGGTACGCCGAGACTCACACTGGCGCGCATTGACCGTTGTGTGGCGGGTGTTTGGCGGCTACTGACAGCCGATTCCGCTAGAATCGACACCAAACCTCAGCTTTTATATGAGTTCTGAAAAAGCCTTCCGCAGTCTGGCAGCAAAGAAGGAAGCACCCTGCTCAATAGTTAGATGACAAGCGCCAAGACCCCGAATTTCGATCCGAAAGAGTTCCGCGCCGCGCTCGGCCAATTCGCGACGGGCGTGACCGTCATTACCACGCGCACGGACTCCGGGCAGCTTATCGGCATTACGGCGAGTTCGTTCAATTCGGTTTCGCTCGATCCGCCGCTGGTGCTGTGGAGTCTCGCCACCCGGTCCGCGTCGATGCCGGTGTTCCGCGCCAATAGCCACTACGTCGTGAACGTGCTGGCCGCTTCGCAGATCGACTTGTGCAAACGCTTCGCCACGCTCAAAGGCGATCGCTTCGCGGGCGTCTCGCACGCAGCCGGCGACACCGGCATGCCCGTGCTCGACGGCGCCATCGCATGGTTCGAATGTCATAACCGCAGCCGATACGACGAAGGCGATCACGTGATCTTCGTCGGCGAAGTCGAGCGATGCGGCGTGCGCCCGAAGACGAGCGAAGCCGCGCCGCTGGTGTTTCACGCGGGCGACTTTCACACGCTCGGACCGCTCGGCAATTAGACCTTCGCGGTACCCAAACGCTCGGGCTGCTCGATCAACGCGACGGGCACGCCTGCATCGTCCTTCATGGTCTGAAGCACGATATTCGAGCGAATGTCGATGACACCCGGCGCTTTATAGAGCTTCGACAGCACGAACTCGGAGTAATGCTTGAGGTTGTGTGCGAGCACGCGCAGCACGTAATGCGTGTCGCCGGTCACGACGAACGCGCCGACCACCTCCGGCCACTCCTTCACCAGCGCCGCGAACTTCTCGTGCCAGTTTTCCTGGTCGTTGCGCATGGACACCTGCACGAACGCTTCCAGTTCAATCCCCAGACGCTCGCGGTCCAGACACGCGCGGTAGCTCGCAATCACCCCTTCTTCTTCGAGCAGTCGCATGCGGCGCAGACACGCCGACGGCGAGAGCGAGATGCGCTCCGCCAGGTCCAGGTTGCTGATCCGTCCATCTTCCTGCAGTACCGCCAGAATGCGGCAATCTGTTGCATCGAGCGTGAAGCCGGTCATTTTGTGTTCCCCTAGCCCGTTTCATCGAATTATGTTCTAACTCCGCCGTTTTTGGGTGGTTATTTTGCAATCACTTTTCGAGATAAGAAGACTATGATTTGACGCATCTCCACACTTTCTGCTAGCCGCGCCATGACGCTCCTCGATATTTCTCCGCCGATCGACCCATCGACGCCCGTTTGGCCCGGCGATACGACGGTCGGCATCGAGCGCATGTGGCGCATCGAGGCAGGCTCGCCGGTCAATGTCGCGCGCCTCACGCTTTCCCCGCACACCGGCGCACACGCCGATGCCCCGCTTCACTACGATCGCGACGGCGCGGCGATCGGCGCGGTCGCGCTGGATACGTATATCGGCGCTTGCCGGGTTTTGCACTGTACCGGTGCGGCGCCGCTGGTGATGCCCGAACACATCGCTCATTTGGGCGACGATGTTCCGCCGCGCGTGCTGCTGCGTACCTATACGAAAGCCCCGCTCGACGAATGGGACCACGCCTTCTGCGCCGTCGCGCCCGAAACCATCGACCTGTTGGCAAGCAAAGGTGTGAAGCTGATCGGCATCGATACGCCCTCGCTCGATCCGCAAGACTCCAAGACGATGGACGCGCATCACCGCATCCGCGCGCATCGCATGGCGATTCTCGAAGGCCTCGTGCTCGATGCCATCGCGCCCGGCGACTATGAACTGATCGCCCTGCCGCTCAAATTTTCCACACTCGATGCCAGTCCGGTTCGCGCCGTCCTGCGCCCGCTTTCCTGAATCCTCTACGAATATAGGGACTTTTCGATGAAATCTCGTGACGAAGCGATTGCGCTCGACCATGACGACGCGCTCGCGCCACTGCGCGCCCAATTCGCGCTCGCCGATGACGTGATCTATCTCGACGGCAATTCGCTCGGCGTGCCGCCGAAAGCCGCCGCCGCGCGCGCCGCCGCCGTCATCACCGGCGAATGGGGCGATGGCCTGATCCGAAGCTGGAACACGGCGGGCTGGTTCGCGTTGCCAAAACGTCTGGGTAATAAGCTGGGCAAGCTGATCGGCGCGGCGGAAGACGAAGTGGTTGTCACGGATACGATTTCGGCCAATCTTTTCAAGATTCTGTCGGCCGCGCTGAAAGTAGCCCACGAGCGCGATCCGAAGCGTCGCGTAATCGTCTCCGAACGTTCGAACTTTCCGAGCGATCTGTATATCGCGCAGGGTTTGATCGATCAGTTGGATCGCGGGTATGAGTTGCGTCTGGTCGATGATCCTTCCGAGCTTGAAAACGCGATCGATGAAAACACCGCCATCGCGATGATTACGCACGTGAATTACCGTACCGGCTATATGCACGACATGGCCGCGCTCACGCAGACGATTCATCGCGCGGGCGCGTTGGCCGTGTGGGATCTGGCGCATTCGGCGGGAGCGGTGCCGGTCGATCTGAACGGTGTCGATGCGGACTACGCGGTCGGCTGCACGTATAAGTATCTGAATGGCGGTCCGGGTTCGCCGGCGTTCGTGTGGGCCCACAAGCGCCATCAAAACAGCTTTTCGCAGCCGCTTTCCGGCTGGTGGAGCCACAAAAAGCCGTTCGAAATGGACCCGTCGTATCGTCCGGACGATGGCATCGGGCGCTATCTGTGCGGCACGCAGCCGATCGTGTCGATGTCGCTGGTCGAGTGCGGTCTCGACGTGTTTCTGCAAACCGATATGCAGACACTGCGCCGCAAGTCGCTGGCGCTGTGCGATCTATTCATCAAGTTGGTCGAAACGCGCTGCGGTGAATATCCACTGACGCTCGCGACGCCGCGCGAACACGATCGACGCGGCTCGCAAGTGAGCTTCGAGCATCCGAACGGCTATGAAGTGATGCAGGCGCTGATCGCGCGCGGGGTGATCGGTGATTATCGCGAGCCGCGCATTCTGCGATTCGGCTTCACGCCGCTGTACGTGCGCTTCGTCGATGTGTGGGATGCCGTCGAAACGCTCCGCGATGTGCTCGCGACCGAAAGCTGGCGCGCGCCGGAATTCGCCGAGCGCGGTTCGGTGACCTGAGGAATATCGCCATGAACGAAACCCAGGGTTGCCCGTTCGGCCACGGCGCGCAGGAAAAAGGCTGGCACGACGCCAAGCTCGATTTCTCCGAGTCCATGAGCTACGGCGATTATCTCGGCCTCGACGCGATCCTCGGCGCGCAGCATCCGCGCTCGCCGGATCACAACGAAATGCTGTTTATCGTGCAGCATCAGACCAGCGAACTGTGGATGAAGCTCGCGTTGTACGAGTTGCGCGCGGCGCTGGAAGCGGTGCATCGCGATGAGTTGCCGCCCGCGTTCAAGATGCTCGCGCGCGTCTCGCGCATCTTCGAGCAACTGGTGCAAGCGTGGAACGTGCTCGCCACCATGACGCCGTCCGAATATTCGGCGATGCGGCCGTATCTCGGCGCGTCGTCGGGGTTTCAGTCGCATCAGTATCGGCAGATCGAGTTCATGCTCGGCAACAAGAATGTGCAGATGCTGAAGCCGCATGAGCATCGGCCGGAAATTCTGGCGCAGGTGCGCGAGACGCTCGAAGCGCCGTCGTTCTATGACGAAGTGATTCGCCTGCTCGCGCGGCGTGGGTTCGAGATCGATCCGGCGCGTCTGAACCGCGACTGGACGCAGCCGATGACGCACGATCCATCCGTCGAGGCGGCGTGGCTCGCGGTGTATCGCAATCCGGCGCAGCACTGGGAGCTATACGAAATGGCCGAAGAACTCGTCGATCTGGAAGACGCGTTCCGGCAATGGCGCTTCCGGCATGTGACGACGGTGGAGCGCATCATCGGATTCAAGGGCGGCACGGGCGGCACGGCGGGCGCGTCGTATCTGCGAAAGATGCTCGATGTCGTGCTGTTTCCCGAGCTTTGGCACGTGCGTACCGTGCTTTGATTTTCAGGCGAGACGCGCGGCCAATGCCTTGAGCTTCGGCCCGATCGTCTCGCGGAAGTACGCCTCACTCATCGACGATGCCGGGCCGCTGCTGCTCAGCACGAGCCATCGTCCGTTGCGCACATCGCGGAACGGCGCGGCGATGGCGTTGACGTCGTCGTGCCAGTCGCGGAACGAGCAGCAGAAGCCATCGCGTTCGAAGTCGTCGATGGCGCGGCGGGCGGCTTCTATCTGTTCCTTGCTGGTCTCCGCCTTCAGCTCATCGAGCAAAGCCTCGCGCGCCGCCACGTCCTGCACGGCGAGATACGCGCGGCCCATCGAACTCGTCAGCATCGACAAACGCGATCCCGGCGCGAGGCCCAACGTCAGCGCCGTCTCGCTGCGAATCGTCTCCAGATAGATCATGTCCAGCCCGTCCCGGCATCCCAGCGATACCGCCGCGCCGATCTCCCGCGCCAGCGCCCGCAAATGCGGCCGCGCCAATTCCAGCGTGTCCGCGCCCGCCAGCAACGCAAAACCCAACGACAGCACGCCGGTGTCGAGCGCATATTTGCTGGTGGAATCGTCGAGACGGAGATAGCCGAGCGTGGTCAGCGTGTAGGCAAGACGATTGACCGTGGCCTTCGGCAAACCCGTCCGTTCGACAAAATCGCGATTGCCGAGCAGTGTTTCGCCGGGACGGAACGCGCGCAGCAGTTCCAAACCGCGCGCCAGGGCGACCACGAACTTGCGCTCGTCGATGGCGTCGGAAGCAATATCGGGCGTGGAATTGGTTGGCATCGAATGCTACACTCGGTTCTGATTTGCAAAACATTGTTTCGCTTAGCGGAACATCTTGTCAAGCGCCGTTCGATGGAATCAGGAGACTGCACATGGCCGCCGCCGCGTTCAACTGGGAAGACCCGCTGTTGCTCGATCAGCAACTCACCGAAGAAGAACGCATGGTGCTCGACGCCGCGCGCGCCTACGCGCGGGACAAGTTGCAGCCGCGCGTGACGCAGGCGTTCCGCGAAGAAAAAACCGATCCGTCGATCTTTCGCGAGATGGGCGAACTCGGCCTGCTCGGCCCGACCATTCCCGAGCAATACGGCGGTCCCGGTCTGAACTACGTCAGCTACGGCCTGATCGCGCGTGAAGTGGAGCGCGTGGATTCGGGGTATCGCTCGATGATGTCGGTGCAGTCGTCGCTAGTGATGGTGCCGATTTACACCTTCGGCAGCGAGGCGCAAAAGGAAAAGTACCTGCCGAAGCTGGCGCGCGGCGAGTGGATCGGCTGCTTCGGGCTGACTGAGCCGAACGCCGGCTCCGATCCCGCCAGCATGACGACGCGCGCGAAGAAGGTATCGAACGGTTATTCGCTCTCCGGCACGAAGATGTGGATCTCGAATTCGCCGATCGCGGATGTGTTCGTCGTGTGGGCAAAGCTCGAAGAAGACGGCAAGGACGATATTCGCGGCTTCATTCTGGAGAAAGGCTGGAAAGGACTGACCGCGCCCGCGATTCACGGCAAGGTCGGTCTGCGCGCATCGATCACCGGCGAAGTGGTGATGGATGAAGTCTTCGTGCCCGAAGAAAATCTGCTGCCGAACGTGCGCGGACTCAAAGGACCGTTCACCTGCCTCAATTCCGCGCGATACGGCATCTCCTGGGGCGCGCTCGGCGCGGCGGAATCGTGCTGGCACACGGCGCGTCAATACACGCTGGATCGCAAACAGTTCGGGCGTCCGCTTGCCGCCAATCAGTTGATCCAGAAGAAACTCGCCGATATGCAGACGGAAATCACGCTCGGTCTGCAAGGCGTGCTGCGTCTTGGCCGCATGAAGGACGAAGGCACGGCGGCGGTCGAAATCACATCGATCATGAAGCGCAATTCATGCGGCAAGGCGCTGGAGATCGCGCGGCTTGCGCGTGACATGCTCGGCGGCAATGGTATTTCGGATGAATTCGGCGTGGCGCGGCATCTGGTGAATCTGGAAGTGGTGAATACGTACGAAGGCACGCACGATATCCACGCGCTGATTCTGGGCCGCGCGCAAACGGGCATTCAGGCGTTCTTCTGATTCTCTTCGACGCATAGTAACGAAGGGCCGCTCCGCATCGCGGGCGGCCCTTCGTTTTTTCCGGTCGCGCTTGCACGCGTTTGTAACTTTCGATTCGCGGCTGAAACTTTTACGGGCCAGATCGTCTCCATCAACGTGGATTGTCGAGGCTTTGACGATGCCAGGCCTTGGACGGAGCGAATGGCGCCGACTGGAACGGAATGTGCAAGACTTCGTGCCGGGCCTGAAATGGCTCCTCGTCAGCGTCCGCATCTTTGGTTACGATTCGCGTAGCCTTACCGCTTGGAGCTTTACATGTCAGAAATCAATAAGGAGCGATTCATGTCGGACATCAAAACCGTTCTCGCTGACGCCGAAGATCTGCTGAAGCAAGCTGCCGCCGCCACGGGCGAGCGTGCCTCCGAATTGCGCGAGACCGCCATGACGCGCCTGAAACAGGCTCGCGAAAAAGCGGCCGATGCGCAGGTTGTCGTGATCGAGCGCGGCAAGAAAGCCGCACGCGCCACCGATGACTACGTGCACGAGCATCCGTGGGCATCGATCGGTATTGCGGCTGGTATCGGCGCGGTGGTCGGTCTGCTGATCAACCGCAAGTAATTCCCGTCACGCGCTCTTCTTTTTGCATTGGAATGGCCCGCTGATTGCTTGAGCGTAAGCAGACGCGGCCTCCATGCGAGGAACCTCGTAACGGACTGCGGACATCCTTCGGGATGTCCGGCTCCGCTCTCGCGCCGGTGCCCTCGTGGCAACCGGAACATGACCCAAGCGACACCACCGCGCATCTCGCGCCCAAGCCATGACGCCAGAACGGACACCGCGACAATCGTCACCCGGACCTTTGCGACGAATCCTGAGTTCCGCCTTCGCCATTTTCGAGACGCGCCTTGAACTGATCGGCATCGAATTGCAGGAGGAGAAGGAGCGGCTGATCGGCGTGCTGTTCCTGGGCCTCGCCGCGATGATGCTCGCCATGATGGCGCTGATCTCGCTGACCGTGCTGATTGCTATCGTGTTCTGGGACACGTATCGATATCAGGCGCTTGGCGGCATCACCTTGCTGTATGTGTTGATCGCGATCGGCTGCGGTCTGCGCGCTCGCAGCAACCTGCGCGATGCGCCGAATATGTTCGACGACACGCTCGCCGAATTCCGCAAGGACCGCGACACGTTCCGCTCGCACTGAGCCTAATCACTTCGAGCAGGACTCACCATGCCCCAACACGACGAAAGCTTTAAAGCGCCCAAGCGCGACAAGATGCAGAAGCTGCGAACGCCGCATATGCGCGCGTTGCGCAAGGAGTTGCTGATCGCCCGTGCGGATGTCGAGCGCATGGAAATGCGGCAGGCAACCGTGGATTTGCGCGAATCCGTCACTCACTTCAGTTTTCTGCGCTTTCTGATGCCGGGTGGCAAAAGCCGTCGGACCGGGCGACGCGGTGGGTCGGCGGGCGGTGGAATCGGCAATATTCTCGGGTCGCTGCTGGGCGGCGGTGGCGGCGGCGGGATTGGCACGTTGTTCAAGCAGTATCCGATCATCGGTTCCATTGCTTCGCTGGTGCTGACCAAGCCGGTTCGCACGACTGTGCTGCGTGGCGCGAAGCCGCTTCTCAAGTGGGGCGGCCTCGGCTTGGCTGCGTGCGAAGGCTGGCGTATCTATCAGCAGATCAAAGCGCCTGCCGCCTCGGAAACACCTGCGGACGCAGCGGACCCGACCGTTTTCTAACTTCGCGCGCCCCAACACGCGGACGACTGCACGGCATTCAGCGGCGCCGCCGATGTGCGATTCGATCGCGCGCCGGTGGCATCGATAACGAACGTGCCGCATGCGTCGTCCTGCATCGCGCCGGTCGATATGGGCGCGGCTTCGATCGAATAACCGCCGTTTGTCGAGGATTCGGGCTGAATCGTGAGCTTGTAGAGCGCGATTCCGCTCGATGGCGCTTGATCGATGCCTTGCGGCAGCGTGATATCGCTCGTCTGCGCAAGCCTCGCTGTCTCGACGAACTGCACCGCGCGCATCAGCGCCGCCGACGCGTCCACGCGATTCGCCTTCGCCACATGCAGGCGATACGCCGGCAGCGCGTACACGGTGATGATCGCCAATACGCCGAGCGCGATCATGAGTTCGAGCAGGCTGAAGCCTTTGGACCTTGTGTTCACCGTGCGTGATTCCTCAAAACGGGCGCGCCACGACGCGTCGCCAATGCTTGTTTCCGTTCGCGTCGATACGCAGTTGCAGCCACGCTTCCGAATCGGCCGTTGCGCCGAAACCGCGCGCGGTGATGAGATATGCGTTCTGCGCAGCGCTTTCGATCAGACATTGCGGCACGCGGCGCGCGTACGGCCACGCGATGAACGGCTGAATGGCCAGCGCGTCGAACGAAGCCTTGTTCCGCCACAGCTCCGTGCCCGGAATTGCCGATGAGAGCATTTGCGCGCATCGGATCAACGCGCTGTCGGCTGCATGAAATGCCTGCACACGTTCGCGCGCGGCGACCGTCGTGCGCGCCGCCACAAGCGATGTCTGGAGCCAGGCGCTCGCGGTAATCAGCATCATCGCGGCGAGCAGGAGAACGATCGGGAGCGCGGTGCCGCGCGCGTGCTTTCTCATGCGCCACCTCGCGCGGTCGAGTTGCGGATCGCGATTCGACGCCAGAACGCCTGTCGCGTACGGCCGTCTTCCGCTGAAGCCAACGCGCCGTTGCAATCGATATAACTCGCCTTGCGCTTCGCCTGATTCAAATATCCGCGCACGAGCACGCATATTTCGACGGCGTTGATATCCGCCCAGCGATCGCGCGCAATGGCGGACGCATCGACTGCACTGGTCGCGCCCGGCAGCCAATACACAACCCGCATCCGTTCGATGCCTTCGACCAAAGGCTGCGCCTGCTTGCCACTGCCCTCGCAATACAACTCCGGCTCGCCGCTCGACGTGCTCGCCTTCGCGTAATAGCGGTTGATGACATAGGTATCGGCGACGTTCTGGCCGAGGCAATCCGTCGGCGAATTCGCGGACGATGGCCATGTGGCGATCGTGTCGGCGGTATAGCGGACTTGCATGCCGTCCGAGTGACTCGCGAGCGTCTCGCACGACGACGATGTATCCGCGCCGACCACACGCCCTTGCGCGCAGCCGATCAACGCGGCATCGACATGATCGTTGCTGGTTGCGAAGCCCGCCATCTGAATCTGCTGTCCGAGCAAATCCAGCGCGACGACGCCTGCATCGTGGATGCGCGCGGTATCGGCGGCGCGTTCGAACGCCGCTCGCTGCGACCGATACAACGACAACGCGGCCAGCACGATCAACATGCCGAGCGCCATCGCGATCATGAGTTCGAGCAGCGTGTGACCTCGATGTTTTTTCATCGCGCAAACGCCACGGCAATGCACGCTTTCGTCGATCCGGCCTGCGGTTCCGGACACGACTCCGCGTGCTCATCCGCGCGCCAACTGACGACCGCGACGCGCACGTTATCGTCGCGATTCAGCACGGCGAGATCGCCGTCAGGCAGCATCGACGCCGCCCTCGCCTGCCATTGCGCGATGACCATCGTTCGATCAGCTTCGCTGCGAATGCTTTCCGCGACCGAATCCGCGATAAGCGTCGCGCGTTCGCGCAGCAGCGCCATCCGTTCGCCACGCGCCAATGCGCTTTGCACCGCGACAAGCCCAAGCGCCGTAACCGCCGTCAGCGACAACGCGATCATTACTTCGATCAGCGAATCACCGCGCATTCTCGATAAGCGCTTCATGCCGACGCCCCGCACGCGCCCTGCGTCATACGCGGGCGCCCGCCTGCCGCGAGCCGGACGCATCGCCGCGCGGAGGAATACGCGTTCGATTCCACACCGCGCGGACCGAAATCGAAGCTGCGAAATCCGCCGATCACCTGGCCAGAAGGCGGCGTGAACGACAAATCGGTGGCCGCGCCCGCAATCGAAACCGGCATCATCGCGGCCTGCATGCGCAACAGCACAGCCTTACCGTCCTGATCGACGAACACGCCCCAGCCGCACGACCAATCGGTGACGCCGTTATCGCACGCCTTTCCCGACGCCAGACAATGACGCGCCGAATCGATCCGGCAAAAGGTCACGCGCGCGCCACGGCGAATCGCTTCGGCGCGTGCAAGCGACAGCGTGGAAAAAAGCGCGCGCGCTCGCGCATCGATCTGATCGCGCAACTGCCACGCGAAGAACGACGGCATCGCGAACGTCGCGACGATCGCCATCACCGCGAGCACGACGCATAGTTCGGTCAGCGTAAAACCGCGTTTCATCTGCATCCCTTATCGATTGAATCGGACTAGGAATCTATCGATAAAAAACGCGCGCCGCCATTAGCCGAACGGCCTAGTGTTCACGCAGCCCAAGTCTGTGCAAACTGGAGGGAACCGGGAGAAAAGATGCGAAAAGAATCAGCGCTTGCGCGACGTCGTCTTCTTCGGCGCGGCGCGACGGAATTCGTCGAGCACGTCTTCGAATTCGGACACGTCTTCGAAACGCTTGTAGACAGATGCGAACCGCACGTAGGCGATGGTGTCGAGCGCACGCAACTCGTTCATGACGAGTCCGCCGAGTCGTTCGCTCTGAATTTCCCGCTCGCCCGTACCGAGCAATTGATATTCGATACGCGATGCCGCGGCATCGATGGCATCGGCTGCGACGGGACGTTTGCGCAACGCAAGCTGCATGCTCGCGACGATCTTGCGGCGGTCGAACTCGACGCGCGTGCCGTCTTTCTTCACGACCGACGGCAGCGCGAGTTCGACGCGTTCATACGTGGTAAAGCGCTTGTCGCACGCGGGACAGCGCCGCCGCCGCCGAATGGCTGCGCCATCCTCCGACACGCGAGAATCCACGACCTGGGTATCTTCGTGTCGGCAAAATGGGCAGCGCATAGGCGTATGGTTCGGAGATTAACGATAGACCGGGAAGCGCTTGGTCAGCTCGGACACTTGCGCGCGCACGCGTTCGAGGTTCGCCTGATCTTCCGGATTGTCGAGCACATCCGCGATCAGATTACCGACGATCTCCGCTTCCTTCGTGCCGAAACCGCGCGTGGTCATGGCCGGCGAGCCGAGACGCACGCCGCTGGTGACGAACGGCTTTTCCGGATCGTTCGGGATCGCGTTCTTGTTAACCGTGATATGCGCGTTACCGAGCGCGGCTTCCGCAGCCTTGCCGGTGATCTTCTTGGCGCGCAGATCGACCAGCATCACGTGGCTTTCCGTGCGACCCGAGACGATACGCAGACCGCGCTTGACCAGCGTTTCCGCCAGCACGCGCGCATTTTCGACCACGGCTTGCTGATACGTCTTGAACTCCGGCGACAGCGCTTCCTTGAACGCGACAGCCTTGGCCGCGATCACGTGCATGAGCGGACCGCCCTGAATGCCGGGGAAAATCGCCGAGTTGATCTGCTTCTCGAATTCAGCCTTCATCAGAATGACGCCGCCGCGCGGGCCGCGCAGGCTCTTGTGCGTGGTCGTGGTGACGAAGTCCGCGTGCGGCACCGGATTCGGATACACGCCCGCTGCAACCAAACCCGCGTAATGCGCCATATCGACCATAAAGTAAGCGCCGACGCTCTTCGCGATCTTCGACAAACGCTCGAAGTCGATCTTCAACGCAAACGCCGACGCGCCCGCAACGATCAGCTTCGGCTTGTGTTCCTTGGCCAGCGCTTCCGTCTTGTCGTAGTCGATATCTTCGGCTTCGTTCAGACCATAGCTCACCACGTTGAACCACTTGCCCGACATATTCACCGGCGAGCCGTGCGTGAGGTGACCGCCTTCGGCCAGGCTCATGCCCATAATCGTGTCGCCCGGCTTGAGCATGGCGAAGAACACGCCCTGATTCGCCTGCGAACCGGAATTCGGCTGCACGTTGGCCGCTTCCGCGCCGAACAGTTGCTTCACGCGGTCGATCGCCAGTTGCTCGACGATATCCACGTACTCGCAGCCGCCGTAATAGCGCTTGCCGGGATAGCCTTCGGCGTATTTGTTGGTGAGTTGCGAACCTTGCGCGGCCATCACAGCCGGCGACGTGTAGTTTTCCGACGCGATCAGTTCGATGTGATCTTCCTGACGGCCGTTTTCCTGTTCGATCGCCTTGAGCAATTCGGGATCGACTTTGGCGAGGGTGCTTTCAGCTCTGTCAAACATACGTTTTCCGTGGGTTCAAAACAGGTTGACTGGATCGCGCGCGCGCAAATGACGCTGGAAACCAATGGAGTCCAGACGCGACGGATGAGGGATGAATCCGGTTTCGCGGAACGGACAGCCACCAGCAGCGCAGCAATAACGGCGCATGCATCTCAGCTGCCCAGGCGAACGGCAAAACGACGCTCCGCGCTTCCTGGTGGGTCTCTCCACCTTGAATCCGAAGATTCTATCGCCAGTCACGCGGGGTTTGAGCATCGTAGTGTAATGGGCGACCGGGCTTTAGGCAACGGGCCGCGCGGCCCGCAGACGCCGCGCGGCGGGCCTTCGAAGCACGATCGTTCGAGCCGCGCGTTACTTGCCGCGACGCATCAATGGAAGTACCCTGTGCGCCGTTGCCGGTGGCGCTTTGCGCGCCGTTCGGCTCAGCCCCTTCGACTCTCCCCGGAGCCCGCTCATGATCGTTTTCGTCACCGGCGCTTCCGCCGGTTTTGGTGCAGCCATCGCCCGCAGTTTCGTCAAAGGCGGCCATCGTGTGATCGCGGCTGCGCGCCGCAAGGAACGGCTCGTCGCGCTGTCCAGCGAACTCGGTGACGCGCTGTTGCCGCTCGAACTGGATGTGCGCGATGAAAACGCAATCAACGCGGCCATCGCTTCGTTGCCGGAATCGTTCGCGCAGATCGACGTGCTGGTGAACAACGCCGGTCTCGCGCTCGGTCTGGAACCCGCGCACAAAGCGGATCTCGACGAGTGGAAGAACATGATCGACACGAACTGCACGGGCCTCGTGACCATGACGCGCGCGATCCTGCCCGGCATGGTCGAGCGCAATCGCGGTCACGTGTTCAATCTCGGCTCGGTGGCCGCGAACTATCCTTATCCGGGCGGCAACGTCTATGGCGCGACCAAGGCTTTCGTGCGCCAGTTCAGCCTAAATCTGCGCGCCGATCTCGCCGGCACCGCGCTGCGCGTGACGGACATCGAGCCGGGTCTGTGCGGCGGCACGGAGTTCTCCAACGTCCGCTTCCGTGGCGACGACGCGAAAGCCGCCACCGTATACAAGGACGTGCAGCCCCTCACGCCCGAAGATATCGCCGACTCGATTTACTGGATCGCGACGCGCCCCGCGCACGTCAATATCAATACGATCGAGCTGATGCCGGTCGCGCAAACCTTCGGACCGTTGCAAATTCACCGCGGCTGATTCGCAGAAGGACTGAGGATTTGGCGATGCCGCTTCGGGTTCCGGTAAAATGCCGCGGATGAATTTCTGTCAAAAAACGCTTCAGTTCGGCTCGGCGAGCCAACTCGGGCGCTGTTGCGCGAGCGGGAACACGCAAAGGTGAGCGATCCGTCGATTTTCGAGTGGCCGATTCGCGTCTATTACGAAGACACGGACGCAGGCGGCATCGTCTTCTATGCGAACTACCTGAAGTTCTTCGAGCGGGCGCGTACCGAATGGCTGCGCGCGTGCGGCATCGATCAGCAGCGCGTGGCCGAGTCGGATGGCATCGTGTTCGTCGTGAGGCGGACGGCGGTGGAATACGCTTCGCCCGCGCGTCTGGACGATGTCGTTCGCGTGGTGAGCCGTATCGACCGGCTCGGGCGCGCATCGGTGGATTTTCATCAGGAAGCATGGCGCGGCGATGTGCTGCTCGCGAGCGGCGATATTCGCGTCGCTTCGGTGGACCGCGCATCGATTCGTCCTGCGGGCATTCCGGAAGCCGTGATCGACGCGTTGAAGCGCGGACCGCACGCGGCGCGCACGACATGACGCAAGCCTTGAAACACCAATCATCGAAAAAGCCGGGCATGGCGCGCGGCTTTCGTTTCATTCACATCCACATCACGAACGTCTGACGCGCCTTTGATCGCGACGTATTAGCGGACCTTATGGAAAACACACAAGACCTGTCGATCATTTCTCTCGTCATCCACGCAAGCTTGCTCGCGCAGGCGGTGATGGCGCTGTTGCTGATCCTCTCGCTGCTGTCGTGGACGTTCATCTTCCGCAAGGCTTTCGCCATTCGCCGCGCACGCGTGCAGACCGAGCGCTTCGAACGCGATTTCTGGTCGGGCGGCGATTTGCAGGCGCTGTATCAGAGCGCGGCGAACAATCGGCACACCATCGGCGCGCTGGAGCGTATCTTCGAATCCGGCATGCGCGAGTTTCTGAAGGGCAAAGAGCGCCGCATCACCGATCCGGGCGCGATTCTCGATGGTTCGCGCCGCGCCATGCGTGCCGCGTTTCAGCGTGAAATGGACGTGCTGGAAGCGAATCTCGCGTTCCTCGCATCGGTGGGTTCGGTGAGTCCGTATATCGGTCTGTTCGGCACGGTGTGGGGGATCATGAACTCGTTCCGGGGGCTGGCCAACGTGCAGCAGGCGACGCTCGCGAACGTCGCACCCGGCATTGCGGAAGCGCTCGTCGCGACCGCAATCGGCCTGTTCGCCGCAATTCCGGCCGTGGTTGCCTACAACCGCTACGCACACGATATCGACCGTCTGGCGATCCGCTTCGAGACCTTCATCGAAGAGTTCTCGAACATCTTGCAGCGCCAGGCGCACTAACCGAAAAGGAGTCCGCGATGGCAGGCCCGATTCGTTCCAGCATGCGCGGCAGTTCGCGCCGCGCAATGGCCGACATCAATGTCGTGCCGTATATCGACGTGATGCTCGTGCTGCTCGTCATCTTCATGGTGACGGCGCCGCTGGTGTCGCCTTCGATCATCAATTTGCCGACGGTCGGCAACGCGCAGCCGCAGGAGCAGCAGCCGCCGGTCGTCATCAATATCAAGGCCGATGGCAGCATGACCGTGCGCTACAAAGACGATAGCGGCGCGTCGCAAGAGCAGAAAATGACCAAGGGCGATCTCAACACCTTCGTGCTGAACCGGCAGGAATCGCATCCGGATCAGCCGGTCGTGATCGCGGCGGACAAGACCGTGAAGTACGAGTCCGTCATGAACGTGATGTCGGATATGAAAGCGCGCGGCGTGAAGCGCGTCGGATTGCTCGTCAAATCGCAATGATCGGTTCGCAGAATAATCAGCCCCGGCAGGCGCGGGCATCGTCCGCGCGGCCCGTTCGTCCGCCGCGCGAGCGCGGGACGTGGAAGGCGTTCGGACTCGCCGCGCTGATGCATCTGCTGCTGCTCTGGCTGCTGTATCACGGCATCAATTGGCAGAACAACACGCCTGCGGGCGCGGAAGCCGAAATCTGGACCGAGATTCCGGATCAGCCCACGCCGACGCCCCGCCCCACTCCGACGCCGCCGACTCCGGTCGTGAAAGCGCCGCCTGCGCCGCCGCCCGCAAAGGACGAAGACGCGGACATCGCGTTGCAAGAAAAGAAGCGTAAGCAAGAAGCCGCACAGCGCGAGGCGCAGTTGGCGGAACAGCGTCGTCAGCAGGAGCAGGCGCAGCAGGAAGCGGAGGCGAAGCGTCAGCAACAAGCGGCCGCGCAAGCTGCCGCCGCGCAGCAAAAGGCGATGCAGGACAAGCAGAAGCAGATCGAACAACAGCGTCAGGCGGATCTGCAAAAGCAGCAGCAACAGCAGAAAGCGCAACAGGATAAGGCGCGTCAGCAGCAACAACAGCAGGCTGAAGCGCAGAAGCAAGAGCAGTTGAAGGAACAGAAAGAGCAGCAGGAAGCAAAGGCAAAGGCCGATGCACAAGCCAAGGCTACCGCAGACGCGAAGGCGAAGGCCGCGGCGGACGCGAAGGCCAAGGCAGCCGCCGAAGCCAAGGCCAAAGTCGATGCAGAACGCAAGGCGCGTCTGGCGCAACTGCAAGGCCAGTTGGGCGGCGGTACGGCGTCCAGCGGTGAAGGGCTTGCGAAGAGTGGCAGCGGTAAGGGCGCGGGCGGTAATGCTGCGTCGCCGGGTTATGCCGAGAAGGTTCAGCGACGTGTGCGTCCGAATATCGTGTGGGGCGGCGAGACGGCTGGCCTCGAAACGGTTGTCTCGGTGCGTTGCTCGCCATCGGGCACGTTGCTGTCGGCGAATATCACGCGATCGAGCGGCAACGAGCAGTGGGACGCAGCCGCTTTGCGTGCCGTGCAGCGCTCCGATCCGATGCCTGTCGATATCGACGGAAAGGCGCCCGGAACCTTTACCATCACGCTGCGTCCGGCGGGTGGCTAAGCATCGGCCCTTCGGGAACGAATTGTGCGAATGGGGGTCTGTTTGTGCAGTCTTCCGACACTTGAACATTGTTTTAATGGAACTTCTAACAGCATGAGTTTGATGACGAAGCTTGGCCTGAGAACGCTGGTCGCATCCTGTCTGATCGCAGCCGGCACCACCGCCCACGCCCAGTTGAACGTCCTCGTGACCGGCGTCGGCTCCACGCAATACCCGATCGCGACCGCTACTTTCGCCAACGAAGCCAGTTCGCCGCAGCAAGTGAGCGCGATCATTCGTCAGGATTTGCAGCGCAGCGGCAAGTTCACCAACATCGATGCGGGCAGCACGCCCGTTTCCGAAACGGATTCGGTGGATCTCGGCGCGTGGAAAGCCAAGGGCGCGAACGCGTTCGTGTCCGGCAGCGTGAACAAGCTGCCGAACGGCCAGTACGAAGTGCGTTTCCGCCTGTACGACACGGTCAATCAACAGAATCTCGGCGGCCTGTCGCTCGTGTCGGGCGAAGGCGGCCTGCGCATGAGCGCGCACAAGATCGCCGATTACATTTACGCCAAGCTGCTCGGCGGACGCGGCGCGTTTGCAACGCGTCTGTCGTACGTCATCCAGACGGGCGGCAAGTATCAGTTGCAGATTTCGGATTCGGATGGTCAGGACGCGAAAATCGCCCTTTCCAGCCCGGAACCGATCATTTCGCCGGCATGGTCGCCGGACGGCACGAAGGTGGCGTATGTGTCGTTCGAGAAGAAAAAGCCGGTGGTGTACATTCACGACCTGCCGACGGGACGGCGCGTGGTCGTGTCGAACCAGAAGGGCAACAACAGTGCTCCGGCCTGGTCGCCTGACGGCCGCAAGCTCGCGGTCGCGCTGTCGCGCACCGGCAATACGCAGATTTTCGAAGTCAACGCAGACGGCTCCGGCCTGCGCCGTCTGACACAAGGCAGTTCCATCGACACCGAGCCGTTCTTCTCTCCCGATGGCAACTGGATTTATTTCACGAGCGATCGCGGTGGCCAACCGCAGATCTACAAGATGCCGGCAGCGGGGGAAAGCGCCGGCGCGGCCCAGCGGGTCACGTTTGCAGGTTCGTACAACACGAGCCCGCGCGTGAGTCCGGACGGCAAGCAACTCGCGTACATTTCGCGCACTGGCGGCGGCTTCAAGCTGTATTTGCAGGACCTCGCGTCCGGCACGGCGACGGGGCTGACCGACACGACGCATGACGAATCGCCGAGCTTTGCGGCGAATGGTCAATACATCCTCTACGCCACCCAAGTGAACGGACGTGGCGTGTTGGCAGCCGTATCGACCGATGGTCGGACGCGGCAAGTCTTGTCAGTTCAGGGCGGTGTGGTGCGCGAGCCGTCCTGGGGTCCGTTCATGCAATAAGTCCAGCAATAACGTTTCACATACAACGTTCAGCTACAACACAAGGAGAGGTACCATGATGTCGAAACTTCGTATCGGCCTGGCAGTTGCGATGGTCGGCGCATTGGCGGCGTGTCACTCGGGCGTGAAGCTCGATGAAGGCGCGAACAAGGGTGCTGTCGGCACGCAGCCGAACCCGACGGACGTGAAGCAGGTCAATATCGACCCGCTCAACGACCCGAACAGCCCGCTCGCGAAGCGCAGCATTTTCTTCGACTTCGACAGCTACGCCGTGAAGGACGACTATCAGCCGCTGCTGCAACAACACTCGTCGTATCTGAAGAGCCATCCGGAACGTCACGTCCTGATCCAAGGCAACACCGACGAGCGCGGCACGAGCGAGTACAACCTGGCGCTGGGTCAAAAGCGTGCTGAAGCTGTGCGTCGTGCAATGTCCCTGATGGGCGTGGCCGATTCGCAGATGGAAGCTGTGTCGCTCGGTAAGGAAAAGCCGATGGCGACGGGCCATGACGAATCGTCGTACGCGCAAAACCGCCGCGCTGATCTCGCATACCAGCAGTAATTTAGCGGTAGTCATTAACGTAACCAGTTACGGGTGAGTCGCCCTATGTTGTATCGCTTTCCCTTGCTGCGCGCCGCCGCAGCCGCGTGTGTAGTCGGATCGACGATGTTGAGCGTGCCCGCGCACGCCGGTGTCTTCGACGACAACGAAGCGCGTAAAGCCGTGCTCGATCTGCGTACCAAGACTGATGGCCTGACCAATCAGTTGCAGGCTGCGCAACGCACGATCCTCGATCAGTCGAATCGTCTCGATCAGCTCAACCAGCAGGTCGCAACGCTTCGCGGACAGAACGAGGATCTCGCCAATCAGGTCGCGACGCTGCAAAAGCAGCAGAAGGACTACTATGCCGATCTCGATGCGCGCCTGAAGAAGTTCGAGCCGCAGCAAGAGACGGTGGATGGCGTGCAAGGCGCGGTGCAGCCCGGTGAGACGGATGCGTTCAACGCAGCGTCGACTCAGTTCCGTAACGGTGACTATAAAAACGCCGCGGCCTCGTTCAAGGCGTTTGTGGCGAAGTACCCGCAAAGCCCGTATCAGCCAACCGCGCAGTATTGGCTGGGCAATGCGTTGTACGCGCAGCGCGACTACAAAGGCTCCACCGCCATCTGGCAAAACCTCGTGAAGACGTATCCGACGCATCCGCGCGCACCCGAAGCGCTGCTCGCGATCGCGAACAATCAGATCGAGCAAGGTCAGAAGGCGGCTGCGAAACAAACGTTGCAGCAGATCATCTCGCAGTATGGTGGGACTGAAGTTGCGCAGAATGCGCAGAGCAAGCTGTCGCAGGTGAAGTAAGCGTCGTGCCTCTCGCGCGATTGGAGAATGCCCGCGGGCACACATGGTTGTAGGTGCTGCGGGCGTTTTTCTATCAGCATCGAAATGGCTTGTTCGGTTGACAGTGTGCTGAATCGCCGTTTATAATTTCGCCTCTTTTGGGTCGTTAGCTCAGCTGGTAGAGCAGCGGACTTTTAATCCGTTGGTCACAGGTTCGAATCCCGTACGGCCTACCAAAGAATCAAGTAGAAAGCCCGGTCACTGCGACCGGGCTTTTTGCTTTTGGTTATTCGATCACCTCACGATCCTTACCGGGATCGATTTCGCCGCCGGCACTTTGCTTTCCTTCGCGTGATGCCATAGCGGCAGCAGCGGATTGCATTCCGGGTAATAGCCTGCCACGCATCCACGCGGGATATCGTAGGCAACGAGTTTCAGCCCAGCGACGCGCCGCTGTACGCCATCCGTTGCGATGGTTTCCATCGTGATGCGCTCACCGGCGTGCACGTCGTGATCGCGCATATCGTCGGGGTTCATCAGAATCACCATGCGGTCATCTTCGATACCCCGAAACCGATCGCTCAAACTATAGATGGTCGTGTTGAACTGATCATCGCTACGCAGCGTGGTCAGACGCAATGCGTGCGGATCGCGCGTCGGCATATCCGGATCTTCTTCGAGCATCTCCGGTACGTAGAACTCTGCCCTTCCGCTCTCGGTTTTCCATGTGCGTTCACGCGCCGGTAACGCACGCGCGAAACCGCCAGGCGTCCAGAGCCGAGCGTTGAAATCGTGAAAATTGTCGGGCCAGGTTTTGGCGATCTCGTCCCGCACGATCGAGTAATCCGCGACCCAGCGATCCCAGTCCACCGTCGAGCGTTCCTTCAGCGTTGCCTTTGCGAGGCCCGCGATAATGAAAGGCTCCGAACGAAGCCCGGCAGCGGCCGGTGGCGTCGCGCCGCGCGAGCCGTGCATACAGCCCGTGCTGTCTTCCATCGATACAGCCTGTTCCCCGCTCGCCTGCCGATCCACTTCGATACGACTCAGACACGGCAGCAGATACGCCTTCGCGCCATGCACGAGATGACTGCGATTGAGCTTCGTCGCAACATTCACCGTGAGCTTGAGGCCGCGCCACGCCGGTTCGATCCGCGCGCGGTCCGGAACCGAGCGCACCAGATTTCCGCCGAGGTTGATCACGGCATTGACCTTGCCTTCGATCATCGCATCGAAGGCTTCGACGATATTCATGCCCTTCTCGCGCGGCGGATCGAAATCGAACTGCTTTGCAAGCACATCGAGCGGAGCCAGTTCCGGTTTCTCCGTGATGCCGACAGTCCGCTGTCCCTGCACGTTCGAATGCCCGCGTATCGGTGACGGACCCGCGCCGGGCTTGCCGATATTCCCGCGCAAGAACAGCAGATTGCACACCATCCGCACGTTCTGCACACCAAGCCGATGTTGCGTCAGCCCCATTCCATAATGAACGATAGTCGCGTTCGCCTTCATATACGCGTGCGCCGCAGCTTCGAGCGCGTCACGCGTCAGTCCGCTCACGCGCTCGATGTCATCCCAAGACGTTGCGCGCACGTACTGCGCAAATGCCTTGAAGCCAATCGTATGCGTGTCGATAAAGTCGATATCCAGAATCCTCGGCTTCGCTTCTGCGATTGCTTCGTCATCCGCATCAATTACGGTCTTGCAGATGCCGAGCAGCGCAGCCGTATCACCGCCTACTTTGACCTGATGGTACTGCGTGCTGATTTGCGTCTGCGCGGGCGTCAACATCTCGGTCGGCGACTGCGGATTGGCGAAGCGTAACAAGCCCGGTTCGCGCAGCGGATTGAACGTGATGATCGGCACGCCGCGCTTTCGCGCGTCCTGAAGCTGATGCAGCATGCGCGGACTATTTGTGCCGACATTGTGGCCGAAGAAGAACATGAGATCGGTGGCATCGAAATCTTCGAGCCGGATCGTGCCGACGCCCGCGCCGATCGCTTTCTGCAATCCGACGCTCGTGCTTTCGTGGCACATGTTCGAACTGTCCGGCAAGTTGTTGGTGCCGTACATACGCGCAAAAAGCTGGAACATATACGACGTTTCCAGCGACGCGCGCCCGGACGCGTAGAACACGACGCTGTTCGGATCGAACCTACCGAGTTCGCGCCCGATATCTTCGAACGCTTCTTCCCAACTTACTTCGATATACTTATCAGTTGAGGCGTCGTAGCGCATCGGCGCGGTGAGGCGGCCGGCTTCTTCGAGATCGTGGTCGTGCCACTCGCAAAGCTCCGACACCGTATGCGTCGAAAAGAACTCGGGACTCACGCGCTTGCTGGTCGTGTCCCATGCGGTCGCTTTCGCGCCGTTTTCGCAGAACTCGAACTTATGCGGATGCGCCGGTTTCGCCCACGAGCAGCTCACGCACGCAAAGCCATCCGGCTTGTTTTGATGCAGCAAAATCGCCGCGCCCTTTAAAGGCACTTTCTCACGCGTGAGAATTTCAGCGACGGCTTTGACCGAGCCCCATCCGCCCGAAGCGTAGGGATATTCGTGCGCGTCGTCAGCGTCTGAGTTGGCCATCGCAAGCTCCGCTGGATTAAAGGTCGATGCGCTCGTGCGGTTCGTGCATCGGGCAACCGTTCCGCTCGCCGCGAAACCCGGCCGACATTTCGTACGATGCCCGTCGCGCCCGCATCACGCCGCCCAGTGGCCGATGCGCCGCAATGCCATGCCACGGACTGAACGCCATGCCATCGTCGATACCTCGCTCGCGTTCAGGACTCCACGATGTCTGCGGCAGCACGCGAATCCGCGCCACCGTAACGTACGGGCTTTCGTCCTCCGGCCATTGCACGGACGCATCTTCAATCGGCATCGTGTCGATATCGGTCGCAAGCTGAACGCGCACTTCCCACTCCGCCCCATGCGATGCGAAGAACTCGCTTACCGATTCACGCAGGCCATCGGGACGGTCTTCGAGATCGACTTTCGCATCGGTCAGCGCCGTCAATTCCGGCGATACCGGCGCGATGCTGAACTTGCCAAAGTACGCGCCATAAAGAAGCGGCACCGCCGTATAAAACGTCTCGCCCAGAATATGCGTTTCCGGATGTCCGCCCATACTGATCAGCGTCGGACTCTCGCCGCCGAGCTTTTCGATCAGCGCTTCCGTGCCGCGCAGTACCGCCGACAGCGCCTTTTTCGCGCCGGGCGCTTTGTCCGTCGTCTTGGCCAACAGCTTTAGATTGGACAAAAACTTTTTCGGCGTCGCGGCGGTAAAGGCCGGCGCGTTGATCATCACGAAATCCTGCGTGGTATCGCCTTCGCTGCCAGGCAGACGGTCGCCTGTTACGCCGATTACCTTGATCGCCAGACCACGCGGCGTCGAGACTTTGTCGTCGAGCACGTCGCCGGGATTGGTGGAGAGTCGCATGACCACTTGCATCGTTCCGGCGCGCGCGAAGAGGCCTTGCGCGAGTTCCGGCGGAAGATCGGGCGCCACTTCGAATTCACCGATCAGCAACCCGTGACTCTTCGCGTGCACGCTGCGGATCGCGTGGCCTGAATCGGCGTACGTTTTCTCGGTGATGCTGCGCATGGTTTCCGCGACTTCCCGCGTGGTGTCAGCCTCGTCGTCGGGGATTTGTTCGAAAGAGGGATCGAAGGGAAGCGCCGCCGTCATGATGGTGACTCCGGGAGATATTTGGGGATAGCCACCACAGCGCAACCTCCGTTCCACGATGCAACTCATCGCAGCGCGCGCGAACCGGCCCTGCGCGACCGGGACATCTTCTGTCCCAATCGTCCCTATAATCAATTCGACTTTCCTACTCTTCCTGCTCGCCATGACCTCCAGCCTCGACGAAGCGATCCTGCGCGTGCTGCCCACCGAACGCGATGCCGTCGCGTGGCTTCCCACGCCCGAAATCCGACGGCGTTTGGAGGAGCGCGGGCATCGCGTGGGCTATACGAAGAAGGTGCAGCGCCACCTCACGGCGCTCGAAGCCGACTCGCGCGTGGTCTCGATGATCAACGGCCGCGAGTTGCTGTGGCAGCGCAAGCCGTGGCTGCATGGATCGCAGGAAGGCGTGGGCTTGATGAGCGCGTCGGAGGCGGTGGCGTTTCATATCCTTCAGCGCTTCGCGGGCAACAAGCTGCCGAACGCCGTCACGCGCGATATCGATCCGCTGTTTCAGGCCGCAGAAGCGCGCCTCTCGCAAGAGAAAGCGGACAGCCGCATTTATCGCGCGTGGGCCGACAAAATCGATTCCGTCGATGGTTCGTTCACGCTGATCCGCCCGAAGCTGCGCCCGGAAATTTTCCAGACCGTCGCGACCGCGACGTTCTTCGAGCGCGAATTGCTGGTGCAGTACCGCGCCGCATATAAAGGCGAACAAGGCGACGCCCCCAAAACCCGCAAGCTCTGGCCGCTCGCGCTGGTCGAATCGGCGGGCGTGATGTACATGGTCGCGCAGGACCCGAGCCGCGCGCCGCGCCCCGAGAAAGGCGAGACCGAATGGATGCGAACGCTGTATCGGCTGGACCGGATTCGTTCGGTGTCCGAGTCGGGCGAGAGCTTTACGTATCCCGACGACTTCAAGCTGCGCAAGTACATTGAAACGCAGCAAGTGTTCGACTTTCTGCCCGAGCCGCCCGTGCGTCTGGAACTCGCGTTCGAAGGCAACGCGGGCAATCAGTTGCGCGAATCGCCTATGTCGAAAGATCAGGTGATCGATACCTTGCCCGATGGCCGCACCAAGATTTCCGGCACGGTGACGCCGAGTCTCAAGCTGCGCTGGTGGCTGCGCGCGCTCGGCGCGGGCGTCGAAATTCTTGCGCCGAAAACATTACGCGATGAATTCGCGCAGGACTATCTAAAGCTCGCCGAGCGTTACGGACACACCGCCGGAGAACCGGCATGAGCGACGCGGCCGAGATCAAACAAGCGGCCGAATGGATCGCCAAAGCGGACGGCATGTTGATTACCGCAGGCGCGGGCATGGGCGTCGATTCCGGTCTGCCCGATTTTCGCGGACCCGAAGGTTTCTGGCGCGCGTATCCGGCTCTGCGGCATCACGGCTATTCGTTCGAGGCGATGGCCAATCCCGAAGGCTTCGTGCGACATCCGCGGCTGGCGTGGGGCTTTTATGGGCATCGGCTGGCGCTGTATCGCGCGACGCAGCCGCACGACGGTTTCCGCCTGCTTTTGCAGTGGTCATCGCGCATGAAGCACGGCGCGTTCGTCTTCACGAGCAATGTCGATGGCCAGTTTCAGCGCGCGGGTTTCTCGCACGAGCGCATCGTCGAATGCCACGGCGCGATCGACTTCATGCAATGCGTCGACGCCTGCACGAGCGATATCTGGCCCGCATCCGGCTTCGTACCCATCGTCGATGCAAACCGCTGCGAACTGATCAACGCGATGCCGCTTTGTCCGCATTGCGGCCGCCTTGCGCGTCCCAACATCCTCATGTTCGGCGACTGGAACTGGATCGACGCGCAAACCGAGCGGCAAGAACGAAGGCTTGCAAACTGGCTGCCGAAAGTGGAACGACTCGTCGTGGTCGAACTCGGCGCGGGGCGCGCGCTGCCTACCGTGCGGCGCTTCAGCGAACGCCACGGGCCGCGCGTGGTGCGTATCAATCCGCGTGAGCATGGCATTGCGCCGAACGTCGGCGTGGGGATTGCGGGCGGCGCGGTGGCGTCGCTGACGCGCATTCACGAAATGCTGCATCGCTAGGACACGGAATGTCCCTCCTCGCTCGCAAAATCGATTGCTCGACAACCTGCGACCGAGGCACGAATGAACGCAAGCGTAAGCCCCTATTCCACCTATAACGTCGATGCCGCCATCGTGCATCTGGAGCGCGTGTTGTCGGCGGAAGTCGCGAACTCGCTGTTCGGACAGACTTATTGGCGCAGACGCGTGCAGCAGATCAGCGCGACGCATGGGTTGCATCGCGAGCAGCGCATGCGGCTGGATCGGCTCATGAAACTGCTTGCGGATAACGAGCTCATTGAAAACGCTTATGCTCGTTCGACAGCCTGCGCGAGTGCCACAAACTCGGCCACCGGCACTTCTTCGGCGCGGCGCGTGAGATCGAATCCGAGCGCGTCGAAATCGATCTTGTCGCGGTAAGCGGAGAGATTGTTGCGCAGCACTTTGCGACGCTGCGCGAACGCGGCCTTCACGACATCGCTCAGAATGGCATCGTTCACGGCCGGCAATTCGTGCGGCGCGTACGGAATCATGCGCACGATCGCCGAATTCACCTTGGGCGGCGGATTGAACGATTCGGGCGGCACGTCGATAAGCTTGTCCATCGAATAGCGGTATTGCAGCATCACGGACAAGCGCCCGTAATCCTTGCTCGCCGGTTCCGCGATCATGCGTTCGACCACTTCGTCCTGAAGCATGAAATGCTGATCGACGACTTTCGGCGCGAACGTCGTCAGATGAAACAGCAGCGGACTCGAAATGTTGTACGGCAAATTCCCGACGATACGCAGCGAAGGTTTATCGCCTTCCAGCGCGAGCGTGCCGAAGTCGAAATCGAGCGCATCGGCGGAATGCACGACGAGCTTGTCGCCGAAGCGCTTTTCCAGACGGCCGATCAGATCGCGATCCAGCTCGACTGCGTGAAGCGGCGATTCGGGTGTCGCGAGTCGTTCGAGCAAAGGCGCAGTAAGCGCCGCCAGACCCGGCCCGATTTCGACCATGCGCTCGCCCTGCTTCGGCGCGATGGTATCGACGATCGAATCGATAATGCCTTGATCGACGAGAAAGTTTTGCCCAAAGCGCTTGCGCGCAAAATGGCCTTGATGTTTGGTCGCCATACTTCTTTTTAAACTGGTTCAGAGGCCGCGCTTGTGCCACGCTTGTGACGCGCCATGGTCACGGCGGCGTCGATGGCGGCGATCATGCTGCCTGCGTCCGCGCGGCCCGTGCCGGCGAGATCGAGCGCCGTACCGTGATCCACCGACGTGCGAATGATCGGCAAACCCAGCGTCACGTTGATGCCTTCGCCAAAAGTCGCGTACTTCAGCACCGGCAAACCCTGATCGTGGAACATGGCCAGCACGCAATCGGCGTCTTTCAGATAGCGCGGCTGGAACAGCGTGTCGGCGGGATACGGACCGGGCGCATCGATGCCGAGCGCGCGGGCGCGTTCCAGCGCGGGCGTGATGACGTCGATTTCCTCGCGGCCCAGATAGCCATTTTCGCCCGCGTGCGGATTCAGCCCGGTCACGAGAATGCGCGGTTTGGCGAGGCCGAAATGCGCGCGCAAATCGTGATCAATGATGCTGAGCGTCTCGACCAATCCGTCGATACTCAGCGCCGCCGACACATCCTTCAGCGGCAGATGCGTGGTCGCGAGCGCCACGCGCAGCGGCTTCTCACCGGAACCGGCGAGCATCATCACGACGCGTGCCGTGTCCGTGCGTTCGGCGAGATATTCGGTGTGGCCGGTGAAGGGAACGCCGGCATCGTTGATGGTGCTCTTTTGCAGCGGCGCGGTGACGATGGCATCGAACCGGCCAAGCTTTGCGCCGTCAATGGCGGCATCGAGCAGATCGAGCACGTAGCGGCCGTTCGCGGCGTTCAGCTTGCCCGCTTCGACCGGCACCGCGAGCGGAACGTGCCCGATGTCGATTCCATCATCCGGTGAAAGACCGCGCTGAATCATCAAATCGCGGTCGCCGAGCACAGTGAACCGCGCCGATGGCCAGCGAGTACGCGCCTCTTTCAGCGCGACTGCCGTCAATTCCGGCCCGACGCCCGCCGGCTCGCCCGTGGTGATCGCGATCGAGATGGCGGCGTCGGTGTTCATGCGGGTTATTGCTGCGCCTGCTGCGCAGCGATGCCCTTGTACTGCACATACGCGGTGTCGCGCAGTTCGCGCAGCCAGTCGGAATACGCCTGCTCCGCCTTGCGTTGACCGATCGCCTGACGCGCGATATCGAGTTGCTGCGTGGCCGAACCTTCCGCCTCGCGACGGCCGAGCACCTGAATCAGGTGATAGCCGTACTCGCTTCGCACCGGATCGCTGACAGCGCCATCGGCGAGATTGTTCATTGCGCGCTCGAATTCCGGCACGGTTTCGCCTGGGCTAATCCAGCCGAGATCGCCGCCCTGCGACGCCGAACCGTCCTGCGAATACGTGCGCGCGAAGTTAGCGAAGTCGCCGCCGTTCGCCACTTGCTGCTTGATATCGAGCAGACGCTGACGCGCGGCCTGCTCCGACATGCCATCCGATACGCGCAGCAGAATGTGGCGCACATGCGTTTGCACGAGCTTCGGCGCATCCGCCGCGGTGCCCTGGCTTGCACGGCGATCCACCAGCTTGACGATTTCGAAGCCGCCATCGGTACGCAGAAGCTGCGGCGCGACCTGGCCCGGACGCAGCGTCGATACCGCCGTCACGATGCCCGCCGGCAGCGTGCCCGGCGCGCGGTAACCGAGGTCGCCGCCTTTGTTCGCGTCCGTATCCTGCGAGTTGTTCTTGGCGAGCTTTTCGAAGTCATCGCCCGATTGCGCCTGTTTCAGCACGGCGTCGGCCTTGGCCTGAACCTGCTGAACCTGATCTTGCGGCGCGTCGGACGGCAGTTTGAACATGATGTGTTGCAGACGCAGATCGCTGGTATTGCGTGCGCCCGGACCGCGCTGGCTGGCGATGTAGTTCGCCACTTCGCCGTCCGACACCGTGATCTTGCTGTCCACTTCCTTCTCGCGCAGCTTGGAAAGCGTCAGTTCCGTGCGCGCATCACGCATAAAGACGGCCCAGGGCACGCCCTGAGCCTCGATGCGCGAGCGGTACACATCCAGCGTCATCTGGTTTTGCTGCGCCAGACGCGTCAGCGTGCGGTTGACGGTGGCATCGTCGATATTGATGCCGTCTTCCTTCGCGCGCTGAAGCTGAATGCGCTCCAGCACCATCTGGTCGAGCACCTGCTGGCGCATCTGGTCCGCCGGGGGCACCGGCGCGTTCTGCTGTTGCAGACGCTGCGCGACGAGGCGCGTGCGCTCGTCGAGTTCCCGCTGCGTGATGACGCCATCGTTCACGACGGCGACGACCGAATCAGCGACCTGCGCTTTGCCGTTCGACAACGCCTGCGCACCGGCAGGCGTACTCAGGATCAGCGTCGCAGCAACGATGCTCGCTGCGATAACCGTCGATCGAAACATATTCACGTTTGCCACAGATACTCCATCAAATCCAGTCTTGAACCGTTCGTATGCTGCTGTGCGCCGCATGACCGGCGCGCTGCCTGACTTCTGTAAGCGTGTTGCTTTCGGACGCCTGGTAACGACGTCACTCGTAGTTGCTGAAGCGCGCGAGCGGCGGTTCCGGCGCCGGCGGCGGCTGGTAGCCCTGAACGCTGGCGCGGAATGCGCTGACAAGGCCGTTATCGACGTTCGACAAGCCCTTGAACGTCAACTGTGCAAGCACGCGCGTGCCCGAAGACGGCTGACCGCTGGTGTTCACGCCGTTCGCGTAACGCTGCGCGCCGAAGCCGAGCGCCCAGCAATCGGCATCGTACTGGAAGCCGACCAGACCATCGACGAGCCGATGGCTCGCGAGATCATAATTGACGCGGGCGACGGCGTAGAGACGGTTCGTGAGCGGCCATTCACCCGAAACGAGGATCTGATTGATCGGTTCGTTGACCAGCGTGGTCTGGTTCGAACGGGTGTAGCGGTAGCCGACGTTGATCACCTTGCGGTCGGCCGGACTGAATGCGAAGCCGACGCTCGAACGCACGAGCTGGTTGTTATCGACATTATATTGGAACGCGGTTTCCGAAGCGAAACCAGCGCCCAGCTTGATCGACGCCCCCGCGATCAGGTCCGAGTGCTTGGCCTGCTCGGGCAGCGTGCCCGGCGTGATCGTGACGCGCTGGCTCTGGAAATAATACTGCTGAGCGATAACGAAACGCGCACGTTCATCGCCCGTTGCCGGGTTGATGAAGCGCGTGGTCAGGCCGGCCGTGACGCGGTTCGCATCCGCGATCCGGTCGTTGCCGACGAACGTGTTCGGCGTGTAGATCTCCGCCAGACCGAAATCGGACTCGGCGGTATCGAAAATAGGCGCGAAGTCCTGATTGCGATACGGCGTGTAGACGTAGTACAGGCGCGGTTCGAGCGTCTGGATATAGTCCTGCCCGAACAGCCGCACCGAACGGTCGAACACGAGTCCCGAATCGAAACTGAGGGTCGGAATGGACTCGGTGAAGTTCTTCGGCTGGCCGGTCACGGGCGGCGAGGAACCCGCCACCTGCGACGTCGCAATGTGACTCAGGTCATACGACGCGAAGTGCCATTGCACCTTCGGCGTGACGAAATAGCCCGGCGCATTGATTCCGTAACTGAGATACGGATTGAAGTACGCGCGATTACCGTCCGTCGCGCCTTCTGTTGTGATCGTGAAGCGGGTGAAATCCGCTTCCATGCCGTAATCGAAACCGCCGACGTTGTACTTGTTGTACTGCACGTTCAACTGCGGTTCGCGCGCGTATGGCGGCGTGGACGGCGTCAACGTCTGCCAGCGCTGCTCACGGCCCAGTACGGACCACGGGCCGTTGGTGTACGTCAGCCCGGCTTCCTGCTGATACAGCAGTTGCGTGCCGTTGAGGAACTGGCTCGACGCGTTGCCGAGGTCTTCCGGATACTGCGAGTCCGAGACCTTGTTGTAATTGACGTAGCCCGCGAATCCGCCGCCGAAATTCTGCTGATGCTGCCAGAAGATCGCGTACCGATTCGTATGCGTCTGCATGTCGTTCGGCAGATAGTCGCCGGTAAACGACCCCGAATAAGTCGGCGACAAATAGCGATACGTCGCCTCGCCCAGCACGCCACGGCGCGTCATGATGCGCGGCGTGACCGTCAAATCGCGATTCGGCGCGATATTGAAATAGTACGGAATCGTGGCTTCGAAACCGGTCGTCGAGCTGAGCGAGAACGTGGGCGGCAGCAAGCCGCTGCGCCGGTCGCCCGTGAGCGGAAACGACAGCCACGGGCTCGCCATGATCGGCACGCCCTGGAAGAACACCACGCCGTTATGCGCGATGCCTTCGTTCGAGCCGGTATCGAAATCGAACGATGTGCCCTTGATGTACCACGCCGGATCGGTCTCGCACTGGCACGCCGTGTACGTGCCGTGATCCAAGCGCGCGCGCTCGTTGTCGATCAGATCGATACGTTCCGCGCTGCCCGAACCGCCCGTCATATTGAAGTGGTACTTCGGGTTCGTCATGAACCCTTCGTTCGCTTCCACCTTCAGATGCGCTTCCGGACCGACAAACGACACGCCGTTGTTGATCAGCCTGACATTGCCGAAAGCATCGGCCATGTCGGTGTCCTGGTCGTAATGCAGCGCGTCGCCCTTGATGACCGTGACCGTGCGGCGGATTTCCGCCGAACCTTTCGCCGCCATGTCTTCGTCGGACGTGCCGGTGGCTTTGTCGCCGAGCAGAAATGTGGTGGGCTGCTGACCGCTTTTCAGCGGCCGTTCTTCGAGCTGCGGCGCAAGACGCAGGCTGCCAGGACCGTCGAGCGGCTGCGGATAAGACGCGTCACCGCCGAGTTGGGCGTGCGCGAGTGCGGGCATCAGCCCCGGAACGGATAGGAGCGCGGCGACGAGCCGCCGCCGGCGTGGCCTGTCGTCGCCTTTAATCTTCGATGCTGGAAACTGTCGTGGCGGCATGTATGGGCGGTGGTTCGTTCCGTTCGCGTCCCACGCTTTTCACCGGCTGGAAAGCGGCTGGGCGGCGGGCGGCCACACTCTTTCCGCGGTCGTACTTGACGGTCCGTTGCTTCGCAGCGACGACACTCGATCGGACGATAACGCGGAAAGTCGTCGGGCCTGGCGCCAGGCTTCAAACGGATCGCTTGAAAAAGTCGTGGGGTATTATATGGCAAGATGTTTTGCCTCTCGAATTTATGACGCACATTGCTGACGACGCCCGCCTCGAACAACTCCGCTCGTGGCTACAGACTTTCGCGGACCGCTACCGTCTGAACCTCGCGAGCCTCGCGCCCGCTTCCGCCGACGCCAGCTTTCGCCGCTACTTCCGCCTTGACGCGGATTCCGAGCACGGCAAAACGCTGATCGCAGTCGACGCTCCGCCGCCCGAAAAATGCCGCGAATTTGTGCAGGTTGCGGGCTTGCTGGACGCGGCAAACGTGCATGTGCCGAAAGTATTGGAAACGGATTTCGACGCCGGTTTCATGCTCGTCACCGATCTCGGCACGACCACGTACATCTCCGTACTCGACGAGAAGAACGCGCGGCCTTTGATGCGCGCGGCCATCGACACGTTGATTCGTTTTCAGCAGACCGCGCGCGAAGGCGTGTTGCCCGCATTCGACGAAGCGTTTCTGCGCCGCGAAATGGAGCTGATGCCGGAGTGGTTCATCGGCCGACATCTCGGGCGCGAAGTCACCGCAGAAGAACGCAAGACACTCGACGATACCTTCGCGCTGCTCGTGCAAAGCGCGCTGAATCAGCCGCAGACGTTCATGCTGCGCGATTACATGCCGCGCAATCTGATGATCTGCGAGCCGAATCCCGGCGTGCTGGATTTTCAGGACGCGGTCTACGGACCGATCACGTACGACATCGCTTCGCTGTTGCGCGACGCCTTCATCAGCTGGGACGAAGAGTTTCAGCTCGATTGCTTCGCGTACTACTGGGAGCGCGCGCGCAAAGCCGGCTTGCCCGTCGATGCCGATTTCGGCGAGTTCTATCGTCAGATCGAGTGGATGGGCTTGCAGCGCCATATCAAGGTGCTCGGCCTGTTCGCGCGCATTCACTATCGCGATGGCAAGCCGCGTTATCTGTCGGATCTGCCGCGTTTTATCGGCTATGCGCGCAAGGTCGCGGAGCGTTACGCGCCGCTGTGGCCGTTCGCGCGCCTGCTCGATACGCTCGAAGGCCGCGCGATCGAAGTCGGCTATACCTTCTGAATCTCTTCATGACCCACGCACTCGATACGGCGATGATCTTCGCCGCCGGACGCGGCGAACGCATGCGCCCGCTCACCGATTCCTGTCCGAAGCCGCTGCTGCCGGTCGGCGGCAAACCGCTGATCTTGTGGCAGATCGAACGGCTCGCGGGGGCGGGTGTGCGTGTGGTCGTGATCAATCACGCGTGGTTGGGTGAGCAGATCGAAGCCACGCTCGGTAATGGCTCGCGTTGGGGCGTCGAACTGCGCTTCTCGCCTGAGACCGATGCGCTGGAGACGGCGGGCGGTATCGCGCAGGCGCGGCACTTGATTGGCGATGGCGTGTTTATCGCGGTCAGTGGCGACGTATTCTGCGACTTCGATTACGTGACGCTCCGCGATCGTGCGGCTGCGTTGTCGCAGCGCGACGAACCCGGCATGCATCTCGTGATGGTGCCGAATCCGCCCTTCCATCTCAAAGGCGACTTCGCGCTGAACGGCGACACGCTCGCGCTCGACGGCAAATCGCGCTTGACGTTCGGCAATATCGGTCTATACGACACGCGCATGTTCCGCGATCTCGCGCCCGGCACGCGCCGCGCGCTGACGCCGTACTATCGCGAGACCATCGCTTCGGGACGCGCGACCGGCGAGCTTTACGAAGGCCGCTGGGAAAACGTCGGCACGCCCGCGCAACTCCACGCGCTCGACGAAGCGCTGCGCACGCGCTGAGCGGCCGAGTTTGGGACGCATCCGATGGTAAAATGCGCGGTTCTTCCGTCATTTCCTTCGCGCCGTCCGCAACCATGTCCGATACCCGTCCCGATACCCTCTTTGCGCTCACCGCGCTCTCGCCGCTCGACGGCCGCTACGCCGCCAAGACCGAAGCTCTGCGTGAGTGGCTCTCCGAAGCCGCGTTCATGCGCCATCGCGTGACGGTTGAGATTCACTGGCTGATCGCGTTGTCGCGCGCCGGGCTCAAAGAAGTGCCGCGTTTCTCCGACGCCTCCGAGCAATTCCTGCTGAGTCTCGCCGAACGCTTCACCGCGCACGATGCCGCGCGCATCAAGGATATCGAGCGCGTCACGAATCATGATGTGAAGGCGGTCGAATACTGGCTGAAGGAATCGGTGAAGGGTCAGCCGGAACTGGAGCGCGCGAGCGAGTTCATCCACTTCGCGTGCACGTCGGAAGATATCAACAACACGTCGCATGGTCTGATGCTCGCCGGCGCACGCGAGCATGTGATTCTGCCCGCGCTGCGTTCGGTGCATGAGCGTTTGGTCAAGCTCGCGCACGCACAAGCCGAACAGCCGATGCTCTCGCGCACGCACGGCCAGCCCGCCAGCCCGACGACGCTCGGCAAGGAAATCGCCAACGTGGCGGCGCGTCTGTCGCGCGCGATCGAGCGGATCGCGCAGGTTACGTTGCTCGGCAAGATGAACGGCGCGGTCGGCAATTACAACGCGCATTTGTCGGCGTATCCGGAATTCGATTGGGAAGCGTTCTCAAAGGACGTGATCGAAAATCGCCTGAAACTGACGTTCAATCCATACACGATTCAGATCGAGCCGCACGACTACATGGCCGAATTGTTCGATGCCGTCGCGCGCGCGAACACCATTCTTCTCGACCTCGATCGCGACGTGTGGGGCTATATCTCGCTCGGCTACTTCAAGCAGCGCACCAAGGCCGGCGAAATCGGTTCGTCGACGATGCCGCACAAGGTCAATCCGATCGACTTCGAAAACTCGGAAGGCAATCTCGGCCTCGCGAACGCGACGCTGCGCCATCTCGCCGACAAGCTGCCGATTTCGCGTTGGCAGCGCGATCTGACGGACTCGACGGTGCTGCGCAATATCGGCGTGGCGTTCGGCTACTCGCTGCTCGCTTATGACGCGCTGATTCGCGGTCTCGATAAGCTCGAAGTAAACGCCGCGCGTCTGAACGAAGACCTGGACAACACGTGGGAAGTGCTCGCAGAGCCGGTGCAGACGGTGATGCGCCGTTACGGCATCGAAAATCCGTATGAGCAATTGAAGGAATTGACGCGCGGTAAAGGCATCACGCGCGAGGCGCTTCAGACGTTCATTACCGGTCTGGCGATTCCGGACGATGCAAAGAAGCTCTTGTTGGAAATGACGCCTGCGTCGTATATCGGCAAGGCGGTGGAACTGGCGAAGCGGATCGCGTAAGTTGAAAGTGAAAAAAGCCCTGGAATTCCAGGGCTTTTTGCTATTTACCGAGTCTTCAGCTTCTCGATCACGTTATCGACAATCTGCTCAGGCGTCAGTTCGATGCTCTCGGTGATCGCTTCATCGTCGCCGGGTTCTTCGAGCGTGTCGAGCTGACTCTGCAACAGCGACGGATCGAAGAAATGGCCGGTGCGCGATCCAAGACGATCGTGCAGCACTTCGAACGTGCCGTGCAAATAGACGAAGCACACGTCCTTGTCACCCGCGCGCAGCACATCGCGATACGAGCGCTTCAGCGATGAACACGTGAACACCGCCGTCTCGCCCGCGCGCTGCTTTTCTTCGATCGCCGCGCGGATGGTTTCCAGCCACGGCCAGCGGTCGTCGTCGGTGAGCGGAATGCCCTTGTGCATCTTCTCTTTGTTCGCGGCGCTGTGGAACGCGTCGCCGTCGGTGAACGAGCAGTGCAGGCGCTCTGCCAGCATTTCGCCGATCAGAGACTTGCCCGCCCCCGACACGCCCATTGCGATCAGAATCATCGAATTCTCCTTACACGACCGCCGCGAGCGCGAAGGTCAATCCCAGTCCCATGAGCGAGATGATGGTTTCCAGCAGCGACCATGTCTTGAAGGTCTGCCCCACCGTCATCCCGAAGTATTCCTTGATCAGCCAGAAACCGCCGTCGTTCACGTGCGAGAAAATCAGCGATCCGGAGCCGGTCGCCAGCACCAGCAATTCCGGGCTGACATGACCGCCCGCCGCCGCCGCGATCGGCGCGACGATACCGCACGCGGTCGTCATCGCGACAGTGGCCGAGCCCGTGGCCAGACGAATCAGCGCGGCCACGAACCAGCCGAGCAGCAGCGGCGACAAATTCGCCTGCGATGCCGTCGCAACGATTTGCTGCGAGATGCCGCTATCGCGCAATACCTGACCAAAACCACCGCCCGCGCCCACGATCAGCGTAATACCCGCGATCGGCGCAAGACACTCGCCGCAGAACTTCTGAATCTGCTCGCGATTGAAGCCCTGCTTCGCGCCAAACGTCCAGAAACTGACCAGCACCGCGATCAACAACGCAATATCCGATTGCCCGATAAATCGCAGCAGATCGTTCGGCAGCGTCTTCGGCGTGAACACGAGATCCGCCCAACTGCCAATGAGCATCAGAATGACCGGCAGCAAAATCGTGAACAGCGTGATGCCGAAGCTCGGGAGCGCGCGCTTGGTTTGCGTGTCGCCGTGCTTTTGCACGAATTGATCGGCGAGCGCGTTGGCGTCGGGCAACTTGATGTATCGGCTGATCAGCAAGGCGAAGAGCGGACCCGCGACGATTGCCGTCGGAATGCCGACGATCAGACCATACGCAATCGTCTTGCCGATATCCGCGTGATACGCCTGCACGGCAAGCAGCGCGGCCGGGTGCGGCGGAATCAGACCGTGAACGACGGACAGGCCCGCGACCATCGGCAAGCCGATCAGCAACAAGGATTTGCCCGTGCGCTTGGCGACGTTGAACGCAATCGGAATCAGCAGCACGAAGCCGACCTCGAAGAACACCGGCAAGCCGACGATGATCGCGACGACCATCATCGCCCAGTGAATATTCTTCTCGCCGAACAAATCGATCAGCGTATTGGCGATACGTTCGGCACCGCCCGATTCGGCCATCATCTTGCCGAGCATGGTACCCAACCCGACAACGATAGCGATGTGTCCAAGGGTATTCCCGTTGCCGGTTTCGAACGCCTTGACGATTTTGTCCATCGGCATGCCGACCGCGAGGCCGAGCAGCACGGACACGATCATCAGAACGAGGAACGGGTAAACCTTATAGCGCGCGATCATGAGAATCAGTACTGCGATCGCGATCACGGCGTAGAGCAGCAACATGCTCCCGTGGACGGCTGGCATGGCGCCTCCTTTTGTTTTGTTGAAGTTTTTACGCTATGAGCGCGTTTGCCGTCGCTGCTTGGATGCGCTTCGGCAATGTCCGGCAAGCGCTCTCACGGCGCGAGTGACGGAATTTTACTTGTAAGCTGGAAAATCGGGAGCCAAGCGGTTCCCTGTAAGGGCGATTCCGGAAAGAACAGGCGAATACAGACCTCATAACGCGAGAAGCGCGCGGTGGCTCTCGCCACTCGCGTTCTTCCGGAGACTGCGACGTCGATCAGCTATGCGGCGCCAATTCGCTCGCCGCGCGCGCCAGGCGCGTCACCTCTTCCCAGTTCTGAGCGGCAAGCGCGGCCTTTGGCGTCAGCCACGAACCGCCGACACACACCACGTTCGGCTGTGCGAGGAAGTTCGTCGCCGTCTCCGCCGTGATTCCGCCCGTCGGACAGAACTTCAGGTTCGGGAACGGGCCATAGAACGCCTGCAACATCGGAATACCGCCCGCTTGCTGCGCGGGAAAGAACTTGACGATTTCATAGCCCAGTTCCATTGCCGCGATGATGTCGCTCGGCGTCATCACGCCCGGCAGCAACGGCAAGCCCGCGTCCTGCGCGGCCTTGTGCATGTCCTTCGTCAGTCCCGGCGATACACCGAACTGCGCGCCCGCCTTCTTGGCCTGCTCGCAATGCTCGGGCTTGGTGATGGTGCCGACGCCCACGACGATGTCATCGGCCATCTGGCTCGCGCGCTCGATCGCACCGATACCCGCCGGTGTGCGCAACGTGATCTCCAGCACCTTGACGCCGCCCGCGTGCAGCGCACGCGACACGTGTTCGCCCTGTTCGACCGTTTCGAAAGCCAGCACCGGAATCACCGGTCCCAAACGCACGATTTCGCTTACCGTTTTCATGTGAATCGACTCCTGTTCTTTTTGAGTTCAGTGATGCGTGGCATGTGCCTTGTTCAGCGCCGATGCCGCCGCACGCGCGTTATCGCGCAATGCATGCCGTTCCTCGTGCGGTGCCGCGCCGTTCGCCTGTCCATCGTGCGACGCCGCCGCGCCGATCAACGCGCCGAACACCGACGCGCCCTCTTCCGCGGGCAACGCGGCGCTTCTGAACACGCCGAACAGCTCGCGCCCGAATCCGGCTTCGTTATCGGCCTGATTGCGCGGTGCTTCGACTTCGCGCGCCGCCCATTCGTTCTCGTCGATTTCGATATCGAGCACGCCAGCGGGCGCGTCGATCACGAGCGTGTCGCCGGTGCGCACCTTGCCGAGCGGCCCTTGCAACAGCGCTTCGGGCGACACGTGAATCACCGCAGGCACTTTGCCCGATGCACCCGACATGCGGCCATCCGTGACGAGCGCGACATGGAATCCCTGATCCTGCAGCACGCCCAGAAGCGGCGTCAACCGATGCAGCTCCGGCATCCCGTTCGCGCGCGCACCCTGAAAACGCACCACCGCGACGAAATCGCGCTTCAGTTCGCCGTTATCGAACGCTTCCTGCACTTCTTCCTGCGAGTTGAAAACAATCGCCGGCGCTTTGACCACACGATGCTCCGGCGCAACCGCCGAAATCTTGATCACGCCGCGCCCGAGCTTGCCCTGCATCAGCCGCAAACCGCCGTCCGGCTGGAACGGCTCGCTGATACCGCGCAGCACCTTTGTGTCATGACTTTCGGCCGCGCCATCGACCCATTGCAGTTTGCCGCCGATAAGTTTCGGCTCCTTCGTGTAATGCGACAGACCGCGTCCTGCGACCGTCTGCACATCTTCATGCAGCAAGCCGCCTTGCAGCAGATTGCGCACGAGGTAAGCCACGCCGCCTGCCGCGTGGAAATGATTCACGTCGGCCTTGCCGTTCGGGTAGATCTTCGCGAGCAGCGGCACGACTTGCGACAACTCATCGAAATCATTCCAGTCGATGATGATGCCCGCCGCGCGCGCAATCGCCACGAGATGCAGCGTGTGATTGGTCGAACCGCCCGTCGCCAGCAGCGCAACGATGCCGTTGATCACCGCCTTCTCATCGACCACATGGCCGATCGGCGTGTAATTGCCGCGTTCGAGCGTGATATCGAGCACACGGCGCGCGGCCTCGGCGGTGAGCGCATCGCGCAATTCAGTGTGGGGATGCACGAACGCGGCGCTCGGCAGATGCAGGCCCATGACTTCCATCAGCATCTGATTGCTGTTGGCCGTGCCGTAGAACGTGCAGGTGCCGTGTCCGTGATACGCCGCCGCTTCGGCTTCGAGCAAGGCGTCGCGGTTGCACTTGCCGGTGGCAAATTCCTGGCGGACCTTGGCTTTTTCGTCGTTGGTCAGGCCGCTCGTCATCGGACCAGCCGGGACGAAGATGGTCGGCAAATGACCGAACTGCAACGCGCCGATCGCCAACCCCGGCACGATCTTGTCGCAGACGCCCAGGCACAGCGCTGCATCGAACATATTGTGTGTGAGCGCGACGGCCGTGCTCATGGCGATCACTTCGCGCGAAAACAGCGACAGCTCCATGCCCGCATTGCCTTGCGTGATGCCATCGCACATGGCCGGCACGCCGCCCGCAAATTGCGCGATACCGCCATGCTCGCGCGCCGCCTGCTTGATGATGTCCGGGAAGCTCTTGTACGGCGCATGCGCGGACAGCATTTCGTTATAAGACGACACGATGCCGATATTCGGCTCGCGCACCGCCTTGATCGAAATTTTTTCCTGTCCTTCCAGCCCGGCGAAACCGTGCGCGAGGTTGGCGCAGGACAGCGCGCCACGCGCCGGAAACTTGCCGTGCGCGGCGTCGATACGCGACAGATAGCTCTCGCGCGTCGGCTTGCTGCGTGCGATCACGCGGTCGGTCACTTTTTTGAGTTGCGTATGCGGGGAAACCATCGAAGCTCCTTCGTCTCACTCCCGGCGCGCCTGCCGTCGAGGTATTGGGTTTGGACAATGCGAGGACGGCGGTGAATTGTTGACTTGTTCTAGATCGCCGTGGCCATGATGTTAGTAGAAAAACTACATACGGACAACGTCTTTCGAACTGTATTTTTTAAGCAGCCGCTTGCCAATTTGGCTTGTCATATATGGACTTGAGGGTAATCCCTAAGAGAACAGCCGAATTTCATGTAGTATTTGTACAAGCATATTCATCGGCTATAGTCCCAACATTTTCCAGCATAGGCGAGATTTCCGATGTTGCTGTCTCAAGTCGAGGCAATGCGCGAGCAGTTGCGGCCCTCCGAACGCAAGCTGGCCGATTACGTGCTCGAAGCGCCCCGCGAAGTCCTTGATATTTCGATGACCGACTTCGCCACCCGCGCCGGCGTCAGCCAGCCGACCATCGCGCGATTCTGTCAGGCGCTCGGATTCTCGGGTTTCCGCGAATTCAAGATCCGCCTCGCACAAAGCGTAGCAGCGGACGTTCCCACGGTTTATCGCGATGTGCGCAGCGACGAACCCGCAGCGGGCGTCGCGGCAAAAGTGCTGGACCGGACCATCGGCGCGCTGATCGCGGTGCGCAACAGTCTCTCGTCGGACAGCGTGGCGACGGCGATCGGCTTGCTGTCGGAGGCGCGGCGCATCGAGTTTTACGGCGCGGGCGGGTCGGGCATCGTGGCGCTCGATATGCAGCACAAGTTTTTCAAGCTCGGCGTGCCGTCCGTCGCTTATTCCGATCCCCACACGTACACGACTTCCGCCGCGCTGCTCGGCGCGGGCGATGTGGTCATCGCAATTTCGAACACGGGCCGCACGCGCGATATTCTCGATGCGTGCCGATCCGCCCTGTCCGGCGGCGCGAAAGTCATCGCGATTACGCACGGCAACTCGCCGCTCGCGCGACTGGCGAGCGTCGGCCTGTTCGCGAACGTGGATGAAGACACGGATATTTTTTCGCCGATGACTTCACGCGTCTCGCATTTGGCAATCGGCGATATTCTCGCGGTCGGTCTTGCGCTGGCGCGCGGCCCGGCGCTGGCGGAAAAGCTCGCCGAGGCGAAGGATGTATTGGAGAGCCGGCGCGTGGACGTGTGATCGGCCGTTATCCGCGTATGCGTTTGCGCCGACTTCAGAAAGGCTTGACCACCACGAGCAGCGTCGCGCCCAGCAAACCGAGCACCGGCAACTCATTGAACATGCGATACCACTTATCCGAGCGCTTGTTTTCGCCACGCTGAAACGTGTGCAACAAGCGCCCGCAATACGCGTGATAGACGATGATCAGCGCGACGATCGTGAGCTTGGCATGCAGCCATCCCTGTCCCGCGCCGCTGCCCACGACGAGCCACAGCCACAGTCCGCACGCCAGCGCCGGCACCGCGATAAACGTCATGAAGCGAAACAGCTTGCGCGCCATCAGCAAAAGGCGCGCGGTGGCCGCGGGATCGGTTTCCATCGCCAGATTGACGAAAATGCGCGGCAGGTAGAAAAGCCCCGCGAACCAAGAGGCGACCAACACGATATGCAGCGATTTGATCCAGAGCATCGTTCTTATTAATTGCGTACTTCGCCGCGTCCGAGCACGACGTATTTAAGCGACGTCAATCCGTCAAGCCCAACCGGTCCGCGCGCGTGCAGCTTGTCGTTCGAAATGCCGATTTCCGCGCCCAGCCCGAACTCGAAGCCGTCGGCAAATCGCGTCGATGCGTTGACCATAACGCTCGCCGAATCCACTTCGCGCAGGAAACGCATGGCGCGGTCGTGATCTTCGGTGACGATGGCGTCGGTGTGATGCGAACCGTAGTCGTTGATATGTTCGATCGCGTCATCCAGCCCTTCGACGATCTTGATTGCCAGCACCGGCGCGAGATATTCGGTGCTCCAGTCTTCTTCGGTGGCATCGACCAGTGCGCCGATTTTCGCCGCTTCGAGCACGGCGCGCGATTCGGCGTCCACGCGCAATTCCACGTCCTTGGCCTGGAACGCGCGCGCCAACTGCGGCAGCGCCTTTTCAGCGATGCTACGCGCAACCAGCAGCGTTTCCATCGTGTTGCACGTGCCGTAGCGATGCGTTTTCGCGTTGTCGCAAACCGCCGCTGCTTTGTCCAGATCGGCGCGATCATCGACATAAACGTGGCAGATGCCGTCGAGATGCTTGATCATCGGCACGCGCGCTTCTTCCATCAGCCGCGCGATCAGGCTCTTGCCGCCGCGCGGCACGATCACGTCCACGAACTCGGTCATGGTAATGAGCTTGCCGACCGCCGCGCGATCCGCCGTCTCGACCACTTGCACCGCGTCCTGCGGCAGTCCCGCCGCTTGCAGCCCGACGCCGATCAGCCTGGCCAGCGCGGTATTGCATTCGAGCGCTTCGGAACCGCCGCGGAGAATGGTCGCGTTGCCGGATTTCAGACAAAGCGCGGCTGCGTCGATTGTCACATTCGGCCGCGATTCGTAGATGATGCCGATCACGCCGAGCGGCACGCGCATCTGACCAACCTGAATCCCGCTCGGCCGATACTTCAGCCCGCTGATTTCGCCGATCGGATCAGCCAGCGCCGCCACTTGCCGCAAACCTTCGACCATCGTGTCGAGCGCTTTGTCCGAAAGCGTCAGACGGTCGATGAAAGCGGCGTCATGGCCTTTGTCGCGGGCGCGGGCGAGATCACGCGCATTCGCGGCCTTCAGCGTGTCGCGTTCGCGTTCGATGGCTTCGGCCACCGCGACGAGCGCCGCGTTCTTCGCCGCCGTCGAGGCACGCGCCATTGCGCGCGACGCCGCGCGTGCGCGGCGGCCGAGGTCGGTCATGTATTGATCGATATTCATCGTTTATCTCGTTGCGTCGGCGCTGCGAGCGTCGAAAGGATCATTCTAAGCCGTTGCGTGGATTGCAACAGCGTGTGACAGAAGCGTGTCAGCGACGCGGTCGCGGCGCGCCGGACGCCTGCGCCGGCTTGCCGCCGTGGGCGACCGCCATCGCGAGTTCGAACATGCCGGCCCACGGATCGGGCGGCGGCTCGCTGCCGCGCTTTCCCGTGCCGCCGGACAAACCCTTCACTTGCCGATCCAGCCGCGCCGCCAGCGTCAGCGCCTTTTCCAGCGCCTCGTCCGTCACGCGCGACAGCGCCGGTCCGATCAACCGTTCACGCGGACCCCATACGCGGTTCTCGCGCATCAACGTGGCGAGCGGCTTCCCCGATGCCACGCCGCGTTTGATACGCAACAGCGTGCGCACTTCCTCGACCAGCGCCCACAGCACGAGCACGGCGGCTTCGCCTTCACCCTTCAGGCCGTCAAGCATGCGCGCAAGCCGGCCGACGTCGCCGGTCAGCATCGCTTCGTTGAGCTTGAAGACGTCGTAGCGCGCGACATTGAGCACGGCGTCGTGAATCTGTTCGAACGACAAGACGCCTTGCGGATACAGCAGCCCGAGCTTTTGAATCTCCTGATGCGCCGCCAGCAAATTCCCTTCAACGCGCTCCGCGATGAACTGCAACGCGCGCCTTCCATCCTCGCCCGCCGCGACATGCTGACCTTGCTGTGCGAGCCGCTGACCGACCCACATGGGCAACTGCGCGCGCTCGACCGGATCGATCTTCAGCGCGACGGCCGCGCCGAGCAGCGCCGTGAACCACGCGGATTTCTGCGTCGCCGAATCCAGACGCGGCAGCGTGACGAGCAGGAGAATGTCGGGATTATCGGAAGCGGCGAGGGTCTTCAGCGCTTCGCCGCCTTCCTTGCCGGGCTTGCCGGTCGGAATCCGCAATTCGATTAACTGACGATCACCGAACAGCGACATCGACTGGCTCGCACCGATCAGCGCGCTCCAGTCGAATCCACGCTCGACCGTGAACACCGCGCGATCCGTGAAGCCGGCCGCACGCCCCGCCGCGCGAATACGATCGCACGCTTCCTGCGCGAGCAAAGGCTCGTCGCCATAAACGACGTACAGCCCTTTCAGGCCTTTCGCGAGGTGCGCTTCGAGCGCGTCGAGCTTCAGTTGCATGGCAAGCGGCGCGTTCGATCAGAGCGGCGGTGTCGGCAGCGGCGCGCGCGGCACGACGCTCGGCGTCTGCTCGCCCGGCGCCGGATGCAGCGAGCGCACGGCGGCGAGACGGCGCGTGAGCTGATCGACGGCGTCGTTGCGCATGTCGTTGTACAGCAGCGTTGCTTCCGACTGCTTGGCGAGCGTGTATTGATCGCTATACGTCATGGAACGATTCAGCGCGATCACGCTCGGCGGAATCAGCAACGTGCCGTCCGCGCCGATGAGCGAATACGTCACGTTGTAGACCAGTTCGTATTCCTGCACCACGCCCTGCGCATTCAGGCTCAACGTGCGCTGGCCTTGCCCTTCCGACAGACTGAGCGTTGCATCCGGCTTTTCCCACGGCTTAACGATCACCGTGTCGCTGCCGCCTTCGACCATGCGTTCGAGGCGCGCGACCATCTGCGGCACGCCACCCGTTACCGCGAGACGCTTGAACGCGTAGTCCTGTTGTCCGCGCAACTGGAAGCCGCACGCGGACAACAACGAAGCACCGCCCAACAGCGTCAGAAACGAACGCCTGCTCATGCCGGCTTGACGGGTCACATCCGCTCCCTTGGTTTTGGCCATCAGACGACCACGTTGACGAGGCGGCCCGGCACCACGACGATTTTCTTCGGCGCGCGGCCTTCAGCGAACTTCTCGAACATTTCGTGCGCAACCGCCGCCTTTTCGATGACGTCCTTCGATGCGTCCTTCGCCACGGTCAGCGCGCCGCGCACTTTGCCGTTCACCTGCAACACGAGTTCGATTTCAGACTGTTCGAGCGCGGCTTCATCGACCTTCGGCCAGGGCGCGTCGAGCAGCGGACCGAATTCCTTCTCGTAGCCCAGTTCCGACCACAACTGGAACGTCAGGTGCGGCACCACCGGATACAGCACGCGCAGCAGCACGCCGAAGGTTTCGTTGAGCACGCCTTCACTCGGCGTCTTCAGGCTTTCGACCGCGTTCAGCATCTTCATCGCGGCGGAAACGACCGTGTTGTATTGCAAACGGCCGTAGTCGAAATCAGCTTGTTTGAGCACGGTGTAGATTTCGCGGCGCAGCGCTTTGTCGCCGTCGTTCAGCTTCGATGCATCGAGCTTGCCGTGTTGTTTCAGCACTTCCGCATTGCCGTTCGCGAAGTGATACACGCGGCGCAGGAAGCGGCTTGCGCCTTCCACGCCCGCACCCGACCACTCGAGCGATTGCTCCGGCGGCGCTGCGAACATCACGAACAGACGCGCGGTATCCGCACCGTACTGATCGATCAAAGTCTGCGGATCGACGCCATTGTTCTTCGACTTCGACATCTTTTCGACGCCGCCGAGCACGACCGGCTGACCGTCCGCGATCAGCACCGCGCCGGTCGGACGGCCCTTGTCGTCGTGCGACACGGTCACGTCGAGCGGGTTGTACCAGGTCTTCTTGCCGCTCGCGTCTTCGCGATAGAACGTTTCGTTGAGCACCATGCCCTGCGTGAGCAGATTCTTCGCCGGCTCACCGAACTTCACCAGGCCCATGTCGCGCATGACCTTGGTCCAGAAGCGCGAGTACAGCAAGTGCAGAATCGCATGCTCGATCCCGCCGATGTACTGGTCCATCGGCATCCAGTAATCGGTGCGCTCGTCCACCATAGTCTTGGCGTCCGGCGCGCTGTAGCGCGAGAAGTACCAGGACGAATCGACGAAAGTGTCCATGGTGTCGGTTTCGCGCTTTGCATCCGCGCCGCACTTCGGGCACTTGCAGTTCAGGAACGCTTCCGACTTCGCCAGCGGATTGCCCGAACCGTCCGGCACGAGATCTTCCGGCAGCACAACGGGCAGGTCTTTTTCCGGCACCGGCACGTCGCCGCACGACGGGCAATGGATGATCGGAATCGGCGTGCCCCAATAACGCTGACGCGAAATGCCCCAGTCGCGCAGACGCCACGTGATTTGCTTGTCGCCGAGGTCCTTCGCCTTCAGGTCGGCGGCGATCGCGTTGATCGCTTCCTCGGTGGTCAGGCCATCGTACTTGCCGCTGTGGATAAGCTTGCCGGCAGTCTTGTCGCCGTACCACTCTTCCCACGCGTCGGTCGAATACGTCTTGCCTTCGATATCGATTACTTGCTTGATCGGCAGGCCGTACTTCTTCGCGAACGCAAAGTCGCGTTCATCGTGCGACGGCACGCCCATCACCGCGCCTTCGCCGTACGACATCAGCACGTAATTGCCGATCCACACTTCGACCTTGTCACCCGTCAGCGGATGCGTGACGAAGAAGCCGGTCGGCACGCCCTTCTTTTCCATTGTGGCAACGTCCGCTTCCGCGACGCCGCCGCGCTTGCATTCGTCGATAAACGCTTGCAAATCCGCGTTATCGCGCGCGAGACGCGTGGCCAGCGGGTGTTCCGCCGCGACCGCCGCGAAGGTCACGCCCATGATGGTGTCGGCGCGCGTGGTGAACACGCGCAGCAACTTCGCTTCGCCGTCGATTTCATACGGAAAACCGAAGTTCACGCCGAAGCTCTTGCCAATCCAATTTTGCTGCATGATCTTGACGCGCTCGGGCCAGCCGAGGCCTTCGAGATCGTCGAGCAGTTGATCCGCGTAATCCGTGATGCGCAGGTAGTACATCGGGATTTCGCGCTTTTCCACCAGCGCGCCCGAGCGCCAGCCGCGCCCGTCGATGACTTGTTCGTTCGCCAGCACGGTCTGATCGATCGGATCCCAGTTCACCGTGCCCGTCTTCTTGTACGCGATGCCCTTTTCCAGCATCTTCAGGAACAGCCACTGGTTCCACTTGTAGTAGTCCGGCGAGCACGTGGCGACTTCACGCGACCAGTCGATGGCGAGGCCCATCGACTGCATCTGCTTCTTCATGTACGCGATGTTGTCGTACGTCCACTTCGCGGGCGGCACGTTGTTGGCCATCGCCGCGTTTTCGGCGGGCATTCCGAACGCGTCCCAGCCCATCGGCATCAGCGTGTTGTGACCGTTCATGCGCAGATAACGGTACATCACGTCGTTGATGGTGTAGTTGCGCACGTGACCCATGTGCAGCTTGCCGGACGGATACGGCAGCATCGAGACGCAATAGAACTTGGGCTTGGCCGACGTCTCGGTCGTCCGGTAGACGTCGTTCGCGCGCCAGTTGCTCTGCGCGGCGGATTCGACGTCGGCGGGTACGTATTTATCGTGCATGGTGTGGTTTGGCTTGGAGCAAATGCTGGAACGGAATTCGCTGCGGCGTCGGCGTTCAGGCTAACGAGCTTGACTTGACAGGCCCGCCGAACGGGCAAAGGACGATTATACCGTCCTGTTTTCATGCATCGGCGCGCAATCCGGGCTATCTGGCCTCAGTGTGCGGGCTTCTCACGCCGACGGCCAGTCGTCCGCTCGGCATAGGCAAAATACTCAATGCGCGGGTTTTGCGACCGGCTGCGTCACGAAACCAATGCTCGACAGTCCCGCCTGCTGCGCCGCGCCCATCACTTTGGCAATTACGTCGTACCGCGTCGCACTCGACGCCCGCAAGTGCAATTCAGGCTTCTGCGCGGCCTTGCCGGCATCGGTGAAACGCGCGCGCATCTCGTCGAAACTGACGGGCGCGTCGTTCCAGAACAGCTTGCCGGAATCGTCGATGGACAGCGTGACGGTCTGCGGCGTCTCGCGCGCGGGCTGCGATGCGACCTTCGGCAGATCAAGCCGAATGGCGTGCGTGAACAGCGGCGCGGTGATGATGAAAATGACCAGCAGCACAAGCATGACGTCGATGAGCGGCGTCATGTTGATCTCGGCCATCGGCTGGCCATTGGGCTTCTTGTCGAGTCCGCCGAAGGCCATGATCCGCGCTCCTTACTCGCGCTCGCCGCAGACGAACACGTGCAGATCGTGCGCGAAGCCGTCGAGTTCTTCGGAAATCTGCCGCACGTAGCGGCCGAGCACGTTGTAGGCGAGCACCGCGGGAATCGCGACGACAAGGCCGAACGCGGTCATGATGAGCGCTTCGCCCACCGGTCCGGCGACGTTTTCGATCATCGCCTGCCCGCTTGCCGCGATACTCGACAGCGCGTGATAAATGCCCCACACGGTCCCGAGCAATCCGACGAACGGCGCCGTACTCCCGACCGATGCGAGCAGCACCTGACCGAATTCGAGCCGCCGTTGCGAATTGAGCATGGCCTGACGCAGCGCGCGCAGCACGCGTTCATCGCGATCCACGCGGGCGAGCAGCGCGCCCGGCACTTCGGCCTCCGATGCGCGCCACGCCGCTTCGGCCAGCGGCAAATACACGCGCTCGCGATCCGCGCGCTTCAACGCGCCGATGCCATCTTTCAGACTCGCCGCCTGCCAGAACCGCTGCAACGCGCGCGGCCCTTGCCACTTGGCGCGCACCAGCACCCACGTTTTCACCAGCAGAAAACACCAGCTCGCCAGCGACATCGCGAGCAAGACGCCCGCAACGGTATGCGTCACGGCATCGCCGGATTCGAGGTAGTGGAGAACGCTCGTTGTCGCCATCGTACGAATGGATCAGCGCAGGCCGAGCACGTCTTGCATGTCGAAAAAGCCGTGATCGCGGCCCGCGAGGAAGCGCGCCGCACGCAGCGCGCCCTGCGCGTACGACAAACGGCTTGCCGACTTGTGCGTAATCTCGATCCGCTCGCCAATGCCCGCGAACAGCACCGTGTGATCGCCGACGATATCGCCGCCGCGAATGGCAGAAAAGCCGATGGTCGATGGATCGCGTTCGCCGGTCACGCCTTCGCGCGCGTAGACGGCGCAGTCTTTGAGATCGCGGCCGAGCGCATCGGCGATCACTTCGCCCATGGCGAGCGCGGTGCCGGAAGGCGCATCGACCTTATGACGATGGTGCGCCTCGATAATCTCGATGTCGTAGCCCTGCGCGAACTGCTTCGCCGCGAATTCGAGCAGCTTGAGCGTGACGTTCACGCCCACGCTCATATTCGGCGCGAACATGATGCCGATCTTCTCGCCCGCCTGACGCAGCTGCGCCTTCTGCTCGTCGCTGAAACCGGTCGTGCCGATAATCATCTTCACGTTATGACGCAGCGCCGCTTCGAGATGCACGAGCGTGCCTTCGGGCCGCGTAAAGTCGATCAGATAATCGGCTTCGGCGAACACGCGTTCGATATCGTCGGTGAGCAGCACGCCCGTGGTTTTGCCGAGAAACGCGCCCGCGTCCTGCCCGAGCTGCGGCACGCCCGGCCGGTCGAGTGCGCCGACGAGTTGCACGTCGGGTTCGTTGAGAACGGTTTCGATCAGCATCCGGCCCATGCGGCCCGATGCACCGGCAATGGCGATCTTCATGGCTGTCTCGTGTCGATGAACCGCGCGTCGTACGAAAGCCGAGCCGCGCGGCGAATGATGCGAAAGCGGCGCCGCCAAGCTAAGCGGCACCGCTTCAAAGAAGCCGCTGTTACTGCGGCATCGTGAACTGCCCCTGACCGCTGGCGTTGGCCGGAGCCGGCGATGTGCTCGCCGGACCGACCGCGCTGCTGTCGGGAATGTTGATCGTCTGCGGTTTGCGCTGAAGCTGGATCTGCGAATTCGAGCCGGAATTGTTGGCCGAGCCCGGCGCACCGCCCGCGCTGGTCGGCGCGCTGCTATACGTCGAGGAACGCTGACGCCCGGTCGGCGCTTCGACCTGCGCCGTCGCGCGATTCGCGGCCTGCGCGGCTTGCTCGTTGGCGTCGCCGGCAAAGGCCGTGGCGGCGTTCGGCTGCGTGGACGGCTCGCCGACCGGCGCGGTCACGCCCGTTGCCGACGCACCCGATGCCGAAGCCGCGACCGCTGCAGGAGCGGGCGCTGCCTTCGCAACCTTGACGCCCTTGTCGCCGTCGATTTCAGCCAGCAGTTCGAGGTTCGACGGCAGATTCTCGCCGCCCGACCAACTGACCACGCGATCGCTCGCGAAATTCACGATGAAATCACGCTGCTGAACGACGGACGTGCTGCCGCGCTTGAAATAAAACACGTAGTCCCAGCGATCCGCGTGGAACATGTCGGTGAGCAGCGGCGTACCGAGAAGCTGCTTGACCTGATCCCGCGACATGCCGACCTGCATTTGATTCGCGGCTTCCTGCGAAACAAAATTGCCTTGCACGACCGTGATGCGATACGGCGTGATGCTTTGCGCGATCTTCTGCGTGACGCTGTCATACGTCGAGCAACCGGCGAGCAATGCGGCCAAGGTTGCTGCGATCATGGTTCCCCGCATGCGACTGCTCTCCCTGCGATTCGATATAGAAATTGAAGACATTTCACCTTTCGCGCGAAGCGCTCCAAGGCCGCGCTTATCGACCGCGCAGAGGTCCGCACGGCGATCCGATTTCCTGCGAGATGTCCGGAATCGGAAAAACGCATTACTATGAGAACCTTGAATTGTACTCTAGGGACGCATGGCCATGAGCAACACCGCTGATCTCAAGAACATTGGGCTTAAGGCGACCCTGCCGCGCCTCAAGATTCTCGAGATTTTCCAGCACAGTACGGTGCGCCACCTGACCGCTGAAGACGTGTATCGAAGCCTGCTTACGGAAGAGCTGGATATCGGTCTCGCCACGGTCTATCGCGTGCTCACGCAGTTCGAGCAAGCCGGTTTGCTGTCGCGGAGCAATTTCGAATCGGGCAAGGCCGTTTTCGAACTCAACGAAGGATCGCATCACGATCACCTCGTGTGTATCGACTGCGGCCGTGTCGAAGAATTTTTCGACTCCGAGATCGAACGCCGCCAACAAGCGATTGCGAAGGAACGCGGCTTCAAACTCCACGAGCATGCGCTCGCGCTGTACGGCGCATGCACGAAGGAAAACTGCCCGCACCGCAAGCACTGAGCTGGACGCGCCGGTAATGACCGGCCCGAACGCAAAAAACCGCCGTCCATCGGCTTCGATGGACGGCGGTTTCGTTTCGCCTATACCTTTTGTGAGATGCGTATGCGGTTGATTCGCAATAGCGTTATCGGCGTTTATACAGCCGCGTGCGCCTCGGCTTTCCTAAGCGTATAGCGCTCAGGCAAATCGATCTCATCGCAATTCGGCAGATCGCCGCCGCGATCCACGACGATAAAATCGCCCGCCGTGTCGAGCACGATCAGCGGGTGATGCCATACGCCGCGCGCGTAATTCACGCCCTGCCAGCCATCGACGTAAAACGCTTTCAGGCGCGACGCATCGAACTCGCCCGCTGGCGCGACGACCACCAGATAGCGCACCGCGCCCAGCGGCACGAACGCCTGACTGCCGAGCGGATGGCGCTCCATCATCGAAATTTCCACCGGCTGCGGGCGCGGCTGGCCGCGAAACACGTTGATGAGCGGCCGCCCGCCGGTATCGATACCGACGTCCACTTGGGCAAGATCGTGGAAGCGTTCGGTCGTGCCCGCGTTGATCGGAAAATGGCGCGCGCCTTCGAGTTCGATTACATCGCCAAACGGGGCGAACGCTTCGCGCGTGAGCGGTTCGAGCGTCAGCGTCTTCATTGGATTTCACCGAAGATTCGCAGACGCGACACGCCGCCGTCCGGATAAATATTGAAGCGCACGTGCGTGACCGGACCCAGCGCCGCGATCTCCTTCTCGAAGCGATGCACGTTGTCCATCGACAGCTTTTGCTCGTCGAGCAGCACGGGCCAGAACATCGCTTGGGTCACCAGCGATTCATCCGTGCCGCCCTCCACGCGCGCCGCTTGCAGCGAGCATCGGTCGGGGAAATTGCCTTTGAAGTGCGCGGTATCCACTTCGATCGCGCGGATCACGCCGGGATTGGCCAGCGCGACGATCGCCCAGTCGTTGCCCGGTTCGCGACGACGACGCGTTTCCCAGCCATCGCCCATATTTACGCCGCGACCCGGCATCAGCATTTGCGATGCAGGCCCGAAGTGCTGATTGTTCGCCGCGACCAGATACGCGCCGTTTTCGATCGCCGCGAGATCGAGCAGCGTGCCGGCCTTCACGCGCGAAAAATCCGTTTTCGGCTGACCGTACACTCGCAAACGCGCGATCCCGCCATCGGGATAAATATTCACGCGCAAGTGCGTGTAGGCGCGTGCATCGCCGATATCGAGATAGTGATGATGATTGCCCTGCAAGGTGGTCGAAGGCACGATCTCGCGCCAGTCGCCATCGCGCTGCGGATCGTCGCTTTCGCTGTAGCACGCTTCGATCGACGCCGCCGGCGGAAAGTTGCCCGTGAAATGACTCGTATCGATATCGATACCGTGAATCACGCCCGCCCGCGCCAGCTTGACGATGCAGTAGTCGTAGCCCGTGGTGCGCTTGCGGCGCGTTTCCCAGCCGTCCATCCACTTGCCGTGTTCATCGTATTTTCCGGGGATGAACACCGCGGGCTGCGGTTCGAGCATGCGGTTCATCGGCGCGAAGAATTCGTCGGTGGCGAACAGCGCCTGCGCGCCGAGTCGCGGGTCCGCGAGATTCATGTAGCGGCGCGTGAAGGCGGGAGCGTTGGGATCGAGAATCGGAGTGGCCATTTCAAGTCTCTCAGTGAAGTTTTAGATTGCGTGCGCGTTTTCATGACCGCCGTGCGCGGCTTCCGGCGCGGCAGGCACGAAGCGATAGTCCGCGTCCTGGTCGAGCACACGCTTGGCGCGCGCCCGGTCGATATCGTTTTCCCACACGGCGACGACCACCGTCGCCACGCAGTTGCCGATCAGATTCGTCACCGCCCGCGCGATACCCACGAACCAGTCCACCGGCAGAATCAGCACGAGGCCGAGCACGGGAATCGCGGGAATGGCGGAGAGCGTCGCGGCGAGAATCACGATGGCCGAGCCGGGAATACCATGCGCGCCCTTCGACGTCACCAGCGACACCAGCACCACCACGATCAGGTCATGCAGCGACAGCGGCGTATTCGTGGCCTGCGCGATAAAGATCACCGCGAGCGTCAGATAGATCGAAAAACCATCGAGATTGAACGAGTAGCCGGTCGGAATCACGAGGCCGACGGTCGAGTCCTTCACGCCCATCCATTCGAGCTTGCGCATGATCTGCGGCAGCACAGCGTCCGACGAAGCGGTGCCGAGCACGATCGACAATTCTTCGCGCAGATAGCGCACCAGCTTGAAGATGGAGAAGCCCGCGAGGCGCATGACCACGGCCAGCACGACGAACACGAACAGGAAGCAGCTCACGTAGAACACGGCCACCAGCAGGCCCAGTTGCTTGAGCGATGCCACGCCGTACTGCCCCGTCGTGAAAGCAATCGCGCCGAGCACGCCCAGCGGCGCGAGCTTGATGATGAAGCCCATGATGCGGAAGAAAATCGCCGACAGCTCGTCGATGAACACCGTCACGCGCTGCGCCTTGTCGCCGAGCATCGAGAGGGCGGAGCCGAACAGCACGGCAAACACCAGCACTTGCAGGATGTCGCCTTTGGCGAAGGCATCGATGGCGGTGTCGGGAATGATCTTCAGCAGAAAGCCGGCGGTGTCCTTGAGGCTCTTGGCGTGCTCGGTGTAGGTGGTGAGCGCGGAAGCATCGAGCGAATGCAGGTCGATGTTCATGCCCACGCCCGGCTTGGTGATCCACGCCAGAATCGCGCCGATGATCAACGCCAGCGTCGTCATGATTTCGAAGTAGACGACCGCCTTCAGCCCGACGCGCCCGACTTTCTTCAGATCGCCCGCGCTCGCCATGCCGCTGACGACCACGCAGAACACGATCGGCGCGATCACCATCTTGATGAGCTTCAGAAAGCCGTCGCCGAGCGGCCTGAGCGATTGCCCGAAATGCGGAAATAGCGCGCCAACCACAATACCGATGACCAGCGCGATCATCACTCTGCCAAACAGCGAATTCAGGAATCTCGCCACGACCGTTCTCCTCAATCGTCTAATCAATTTAGGGGTTTGGAGCACTGTTCCGACTGGTCCGACCAGTGCTTTGATGATGGATATTAGGAAGCCAATATATGCACGTCAAGGAACGCGAGCTACCGGTTTACCCTGCCGCATTCGTGGTGCACACGCGCACCGGACACGCGCATACAATGGCGGTCAGACCGGCCAAATCTGCTTTCATCGCATGAAGAACGTTCCGCATACCGTCACCGATGCCGCCATCGCGACCATTCGCGAGCGCATCGAATCGAGCCTGTATCCGGTGGGAAGCCTGCTGCCCGCGCAGCGTCAGCTTTCCGAAGAACTGGCGATCAGCCGTGCATCGTTACGTGAGGCGCTTTCGACGCTCGAAGCGCTCGGCATGCTGCATATCCGTCCGGGCAAAGGCGTGTATGTGAGCAACGCGCAGGCGAGCAACGCGCATCCGTGGCGATTCGCGGATCAGGCGTCGCTGCCGGACACGTATCAGATGCGTTTCGCGCTGGAAGGCTTCGTCGCGCGGCTCGCGGCGAATTCCATCGGCGATGCGGATATCGACTGGCTCGATGACAACCTCACGTCGCTGCGAGGCGCGCTCGAAGAAGCCGAACTGGAAGAGGCGGCGCAACTCGATTTCGCATTTCATATGCGCATCGTGAGTCTTGCGGGCAATGCGGCGATCGAATCGATTCTGCGCGGCAGTGCGGACATCATGAAAGAGAGCCAGCGCTTGCCGTTTTATCGGCGTGAGCTGGTGCTATCGACGTATCACGAACACGCGCTCATCATCGATGCGCTCAAAGCGCGCGACGGCGAGCAGGCTGGCACCGCGATCGAGCGGCATATCGTGAACGCTGCGCAACGCGCCGGCGTGCACTTCCCCGTCCCGCGCGACGCATAAAACTTCTGGCGATGTTCCCTGTCTCAACGAGGGCAATGCACGAAAGAAATTTCGATCAGCTTGCGCTGCCCTGCGTTCAACAAACATCAAGAGGAGTAGCGTCGATGGACATGCAACAACTGGTATCGGAATTTCTCTCTTCGGAGCATGGCGCTCAGGCTCAGCAAGCACTGACGGATCAGGGCATCAGTCCCGAAGATAGTCAGCAAATGCTTAGTACCGCTGCAGAAACTGCGCATTCGCATGTCGAGGAACAAGGCGGCGGTCTGCTCGGCAACAATCCCGGCAAGAGTTTCTTCGCTGCGTTCGCCGCCGGTCTCGTGCGTGGCGACGGCGTTTTCAAATCGATGGAAGAAGGCGGCGAAGGCGTGCTGACCGGGCGCGTTGCCGAAGCGATCGGCGCGCGTATGGGTATCGATCCTTCCACGGCGTCGATGGTCGCGGCAGCGGCGACGCCTTACGTCGTATCGTTTCTCAAAGAGAAGTTCGCGTAGCACGATCGCACCAAAACAAAAGCCGCTCCGAGGAGCGGCTTTTTTTACTTCAGCGCCAGCGAAAAAACTTACTTCGCGTTGGCCAAGGCAACCGCCGTATCCAGCATGCGGTTCGAGAAGCCCCACTCGTTGTCGTACCAGCTCGACACCTTCACCAGACGGCCCGACACCTTGGTCAGCGTCGAATCGAACGTCGACGAAGCCGGGTTGTGGTTGTAGTCGATCGAGACGAGCGGCGCGTCGTTGTAGCCGAGCACGCCCTTCATCGCGCCTTCCGACGCTTCCTTCATGATCTTGTTGACTTCCTCGACCGTCGTGTCGCGCGCGGCGATGAACGACAGATCGACGACCGACACGTTGATCGTCGGAACGCGGATCGCGTAGCCGTCGAGCTTGCCGTTCAGTTCCGGCAACACTAAACCGACCGCCGATGCAGCGCCCGTCTTGGTCGGAATCTGGCTGTGCGTCGCCGAGCGCGCGCGGCGCAGATCTTCGTGATACACGTCGGTCAGAACCTGATCGTTCGTGTAAGCGTGGATGGTGGTCATCAGACCATTCACCAGACCGATCTTGTCGTTCAGCGGCTTGACCATCGGCGCGAGACAGTTCGTCGTGCACGATGCGTTCGAGATCACCGTATCCGATGCCTTCAGCACGTTGTGGTTCACGCCATACACGATGGTCGCGTCCACGTCCTTGCCGCCCGGCGCCGAGATGATGACCTTCTTCGCGCCGCCCTTGATGTGCGCGCTGGCCTTTTCCTTCGTCGTGAAGAAGCCCGTGCACTCGAACACCACGTCAACCTTCAGCTCGCCCCACGGCAGTTCGGCCGGGTTGCGGTTCGCCAGCACGCGGATCTTGTCGCCATTGACGACGAGGTAGTCGCCGTCCACCGACACTTCGCCCGGGAACTTGCCGTGCGCCGTGTCGTATTGCGTCAGGTGAGCGTTGGTCTTGGCATCGCCCAGATCGTTGATGGCGACGATCTCGATGTCGTGTTTCTTGCCGTTCTCATAGAAAGCGCGCAGCGTGTTGCGGCCGATGCGGCCGTAGCCGTTGATTGCAACGCGAATCGTCATGGTCTATCTCCTTGGCTTAAAAAAACCTTCTCCACTGATGCAAGTGCTCAGGCGGCGTTCAGCACGCTCTTCGCCGTCGCTACGACGTTCTCGACGGTGAAGCCGAAGTGCTTGAACAGCGCGCCTGCCGGAGCCGACTCACCGAACGTGTCGATACCGACCACGCCGCCTTCGAGGCCCACGTACTTGCGCCAGAAATCCGTGACACCCGCTTCGATCGCCACGCGCGCCACGCCCTTGGGCAGCACACGCTCGCGATACTCCGCGTCTTGCTTGTCGAACACGTTCGTGCAGGGCATCGACACCACGCGCGCGCCGATGCCTTCCTTCGCCAGCGCTTCGACCGCCTGCATGGCGAGCTGCACTTCCGAGCCGGTCGCCAGCAGAATGATCTTGCGCGCCGGGATATCGTCGTTCCAGTCGTGCAGCACGTAACCGCCCTTGGCGATATTCGCGATCTGCACGTCGTCACGCTTCGAATATTGCAGGTTCTGACGGCTGAAGATCAGCGTCGACGGACCGTGATGGGCAATTGCGTGCGTCCAGGCCACTGCGGTTTCGACGGTATCCGCCGGACGCCACGTTTGCAGATTCGGGATCAGGCGCAGGCTGGAAACATGTTCGATCGACTGGTGCGTCGGGCCGTCTTCACCCAAGCCGATGGAATCGTGCGTGAACACGAAGATCGAGCGCGACTTCATCAGCGCGGCGACGCGCAGCGCGTTGCGGCTGTAGTCCGAGAACGTCAGGAACGTGCCGCCGAACGGACGATACCCGCCGTGCACCGCCAGACCGTTGATGGCCGCGCTCATGCCGAATTCGCGCACGCCGTAATTGATGTGATTGCCCCACTGAATGCCCGCGTGATCGGGATTGGCGTTTTCCTGATCGCCCGCCGCGCGCACCGCCTTCGATGCCTTCCAGTTGGTCAGATTCGAGCCCGTCAAATCCGCCGATCCGCCGAGCAGTTCCGGCAGCGCCGCCGCCAGCCCTTCGATGGTGTTCTGCGATGCCTTGCGCGTCGCAATGGTTTCGGCCTTCTGATTCGCGTCTTCGATGATCTTCGCCGCGGCTTCGGCCCAGTTCGCGGGCAGCTCGCCGCTCATGCGGCGCGTGAATTCGCTGGCTTCGTGACCGTACTTCGCCTTGTAGGCATCGAACGATTTGTTCCATTGGCTTTCAGCGTGCGAGCCTTGTTCCTTCGCGTCCCACGCCGAATACACCTCCTGCGGAATCTCGAACGGACCGTAGTTCCAGCCGATCGCCGCGCGCGTCGCCGCGATTTCCTTGTCGCCGAGCGGCGCGCCGTGCGCGTCGTGACCGCCCGCCTTGGTCGGCGCGCCCTTGCCGATCACCGTGCGGCAGCAAATCAGCGTCGGCTTGTCCGACTTCTTGGCTTGTGCGATGGCGGCATCGACTGCATCGACGTTATGGCCGTCCACGGCGCGGATCACGTTCCAGCCGTACGCTTCGAAGCGCTTGGGTGTGTCGTCGTGGAACCAGTGCTCCACGTGACCGTCGATGGAAATGCCGTTGTCGTCGTACAGCGCGATCAGCTTGTTCAGCTTGAGCGTGCCCGCGAGCGAGCAGGCTTCGTGCGAGATGCCTTCCATCAGGCAGCCGTCGCCCAGGAAAACGTACGTGTAGTGATCGACGATCTTCGCGTCGGCCTTGTTGAATTCGGCGGCGAGCAGCGTTTCTGCCAGCGCCATGCCGACCGCGTTGCCCACGCCCTGACCGAGCGGGCCGGTGGTCGTTTCGACGCCGACCGTCATGCCGTATTCCGGATGGCCCGGCGTCTTCGAGTGCAGTTGACGGAAATTCTTGAGTTCGCTCATCGGCAAGTCGTAGCCGGTGAGGTGCAGCAGCGAATACAGCAGCATGGAACCGTGACCGTTCGACAGAACGAAACGGTCGCGGTCGAACCAGTGCGGATTCGCCGGATTGTGCTTCAGATGGCGCGACCACAGCGCGACGCCGATCTCGGCCATGCCCATCGGCATGCCGGGGTGACCGGAATTGGCTTGTTGAACGGCGTCCATGGCGAGCGCGCGGATTGCGTTGGCCATGAGGGCGGACTGAGCGGGGGTCGGGGTCGTCATGTCGGGTGTCGAGTGCTTCGAGAGCTTCCGGGCTGATGCTGAAATGATCCGTGGTGAATCTTTACGACGCGCCGGACCCGTGGCACACAACGTATTTTCAGGACCGGACGACGAGAAACGACGAGGATCGGGAGGCCGTCATTCTAACAGAGCGCTCCGATTGACAGGCGCACCGCTGGCCGCCAAAGCATCGCCCGGATGCGCTACATAGCATGAGCACGGTGCGGGCACGTTACGTGCAGCGCAGGCCTCGCCATGCGGTCAGGACGCTTGCAAACCTCCGATGGTTCGCGAATCTTCATGGCAAAATACTTTTCACCGTACGATCGCAGCAAGGCTTCAAGGAGTGCTTTCGATGACCGACCCACGCCCCGCCGATGTGCCCTGGCTCACGCCCTACCTCACCGTGAAAGACGCGCGCGTGAGCATCGGCTTCTACGAGAAGGCGCTGGGCTTCGTGGTGCGCGACAGCGTGAACGACGACGGCACCGTCATCCACGTGGAAATGACGTATCGCGGGCAGTTGATCGTGATGTTCGCGCCCGAGGGCGCGTACGGTTCGCAGGCGCGCACGCCGAAAAGCGCCGGGCAAATGGCGCCGCAGTCGTTTTATCTGTACGTCGATGACGTCGATGCAACCTTTACGCAGGCGCTGGCCGTCGGCGCAAAACCGCTGATCGAGCCGCAGGACCAGTTCTGGGGCGACCGCTTCGCGCAGATCGAAGATCCGGACGGTTATCGCTGGGCGATTGCACGGCATCTGCGCTGAGTTTTTCAGGCATCTCACCTATCCGCGGGCCGTAAAGTCCGCGATCGACACTTCATGCCACGTTTTCATGTTGACGGCCCGCTCTCCGTGGGTCACACCCTTCCCCTTCCCGACGACGTCGTGCGCCACGTTCACGTGCTGCGCCTGCAAACCGGCGACCTCATCACCCTGTTCGATGGCGCGGGCGGCGAGTATCGCGCGGAGCTGGTGGAAATCGCCAAACGCGCGGCGAGCGCGCGTATCGATTCTCACGATCCGCGTGAGGCTGAGCCGCCGTATCGCGTGATGCTGGCGCAAGGTGTCGCGGGCGGCGACAAGATGGATTGGCTGATCGAAAAAACCGTGGAACTCGGTGTCAGCGCCATCGCGCCGATCACGGCGGAACGCGGCGTCGTGCGGCTGGCGGGCGAGCGGGCGCTCAAGCGTCAGGCTCATTGGCAGGCGCTGGTGCGCGCGGCGTGCGAGCAATGCGGGCGCAATCGCGTACCGGACGTCGCGCCGCCGCGCGATCTCGACGATTGGCTCGATGACTTGCCGGAGGCATCGACAGGAGACTTGCGCTTGTTGCTGTCGCCACGCGCTGAATTAAGTTTCGCTACGCTCCCCGCCGATCCGCCGTCAGGCACCGTGACCTTGCTGATCGGCCCGGAAGCGGGGTTCTCGCCATCAGAAGAAGAGGCGATCGTCGCGGCGGGATTCTCGACGCTCGGACTCGGCCCGCGCGTGTTGCGCACGGAAACGGCGGGGATTGCGGTGCTGGCGGCGCTGGCCGCGCGGTGGGGCGGCTGGTAAGCGAATCGAAGCCGGGATCGAGCGCGCAGAAACGAAAACAGCCTGACGGGCAAAGCCTGTCAGGCTGAATCTCTTCGGAAAGCGCGGGAAATCAGACGAACGAGTAAAACACCCGAAACGCGACCTTGCGCTCCGCCCAGAATTCGGCGGCGTCGCGGAACACATCGAGCAGCACTTCGCGCCCTTCTTTATCGAATTTCTGCGCGATCGGCATTTGCTCCAGCACGATCACGAAACCCGGTTGCGATCCGGCTTTATGCACGAGATCGGTCAACGAGTCGTACAGCGCGTCGTAATTCTTGCCGAAGTGCTTGGGAAACAAAAACGACAGCGCGATGGTTTCGAGCACTTCCTGCTTGCTCTGCGCCTGACCGAGATACGCGTAGAGGAAATGCTGGCCCAGCTTGTTCGCCTCGTCCGCCAGATCCTGCACACGAAACGCGCGAATGGACTGAACGATGTTCGGCCTCACGGTCGCGAACAGCGCTTCCGGCTCCTCGTCGGGGTGCGCCGGATGCGCCGCATGGGCTTCGGCTTCCGCTTGCGCCGGGCTGGTCTCGTCCTCGGGTCTAATGTCGTGTTCTGTCATGCGTAGCCGAAGTACTCGCTGGAACAGGTTGCCATCGCCGGTGGCGAGAAAATCACTCGCGACGCCGTGGTCGTGCGCGTAGATGTTGTCGCTCATGCCGTTAATCCCGTAGTTATCCCGCAATGCGTTTGAAACTGGCGTAGTGGTCGTCCGAGTAGTAACAATCGCCGATCTGCTGCCTCGGTCCGCCGCATACGATCCGACGCGCGCCGCGATCCCTCGAACGAGGCGTCGGAACCGTGTATTCGTGGTAGTAGCCGCGCGGATGCCGCGGAAGCAGGCGTTCCCGATTGCCGAACACGACGCCATCCTTTTCGTAAGGGAAAGGGCCACCCGCTTCGATCAGCCGCAAAGTCGCGACCGCCTGTCTTGGCATATCCGCGACCCGGACGACGACCATGCCGTCCGGCTGCCGCGCGTCGATTTCGACCGGCGCCTGTTGCCTCGTTTGCTGCGCCTGTTTCTGCTCGACCGCCTGCGCCGGCTGATCCGGCATTTGACTCGCGGATGCGACCGGTTCCTGATTGCCGCGCGGCTCGTCCTTGCCGCATGCCCCCAGAACGATGCTCGCGCCCAGGATGCAGCACAGAAGCCGTACGCGTATCACGAAATACTGTCCTCGCGCTGAATCAGAAATCGACGACCATTAAAGGTGTAAGGGTATCGCTAATAACAGGGCGAAGCAATGCTAGGGGCAGAATCGGCAAATTTTACTCAATGTTTTGCGGGTACGCATTGTCGTCTGAAAGAAGATCATAAATTAGCCCAATTCTGAGTGATATTTAAACCAAACAAGATAACAATACAAAGCACCAGGACTCGAGACCTCTGGGCAAGTCGCCTCACTTGCCGTCAGTCTCACGGTAGGGCGCTCCGCCGACAGTCCTGTTTCCTTTGAGCGTGCCGTCGCGCGATGGCACGCTTCTTTTTTGCCCGGCGATTTTGTGAAGCACGCGTCGCGCAACGGAATTCGACCCTGTCTGATTGGCGTCGCTTAAATGCCCGTCTATGATCAGGCGTATCCCGCCTGCGCCAACAGCGCGTCGCATTGCGAGTACACATCGCAATTCGCGAGCCGCCGCCGTCGGCGAAAGCCTCAAAATCACACGAGCACATCGAATCCATGGCGATATCGATCGCGCGATCCAAACCACGCCATCCACCACCGCGATGAGCATCGCCATGCCCGCCGTATCGATCATCACGCCGACAGCCGGCCGTCACGTTTTCTTGCCCGCTATCGCGCGTTGCGTTATGAGCCAATCTGTCGAATGGGAATGGCTCGTTCACGACAACAGCCCCGAACCGAGCGCGTTCATGCAAGCACTTTGCGCCACGGACCCGCGCGTGCGTTATTTTCACAGCGCCGGCGAGCGGCAGTCGATCGGCTGGAAGCGCAATTTGCTGATCGGCGAAGCGCGCGCGCCGCTCATCGCGCATTTCGATGACGACGATTATTACGCGCCGCATTACCTTGCCGACATGATCCGCATCATGCGCGAAAACGACGCCGATCTGATCAAGCTGTCGGAGTTCTATCTTTACGCGCCCGGCTCGGCATTTTTCGGCTACATGGATCTGAACGCGAAAACCGGCTTGCATTTCGCGCTGGCCGGCAGCACCGTCGAATCAATCGAGTTTCACGACAAGATGAAAATCGGCGCGGACTTCGTGTTGTTCTACGGCTTTTCCTACATTTACAAGAAACCCGCCAACGCCTCATTCCTGTTCGACGACATCAGCTTGTGCGAAGACGAATCGTTCATCAGGAAGCTCGTTTCGAGCGGCGCGAAAGTGATCGCCATCGACGATCGCACGGCTTCGTGTCTGCACCTGGTCCATCCGCGCTCGACATCGCGCTGCTTCGCTCGCTACACCATGCCGCCGTTTCTCCTGCCGCGACTCTTTCCCGGCTACGGTGGCTTTCCGGGCCTGTGATCACCTTACTGTCGATCAAGCCGCGCGCATCGAAACAAAAGATCGATCGATGCACACACTGCTAAAACACAGCGTTTCAATAAAGCAGAAGGTCTGCATTTGCTGCGCGGCGACAGCCACCAGGTGACAGTCGCGGCGCTCACTGACTGCTACGCCGCCGTGCCTTGGATCAGAACACTTCGCTATCCTAGCCAAGCCGTTTGCACGCTCTTACAATCCGATTTTGAGTTGGCCACGCCGGCACGCGATGACGGACGTCCGTGCAGATGCGCTCAAACGTGAAAGATCGGGCCATCACACTATCGGGTGCCGCACGTCGTTTGCTTATCTACGCGCCGGCTTCGCATGCGCCAAACGCCGACGAACCACATAACGCTTTCCCGCGATGTCACCCACCACGCCTACTCCGTCCAGCTTACTAGCCGATGCGCTGGAATTCTTTCTCGATGAAGCGATGGCCGCACATGCGCGCGGCCATCAGGTCGAGCACGATCTTTGGTTGAAAGCAGCCTCACGCGTCGTTCCGGCGGAAGCCGCCCTCGACACATTCGTCACCGATATACGCCAGCATGGCTCCGCCATCGATGCCAAACGAATCGCTGTGGGCGTCGCGCGACTTTATCCAGATTCGGCTGTAGCGCACTTTCACGCCGGCCTTGCATCCCAGTTGCGCAACGACTTGGAACCGGCGATCGCCGCGTATCGAAGGGCGCTGACCATCGATCCCGACATATACAGCCTGCGCAACAATCTCGCGGCGGCGTTGCTCGAGATCGATTCGCGATCGGATGAGGCGCTCGAACTATTGAACGCAGCTTGCGCCACCCATCCCGGCGACGCCAATGCGTGGGTGAATCTCGGTCGCGCTCGAATGGCGCGCTTCGATCTGCGAGGCGCACTCGCAGCAAGGGACCATGCCCTCAAGATAAGTCCGCACGATCCGGTCGTTCTCACAAATCACGCGCAGTTTCTGCTTGAACAACAAGACTGGGACAACGCTCAGGCGTATCGCGCGGAAGCGTTTCGCCTCTCGCCTGGCACGCCTTCCTACGCATTCAATCTCTCCACGATTCATCTGTTGCGGGGGAACTTCGCTGAGGGCTGGCCTCTGCACGAAACGCGCTGGGCTGGGTCTGGCGAGCTTGCCGGCAAGCGTCCCGTGCTGCCCGGTCCTCTATGGCAAGGTGAGCCGCTCGCCGGCAAAACGCTGCTGCTTTGGGGCGAGCAAGGCATGGGCGACTTGTTGCAGTTCTGCCGCTATGTGCCGATGCTGGCGGACTACGTGCATAAAGAAGGCGGGCGGCTCGCGTGGAACTCGTTCCCGCAAATGGGCGACTTGCTCGGCCGGACGCTGGCGCGCTACGTCGATGATTTTTCGCTTGGAGGCGGCGTCGAACATTTACCCGCGTTCGACTACGAGATTCCCTTGCTATCGCTGCCCTTGGTCTTCGGTACACGCGAAGAAACGATTCCGCGCAACGTACCGTATCTCGAACCAGACACCACCGCGTGCGCGGCGTGGCGCGCGCGCCTGAGCGGAGAGCGCCGTCTCAAGGTCGGGCTTACGTGGACCGGAAGCCGCACACACAAGCGCAATCCGTTTCGACGCGTGGGACTCGAGCGCTACGTCGAATCTTTTCGCGACATACAGAATGTCGCGTTTTACTCGCTGCAACCGGACGCGGGAAATGAAGTCGCGGCGGCCAGAAGCGCGGGCTTCGACATTGCCGATTACACCGCCGAGTGGCGTACCTTCGACGACACCGCGGCATTCGTCGGCGCGCTCGATCTGGTGATTACCGTGTGCACGTCCGTCGCTCACTTGTGCGGTGCCATCGGGCAGCGCACATGGGTGCTGCTCGACGCGAACCCGCATTGGGTATGGATGCTCGATCGCACCGATAGCCCCTGGTATCCGACTGCTACGCTGTACCGGCAGCGCCAATTCATGCAGTGGGAACCGGTGCTCGACAAGGTCAAGAATGATTTGATCGCGCTGGCCGCGTCGCGCGCCTAGCGCTGCGACTTCCCCCAAGCCTTCCCATGCCATTCATGGCGAACCAAAAAAAATGACCCGACCGGCAAAAACCAGTCGGGTCATTCTTTGACTGAGGCGATTGAGCCGGAGAAGGCGTCAGTAAAGACGCCACCGCCAACATCCACGATCAGTCAGAGGACGCTCAACGTCCCGTCGCGCGAATCTCCACACCATCCGTCGTGATTTCGACTCGGCGGTTCTGGAACCGTCCGTCTGCCGTCGCATTGGATGCAACCGGCATCGACGACGCAAAACCACGCACGTCATACGTCTTGGCGGTCAGGCCATGCGACATCAGATAGTTCTGCGTTGCGCGCGCACGATCCGTAGACAGGCGTTGGTTCAGCGAGGCCGAACCGGTCGAGTCGGTATGTCCGGAGATCGTCAGGCGCTCGAGCTTGTAGCCACGATTCGCTTCGATGAACTCGTCGAGCTTCGTTTGCGCAGCCGGGCTCAGGTTGGCACTGCCGGTTGCGAAATTCGCGTCGCCCTGAAGGGTCAGTGCGCGCAACGGTTGAGGCGCTGCCTGGACAGGAGCAACTACCGGAGCGGGCGCGACCTGCGCAACAGGCGGATTGCCGCACTGGAAGGTGATCTCATGCGGATCGTTCTTGCCTGCGGTATCCGATTTCGCGTGGTCCACAGAACCGATCAAGCGAACGTTTTTGTCCTTGCAAATCTCCTTTGCGCGGTTCATACAGGTGTTGCTATTTTCGAGAAGGCCCAGGCACTGAACGCGCCACGCCTGTTCGCCGTTGGTCAGCGTGACGACGTCGGTGTTGTGCGTAGGGCCCGAGTAGCTCGTGCACGCCGACATTACCAATGTCACGACGCTGGCCAGAAGGATACGAATATACATAATGCTCTCTGCTAGAGAAAAGTTGTGAACTGCTTGCGAGCGGACGACTTCCGCCGTCCGCTCGCAGCGGATTACCACTGATAGGACGCGCCCGCACCAACCGTAGTGCCCGACGAGCTATAGCCCGCGCCGATCTTCATCTTCAAGTTCTGCGTGATGCGTGCCGAAGCACCCAGCGCCGCAGCTTGATAGCCCTTGTAGTTGGCGGTACCTACGCCGACAGCGATCGTCTTGCCTTGATCGACGTCCGGGATCATCGTCAATGCCGTTGCCGCTGCCACGCCCGAGTAGGCACTGCGTGCGACGCCGGAGATTTGATCGCCCAACGCGTTGATCCTGTTGTCGGTGTACGTATTGGCCTGGCTGATACCTGCGTTCAACTGATTCAGGTTGACAGCGTCCGTTCCCTGCGTACCTTCAGCGACATTGGTGATCTGACGTTCGTTACCCGCCGAACCCACCGACACGGTGTTCGTCCGATCCGCAACCGAGTTGGCACCCAAGGCCACGGAGTTGTCCGCCGTTGCCGAGGAGCCGGCGCCGATCGCCGTCGATTGTGCGCCGGTCGCCATCGAGTTCGCACCTGCTGCTGTTGCGTGCGTGCCCGTTGCCACAGCGCCTTCCGTGCTGCGATTGCCGTCGGCTGCCAGGAACGGATTGCTTGCATCGATTGCAATGTTCGTGACCGCGCCGATCGCATCCTGCAGCTGAGCGTAGTTCACCGCGTCGCCGGCGGACGTGCCGTCTGCAAGGTTGGTGATCTTCGTGCCGCCCGTGTGCGTCGTCGAGTTGTACGTGTCACCCTTCATCGTGATGCTGTTGTAGTTCGTCGAACCGTCAGCATTCTTGTCGTACTGAACGGTGTTCTCCGCCAGCGTGTTGATGTTGTTGGTGATCTCCGTAACCTTGCCCGAAACGGTTTCCACTGCCTGGTTGGTCGCGTACAGCTGCGAACCGTTGACCGCGTCGGTCGAATCCGCGCTGATACGGCCGGCGGCGACATTGGTGATCGTACGCTCATGGCCTACGGAACCAATGCTCAACGTACCGATCGGCGAGGAGCCTGCAAACGCGTAGTTCTGGCCTGCAATGTTGACGCTGGCCGTGCCCACTGCCTGCGTGCTGATCGAGTTCGAACCCAGCGCGATGTCATTCGCGTTGGCCGCAACAGCACCCATACCGATCGCAACCGAATCAGCACCCAGCGCTTGCGAGTCGCCACAGCGCCTTGACCGATCGCAACCGAGTTTGCACCCGTTGCCAACGAATCCGTACCCGTGCTGTTCGCGTGGAAGTACTTGGTGCCCGTGTTGTAGATGTTGTTGACCGAGTTCGACACGTTGTTGATGCTGCCCGCAACGTTCGACAACTGCGAGTAGTTCACTGCGTCGCTGGCGTTCGTGCCGTTGGCGAGGTTCGTGATCGTCGTGCCGTTCGCGCCTGCCAGCGTGACGGTGTTGTAGTTGGTCGTGTTGTCGTACTTGACTGCGCCCGCGCTCGACGAATTGATTGCAATATTGATTGCGGTGTTCGATGCATACAACTGCGAACCGTTGATCGCGTCCGTGCTGGCTGCGCTGATGCGGCCTGCTGCAACGTTGGTGATGGTGCGCTCGGAACCCACTGTACCAACCGACACCGTACTTGTCGGATTGGTGCCTGCGAACGTGTACGTCTTGCCGCCGATCGTCACGCCCGTGGTTTTCACCGTCGCCGCCGTTGTCGAGAGACTGCCCAGCGCCACATCAGAAGCGTTGAAAGCCTTCGCGGCGTTACCCAACGCGGTCGATTGAACGCCGTTGGCAGCTGACCAAGTACCCAAGGACACAGCCCCTTGGGCCGATCCCTGAGCCTGGCCGCCGAGCGCGATGGCTCCAACGGCGGATGCGGTGGCTCCCGTGCCAAGCGCCACCGTTGAATCGGCTGACGCTAGCGACTCTTCCCCGATAGCGGTAGCGTTTGTGCCTCGTGCAACGGCGGCGGATCCAATGGCCATGGTTCCATAGCCGTTATTGGCTACAGCTGAAGTGCCAATTGCAATATTGGCGTACGCGGCGCTGCCATTTGCTGCTGACGATGACCCGTCTCTGGTCGAGGATGCGGAGCTGCCGTTACCGATTGCAGTGTCATTCGTGTTGACCGCGGTCCCGCCAACCGTATATGCGTGCGCCTGACTGGCCAATCCCATGGCGGCCATTGCAACCATGACGGCCTTGGCCGACTTGCTCGTGCTCTTGCCCTTGCCTCGTGCAGTTTCCGAAACAGCCGCCCAGGTATTCGTGGACTCATTCCATACAACGCGATAACTCTTGTTCATTCAACAACCTCTGTGACAATTAATCAAAATTCTCTGCGTTTGCTAAAGAGTGAAACGCATAAGACTGACGCTTGCGAGACAAGAACTGCTCCCGCGCTGACTGTTTCTTGGTCTGCGCGCTGGCCACAACAGGCTGCACCGATCGCACAAGACACATTCAAACCACAACGTAATAATGGGCAACAACTTAAGACGCTGATATAGACTTTGTCCTAAATTGTGCTAACGCAAATAATCCGGAAACCAAACAGTCCGTTTCGTTTTTTAGAGTCCGGACAATGAAAGAAGAGCGTTGTATCGAAAATAAGCACAATCCTATAAACGGATTATTTTTATTTACGAGATATTCCCGAAAATGCGCGAACGATCGCAAACGCAGCGTCTACGCAGGCGTGGCGCTCCGGTAAAAAATTAAAGAGAAAATTCCGCACGGCGAAACCGGAATGAATGGTGTGTCACCGCGTGACAAAACGTTGCCCCTCAGACAGGTTCTGTTTGAGCGCCGCACCACTCAACCCAAACACGGCGCAATGCGGCTTCCATGCCACGCGCGAAACGCGCGCCATCCATGAGTGGCGAGCGCACCATGCGCTCACGCAGCCCCTGGCGAATCTCCGTCAAGCGCGGCAAGTCGCGGGCGAGCTCCACCGCCGTGCGCACGAATTCGCTTTCCGATTCGGCGGCCAGTTCCTGCATGCCGAGATTCGACAGCAGCGAGTAACCAGCCCGGCTCGCCGGCGTCTTGCCGATGACCGTGACGACCGGTACGCCCATCCACAGCGCGTCCAGGCTCGTGGTGTGGCCGTTGTACGGGAAGGTGTCGAGCAGCATGTCGATCTCGTTATAAGTACGCAGGTACGCGTCGCGTGACTGGTAGTCGAGAAACGTAATGCGTTCCGGATCAACGCCGAGCGCCGCGAATTTGCGACTCACGTCGTTGCGCGCGTCGCCGTGTGCGACCAGCAGCTTGAGGCGCGAACCTTCGACCTGGCGGAGCACTTGCGCCCAGAGCGAGAAAGTGTGGTCGGTCAGCTTGCACGGATTGTTCAGACAGCCGAACGTGATATGACCGAGCGTGGCCGCCGGCAGCTCGTTGACCTGCACGTCGGTCGTCCGCGAGTCGTAGCACCAGAAGGTGTCGGGCAGCCGAATGGAGGTTTCGGTATAGCGATCGTCCAGATGCCCGGTTTCTTCCGGGTCCAGCCACGGATCAGTCAGCCGGTAGTCAATGGCGGTGCTGCCGGTGGTGCCGGGATAGGCGAGCCACGAAATCTGAACCGGTGCAGGACGGCGTGCGAAAACCGGCAGGCGATTGGCAGACATGTGCATAGTCAAATCGACCAGCACGTCGATGCGGTCTTCCGTGATCTGCAGCGCGAGTTGATCGTCGTCAAGCTTATGGACGTTGCGCAATACGTCCACCATTTGCTCGATCTGCCCAGTCACCTGATCGGGTGATCCAACGGTGGAATAGCAATAGATCTCGAAGGCTTCGCGATCGTGATTGCGGAGCAAGGGCATCATGAACAGCGCCTGGCAATGCTCACGGAAATCCGGCGACACGTAGCCAATGCGCAAACGCCGTCCGGCCGTGCGCTCGTTCGCGTGATGGACGGTCTGCGCAGCAATAGGCGCTTCGAAATGCGCCGCGTAACGCCGGCACTCCTCCACCACGTCATAACCATCCTCGCTGACGAACGTCAGCGTGTAGCAAAGATTGGTATGACCAATCCGGCAATCAGGGTCCAGTTCGATTCCCCGTCGGTAACAATCCAGTGCCTCGCTGATGTCCCCCGAGCATTTCGCCAGCAAGGCGTTGCCGAGCGCGATGTGGCACGCCGCGAGATGCGGCCTCAGTTCCAGCGCCCGGCGCGACATGGCCTCGGCTTCGTCGATCCTGCGGATGTTTTTGTAGTGGAGCGAGAGGTTATAGACTGCGCCCCAGTAATTGGGGTCGATCTCGAGCGCGCGGCGCAGCGGTGCTTCCGCCTGCCCGAGACGGCCCGATTCCATGTAGACGTTGCCAAGATTCGTCAATGACGGCAGGAAATCCGGCTTGAGTTCGAGCACGTAATGCAAAATCCGCTCGGCCTCGTCGAAGCGCTTCATTTCCGCCAGCGCCGCGCCGAATGAATTGAGTGTTTCAACGTCGTTCGACTTCAGTTCGAGCGACTTCTCAAACACGCTGATGGACTCTTCCGTACGGTTTGTCTTGGTCAACAGCTTCGCCAGGCCTTCCACCGCACCGAGAAAATTTCCGTTGAGCGAAAGCGCCGAGCGTAGCGCCGCCTCTGCTTCCGGGTGGCGCTTCAGCTCCATCAGCAACAAACCCAGATTGCAGAACGCCTCCGCACTGTGCGGATTCAATTCCAGCGCGCGGCGGAAAGCCAGTTCCGCCTTGTCGCGCAGGCTTATGCCTCCAAGCGCGGCGCCAAGGCTGTTGTGTGCATCCGCCCATTGCGGGCGGAGTTCCACTGCGCGGCAGAGTTGTTCCACCGCTTCAGGAAATCTTTCAAGCTCCGACAACAGCTTGCCGAGCGCGAAGCGGAAATCGGCGTTGTTCGGATTCAATTCAATTGCCCGGCGATATTCCGCCTCCGCGCCCGCAACGTCGTGCTGCTCTTTCAAGACGGCGGCAAGGCCACTTTGGGCAATCGCGAAATGAGGCGCGGCCGATAGCGCGCGACGGTAAAAAACCTCGGCTTCGGCAAAACGCTGTTGCGCTTTCAGTGCGAGACCCAGATCCGTGTCGGCCTCGAAACTCGGTGCAGTGGAGAGTGAAACCCGAATCAGCGCTTCGGCGGCGATCGGGTGGCCTTCGAGCATGCGAATGACGCCCAACAGATGATTCGCTCCTGCATGCGCGGCATCTCTATTAATGATGTCCTGGCACAATTCGCCCGCGCGCGCCCGTTCGCCGCGCCGGAAGACATTCATTGCGGAATCGAAGTCTTTTTGAAGCGGCCTTTCGATCTCGTCAGCAATAAGCATGTTTCTGTATCTCTCCGTTGCAATTCCTGGGGACAGCGCATGCATTACTTGCTGCTCGCTGCCCGATGCAGTCAAAAGCAGCCAAAAACACCAGCCGCGCATCCAATCTCGAAATATTAAAAAAGACGGCTGTAAGGGAACATCAGACTAGGGCGAATTCTTGAGAATCCGAAAGATCGGACGCAATAAAAAAACGGCATGACTCTTGATGAGAAGCCACGCCGCGAAATAGCAAGCCGATGCCGTGGCGAAGGCGGTTCGAACCAGCCTTCGGACACCTTAAATAATAGAAAGGTTATTTAGTCACGAATGACGACACAATGCGCCACTGACCGTTTTTCCGCGCGAAATTATCGACAAAAGACAGTTTGATGCGCGAGCCGTTTGGAAACGTCACCGTGTTGGTGCCGGATACCGAAGCCCGATCACCGTCCACCTTGACGGACATTCCTTCGAGTTGCTGCGTCGGACTGGCTGCCGGGAAGTTAAGCATGTCTTTTTTGAATTGCTTGCCGTCAGGCGTGTCCGCTACATAGGAATCATCGATCAAGGCATCGACCGCAGCGAAGTCACGCGTCTTGCTTGCGTCGATCCACACTTGTTCGAGATGAAGCAGGGTGGCTTCGTCTGTCGGTTGGGCCATGACGGGCTGGTGAAGCGTGGCGAGCGCCACCACTAAACCGAGCAGATAAGCGCGAAGTTTCATTTCCATTCTCCAAAGGTACAGGTTTGCTTTGGCGCGATTCCGGCAACGGTTCAATCGATTCGAATGCTCTGAAAGCCGAACAGGCGATACGCCGGCCGGAAGCGCCGCACTCACGAATAGTGAGCGCTTAGGGCGGCGAGGAATATAAGAGAACGGTGAATACGCGAGAACGCGGCGCAAACAAAATGTTTCGAATTTTGAAACGGCGGCTGCGCCCGGAAAGCGCACGCGCGGAGATTGCCGATGCGCGTTGCATCGGCAAATGGTCGGGATCAAAAACAAAAGGCCCGATCGGATGGATCGGGCCTTGTATCGACGTTACGACTCGCGCGCCTGGCGCGTGCCTTTATCGCGCTGCGGATGCATCCGCCACCAGCAACGCCGTCATATTGACGATACGCCGCACCGTAGCCGATGCCGTCAGCACATGCACCGGCTTCGCTGCGCCCAGCAGAATCGGCCCGATCGCGATGTTGTTGCCCGCTGCGGTTTTGAGCAGGTTGTAAGAGATATTCGCCGCATCGATGTTCGGCAGGATCAGCAGGTTGGCATCGCCTTCGAGCGTGGATTCGGGCAGCACTTCCTTACGCAGACGCGCATCCAGCGCCACGTCGCCGTGCATTTCGCCATCGACGTGAAGCTCAGGCGCGCGTTCCTTCAGGATCGCCAGCACGTCGCGCATCTTCTGCGCGGTCGGCGCGTTGCTCGTGCCGAAGTTCGAATGCGACAGCAGCGCGATCTTCGGCTCGATACCGAAGCGGCGCACTTCTTCCGCCGCCATGATGGTAATTTCCGCGAGCTGCTCGGGCGTCGGATCGACGTTGACGTGCGTATCGACCAGGAAAATCTGGCGGCCCGGCAGTACCAGCGCGTTCATCGCTGCATACACCTTCGCGCCTTCCTTCTTGCCGATCACCTGATCGATAAAGTGCAAATGCCGATGCGTCGTGCTCACCGTGCCGCAGATCATGCCGTCGGCTTCGCCCTTTTCCACCAGCATCGCGCCGATCAGCGTGGTGCGGCGGCGCATTTCCAGCTTGGCCATCTGCTCGCTGAGGCCCTTGCGCGCCATCATCTTCGCGTACGTCTTCCAGAAATCGCGATAACGCTCGTCGTGGTCGGTATCGACGACGGTGAAATCCGTGCCGGGGTTCAGACGCAGGCCGAATTTCTGAATACGTTGCGCGATGACCGCCGGACGGCCGATCAGAATCGGCTTGGCGATTTTTTCATCGACGGCAATCTGCACCGCGCGCAGCACGCGCTCTTCTTCGCCTTCCGCAAACACGATGCGCTTCTTGTCCGCCTCCACGCCGCGCGCGAGTTGGAAGATCGGCTTCATCGTCGTGCCGCTGTGATAGACGAACTGCTGCAAGTGCTGCGTGTACGCATCCATATCTTCGATCGGACGCGTCGCCACGCCGCAATCCATCGCGGCCTTGGCCACGGCGGGCGCGATCTTGACGATCAGACGCGGATCGAACGGCTTCGGAATCAGATATTCCGGACCGAACGACAAATCCTGAATGCCGTACGCCGTCGCGACGATATCGCTTTGTTCCTGACGCGCGAGTTCGGCAATCGCGTTCACCGCCGCGATTTCCATTTCCTTCGTGATGACCGTCGCGCCGACATCCAGCGCGCCGCGGAAGATGAACGGGAAGCAGAGAACGTTGTTGACCTGATTCGGATAATCCGTGCGGCCCGTGGACAGCACCGCGTCCGGACGCACTTCGAGCGCGAGTTCCGGCAGAATCTCCGGCGTCGGATTGGCGAGCGCGAGAATCAGCGGCTTCGCGGCCATCTGCTTGACCATGTCCTGCTTGAGCACGCCGCCAGCCGACAAACCGAGGAACACGTCCGCGCCTTCCATCACTTCGGCGAGCGTGCGCGCGCTGGTTTCGCGGGCGAACAGTTCCTTGTCCGGGTCCATCAGTTCGGTACGGCCCTTGTAGACCACGCCGGCCAGATCGGTCACGAAAATGTTCTCGCGCTTCATGCCGAGATCGACGAGCAAGTTCAGGCAGGCCAGCGCCGCCGCGCCCGCGCCGGACGCCACCAGCTTCACTTCGCCGATGCTCTTGCCGACCACCTTCAGACCATTGGTGACGGCCGCCGCCACGACGATGGCCGTGCCGTGCTGGTCATCATGGAAAACGGGAATCTTCATGCGCTTGCGCGCTTCCCGTTCGACGATGAAACAATCCGGCGCTTTAATGTCTTCCAGATTGATGCCGCCGAAAGTCGGCTCCAGCGCTGCGATCACGTCGACGAGCTTGTGCGGGTCGGTTTCGTTCAGCTCGATATCGAACACGTCGATGCCCGCGAACTTCTTGAACAGCACGGCCTTGCCTTCCATCACCGGCTTCGACGCGAGCGGCCCGATATTGCCCAGGCCCAACACCGCCGTGCCGTTCGACACGACGCCCACCAGATTGCTGCGCGCGGTGAAACGCGCCGCGTTCAGCGGATCTTCGACGATCGCTTCACACGCGAAGGCCACGCCCGGCGAGTAAGCGAGGGCAAGGTCGCGCTGGTTGATCATCTGCTTGGTCGGAGCAATCGCGATTTTTCCCGGCGTGGGAAATTCGTGATAGTCGAGCGCTGCTTCGCGCAGCTTGGTGTTCGCGTCGGCGGGAGTGGTCATAAGGCGGGCAGAGAGAGCGGGATTTAGAATGGAACTTCGGACGCATTGTAGCGCCATTCAGTTGCGGTTTCGGACACTGCTCCACGCATTTAGGCTACAAGTGCCGTGACTGAAAAACGCCTGATCGCCCGATGGAACAAGGCTGACAGCGTGTCAGACTTCTTTTTTGGGATACAGGGCGGGCTTTTCCGGGCCGCAGCTTTCCATCTTGCAGCGCAACAATCCTTATCAACACCCACGATGCTTTCCGAGTTTTCACTTATCGACCGATTCTTCGCCCGCCGCGCCGCCGCGCCCTCGCCTCGCCACACGGACGAAGCCGCGATGCCGCTCGGTATCGGCGATGATTGCGCGCTGATTGCGCCGCCTGCCGGGCATCAGCTCGCCATATCGACGGACATGCTGGTGGAAGGCCGCCACTTTTTCCCCGATGTCGATCCGTACGCGCTCGGTCACAAATCGCTCGCGGTGAATTTGTCGGATTTGGCCGCGATGGGCGCGAAGCCGCACGCGTTCACGCTGGCGATCGCCCTGCCGCGCGCTGACGAAGCGTGGCTCGAAGCGTTCAGCAACGGTCTCTTCGATCTCGCGCAGCGCCACGATTGCGCGCTCGTCGGTGGCGATACGACGGGCGGACCGCTGAACATTTGCATCACCGTGTTCGGCGATGTGCCTCAGGGCGAAGCCCTGCGACGCGATGCCGCACGCGATGGCGACGACATCTACGTATCCGGCACACTCGGCGATGCCCGCGCGGGGCTCGGCGCGATTCGCGGCGAGTGGCAAGCGCCCGACGAAGCGAGCGCATCGAACTGGAAACGCGCGTTGGAACGCCCGGAACCGCGCGTCGCGCTTGGTCAGGCGCTGCGCGGCGTCGCGCACGCGGCGCTCGATATCTCCGATGGATTAGCAGGCGATCTCATGCACATCCTGCGCCGCTCGAACGTCACCGCCATCGTCGATGCAGACGCCGTGCCGTGTTCCGCATCGCTGTGCACGCTGCCGGAAGCTGCGCGCCGCCAATGCACGCTCGCCGGTGGCGACGATTACGAACTCTGCTTCACCGCGCCCGTTTCCGCACGCGACACGCTCGCGGAGATTGCCGCGCGCGTGGGCGTGCCGGTTACGCGCATCGGTACAATCAAAGGGACAGACGCGCCGTCCATCGCCTGGCGCGATAAAAACGGCGCGCCGCTTTCCCTGACGTTGCAAGGCTTCGATCACTTTCATGCAGACTGACCCCGCTCTCACGGGCAATTCCCCTCCACCGGGCCGCAAGCCGCGCCGCGCGACCGCGCGCTTCATGCTCGACCATCCGCTGCATATCGTTTCGCTGGGATTCGGCAGTGGGCTGTCGCCTGTCGTGCCGGGAACCATCGGTACGTTATTCGGCTGGCTGTCGTTCGTCGTGCTGAATCCGCATTTGACGGTGGCGGAATGGGGCGCGCTGATCGCGGTCGGTTTCATCGCCGGAATCTGGATCACGGATTACACCGCGAAGAAAATGGGCGTGGACGATCCATCGGCGATCGTGTGGGATGAAATCGTGGCGTTCTGGCTGGTGCTGCTATTGGTCACGCCCGCCACGTTCACCGGGCAACTGTGGGCGTTCATCGTGTTCCGTTTCTTCGATATGGTGAAACCGCCGCCCATCCGCTATTTCGACCGCCGTTTGAAAGGCGGCTTCGGCATCATGTTCGATGATCTCGTCGCGGCATTTTTCTCGCTGCTCGTGATCGCGCTGTGGCGCATGACCATCTGACCATCGACTATCCATCGAGAAAAACCATGCCGACCGATACCGTCGTCCATCAACTTGCGATCAAAGTGGGCAACAAGCTGCACGCCGACCGGCTGATGCTCGCCACCGCCGAATCGTGCACGGGCGGCATGGTCGCGGCCGCGATCACCGATATTTCCGGCAGCAGCGCGTGGTTCGAACGCGGCTTCGTCACGTATTCGAATCTGGCGAAGACCGAGATGATCGGCGTGCCCGCCGCGATGATCGAGCAGCACGGCGCGGTCAGCGAACCCGTCGCAAAAGCGATGGCCGAAGGCGCGCTGCGCAACAGCCGCGCGCAAGTGTCGGTGTCGATTACGGGTGTCGCGGGACCGGCGGGCGGCAGTGAAGCGAAGCCGGTCGGAACCGTGTGCTTCGCGTGGAGCAATCGGTTGAGCACGTCCGTCGAAACGACGCACTTCAAAGGCGACCGTGAGCAGGTCCGCACGCAGGCGGCGGCGCACGCGTTGAGGAAGTTGCTGGAGTTTCTCGAACAGCGCGAGCGTTGGTCGAGAAGCGCCGACAAAGAATGAGTTCTGCATTGAAACCCATCAGCTTCACCCGTGAGCACATCGCTCAATGGGTCGGCGGCAAAACCTTCGAACGCGCGCTCGGCTATGTCGGCGCGGTATCGAATTTCAGGCTGTACGACTCCCTTCTGTACGCCGATGTGAACGGCACACAGCCCGAGCCGTATCGCGTTGAAATCTCTCTGGGCAGAACACCGGTATACGGTTCATGCAGCTGTCCGGTCGGCTATCAATGCAAGCATGTCGCCGCTGTGCTGCTGGCGTATCTGGATTATGAAGCGCGCGCGGCGCACAGCGGCGTGCGGCTGGAAATCGAGCAATGGCTGAGGCGGTTTCGCGCGAACGTGCAGCAGACGCATGCGCGAGACGCGAAGACTGCGAGCAGTGTGATCCATCGTCTGCTTTATGCGCTCACGGTCGTGCCTTCCGAGATGTCGCTTTTCGAATTGCATATCTTCAAGGTGCGACTCAACAAGGACGGCGCGATCGCTGCAATCGACCGCTACCAGCCGAATTTCAACGTGATGAACAACCCGGCGAAGTTCATCACGCGTGACGATGACGCGATCCTTCGCGGCCTGCGAAACATGCGCAGTCCGGTGGGCGGCGGTTTTCTTCTGGAGGGCAAAAAAGGCGCGTCGCTCTGGGCGATGTTGCTCGCCACCGGCCGCCTCTACTACGCGCCCGAACCACGTTCGCCGCATTTCGATCATCCCTTGCACGAAGCCGCGAACCGTCCTGGCGCGATCGAATGGGCGATCGTCGGCGACGACATGGTCTTTCCGGTACTGGAAACGGAGCCGCCATCGCACGCCATTCTGCCGACCGAACCCCTGTGGTATGTCGATATGTTCACCAACGAAACCGGGCGCATCGACGCGCCCGTTCCCGACGAACTCATCTCAAGCTATCTGGAAATGCCGCCGCTCTCACCCAATGAAGCCGCCGTTGTGCGCGCCTCGCTCGCTGAATTCGCACCTTCACTGCCCGCGCCGCCAATCGATAACGCCGACGTGCAGATTATCGACGCGACGCCCAAGCCGGTGCTCGTACTCGATACCCTCGAACTCGGTGCGCCGCGCCGCCTGAATGCGCGCGCCGTCGAACTGGATGTCGCCCGCCTCGTCTTCGATTACGACGGCGTGCTGGTCGTGGCGACGAGCGCCGACGCGCCGGTACAAACGCCTGAAGGCATGCTGCACGTCAAACGCCGCGCGGACTTTGAACTAACGTGCATCGAAGAACTGGAGCGGGCGGGACTGGACACGTTCGCAAGATCGGCCGCCGAACGCACGAATCCCGAATTCCGGGGCGCGTTCTTCAGTTCCGACCCGGAAATATGGCCGGACTTCCTCGAACACATGCTTCCCGAATTGGCGGCGCGCGGCTGGCGAATCGATATTGCCGGCAACTCGCGTTTCGATACCGTCGCCGTCGAAGCAATCGATGGCGTCGCGCGCGCGAACGATAAAGGCTGGTTCGATCTCGAACTCGGCTTCACCGTCGAGGCGCAATCGTTCCGGCTGGAGCCGCTGCTGACCCTGCTGTTCCAACGCGATCCGCGCTGGCTGAACGGCGGCATCGACACGATCGACGATGACGAATCGCTCGAATTTCGCGGCGAGAACGGCAAGCGCCTTGTGTTTCTCGCCAAACGCCTCAAGCCCGTGGTGCGCACGCTGATCGATCTGTTCGATGCGCGCAAAGCCGAGCCCTTGCAGCTTTCCGCGCTGGACGCCGCGCGGCTTACCGAACGCAGCGAACACAACGAAAGCCTGCGCTGGGAATTCCACGGCGATCAGCCGCTGATCGATCTGGCGCGGCGGCTGCGCGGCATCAGCGCGCCGACGCCGGTCGATGCGCCGAAGACGCTGCAAGCCACATTGCGCGACTATCAGCGCGACGGCCTGAACTGGATGCAGTTCCTGCGCGAACACGACCTCGCCGGCGTGCTCGCCGACGATATGGGTCTCGGCAAAACCGTGCAGACGCTCGCGCATATTCTGGTCGAAAAGGAAGCGGGACGGCTGGATCGTCCGGCGCTGATCGTCGTGCCCACGTCGCTCGTGCATAACTGGCAGGAAGAAGCGCAGCGTTTCGCGCCGGAACTTAAACTGCTCGATCTTCATGGTCCGTCGCGTCACGAACGCTTTGCGCTGATTGCGGAGCACGATCTCATCGTCACGACGTATCCGCTGCTGTGGCGCGATCACGAAACGCTCGCGCAGCACGACTATCACCTGCTGATTCTCGATGAAGCGCAATACGTGAAGAACGCGTCGTCGAAGGCGGCGGCGAGCATTCGGACGTTGCGCGCGCGGCATCGGCTATGTCTGACGGGCACGCCGCTGGAGAATCATCTCGGCGAACTCTGGTCGCAGTTCGACTTTCTGCTGCCGGGCTTTCTCGGCTCGCAAAAGGACTTCGCGAGCCGCTGGCGCAAGCCGATCGAAAAACTCGGCGATACCACGCGCCGCGATCTGCTCGCGCGCCGTATCCGCCCGTTCGTGCTGCGCCGCCGGAAGGACGATGTCGCGCGCGAATTGCCGCCGAAGACCACGGTGATCCGAAGCGTCGAACTCGAAGGCGCGCAGCGCGATCTGTACGAAAGCGTGCGCGCGTCGATGCAGCAGAAGGTGCGCGACGCCATCGCGGAACAAGGCTTCGCGCGCAGCCATATTGTGATGCTCGATGCGCTGTTGAAGCTGCGTCAGGTCTGCTGCGATCCATCGCTCGTGAAGCTGGCGGATAACCCGAGCGCTAAGCCGAACGCGCCTTCAGCCAAGCTGGAATTGCTGCTGAATATGCTGCCGGAACTGATCGACGAAGGCCGGCGCGTGCTGGTGTTTTCACAGTTCGCGGGCATGCTGGCGATCATCGCCGACGCGCTGGATACAGCCGGTCTGCCTTACGTGACCTTGACCGGCGACACGACGGATCGCAAAACGCCCGTCACGCAGTTTCAGGCCGGTGAAGTGCCGGTGTTTCTCATCAGCCTGAAGGCGGGCGGCGTCGGCCTGAATCTCACCGCCGCCGATACCGTCATTCACTACGATCCGTGGTGGAATCCCGCTGCGGAAAATCAGGCGACGGATCGGGCGCATCGGATCGGGCAGGACAAGCCGGTGTTCGTCTACAAGCTGATCGCGGCGGGAAGTATCGAAGAGAAGATTCTGGAGATGCAGGCGCGCAAGGCGGCGCTGGCAGCCGGGATCTTGTCGGAAGATGCCGGCGAGATCGCGAAGTTCTCGGAGGAAGACATCGACGCGTTGTTCGCGC